>NZ_CP159486.1:689215-1378431 GCF_041902845.1 Limibacterium fermenti
AACCGATAACAAACCATTTCGCCTTGATGGGAAAAGGAAAAGGGATAATGAATAGTTCGGCATTCGGGAATAACATTCCGAAGGCAAGAAGGATGCCGAAAACGCCTCCCGATGCACCGATGGTAACCGTGTTGAGCAATATATTAAATCCCCCTTGTACCGGGTCGGTATAATTCATATTTTGCTGCAATAAATCAAAGCCGTGGTGATAGACCTCACTGAGTGCCGCGGCGTCCATGCCGCTTTTGATGGCCTGCAAACGGATATACACCACTAACATTTGAATGAGCGCCGCCCCGATGCCGGTGACAAAATAATAGGTGAGAAACCGCTTTTGTCCCCAAGCCTGTTCGAGCGTTCTGCCGAACATAAATACGGCGAACATGTTCGAGAAGACATGCATAAAGGAACTCGGGTCATGCAGGAACATATACGTAACCAGTTGATAGATGCGAAACCCTTCCGATCCGACATAATACAGTCCGAATGTTTTTGTCAAATCTGTCCCGCTCCGTAACAAAACAACCTGCGCCAACCATATCAGCACATTAATAATAATCAGATTCATTGTTACAGGAGGTACGATTCCTGCAAAACTGTTTTTATAATTATTCATTTTATTTTTTGTTCCTGATGAGCCACAAAAATACGTATTATTTCCATTGAATAGGGGTTTTTGAGGCAATAATTGGGGTTTTTTTAATGAAATCAAATACTTTTTTAACTATTTCTTGATTATTACTAATTTATGCTTTATATTTGGTGCGGAAAAAGGCTCATGCCTTGACTTAATGTATGTTTAATTTTTATATTTACGTTTTTTATGAATAAAACAGAACTAATTAATGCTGTTGCCGAAAAGTCCGGTCTCAGTAAAGTTGATGCTAAAAAAGCATTGGACGCTACCCTTGAAGCAATCACTGAAGAAGTAAAAGCTGGTGGTAAAGTAGTATTGGTAGGTTTCGGAACATTTGCCGTTTCCGAAAGAAGTGCAAGAAAAGGAATTAATCCTCGCACGAAAAAGCCGATCGATATTCCTGCTAAGAAAACGACTAAATTTAAAGCCGGTGCCGGATTATCCGATCTCTAATTACTCAGAAATGAAATTTATAAAAGGAGCAATCTGTTCAAAAAGATTGCTCCTTTTTGCGGCTTTTCGATAAATTTCTTTGCGAGAGATTCTTTTCAAGTAAAAATAATTTGTACCTTTGTGCTCCCAAAATAAGACTTCGTAGCTCAGTTGGTAGAGCAATTGACTCTTAATCAATGGGTCGAGGGTTCGAGCCCCTCCGAGGTCACCACTTAAAAGCGCTTAAATATAGATATTTAGGTGCTTTTTTTATTTTATCTTGTTCAACCGTTTTTCTCATTTTTCTACTGGTTTTAAGGTTAAATGTAAACCGAGAGGTAAACCAAAAACGGTATGAATGCAACAGTTAACGTACTATGTTACAAATCAAAAGTATTATCTAACGGTGAAAGTCCGTTGATGATTCGAGTCTCTAAAAGCGGGAAAAGAACATACAAAAGTATCGGTATTTCCATAAATCCTACACATTGGGACTTTGATAAGAACAAACCAAAACGGAATTGTCCTGATAAAGAACAAATTGAAAACCTGATAATCGAGAAACTAAAAGCATTCAATCAAACTATTCTCGAATTAAATGTAACACAAAAAGAATATACCTCTGATTCTCTTATAAATAAAGTTGAAAATCCTTTCACATTAAAAACGGTTGCCACGGTATTCCAGGAACAAATAAAACTCTTGCAAACATCTCAAAAGCTAAATTCCGCATTGTTATATAAATACGCCTATAAGTCCTTGAGCAATTTCAATACACATTTAAATATATACTTCTCTGATATTGATATTGTTTGGTTAAAACGGTATGAAAACTGGTTGAGAAATAAGAATCTTGCAGACAATTCAATCGGTATATTATTCCGTACATTGAGAGCCGTTTATAATACAGCAATAGAGCAAAAGTGTGTCAACCCTCAATCATATCCCTTTCGTAATTACAAAGTGTCTAAACTACACCAACAAACAGCTAAAAGAGCATTAACAAAAACCGATATAAATACGCTTATCTATAATACTCCCCAAAATTAGGACAAGAAGTTAAGTAGTATCTTTGTGCGTAAAAGACAAAGAATTATGAATAAAGGAAGTCGGAGAAAATTCAGTGCTGAATTTAAAGCCAAAGTAGCGTTGGAAGCATTGCAAGAACGAGAAACCATTGAAAGTTTGTGTAAAAAATATGATTTGCATCCCAATCAGGTAAGCCAGTGGAAACGTTCTTTCAAGGAAGAAGGAAGCAAGGTCTTTGAAAAGAGTGTCGGGCATGATGAATTATCAGAAAAAGACCGTCTGATAGCAGAACTTTATCGTCAGATAGGGGAATTGAAGGTTGACAATGACTGGTTAAAAAAAAAGCTGCGATGATGCCTCCGGAAGTACGCCGCGAATTGGTCGAACGTCAATCTCCGGAGATGAGTATAGTGCGTCAATGCAAGCTGCTTTCGATTCACCGTAGCGGGTTGTACTACACCCCTTCTCCTGAAAGTGAGGAGAATTTGGGGATTATGCGTTGGTTGGACGAACAATATCTTTCCACTCCATTTTATGGTGTTGAGCGACTTCTACCCTTACTCACCCTGTTAGGGTATAGAATCAACCGTAAACGGCTCAGACGGTTAATGCGCATGGTGGGTTGGCAGACCCTTTATCCGGGCACAAGGACCACTATCCCGGGAAAGGATGGGCACAAATACCCCTATTTGTTGAAAGGGCTGAAGATTGACAGGCCGAATCAGGTTTGGGCCATTGACATCACCTATATTCCCATGTCGAAAGGGTTTATGTATTTGTTTGCCATTATCGATGTTTACTCACGTTATGTGGTGGGCTGGAGCCTGAGTAACACGATGAGCGCGGAATGGTGTGTGGATTGTATCGAAGAGGCTATCTCGGTACATGGAACACCGGAAATAATCAATTCTGACCAAGGCAGTCAGTTCACTTCGGATATTTACACCGATTGCCTGAAAAGGCATGAGATTCGCATCAGTATGGACGGTAGAGGTCGTGCCATCGATAATATCTTTATTGAACGTTTATGGCGCAGTGTGAAGTACGAACACATCTATTTGCATGCGTATGACGATGGAAACAGTTTGTGGAAGGGATTGAACGGGTACTTCCGGTTCTATAATCACGACAGGCTCCATCAGAGCCTTGGCTACCGACCGCCGATAGAAGTCTTCCAATGTGGAACGGGACGGCTGAAAACGGCCTGATAGGGAGAGCCTTTTTTTAGCTCATTCCGCTTCGGCTACGCCTTCGCTCCATGAGCTAAAGAAAAAACAGCGAATAAAATGAAAGAAAAGTATTATAAACCAAATAATAAGTATAAATTTGTATGAAGATATTTATCTTAACGCACTTAATAAAGTGATAATACCTGTCCTACAACTGGGGAGTAGTGTACTCCGTCTTTAATTGCTTTCACTCTTAATTCCTGATATGTTATTAAATTGTCCATAGCATTATTATTTTTAATTTTCAATATTTATCTGTATTAAGTTACTTTCATTTTATATATTTTACCCTCTCTATTATTCATCGGATTAAATGTATATACAAAAAAAATTAATTTCCCTCTCTACTAATAAGGATCAAAAAATAACTATTTTGTGGACACATTTGCAAAATATTTTTTTTAAAGTAAGCATCACATCGCAAGGTGAGAATATGTCTTTAATTGATATTTGCGCCCTGGTATTAAATCAACAAAAGAGCTTTAAAAGTATCAAATCATTTACAGAAAAGAAATTAACTCAATTTCATCGAAATAGAATATAACTCTTTAATAATTACAAAGGTACAAAAATTCATAAAGATAAAATCTATTTACAACAACTTTCTTAAATACCCCTGTTTAAAGCATCATAAGCATACATAATAGGGAATAATCACTATAAAACAATAGCAGAAAATCGGGGAATGGACGTTCTACTTAAATAACTTCAACTACTCATTTGGAGATATTTTAAGGAACTTTCAATAATCCATAGTCAAATCTCTTGCTAATAAAAGGTAGTAGCTTATTTTCTCATTACAAACTATTTCTATACCTTTGTGGAAATAAATTATTAACAGAATCTCGTTTAATGTAAACTGGTAAACCAATAGGTAAACCGAGAATAACGATTAATAAAAGTAGCAATATATAAAGCGCAATATATCAATCATTTGATAAGAGTTTTAAGGTCTTAAATGCAATTGACTCTTAATCAATGGGTCGAGGGTTCGAGCCCCTCCGAGGTCACTGGGGATGTTCTCAGAGTTCCATTTTAGTGTATTCGGGAACTCTGCTTTATAGAAATAATAAAGCGCCGTAAAATATTGAGTTTTACGGCGCTTTTCGTATACACCCGCCTTATGTTTGCCAAATCGTATCCCGTAATAACCGAAATCGCCGGCTCAACACATTACGATAATTGCTTTTTTACTTCATCCAACGAGTATCTTGTCCCGTCATCTGTGAGCTTATGCAGTTGGATTGTCAGTTTATCTTGCAGATACTCTATATCACTCTCGGTCAACTCGCTTAATATAGCCTCAAAAGCTTGTATTATTAATATCCTTTTGAAGCTATTTTTCTTTATGACATGGAAAAATCGGTTCTCTTTTAGTAGAAGAGAATTAAAGGCCGATATTATATCCAATGCTGAGTCCCAGATTAAAGAAGTTCTTTTCTCCGATAGCGTTGTTTTTGCTTCCGAATCCGGCGTCAAGGAAAAGAGAGAAGTCGAAATGATCATATGCATATCCTGCTGCCGGCGAGAAAACAAATGCTCCGTAGCTGGCGCCTAAAGCTCCGCCGATGCGAGGCTCCACATAGAATCCGTTTTCGATCCCTTGTTGCGTAAACCGGTATCCGATGAGCAGGGCGCCGTAATTGAAGGCATCATCCTTATCGTTGAGGATACTCGATAAAATTTTTCCGTCTCCGTACGGATTGTTTACCGCTTTCAGGGTTACACTCAGGTAATTGTTCTCGTTCTGAGCCATGAAGTTGTCTTGAGTCAGCCAACCGATGCTTCCTCCAAGGGCGAATTTCCCGTCTTTTTTGGTGTTTAAGACCATTCCCGGCTCAACCGACAAGCGAAGATAATTCGTTTCCTGAGCCTTTACGTTTGTTGTAAAAATAACTGCTGCCGTCAGCAGTACAAAAAATGTTGCTTTGTTCATTTCATTTAGTTTTTTTGATTGTTGATATATAAAACACGCATTTATCCATACATTTTCTCATAGTACTTTTGATACTCTCCTCCCGTGATACGATCGAGCCATTCCTGATTCTCGAGATACCAGCGGACGGTATTTTCAATTCCTTCTTCGAAAGCGACGGAAGGATGCCATCCCAGTTCGTGAGTAATCTTGGAGGAGTCGATAGCATAGCGCAGGTCGTGACCCGCACGGTCGGTGACATAGGTAATCAGTTTGTCCGAACTGCCTTCGGGGCGCTTCAACAAGCGGTCTACGGTTCGAATCAGCGCCTTAATGAGATCGATGTTCTTCCATTCGTTTTTACCCCCTATATTATAAGTCTCCCCGCTTTTTCCCTTATGAAACAGCAGGTCGATGGCCCGCGCATGATCTTCTACATACAGCCAGTCCCGCACATTTTCCCCTTTTCCATAAACCGGTAATGCTTTATTGTGACGGATGTTGTTGATAAATAAAGGAATCAGTTTTTCCGGGAACTGATAAGGCCCGTAATTGTTGGAGCAGTTCGAAAGAATAACCGGTAGCCCGTACGTGTCGTGATAGGCCCTTACAAAATGGTCGGAAGATGCTTTCGAAGCCGAGTAGGGCGAATGCGGATCGTAGCGGTTGGTTTCGCAAAATGCAGCATCGTCAAACGACAGCGCCCCGTAAACCTCGTCGGTGGAGATATGATAGAACCGTTTCCCCGTGAAATCGGGCTGCCAGGTCTGCCGCGCAGCTTCGAGCAAGTTGAGGGTGCCGAGCACATTGGTGCGGGCGAAAGAAAACGGATCTGTAATGGAACGGTCTACATGGCTCTCGGCCGCCAAATGAATCACGCCATCGATAGAATGTTCCTTAAAAATGCGGAGTAATCCTTCATAATCGCAAATGTCACCTTTAATAAAAGTATAGTTCGGTTTGTCTTCGATATCTTTCAGGTTTTCGAGGTTCCCGGCATACGTCAGTGCATCCAGATTGATAATCTTGTCGTGCGGATAAGCGTTGACAAATAAACGCACGACATGCGAGCCGATAAAACCGGCGCCGCCTGTTATAAGAATGTGTCGTTGTAAGTTCGTCATTTTCTTTATTGTTATATTAAATGATTATCTATATAAAGTATCCGCTACTTTTTTAACCCCTCCCCGCTTCGCGGTACTCCCCTTATCGTAAGGGGAGAGTAGATAGATCGTACTCCGCAATCTGGGGTTATTTTCAGGTTGCTTTGCGGATAATCATATTGTTTTTTAATATTATTTCCCCGATTGCAAAAACTCTTGGAGGAATGGATTCTTCTTGTCTTTCTCCGACAACAAGATATCCTTTTCCGCGATCTTCCAATCGATTTTCAAAGAGGGGTCATCCCAACGGATACCGCCTTCGCTTTCCGGATGATAATATTCATCGCATTTATATTGAAAGAGGGTCTCAGGACTCAATACCACAAAGCCGTGGGCGAATCCGCGCGGAAGAAACAACTGCCGTTTGTTTTCGGCGGTCAGTTCAACCGCTACATGCTGTCCGAACGTCGGCGATCCCTTCCGGATGTCGACCGCCACATCCAAAACGGCGCCTTTGATAACCCGCACCAGTTTGGCTTGGGCGAACGGCGGCTTTTGGAAATGCAATCCGCGCAGTACCCCGTAACTCGATTTCGATTCGTTGTCTTGCACAAAATGCGTGTAGCACACCTTTTCCCGAAATATCTTTTCCGAAAACGATTCAAAAAAATAGCCCCTTTCGTCTCCGAATACTTTCGGTTCGATAATAACGACCGAAGGGATTGTTGTTGGAATAATTGTCATCTTCTAATCTCTTAAAAGTTTCATCAAATATTGTCCGTACCGGTTTTTATTCATCGGCCCGGCGATTCGCCGTAAGTCATCTTCGGTAATCCATCCGTTACGGTAGGCGATTTCTTCGAGACAGGCAACCTTAAGCCCTTGTCGTTTCTCGATGACCTCTACGAATGTCGAAGCTTCCGACAAAGACTCATGCGTGCCCGTATCGAGCCAGGCAAACCCCCTGCCCAGTAATTGCACTTTCAGGGAATCTTCCCGAAGGAATTGTTGATTTACGCTTGTAATTTCAAGCTCTCCCCGTGCCGACGGCTTGATTTGCTTGGCCACGTCGAGCACTTTATTCGGATAAAAATAAAGGCCGATAACGGCATAGTTCGATTTGGGATGAGCGGGTTTTTCTTCCAGCGAAAGAGCCTTTCCTGTTTCATTAAATTCCACGACTCCGTAACGTTCCGGGTCGTTGACATAATATCCGAAAATAGTTGCATGGCCGTTTTCGGCATTGGTCGACGCTTCCTTTAGCATCGCACTGAATCCCTGTCCGTAAAAAATATTATCACCCAATACCAGGCATGCCGTGTCGTTTCCAACAAACGGTTCGCCGATAAGGAACGCCTGTGCCAATCCGTCGGGACTGGGCTGTTCGGCATATTCGAAACGGACGCCATAATCCGAGCCGTCGCCTAACAGGCGTTTAAAGCCCGGTAAGTCGACCGGAGTGGAAATGATGAGGATATCTCTTATTCCCGCCAACATGAGGGTGGAAATAGGATAGTACACCATCGGTTTGTCGAAAATCGGGAGTAATTGTTTTGAAACGCCTTTTGTTATGGGATACAATCGCGTTCCCGAGCCTCCCGCCAATACAATTCCTTTCATATATCATAAAGATTAAAGAGCTACGGCAAAAGTACAACTTTATTTTTATTTGCAGGACTTTTCCCGCTAAAAGAAAAGCCGCCCGCCGTGTTTTTCTGTCCCTTTCAAAGAGATGATCGGGGGGATATCGAATGAAATTGATAAATGAGTAAATCATTTTTTCGGTTATATGATCTATTTGACGTATTTTTGTGATTAAATTAAATAAAGGTAACCCCTCCGCTCGTTTCTCGCTCGTCCCCTTATGCTAAGGGGACAGTTGCGGAGTGCAACTTCTCTACTCTCCCCTTACGATAAGGGGAGTACCGCGAAGCGGGGAGGGGTTAAAAAAGAAATTGGACGCTTTGCGGATAATCATATTAAATTTCTAAAAATAAAACAGATGAAAAGAGATGCACGGATCTTTGAGATCATAGAGAAAGAACGTCAACGTCAGGTAAAAGGCATTGAACTGATTGCTTCCGAGAACTTCGTCAGTGAAGAAGTGTTGCAAGCGATGGGATCGGTATTGACCAATAAATACGCCGAAGGGTATCCCGGCAAGCGGTATTATGGGGGATGCGAAGTGGTCGATTTAAGCGAACAGCTTGCCATCGACCGGTTGAAAGAACTGTTTCATGCCCAGTGGGCGAATGTACAGCCGCATTCGGGCGCTCAGGCCAATATGGCGGTATTCCTCGCTTGCTTGAATCCCGGAGATAAGTTTATGGGATTGAATCTTTCACACGGAGGGCATTTATCGCATGGTTCGCCTGTGAACTTCTCCGGATTGGTTTATCAACCTCTTGAATATAATGTCCGCGAAGAAGACCAGCGCGTTGACTACGACCAACTCGAAACGGTGGCGCGTGCCGAGCGGCCGAAACTCATCATTGCCGGAGCGTCGGCTTATTCACGCGAATGGGATTATGCCCGCATTCGTAAAGTGGCTGACGAAATAGGGGCTATCTTCATGGTCGATATGGCGCATCCTGCGGGATTGATCGCTGCCGGCTTACTCGAAAATCCGTTGAAATATGCGCATATTGTCACTTCTACGACGCATAAAACGTTGCGTGGTCCGCGGGGAGGAATCATTCTTCTTGGAAAAGACTTTGACAATCCTTGGGGCTTAAAGACTCCGAAAGGGGAAGTGAAGAAAATGTCGGCGATTCTTAATTCGTGCGTTTTTCCCGGAGTACAGGGCGGTCCGCTAGAGCATGTCATTGCGGCCAAAGCCGTGTCGTTTTACGAAGCATTGCAGCCCGAATTCAAAACCTATCAGACGCAGGTGAAAAAGAATGCCGCCGTGATGGCGAATGCTTTTATCGATAAAGGCTACAAGGTGGTATCGGGCGGAACAGACAATCACTGTATTTTGGTAGACCTCCGCACGAAGTTCCCCGATCTGACCGGGAAGGTTGCTGAAAAAGCATTGGTACAGGCGGATATTACCACGAACAAAAATATGGTTCCATTCGACAGCCGTAGTCCCTTCCAAACGTCCGGATTGCGCTTCGGTACGCCGGCCATTACTACCCGCGGCGCAAAAGAAGACGTGATGGAGTTGATTGTCGAACTGATCGATACGGTGCTTTCCGATGCGGATAACGAAAAAACCATCGCTTCGGTGCGTGATAAAGTAAATGCCACGATGAAGGATTTTCCGTTATTTGCATGGTAGGTTAAGATAACACAGAGGGCACGGAGAGAAATTATATCTAATTATGGATTATAATAGGATTACAGGGCAGATAATAGCCGATGCTATGAATGTTCATAGAGTATTAGGCCCCGGAATGTTGGAAAGCGCAAATTCTTACTTATATGCGTTTTGCAAAAAAGCATATCGGATTATTGATTAACTTCAATACAACTCTTTTGAAAAATGGCATAAGACGATATATCTTATAAACTCTGTGCCCTCTGTGCAGACTCTGTGTTTCTCTGTGTAACAATAAGATTATGATTTGAATATTCTGCAAACCGACATAAAGTTTGTTCCGGGTGTAGGCCCCAAGCGTGCGTCGATTCTCAATAAAGAGATCGAGGTTTTTACGTTGGGCGACCTGTTGCGCTACTACCCTTACCGGTATGTGGACAGGACGAGAATGTATTATATCCACGAAATAGATAATTCGATGGTGTACATTCAACTCAAAGGCCGCATCACCGCTTTCGAAACTTTCGGAGAGGGACGCAAACGACGTTTGGTGGCTCATTTCACCGATGGCACGGGTTTCATAGACTTGATATGGTTTCAGGGAATTAAATTTATTGAGAACTCGCTAAAGCTCAATCAGGAATACATCGTTTTCGGAAAGCCCTCCTTATTCAATAACCGGTGGAATATCGCGCATCCCGATATCGACCCGTATGAAAGCGAAGGTGATCGCCCCGAAGGCCTTTTCGCCTTTTATAATACCACCGAAAACATGAAGCGGAATTATCTTAATTCCAAAGCGGTGCAAAAGCTTATTCATAATGCTTTCGGTATGATCCGCGAACGCGTTCCCGAGTCGCTCCCGCCCGATGTGATCGCTGCCGCCCATCTGATGCCTTTCCATGATGCGCTCGAAAATATTCATTTTCCCAAGTCCCCTCCTTTGTTACGGGATGCCGAATTCCGGTTGAAGTTCGAAGAACTGTTTTATATTCAATTGAATATTGTCCGTTATGCTTCCGACCGGAAAGCCAAACTCAAGGGCTTCGTTTTCGAAAAAGTAGGGAAATATCTGAATGCTTTTTATGCCACCAAACTGCCTTTCGAACTGACGAATGCGCAAAAAAGGGTTATTCGTGAAATCCGTCGCGATACGGCGTCGGGCAAGCAGATGAACCGGCTATTGCAGGGCGACGTAGGAAGCGGCAAAACACTCGTGGCGCTCATGTGTATGCTCATCGCTATTGATAACGGGTTTCAGGCGTGCTTGATGGCGCCTACCGAAATCCTTGCATCGCAGCATTACGAAACGTTTCGCTCGATGCTCGACGGCCTCGGCCTTCCCGTTGCATTGCTTACCGGCTCCACGCGGAAGAAAGAACGCGAAAAGATTCATCAGGCGTTGCAGTCGGGCGAACTGCCGATACTCATCGGTACCCATGCGCTGATTGAGGATGTCGTGCAGTTTCAGAATCTCGGATTTGTGGTGATCGACGAGCAGCACCGTTTCGGCGTGGCCCAGCGGGCATCGCTTTGGTCGAAAAACGACCGTCCCCCGCATGTGCTGGTAATGACGGCTACCCCTATCCCTCGGACCTTGGCCATGACGGTGTACGGCGATCTCGACGTTTCCGTCATCGATGAACTTCCCCCGGGACGGAAGCCCGTGCAGACCGTTCATCGTTTCGATAAAAAGCGCGGGGCGCTTTTTCAGTTTATCCGGGAACAGATTCGTGCCGGGCGGCAGGCGTATATCGTCTATCCGCTGATTGAAGAAAGCGAAAAGATGGATTTGAAGAATCTGGAAGACGGGTTCAAGCATATTCGGGAGGCTTTTCCCGAGTTTACCGTGTGTAAGATGCACGGGCGGATGAAGCCGACAGAGAAAGAGGATGTCATGCAACAGTTTATTACCAACAAAGCGCAGATAATGGTGTCGACGACCGTTATCGAAGTGGGGGTGAACGTTCCGAATGCTTCGGTAATGGTGATCGAAAGCGCGCAGCGTTTCGGGCTGTCGCAATTGCATCAGTTGCGAGGCAGGGTAGGGCGCGGCGCCGACCAATCTTATTGCATCCTCATCACACCCTACGAGCTTTCGGCCAATACCCGTAAACGGATGGAGATCATGACCGAAAGCAACGACGGATTTGTGATTGCCGAAGCCGATTTGAAACTCCGTGGTCCCGGCGATTTGGAAGGAACGCAGCAAAGCGGTATTCCTTTTTCCCTTAAACTGGCCGATTTGGTACGGGATACCGACATCCTTTTCCGTGCGCGTGAAATTGCGGAGGAGGTCATCGATAAAGACCCGGCTCTTGAACATCCCGATCATTTGGTGCTTAAACAGGAATTGAGCCGGTTGAGCGGAAATCGTTATGATTGGGGCAGGATAAGCTGATATTCAAGTTTTATATCTTCTTATTTTAATCGGATTTTGCCTTGTGTCGAATATATCGCTAATTTCTATTCGATTTTTATTCTTATTGAACCAATAGATGATTTTATATTTTTTATACACTAAGCATCGGAAGTTTTCTTTTCGATCTAAAAGTAACTCCTCCCTTTGTCCGATTTCAGCATAGTCACCTAAAGTGAGAGTCGTTTCTACAATTCTCTTAACAAGATTTTCCGCAACGGTAATACTTGCGTTAGCTTTATAATAATCAAAGATGTTCTTTAATTCTTTTTTTTGCAAACACAGTCCAAAAGATTTTTATTTCCATTGATTTATTTCGGAAAGTAATTGTCCGGCCTCAATGACCCTGTCATTTTCGGAATCTTCAAGCGATTGTTCGATTCGTTTATTAAATTCTTCAACAGTCAAAGGTTCGGGATGGCTTCGATAGTCATACAGTACCTTTTCGAGGCGGGACATCAGTTCTTCATTCTGTACCTGCAAAAACTCTTGAATAAAATTTAGTTTTCTACTCTGAATATCCATAATTGTATATTTTATGAGTACAAATATACAGATTTTTTATCGGAAACATCTATAGATGACAATAAACGGACAAAGTTGAACAATAAGCAGAAACAATTTGTTTATTAACTGATTAGTGTTCATATATAAAAGAAAATAGTTAAAAAAGATGTTGCTTATGTTAGGTATTGTATTATTAGCGTCAGGACTTACCGGCGCAACGCAGAGGGAAAGTGCAGTGGTGGACAGCATGTTCGAGTCTTCAACTTCAACGGAACGTCATGTTGCCGTATTGGTAACGGAAGGGTTTCAGGATGCCGAGGCTTATATGCCGATAGGTTATCTGGCAAATAGAGGCGTAAATATTACCGTAATAGGTCCTGATACCGGGAGGGTAAAAGCGTATAACAGCGATTTCGAAATCGTGATTGATAAAGCCGTTAGCGATGTAACTCCCGATGATTTCGACGCCCTGATCATTCCGGGCGGCAAAGCTCCCGCCAAGTTAAAAGAGGATCCGGCATCGGTGGAATTTGCAAAAAACTTTTTCAATACGGGTAAACTGGTAGCGGCCATTTGCCATGGTCCCCAAGTGCTTGCCGCGGCGGGTGTGCTGAAAGGTGTGACAACGACCGGCGTTAATTCCATTCAAGGTGAACTGGAAGCGGCCGGAGCCAAGTACCTCGATCAGGCCTTGGTGACGGATAAAAACTTGATTACCTCCCGCGTGCCGGATGATCTTCCGGTATTTGCAGAGGCTATTGATAAAGCGTTGAATAGCGCTCGATAATAAGGATTGTAATTAATTGTAACCGGGGGTGTCGCTCTTTGAAGTGACGCCCCCGGTTTATTTTATATCTTTACGATAATTCCGATGGTCGGCAGGATTGTACCGCTATACGACTCGATTTGGCGCAGCAGTTGCTTTTGTTCCGGGTCGGCGGGATCGTCCATCACCTCTCCGTTTGCATCTTTATTGGTGTAAATCGGAGGGTTTTGCGATTGGAAGTTATATACATTCTGGATGTCGGTATATACATTCAACACCCATTTATCGAAATAAAATTCCTTATCGATGCGCACGTCGAGCTGATGGGAGCTTCGCAGTCGCAGCGAGTTGAACTTGTTGTAATCGATATATACTTGCCGGGTGATAGCCCATGCTTCCTTGTTTGTCGAGAGATCGCTGTCGATAGGGGAGTAAGGCGCCCCGCCCACCATACGCCATCGCATGGCCAAATGCCAGTTCTTAGGAAGGCGATAACTGCTTATCACATTCACCATGTGGCGGGTATCCCAACCGGAAGGGCGGTACGTGCCGTTTTTATCGGTGAACTCGCTGCGAAAAAAAGTGTACGTGACGGTCGTGTTGAGGCGGTTCCAATCGATGAGCTTGCCGGAAAACTCCACCCCGTATGCGCGACCTTTTCCCGTGGAGACAATCTCTTCGTCGCCGATCTGTCCGTAATCGGTTCCTTTGCTGGCGATACTTACTCCTTCCGATACCGATAGGGGATAGTGGCGGTAGTGTTTGTAGAAACTCTCTAAGGAGAAACGCATCTTTCCGGAGGGAAGATATTCCATTCCGGCGATTGCTTGATCGGAAAGGATGTGCTTCAACATTTCGTTCCGGTTGACATATTCGCCGTCACCGTTTTTGTATCCCAAAGTCGTATAAGCGGGCCGCATGGCGTATCGGCCGATATTGGCGTTAACAGTCCATCGATTGTCGAGTTTATACGATGCCGATATTCGTGGAGACAACTGTCCGATAGGGTTCTGCATATTGCGGTTGAAGTTGTAGCCGATCGAGCTGACCCCTATCGAGAGGGAGAGTTTTTCATCAAAATAAGTATCGGAAGCCTGTGCAAAAATTTGATAGCCGAATAAATCCAAATCCGAAGCGTAACGGAGTTCGGAAGCATTGCCGTCGATGAAGCGTTTCCGGTACGTTTGATTGGTATAATGCGCGTATTGGAGTCCCGCCCCGGCCAATAGCCTGAAGGGCAATCCCGAATATGTCCGTTCGAAACGGAGTTTGTTTTCGGCCTCATCCGAGGTGTAATCGGACAGGCGGGGTTGCGTATCGTCGTTGTCGGGATATTTGAAATTGTTGTTTCGAAGCATGTTCCTGCTCAATACCCATGTGTCGTGATAGTTTTCCGCGAAATGCTTGTATACCGCTCCCACCGCATAGTTCCATTGCCGGTAAACGGGTAGATATCCCAATACATATCGTTGCGCCTCCGTGCCCTTGTCTTGTAAAGCCGTGTTCAGCGTCATGTTGTCTATGGCGCCGATGCCGATAAAGGATAGCTCGTTTTTCGGGTCGATACGGTATTTATATTTCAATTGGAAGTCGTTGTAGGTGGGAAGAAAAGGCAGTCCGATCAGTTTAAACAGTAATTGGAGATACGATTGGCGTGCCGAGACGATGAACGTCGATCTTTTGCCTATGGGGCCGTCTATGGTGAGAGCAGCGTCCGAAGCGCCGACGGACAACTTCGTGTGAATGCGGTCTTGGCTGCCGTCTTTCTGCCGGATTTCCATCACCGAGCTTAGGGCATTGGGACGGTTGGCGGGGAAGGTGCCGGTATAGAAATCGATTTGCCGTACAAAGTCGGGATTGACCACGCCCACCGCGCCGCCCGAGGACCCTTGCGTGGCGAAGTGGTTGATAACGGGCAGTTCGATACCATCCAAATAGAATACATTTTCCGACGGCCCTCCGCCGCGCACGATGAGGTCGTTGCGGTTGGGATCAGTAGCCGCCACTCCGGGCAGGGTCTGGATGATTTTCGATACGTCGCGGTTGGCGCCCGCCGCCTTTTCGATATCTTTCACACCCACGGTCAAGAGGGAGAGGGGACTTTCGATGCGTTTCAAATCGACTTTCGGGGTTACCACCACGGCATTAATCAGAACGGAAGATTCGGGTACCGCGATATCGATAAAAGCCGTTTGGTTTCCCTGCACCTGAATCTCCGGTGATAGGGTCGTGCGGAAACCTACGTAGCTCACGACGAGGCGTACAAATCCCGCTTCTACGCCGGTAAAGGTGAAGTTCCCGAGCGAGTCGGAGGTTGTGCCGGTAGTGGTTTCCTGAATTTGGATGGTGGCAAGTTCGAGCGGTTCGTTATTTTTTTCATTGAATACCCGCCCGCGGATACTGCCTTTTTGGGCGTGAGAAAAGATAGTAATGCCTAACAATATGGCGATTAAAGCGAATTTTTGCATAATAGTGTGGGTAAATCAAATGTCTCATCTATTGATATTAGGTTATATAATTGACATTACATTGAAATTACCGATGAATATTTTTTATTTGCCTTATACAACAATAAGCTATCCGGTATTGTTTTATAAAACGCAAATACTTTAATCTGGTTTGCAAAATTCTCTCTTAAAGAAGGCACTCTCGGAAGAAATGCTATTAAAAATTTGCATCAAGAGTTAATCTATAATGTATTAAGCCACTCAACCGTATACTGTACACTTATATGTGCTTCGAGCAAATCTATCGGAAGATAAAAATAATGATTGGATGATTCAAATCCAATCGTCGGATCCTTTTTCACTAAAGGCAGTAATGATTGGATTAATTCCAATTCCTGATAAGCCGCCTTTCGCATTTCAGCTATGCATAATTTCTTTTCCTCGTCCATTGTATTTGATGCGAGAAAGCGATTCCTGGCATCGGTAAAACGAGCTTGCTCGGCTGCTGATCGCAAATGGATTTCCACAACCTCCATTCTGGTTTGTAAAGATTCCAGATTCTCGAGGAACGCTCCCTTGGGTTTCTTTTCGATATTTTTTAACACAGCCACTCCATCAAAAAAGCCACGGGAACATTTATCCAATTGCGAGACCCATACCTGAACGGGATATATCGATCGCCAGGCATTTACATCATCGTAAGGAATCCCTACCATTGTAGCGCTGTATCCGGAAGGTTTTATAAAGAAAGGATTAGCCGGACCTGTTTGTTGCGGTCCTTTATATAAGGTTCCTATATGATAAGGATACTCTTTAAAACTCTCCGAGCACAATTGCCAGGATTTTCGTACATCACCGGCAATTTCTTTTCCATAGGTCTCTTCAGCCAACTTTTTCAAAGCCTCCTCCTTTTCACCTTGTTTCAGGGATTGGAATAATTTCAGATTTTCGGAAGGATAACCACCTAAACTCCAACTGAGCATTACTCCGTTAATATCCTGATTGGACAAATTCTCGGCGTGAGACGCTATCAAATCAAGCGCCGGTATTGCCGGCACTGCGGCAATTTCCCATGTAGAATTAACTTGTACCTTAGCAACGGTCTTTAAACCCGCATTTTTTGCCATCCTCCAATGACGTATCGCGCGAGGACCGGGTCCGACGGACGAAATGGAATATTCTCCAACATGCGACTCAATCCCTCCCCTTTCAATAGGCATTGACCATTCGCTTACAGACATCAGCCAACAATTTTTTGGCAGGTTGTTGATTATATGCTCAGCTTCAGCATCTATCCAGCCCCAATCCCAAACTAATACTTTAGCATCAGGATCTCCTCTTGTTACGCCCTCGTAAATAGCGGTGTTTATTTCAGTTATAATATCACCGAAAGAACGTTTTCCGCATCTGCTGCACTGAGAGTGATTCCCGTGCGATGCGCAACTTGTTAAGTTTTCGGAAGCCGTAATGGTGAACACGCCGCCTAAACCGACCACCTGTTTAAAGACCTGCTCTAATGATGACGACAACCATTTAAGCACTTCCGGGTTCGATGTACAAAACGCTTGCAAATCACCCTCACGTACACCGCCCCATTCATTCCGGTCGGGATTGGAGGAGAAGAAATCGTGATGCATTGAGCGCGGTTCGTTTACATACAGATAGATTTTTATGCCGTATTTCGCAGCCCGTTTAACCAATCGGTTCAAACCTTCTATGCGTTGAAGCGCCTTTTCATCTCCCGGAAAGCCGTCCGATTCAAGTACCAACATTCGCAATACGGAATGCAACCAAATACCGTTGACCCCTTCCTGCGATAATTTCTGCAACATCCCCTCCGGATACGATTTTAAGTCCGGATCGAGTAAAGGATCGCCAAAGTCTGCAAAATAGGAATAGATAAGCCGTAAATCAAAATTGCTTTCATCCTGAGAGGGAACAATAGTGCTTTCAGGCTCTTGAAAGTCGTTTATAAAGGCGAATCTTGGTATTTCTTTATTAAAGGCATCCATACCTTTAGTGTACAGGGCTATTTTTGCGGCTTTAACCTCCATTTCTTTTGTGGGCTTTGTATATCTAAGCGGTTCGCAATGAGGTTTTATGCTACCAAGTTTGGTGAAAAGAAAATCATCTTCTATCAACTTAAAAGCAAGCTCTTCACGCGATAAACTGAGAAGATGCAAGATTTGTTCATAAGGCAATAAATGCCAGTTGCGGCGCAAAACGGTTATATAGCCACGGGAACTGGCCCATTCTTGAAGTATCTTTCCTTGCTTGGGTAATCCCATCGAGCGCGCGACCTGATCCACGTTTTTTGTATTGGTACCTAAAACCTCAGCTAGCTTATCTTTCGATACAACCGTCCAGTTACGCCAGATAAAGGCATGCATCCTGCTAGGAAAATAGTCATATATAATGGCAGGTTTTGTACCCTCCTCTCCCGGCAAAGGCGTGACTTGGGCAACTAATGTTGCATCTGTAATAAACAAAATAAAAATATAGATCAGAATATTTGGTTTCATTGAAATAGATCGTTTGCTTAAATAGTTGACGCCGCTACCGGAGGTAAGCTTGTTGTTTTCTTCACCGGAGGCCACATCGGTTACTGAAGTAATTAACGTGCTGAAAACAGCTAATGCCAATGCCGCCGATGCCCCCGTTACAGATTTACTCAATTTGTCCGTTACTTTTTATGGAATCGTTACACGCAATTGTTTGAAAGATTCTTTTTTTATTATTACGATATCGGGACCGGCATCCGATTTTACAAAATCGACATCCTCAATAGCCGTTTTTCGCGGTTGAACCGCATTGCTTGACGCATGAATGTGGAAGACATATTTAAAGTTCCCATTTTTATCTTGGAACAAATCGCCATGTCCCGGCTCGTTTTGTCCGACTTTCTGCCTGTTGATTATGGGGTTCCCTGAATATTTAACCCAAGAGCCTATAGGAAAGTCGCTAGGTACTTTCGCTACTCTCCATGCCGCATATGCCGTATCTTCCCACGTCCCGACATTTGCTTGAATACATAGCCGGGCTGTACCCTGTTCGATATCAGAGATATCTTCGTTCATTTCTGTAACGTATCTCTCTTGAATAGAGTATTGAAAAAATCATTTAGGATTAATCGTTATGCTTTCTATCGTCTTTCCCTGTCGGTCTACTACTAAAAGAGCGGCCTCTTTTTTACAAATTGTTGCTTTCACTACATTCCGATTGGAATTCACCAATATAGGAAAATGACATTCTTTGTCAGCCTTTCGGAAAACATGTCTGTGTAAATGGCCGCATAACATAATATCTATTTTTGCATTATTCAATATAGGCAAAAACTTTTTAGCCAAATCTAACGATCCATGCCAATCTCCGAACGGAGGCATGTGGCTGATGACTATTCTATAGGTCGATTCGTTGAATTCTTTGCTTCTGACTACACCTTTCAACCATTCGGCTTGTTCTGTACGGTAATTGTCCATATCTGCCAATCCGCTGTATTCGATATCCGAATCCGGCTTGTCTTCACCCGAATCCAATACGATAAAGAAGGCATCACCATATCTAAATGTATAGTAGAGTTGACCATTACTCGTAGGAAAAAATTCGGGATAAGAGAAAGCAAAAGGACCTCGGGTTTCATGGTTTCCTCTGGAGTAATAAAACGGAATGCTTCCCCCAAAAAGGTCAATAGTAGTATGCATAAAATCATCGAACATTTGTTTTTCGCTGAGAAGTTGGTTCACCATATCTCCATTCAGAATTCCAAAGTCCACCTTTGACAAATAGGGTTCTCCTGCCAGATTCCGCAACAATTCATTGTCGCCATGAATATCATTGACTACCAAAAAACGTAACGTGTCTTTTCGAGATGCAGTTCTAAAAGCCAACGGTTGTTTATTAAAAACATTGGAGGCTACTGTACGTCCATATTGTACATAGGCGCCCTCATGGGCAAGTACCTCTCGGGCATAAACTCGATATCTGTATTTTGTTCCGGGGGTGAGTTTTTTGAGATTAACTTGATGTAAGGTACCTATACGATTAAATCCATAGCGAGAATCATGAAATTGGGGGCGTTCTTGTTGATAAAAGTGACTCTCGTCGTCCGGAGCCAATTCCACCCATGCGATAGCCGGTTTGTCCGTAGTCCATAGAATGGATACGGTACTGTCTGTTAGCGCTTGGAGATAGGGATTTTGAGCGATCTTTATATTCGAGGTTTGACCGGATACATATGATACAACCTGTAAAAAAGTAATCAAGAATAAAGCGGGCAATGAAAATGTAAATTTTGACATGATGGAGAAATATATTAATTGATTTTAAATACGGCCAATACCGGGAAATGATCCGACTCTTTATTAGCCCAAGTATATACGCCATATTGTTTTGGAGTAAAGGCATCAAGCGGCGCATAAAACAAATAATCGATCGTTCTATCCCCTCCCGATGATGGAAAAGTAGGCTGTGAGCAATTACCATTCAAGCAACCCATGGTAAAATAAGTACGGACAATACGCATGGTTTCCGAATCGGGCCTTGCATTCAGGTCTCCACCGCCGATAACGGGAAGATCAAATTCTTTGACCATGGTTACAAAGTCTGTAGATTGTTTAATTCGGTTACGTTCATCACCCAGATGATCAAAATGGGTGGAGAGAAAATAGAACGCTTTCCCTTCTTTCTCAACCTTAATACGCGCTACGGATCTACGTTCACCGCCCAATGTCGGATCCACTTCCAGGTTAAAACCTTTTTTCTCTTTCACCGGAAGTTTGGATAATACCGCATCACCATATTCTCCTCCATAAAAGTTATCTGCTTTAGCAAAAAAATAATCCATGCCGGTTAGTTCGCCTAATTTTTTGGCTATATCTCCATGCTTGGCATTTCGTGAGGTATTTTTATCCACTTCTTGTAAAGCCACCAGATCAGGATCTGCTCGTTTGATCACGTCGGCCAAAGGTTGTAAATCTGGGATTCCTCCACTTCTTGCCCCGTATATATTATAGGTCATGACTTTTACAGTCACCTCTTTTTCGGGGGGGACTTCTGCTTCCTTCGGTTCACTCGATTTTGAGCAAGAAATTCCGAATGTTAGTCCTATAATGGAGACTAACCCAACTATAAATTTTATTGTTTTCATATTAAGTCTAATAACAATATGGAACTATTATCGTTCCATATTGTTGTTTCAAAAATTTAAAAAGCGACTATTTCCGCAGCAGATACTGTATCCGAATTCCCTTTACTACTTAACGTTGTAAATTTAAAATATCGAACTTGTACATTTTTTTCAAAGTAAATTGTTGCCATGTTATTGGTTGCTACCATATCAAAGTTGCCTACAGTTAACCAATTTTCCCCATCAACACTTCCTTCAATAAAAACATTCTTTGGGAATAAATAACCGACCTTTGACTCGTCTCCTTGGCGTCCGTATATAGTAAGACCATGTAACAAATTAGTCTCATGCATATCCACCGCGATGAAATGAGGATGGTTCGGACGCGATCCGTCCGGATTCCTACGCCATTGTGAATGCCAGAACGTTTCCAACTTTCCGTCAATAGCATGACGGGCGCGTCCTCCGCTAGCGCCTTCATTATCATCATCGGAATAATCCAAAATAGTCCATTTCTCGGAAGAGTAATTTTCAAACGGATTGCTCTCATAAAATCCGGAGACTAAAAAGTAAGTTGTTCCCAACCCTTCAACAACAGGTAAGTTCGCAGAGTTATTCACGATTGATATCGGAATAAGATAAGGATGCGTTCCATTCAATAGGGAGGAATTCACTTCCAATTGTGTCGAATTGCTCCCTGATCTTCCCGGTGCAATAAATACTTTATTGTCCTTCAATCGATAACTGCCTTCCGGTGCAATTTCATAACTTGTCCCATTTTGTTCATTATAACGCAAAATCGCCGCTTCGTCTATTGTCAGTTGAATTTCGAGATTGGAAGTATTTTCTTCCACACCTCCGTAACCCACACCTAATTCTATTTTTTCCCAATTATCTGCAATAGCCATCGATTTCTCATATAAGCCATTATTTGCCAGCGGCATAAAAATGTGTGTATAGGATGAGGCATTTTCTATCGGATAGTCTGCCTGCTTACAGGAGGCGATTAATAGTAACCCCAAAGTAATAATAATATTTTGTAGTTTCATAATTGATTTTTTTGAGATTCTTACCATCCAGGATTCTGTACTATATTGTTATTTTTTTGTATTTCTGTTTGTGGTATAGGGAATAAATAAAAACTTTTACGAAATACCCGCGTTTCAAACTTTGTTCTTTTAAAAAAAGCCAAATCGGTATTGGAAGTTCCTCCTTCTGCATTCATACCGTAAAATGGTCCGGCATCTGTTTGCTCTGCAATTTTCCAACGACGTGTATCAAAATATCGAAGGTGCTCCATCGTTAATTCAATTCTTCGCTCTGTGCGTATAGTTTCGCGCATCTCTGATTGTGATAATCCACTTTGTAGTGCCGGAATTCCACCGCGTTCCCGAATCTGGTTTAGGTACTTCAGTATATCTGCATTTCCGGGATCATATTCGTTCAGTGCTTCTATATAGTTTAGCAATATCTCAGCATAACGCATCATCACATAAGGTCTGCCCACATTATTTTGTGTAGGGTGGTAAGTCGGTGAAACATTTTTACGCCATAAATATCCTGTTTCAGAATAATCATGAGATCCACCCTTACCCGACTCGCCGGTATAATAAAGTTGTATCTCGCTTACACCCAAACTAGAAGTTGTATTGATCCAATCACTTCCACTGTATGTGATCGTCGCATAAAAACGAGGTTCACGGTTGACATACATATTAAAGGTATTCTTAAACCGGGTTGCGCCCGGCGCCTGGAAATTGGAAAACCCTTCCTCCCTGTATCCTGAAGCTCCATTAATAACTGGCTTTCCATCGGCATGGTAGCCGGTTATAGGAACCTCTCCATTTGACATACGGTAGGTATCTATTATTTGCTGGGTAGGACCATGCGAAGCGTACCCACTGGCCAACCGGGGAGTATTCGATCGTTGCCATCCGGCAATATTATTGTTGTTCCTTCCAAGTATCCACTCTATATTCCATGAATCCAGAAAAACATCGCGATAGGATAAAAACCCATCTATTGATCCATTCGATTTATTTTTCTTATATAAGCCCAATTTTCCACTGGATTCGGCGTAGTCAATCACAACTTTTGCAGCATCGGCAGCTCTTTTCCACTTCGTTTCATCATAAGTGGTGTTCATCAGGGGCTTACCGTCCGGATTTTGAAAACCCACATAATCTTTATTTCCATTGTATAATGGGCTGGCTGCATAAAGCAAAAGCTTGCTTTTTATCGCTTGGCACAATAACTTACTCGCGCGTCCCATATCATTTTCCAGCACTTGATCATTGCCGGTATATTGATAAACATCGAGATCGCTCTCTGCTTTATCCATTTCCGAAATAATATAATCCACACATTCATCATAGGGACTGCGGCTTAACTGCATTTTGGGATCCGCAGGAGGTACATCCGGATCAATCTCTTCATCTCCGATAATGATAAAAGGCCCATATTGCTTCAAAATCTCTGCATAGAAGAACGCCCGCAAAAAACGAGCTTCCGCTTTTCTTCTTTTGATAAAAACTTCACCTTCTCTATCTTCTAGAATCTGCTCATTACCGTCAATGTTATTAATATAAGTGGTTGCCGATCGGATTCCCTTGTAGTAGTGATCCCAAAAATTCCAATAGTTGGATGCTGCATTCCAGTTTCCTAAATTAACCCTAAAAAGGGCATTTCTCTGAGAAACATCAGAGTCATCTGAGATATTGTCCCAAGGTGTCTCATTTGTACGATGCGTTTCATCCCGAACATAACTATACACATTAGCTAACCACGACTCGGATAAATCTCTGCGATTAAAAACCTCTTCTAGGGTCAGGCTATCATCGGGTACCTGGTCCAAAAAATCTCCATAGCAAGAAGATATTGATAATAACATCCATATAAAGAAGAGTGATTTGAATATAAATTTATATTTGAATTGCATAAATTCTGATTTAAAAATTAATATTAATACCGACCGAATACATTTTTGTATTAGGATAGCGAGTTCCGCGGCCATCGCCTAACTCCACATCCCAGAACTTAAAAGGACTCCAAGTTAATAAGTTGTAACCTGCAAAAAAGATATTCGCATTAGAAACATGCAACTGTTTTATCATACGTTTAGGCAAATTATAAGTCAGTTGCAGGTCTTTCAACCTCAGATATCTTCCGTTTTTCAGCCACCATGTACTTGTTACGTAATTGCTGTTAGGACTTCCATCAGACAATCTCGGATAGAATGCATCTTGGCGTGGATTGTCAATTGTCCAGCGATCTTCAATATTACTGAGAAGATTTCCCCTGCTCATTGAATTTGAAAAGGGCATAACCCCTTCACCATTCATTAAAATATCGACATTTCCTACTCCCTGAAATAGAGATGATAATGATAGGTTTTTATAAGTTAATGTAATACCAAACCCATATACTAACTCCGGCACGGTACCATAACCGATAGCGACTTTATCATAATCATCAATTTTGCCATCTCCATTCACATCTTGAAATTTGATATCTCCGGGGTTTACCGTTCCCGGATGCAACGGGCCATTCTTTATTTCATCTTCAGATTCAAAGAGGCCTAAAGCTCTCAACCCAAAACGTTGACTCACTTTCTTTCCTCTTTGGTCAAGCCAGGGGTATAAAGGTTCCGGTTGGTCATTCTCTATAACTTTATTTCGATTAAAAGTCAGATTTCCCAAAACTTGAAAAGAGAAATCGTTAATTTTTTTCGAATATGTAAAAGATCCGTCAAAACCTTTATTTTCAATAATACCAAGATTCCCATAAGGAGCGTTTAAGATTCCGGCATATGATGGTATATTTGCTCGTCTTAAAAAAATACCTTCCCGATATTCCTTAAAGACATCGAATTGAAAAATCAATTCATTATTCTTTGTTTGCAAATCTAATCCCAGATTCGTTTTCGTTGACGTTTCCCAAGTAACGTTTACACCATATTCTCCAATATTATACCCGTCAAATGAATTATTTCGGTCTTTCCCGAAATTATAACCCGTAGTAGAATTGATGGTTGATATGTATGCAAAACGACGGCCACTAATATTGCTATTGCCCACCTTGCCATGAGAAAATCTCAATTTGGCAAGGGGTAAATAAGGCTGAACATTCTCGAAAAATTTCTCTTCACTAAACACCCAGGCTAATCCTATCGAAGGGAAGAATCCAAATTGATGACTCGGATCAAAGTTCTCAGAGCCATTATATCCGAAATTAAATTCTCCAAAGTATTTATTATCATAGTTGTATGTCGCTCTTCCCGATAACCCCAAATAACGATAAGGCAAAGATGTTATAAGATCGCCGGCCTGTGAATTCAATAAATCACTTTTATTAAATAACAACATAGCTGTTGTCGTGTGCTTATCAAAACTCCGGTTGTAATTCAGCGCTCCTTCCAGATAAATAGTGCGTTCTCCCTGACTACTACGAGCAAATTTTAAGAATCGTTCTCCGACCCGGGTCTGTTCATATTGCATTTCGCCGTTTTCATCGCGTCCGGTGGCTAAATAGGTATCAGGAACTTTTGTCCGCCTCATACTGGTGTAATTATAAACATCAAAAGAAAACATCGCTGTCGCCGATAAACCTTGAGTTATAAAAGGTAAATCCTGAGTGACCCGGAGATTAGAATAAAGTTGGTTTCTCCATTGATTCGCATAGCCGGTTTGCGTTAGATGTCCATAAGGGTTCGTTAAACCTCCGGAACGCTGGTCAGCGATAGATCCATTTTCGTATTTAATGGGATGGATGACGGGTGTTACGATCCATGCATTCTCGAATATGGTTCCTTGCCCGGAACCCGGATAATTGGCATTTGCAAGATACCCTGAAATTCCTAAATCGATATTGGTTGTCTTAGATGCCGCTATTTTTAAATTCGATGTAAGATTATATCTTTTGTATCCAACCTGTTGATTGTAATCCACCAAATCATCTTGTTTGTACAAACCGGATTCATCGAAATAGCTCAATCCCACATAATAAGTAGCTTTATCTGCTCCACCGCTAATGTTTAAATTTCCTCTACGCTGATGTCCGTAATCTCTGAATAAAGCATCCATCCAATCTACATTAGGATATAAATAAGGATCGCTACCCTCAATCGTCTTTTGAATTCTATCTTCACTATACAAAGGAGTGGCACCTCTGTTCGTCAAAGCTTCATTAGACATTCTCATATAGGTTATTCCATCTGCAAATTCAGGCAATTTAGTAAATTGAGTAATACCTTCATAGTATCGAAAATTAAATTTCGGACGTCCGGGCTCCCCGTTTTTCGTTTTAATAATAACTACTCCGTTTGCACCTCTTACACCATACACAGCCGTTGCTGAAGCATCTTTCAAAACTGTAAAACTCTCGATATCTTCCGGATCGACATTGGCCATTTTCCGGGGAGTTCCATCTACCAAAATCAGAGGAGCACTTAGTCCCTGACTAAAAGTTGAAATACCTCGAATCCAGATTTCGGCATCGTCAAATCCCGGTTCACTTGTTCGTTGTACAGATACTATTCCGGAGATTCTACCGGCTAATGCATTCGTGAGGTTCGCCACAGGCAATTGCAAACTTTTAGCTTTTACTGTTGATTGTGCCCCTACAACACTCACTTTTTTTTGCGTTCCGAAACCAACAACCACAACTTCGTCTAGCGATTCTGTATCTTCCTCCAAAATTATATTGAAAGAAGTCTTATTAAGGGTTGAAACTTCTTTAGAAAAAAATCCGATGAAAGAAAACTGAATGACCGCATCATCGGCAACATACAGGGAAAACTTACCATCTATATCTGTTACAGTCCCATTGGTCGTATTCTTTTCAACAACGTTTACGCCAATAATGGGTGCTCCGGATATATCGAGAACAGTACCGAGAATTGCTTTCTTTTGCTGTTGGACGATTTCCTCGGAAAAGGCTAACTCTCTATTTTTTGATAATCGTTTATCCTTATAAATAACCACCTGCTTATCTAATACTTTATACGATAATCCCGTATTTAGAAGAATATTGTTTAAAATTTCAAAGATTGTTTGAGAATTTATTCTTGCATTAACATGCATATTTATATAGCTTTCTGTGTTATCGGAAAACACAAAAATATAATCGGTTTTCTTTTCGATTTCTTTGCATACCTCTTTGATGCTGGCAGAGCCTAAATCGAGCGATACTTTCGTTACTTGAGAGTAACTCTCTGCAGCATGAGAAAACAAGATACTGCAGAATAAAAAAATTATTGTTATCCTCATGATTTTTAGAACATGTTTATATGTATGAGGAAATTTTTTCTTTCCCCGCACATATCCATTAAAGTATTTATTCATATATTTGTGCGATTTAATTATTATTGTTACTAAGAAAATTAAATTATCATTGTCGGACGGTATTCACGGTACCGTTCGACTTTTTAATTATTGGCTAAACAAACCGTTAGCTTTTGAACTCGTTTTTTATTTGTTCATAGGCAATCTCTTTTAATTGTTTTCATTTGTAATATAAATCTGATGTTCTGTTCTCGTATATTTTGTTGATGTAAGTAACGCGATGGTTGCCATTACATTGTCTAAATTATCCGATAGATAGATTTTCCCGGTGCAAGTTCGTTTTTGTAACTGGATATCTTGTCCGAAATTGAAAGACAAATTATAGTAACGTTCTATTTGTTTCAATACTTCCGGTATGGGCGTCTTATCGAAAATCAAATACCCGTCTTTCCAACTAATAAATGAATTTATATCTACCAATCGTTTATCGAATGTATTTGATTGCGGATCGAAAATGGCTAGTTCATTCGGATGAAGACGCTGCTCGGGATGTTTCTTCGATGCTTGTAATGCAACGCTGCCTTCTACCAATACTACCGAAGAAGGGGTATCCGTATAGGTTGAGACATTAAATTTCGTACCGTATACCTTCACTAGAAAATCGGGTGTATGGACGTAAAATGATCTGTTCTTTTCCGGCGCGACTTCTATATACATTTCTCCGGATAAATAAATCTCGCGCGACTGCTTGCTGAAGGTGGAGGGGAATTCAACTACCGATCCGGAGTTCAGCCACACGTTACTTCCATCGGCAAGTTCTATTTTAGAACGCTTACCGTAAGGTACGATCAGTTTATTTAAAAATCCACCCTCCGTTTCTATCGATTCCTCGCGTCCGGATTGAATAACTTTAACGGTTCCTTCCGTGGTTATGGCAACATCAATATTTTCTTTATACGAAATGGTTTTCTCGGCAGTAATTAGTTGGATATTTTCATTGTTCAACTGATTACCGGAGATTAAATCCTTGTTATGCTCAAAAGAAGAACTCTCTTCACGGGAAAAATACAGTAATCCGACGATTATTGCGATAACGGCGCAAGCGGCTGATGCATATTGCAGATAACGGCGCAACTTTCTCTTTTTCCGGACAACTTGTGTCGACGATTGTATTTTTTTCAATAAAGATAAGCGTTCGTTTTCCGTCATCGACGGCTTATTCAATACCGATGTCTTCAAGTATTCTTTGGCGTAAGAAAGTTCTGCGGTTAAATCGGGATTCTTTTCAATAAAGGCATGCCAATATTCATCCAGCCGGTCATCCGGTAAGAGTTGCCATTGAATGAATTTACGGTCTTTTAGAAAATCCGTGTAATCGGTGTATTTATTGTCTCTCATTTTTAATAATCGATCGTTATGCCTAAAAACTCCTTGAATTTATTTTAGCATTCGTTGTTTAAGAGAGACGAGCCGGCAAAAGATTTATCCCCTCTTTTTTGAAAAATCTTACGGGTTTAACATAATGGGCATCTCTTTGCAAGATTAAGTTGGGATAAGGAGAGAAAAAACAAGCCCGAAAAGAAGAAATAAAAGAAAAATGGCTTATCGGGATTCATCCATCATTTTGGTTGGATTTTGCCGCACATCAAAAACATCGTGGATAAAAATTATTCCGTCTTCCATCCAGCTAATTGCTTCTTCGTTCTGCAATTGTAGGAACTTCTGTATAAATTCTAATTTTCTAGTTTGAATATCCATAATCCTATGCTTTAAAATGCCTGTACAAATATAGTGTTTTTAAATTACTTGCGAGTTTACATAATGGATAAGAAGAATAAAAGCGTCAAAGAGCCGTATTTTTCACGGAGGCTTTGAATGGCTTTCGATACCAGTTTGCGGCATCCATGGATGCTGATGTTTAGCAGTTCGGCTATTTCGGTATATTCATATTCCTGTACATACCGTAAATAAATTATTTCCCTTTGACGAGAGGTGAGAGAGTGCAACATTTCTTCTATTTGATGTTTCACCAGGGCTTGCTCTTCTTTTTCTATCAGAATGTCTTCCATATTGACGTGGATATCGAAAGGCTCTTCTTGGCTCTCTTCTACGGTGTGAATATCTATATATTGCCTGCGTGTACGATATAAGTCATATATTCTGTTTTTAAGCGATGCAAAAAGATAGAACTTCATGTTCTTGATCGTATCCGTCGGATTTTTTTCATCGGCCAACTTACAGAATATGTCGTGGATGGCGTCCATAGCCTGATCTCTATCCAATCCCAAATAGATGGCGTACGTAAATAAATCTTCTACATACAAGTTATAAATGGATTCTATGTCTTTGCTATTGATCATTTATTTTTTTTGAGACAGGCATCAAAATTAGCGTACAAATAAATGGAAAAAAGTTGAGAAATAGAAATAATTGTGTGTAAATGTAAATGAAGATGTTTTCAGGATTCGGTATTATAAGGAAAGAGGGAACTACCTAAAACCTTAAAGATTTTTGAGTTCCCTCTTCTGTTTATTTATTCCGATGGATAATTTTTACCGGATACGATAACTGATTCCTCCGGTAAGCCAGAATCCTGCTTGAGGAATATTTCCCAAATCGATGTGCTGGGAATTGAAAACATTGTTGGCGTTGACGGAAAAGTCAAAATCTTTCCATTCATAATTGACTTTTATATCCAATATACTGAAAGGTTTGTAATCGGTTTTCTCCCCATCGGCAGAATGCGCGTAATTGACGTAAGAGCCCGCCCTGTCTTGCCAACGGAAGTTCCATGATACCGACAAATCCTTCACAAGGGTATGTACCAGGTTGGCGGTAAACTTATGTCTCAAAAAGTTGCGGACATACATTGACACCGGGTTATTGATTTCTTTTTGAGACGCATAATCTTGTGTCAAATACGCATATCCGAGTTGGAGTAATTTGAAAGGGTTGCCGGAAGGAACGATTTCATCGAGGAATAATGAAAAAGACGCTTCCCCGCCATAGGTCTTGAGTACTTCATCTTTGTCGAGATTGATAGCCTGCCACTTGCTGTCGGCATCCGGTTTTATCCAATCAATCAAATTTTGGCTGCGGTTGTGATACAATGCAACGCTGCTGTTGAGGAAACGATTGTGGTATTTTATTCCTCCTTCAAGCGATTGGCTGTATTCCGGAAGTAATGCATCATTGCCGCTGTGAGTTTTCGTATTATAATACAAATCGGTGAAGGTCGGCATGCGCGTTGCTTTGTTCCAGGATGCGTACAAACTGACGTTTTTCGTAGCCCTGAAAGAGGCATTCACGGCAGGATAAAATGAATATTTGTTTACGATTGCCGTATTATGATTCAGCAATCCTCCCAACGAAAGCGTAAATTGATCAACGACGAAATTATGTTCGAGAAAGTAGCTGATATTGGTTCGATTGTAGGATTTCGTATACTTGCCGATGGCCTGATCCATTTTTTGTCCCAACACGCTGCTGAGAATACCTTCGTTACGAAATTCCCCGCCGAAGCTGGTAATACCGAGCGAAGAGGCATATTGCATGTTGAGGTTCGCGCCGAACACATCGCTGCGATGGTAATTATGATCGGTATACCATTCGGGGACATTCGGCGTCCCTTCCCTGATCAGCTGATATTCATCGTAGTGGCGGCTCCAGTAAAGGTGGGGAATAAACTTCAGCCGGCCATGGGTTTCCCCTCTGACCGATGCGAAAATCGCTTCCGTATCGTCAAACTGATTGGGGTATTGCGCCGAATAAAAAGTGTTGGCTCCATAGTCTTTATCATTATAACCTGCCTGTACATCGATATCGGCGTCTTGTAGGTCGAATCGGCTTTGCCACAACAGGTTCAGAATGTTATAGTCGCTGTTGGCGATATATCCGTCGGAGCGTTTGTATCCGGCGGAAAGCCGGTGAAGCGACGAGCCGGTTTTGTAAGCTCCGCGCGCCTCGGCGCCGAAGAGTCCGTGCATACCTCCTTCCACTTTCGCGTACGCGTTGGATTCGGAGTCTCTTTTTGTGATGATGTTGATACCCCCCGAAAATGCGCCTGCACCGTAAAGAAGAGATGCCGGTCCTTGGACGATTTCAATGCGCTCGATGTCGGAAAGATTAATGGGAATGTCGAAACTGTAGTGTCCGGTTTGAGGATTGGTAAGGTTAACACCGTTAAGAAGGATGGCAGCCTGGTCGAAAGAGCCTCCGCGGAGCGAAATGTCGGCCTGTACGCCGTGAGGCCCTCGTTGCAAAACGTCTACGCCTGCCACATACTGTAAAAGGTCTTCTACGCTGCGAACGGGCGAACGTTCAATGTCGGTTGCCGTGATCACCGTCACTTGTTTGGCTGCCAGATTCAATGGCAGATTCACTTTGGACGCAGTGACCACGATTTCCTCCAGTTCCTCTTGCGGAATGGAGTCCGAAAGTGTTGTTTTGTACATAGTTTCTACCGGGTTAACCGAAGCCGCGTGAGCGCTTATCAAAGCAGTGCCGGCCAGTACGCCGATGGTTACGGCTTTGTGCAGGCTGTTGAAAACGCTGTACGATTTGCGGGCAAACCGTTTGAAACGGAACACTTTCGTCGTGTTCATTTGTTTTTTGTTCATCTTTTTATTGTTTTAATTTAGTTAAAAAACGCGGTGCAAAACTACAAAAAGAATGCACAATGGACAATGCATAATGGAGAATTTTGCATTTTATATTTTGCATTATCCATTTTGTATTGTCCATTGTCCATTGTGCATTCTTTTGTAAATTTGCGCCCATGGACAGGAAAATCTTTCGGTTGGCAATCCCCAATATAATCTCGAATATAACCGTTCCGCTTATCGGTTTGGCGAATATCGGTATTGCGGGGCATTTGGATTCGGCGAAATATATCGGCGCCATGTCGCTCGGCGTGACCATCTTTAATATGATTTATTGGAATTTCAGTTTTCTGCGGATGTCTACCAGCGGGTTTACTTCGCAGGCATTGGGCGCCCGGAACTTAACCGAGGCGACGAGCGTTCTGCTTCGTTCCGTTATTGTGAGTGTTTCGCTGGGTGTGCTTATCATCTTGTTGCAATATCCGATCGGGCAATTCGCGTTTCGGTTTATCCTGTCGGGAGAGGAAATAAAAGGATATGTCGAAGCCTATTTCCGCATCTGCGTGTGGGGGGCGCCCGCCGTGCTGACGATGTACGCCTTCAACGGATGGTTTCTCGGCATGCAGAACGCGAAGACGCCCATGTTCATCGCCATTTTTAATAATATTCTGAACATCGGACTGAATTTCACCTTCGTGTTCGGGCTCGGGATGGATATCGAAGGGATTGCTCTGGGCACGTTGTTGTCGCAAATCATTACCCTTGCCGTCACGGTCACGGTATGGAGCCTGAAATACGGCAGGTTGAAAAAATATCTCCGTTATGCCGATCTATGGAATAAAGTGGCGTTGCGGTCGTTTTTTAAGGTAAATGCAGATGTGTTTGTCCGCACGTTTTTATTGACGATCGTTACCGGCTTTTTCACTTTCGCTTCTTCGTCGATGGGCGATACGTTATTGGCCGTCAATGCCCTGTTGATGGAGTTCTTTATGCTGTTCTCCTATTTTATGGATGGGTTTGCGTATGCGGGAGAAGCGCTCACGGGGAAATTTGTGGGAGCCGGAGATCGAAAGAACCTGAAAGCGATGATCCGTCGGCTGTTTTTCTGGGGATTTCTGGTGAATTTGGTCGCGGTTATCGCCTATTCTTTTTTCCCCGGCGAATTAATAAGCCTGCTGACCGATAAGGCCGAAGTGATTCGTGTGGCGAAGAGCTATACCTTCTGGACGGTGCTTATTCCGATAACCGGATTTGCCGCTTTTCTGTGGGATGGCGTTTTTATCGGCGCCACCTTATCGAAAGAAATGCGGAATACGATGATCTTTGCTTCGATGATGTTCTTCGCATGTTATTTTATTGCCGTGCCCCTTTTAGGAAATAACGGCCTCTGGCTTTCCTTTATTTTGTATCTCGGCATGAGAGCTTTTGTGCAGACGGTCATAGCCCGGAAAAGACTGAAGTTGATTTGATAAAGCCTGTCGCTTGAAACACTCCTTCGTCCGTCATTCCGCGTTTGACGCGGAATCCCCATAGTCATACTTCCGTTTATCAATGGATTGCGGGTCAATCCCGGAATGACGAAGGATGCAGGGGATTGCGGATCGAGTCCGCAATGACGAGTATTTAGGAGGACAAAAGCTTTTTATTTTTTTGCTTTATCGATTTGTTCCTGTACGATGGCGTCCAATACCGCTATGGCCGTCATGTTCACGATGTTTTGCACGGAGCTTTCCAAATCGAGGATGTGGATAGGCTTATTCAACCCCATCTGAATCGGGCCGATGCTGTCGGCAAGTCCCATCTCCAAGAGCATCTTGTATGTGATGTTGGCCGAATTGATATCGGGGAAGATGAGAGTGTTCACTTTTTTGCCGTCTATTTTGGAAAAAGGATATTTTGAGTGCCGCAACTTCTTATTGAGTGCGAAGTTCACTTGCATTTCCCCGTCGATTTGCATATCGGGATACTGCATATGTAATTTGTGGATCACTTCGCTCAAGCATGCCGGGTTGCCCGATTTCCCCGAACCGAAATTCGAGTAGGAGAGCAGCGCCATCACCGGTTCATGGGCAAAGAAACGGACCGAATCATGCGTGAGTTTCGCAATTTCTACCAGGTCGTCTACCGACGGCTTACGCATAAAGAGCGTGTCGGCCAGGAAAAGCGTTCCCTTTTTGGTGTTCAGGATGTGCATCGCCGCAATATTGTTGAGGCCTTCACGAATCCCGATGACATCTTTAGCCGCCTTTATGGTGTCGGCATATTTGGTGTACACGCCGGTAATCAACGCGTCGGCCTGCCCTGTTTCCACCATCATCATGCCGAAATAATTGCGTTCGTACATCTTCTCGTACGCTTCGTCGAAACTGATACCCTCACGGCTTCGTTTTTCCGCCAGATAGCGGGCAAAAGCAATACGGCGCTGTTCTTCCCGGTCGTGTCGGAGGTTCACGATTTCGATGCCGGTAAGGTCGATGTTGTTTTCGGCGGCGATGTTGGCGATTTTCTCTTCGTTTCCGAGTAAAACAGGGAAGCATATTTTCTCTGTCACGGCCATTTCCGCCGCTTTGAGCATGTTCACGTGATTCGACTCGGTGAAAACGACGCGCTTCGGATTCTCACGAGCCGTATCATAAAAGCGGCGCAACATTTTATTGTCGATCCCCATCAATTTACGCAAGTAGAGTTCGTAGCCTTCCCAGTCGGTAATCTGTTTGCGCGCTACGCCCGAATCCATCGCCGCTTTCGCGACGGCGGGAGAGACGGAAGTCAACAGGCGCGGGTCGAGAGGCTTGGGAATGATGTATTCCGGGCCGAAGCAGAGGCTTTTCAGTTCGTAAGCGGCATTCACCACATCGGGAACCGCCTTTTTGGTCAATTCGGCAATTGCGTTCACGGCGGCCAACTTCATTTCTTCGTTGATGCAAGTGGCTCGGGCATCCAATGCCCCCCTGAAAATATAAGGAAATCCCAACACATTATTGATCTGATTGGGATAATCGGAACGACCTGTGGCAAAAATAATATCTTTACGCGCTTCCATGGCCTCTTCATACGTAATCTCGGGGTCGGGATTCGCCAAAGCGAACACAATGGGATAATCGTTCATCGAGCGAACCATTTCTTTCGTTAATACATTCGCCACCGATAGTCCCAAGAAGACGTCGGCGCCGATCACCGCTTCTTCGAGCGTGGTCATGTTGCGCTCGGTGGCAAAAGGCTTTTTCCGGCTGTTTAAATCATTTCGATACACCGAGATCACACCTTTCGAGTCGACCATGACGATGTTCTCTCGCTTTGCCCCCAACGAGATGTATAAGTTCGTGCAAGAAACGGCAGCAGCGCCGGCGCCGTTGATGACGATCTTTACCTCTTCTATTTTTTTGTTTGTCAATTCGAGCGCATTGAGTAGTCCCGCACCCGATATAATGGCCGTCCCATGTTGGTCGTCATGCATGATGGGGATGCTCAACTCACTTTTCAGTCGTTCTTCTATCTCAAAACATTCCGGAGCTTTCACATCCTCCAGGTTGATGCCGCCGAAAGTCGGGGCGATGGCTTTTACGATTTCGATAAACTTTTGGGGATCCTTTTCATCGATTTCGATATCGAATACGTCGATTCCCGCAAATATCTTAAACAACAAACCCTTTCCTTCCATTACCGGCTTTCCCGCCATGGCGCCGATGTCGCCCAGTCCCAAGACGGAGGTGCCATTGGATATCACCGCCACCAGGTTGCCTTTCGAAGTATATTCATACGCTTTATCCGCATCTTTTTCGATTTCCAGACAAGGCTCCGCCACGCCGGGAGAATAAGCGAGAGAAAGATCCCGTTGAGAACTATAGGGCTTGGTCGGCACGACCTCTATTTTTCCGGGTTTGCCGGAGGAATGGTAGAGAAGGGCTTCTTCTCTTGTTATTTTTGCCATATTGAAGAATGAATAAGTAATTAAATGGATGATTTTTTTGAAAAAACGTACAAATATACGAAATAAAGATGTCAATCTCTCATCAATCTGCATCAATCTGCATCAATCTTCCGTTATCCGGCATCCGTTTTTTTCCGGTCTATGCCGATATCTTTCATCGAGGCCGGATCCTCGACCGGTTCCAGGTGGGTTGTCACGGTAACGGGCTCTTCAAACATGTCTTCGATCGATTCCTCCACCATATCGGCATGATCGTGGCCTTCCTTGACCGTCCATTCTCCGGGAACGAGCAGGTGCATCGAGATGAATTTACGCCGTCCTGCTTCGCGGGTGCGCAGCGAATGATAACTGATATCTTTTTCTTTTAAAGAATCTAAGTATAAGGTGATTTTGTTAAGATCTTCTACCGGGATAGAGGCATCCATTAATTCGCTCGCCGACCGGCTGACAAGCTTATATCCGGTGTAGATGATGTTGATTGCGACAGCGATAGCTATGACAGGGTCAAAAATAACCAGTCCGGTGACTTTCACCACAAAAATACCCGCGATCACCCCGATGGAAGTCCAGACGTCGGTCATCAGGTGCTTTCCGTCGGCTTCCAACACCATCGATTTGTTTTTCTTGCCGTTATAAATCAATATGCGTCCTACGATGAAATTGACCACTGTGGCGATGAACGAAATGATGATACCGATACTGATTTTTTCGATGGGATGGGGGGTGATGATTCGCTGTATAGCCGAATAAATAATGCTGAACGCCGCAACCAGGATGAGGGCGCCTTCTATCGCGCTCGAAAAATACTCGGCCTTTCCGTGCCCGTATACGTGCCCTTTATCGGCCGGCTTTTGGGACACGGTGAACATGATGAGGGCTACTATCGCCGCGAATAAATTGACCAACGATTCCAACGCATCGGAATAGAGTCCCATCGAACCGGTTGCAAGATAAGCCCCAAACTTGAGTGTAATCGTCACGATTGCCGCGGCAATCGATAGATAGAGATACTTTTTGAGAGATGTGGAATACATACGTTGTGAATTTAGAAACTGTTTTGAATTTTTTTATGCGGTGTTTTTTAGTCATTTTTTGATGGATTTGAACTTTCGTTTCGTATCGAATAGCGGGCTATTTGAAAGAAAGGAAAGTTCAAAGGCGCAAAAAAAGGCAAAAAACAGCCTAAAAGAATAAACAAAATTACATGAAAATTAGGGTATTTCCAAGCGCGTGAAATAAAAATCAAGGCCACTTGAACTTTTTCAGGCTTACCGTACCGTGCTCGAAGCACAAATGTTACCTTTGAAAGTTGGTTCTTTGACCAATAAAATTAACTAATTGTCTAACAATTAAATTCCGGCAATTTATGGAAAAAGCTTGTGGCCTTGACGTTCACAAAGATAGTGTATTTGCTTGTATTCTGGACGAGCAAGGCAATAAAATTTTCGAGAAGCGTTTCGGGACACTCACCCCCGAGCTAACCTCCCTGCGTGACACCTTGGTGTCGCATGGCTGTGGCAGAGTCGCCATGGAGAGTACCAGCATCTATTGGATGCCTGTGTGGCATGTCCTGGCGTCTGATTTTTCGCTAAAACTGGCCAACCCTTATTTCATCAGGCAATTGCCCGGCCGTAAAAGTGACGTGAAGGACGCTCATTGGATAGCCCAATGCCTCCAGAAGGGTTTAATAAAAGGCAGCTTCGTACCCGAGGGGGTATTACAGGAAATGCGTCAATACGGCAGGCAATGCTTCCGTCTCACCAAAAACCGGGTCCGTCTTGAACAACAACTGGACAACCAGTTGCAGCGCTGTAACATCCGGTTCAGCAACTATGTCTCGAACCAGGGGAACAATGTCTCGCTACGCAAGATCATTAATGCCCTCATACAGGGGGAACGCGACCGCGGCAAACTTGCCCGGCTGGTTCACGGACGTATCAGGAACAAGCACGGGGACCAGGTCATTGGCGATTCCCTGGACGGAGTACTGTGCCCAACTGACATTGAATTGCTCAAACAATGTATGGAACAACTGGATTTGTTTGAAAAACAGCAGGCTGCTTGCCTTAACCATTTAGAAGAACTTGCGGATAAATATTATGCAAGGGAAATCTCATTGCTGTGTACCATACCGGGCATCCAAAAATACAGCGCGATGTGTATCCTCTCTGAAATCGGCAATGACATGGGCGCCTTCGGTTCGGCTTCCCAGTTAGTGGGCTGGGCCGGGCTACGCCCCAGGAACGATGAGTCGGCGGGCAAGATACAGTCCCGTAAAACCCTTCACGGGAACAAGTATCTTAGAAAGTCGCTTATTCAAGTTTCCTGGTCGGCAGCCCGTTCGAAAAGGTCGTTTTTGGGTAAAAAGTACAATCAGCTCTCCAGACGGATGAAATCGCAGAAGGCGTTAATGGCTATAACACGTAAAATACTGGTAATCATTTTTAACGTGTTGAAAACAGGGCAACCCTTTGATGCCAACAGAAATTTACAGGCGGTAACGCCTGGTTGAGAAACCTTCCCACCGGATAGTTTCTTCCGGCATCACCTCAGTTCCCTACCTTTGTGGCGACATGTTGAAAAACATGATCCCGTGTTCTCAAAATGATCGACAGGCTTTGCCGGCAATGAAAGCGCGTGTGAGACAGGAAAGCTCGTAGAGGAAAGTATATTATTATTCCATTATTCCGGTCTTTAAAAATAAAGACGGGTGGTTTTCCCGTGCCTGCCCATGAAATAAAGACATAAGTAAGGTTCTGTATATTAAATGAGTATACGGGTTATTATTAAGGGTTGTCATGGGGATTTTTAGAGGAAAGAAAGGAAAGTTCAAAGGCGCAAAAAAGGCAAAAAACAGCCTAAAAGAATAAACAAAATCATATCATTCGGAAAATTCAAAACAGTTTCTTAGCAAAGCCGGAGCGCAAAATTACATGAAAATTAGGGTATTTCCAAGCGCGTGAAATAAAAATCAAGGCCACTTGAACTTTTTCAGGCTTACCGTACCGTGCTCGAAGCACAAATGTTACCTTTGAAAGTTGGTTCTTTGACCAATAAAATTAACTAATTGTCTAACAATTAAATTCCGGCAATTTATGGAAAAAGCTTGTGGCCTTGACGTTCACAAAGATAGTGTATTTGCTTGTATTCTGGACGAGCAAGGCAATAAAATTTTCGAGAAGCGTTTCGGGACACTCACCCCCGAGCTAACCTCCCTGCGTGACACCTTGGTGTCGCATGGCTGTGGCAGAGTCGCCATGGAGAGTACCAGCATCTATTGGATGCCTGTGTGGCATGTCCTGGCGTCTGATTTTTCGCTAAAACTGGCCAACCCTTATTTCATCAGGCAATTGCCCGGCCGTAAAAGTGACGTGAAGGACGCTCATTGGATAGCCCAATGCCTCCAGAAGGGTTTAATAAAAGGCAGCTTCGTACCCGAGGGGGTATTACAGGAAATGCGTCAATACGGCAGGCAATGCTTCCGTCTCACCAAAAACCGGGTCCGTCTTGAACAACAACTGGACAACCAGTTGCAGCGCTGTAACATCCGGTTCAGCAACTATGTCTCGAACCAGGGGAACAATGTCTCGCTACGCAAGATCATTAATGCCCTCATACAGGGGGAACGCGACCGCGGCAAACTTGCCCGGCTGGTTCACGGACGTATCAGGAACAAGCACGGGGACCAGGTCATTGGCGATTCCCTGGACGGAGTACTGTGCCCAACTGACATTGAATTGCTCAAACAATGTATGGAACAACTGGATTTGTTTGAAAAACAGCAGGCTGCTTGCCTTAACCATTTAGAAGAACTTGCGGATAAATATTATGCAAGGGAAATCTCATTGCTGTGTACCATACCGGGCATCCAAAAATACAGCGCGATGTGTATCCTCTCTGAAATCGGCAATGACATGGGCGCCTTCGGTTCGGCTTCCCAGTTAGTGGGCTGGGCCGGGCTACGCCCCAGGAACGATGAGTCGGCGGGCAAGATACAGTCCCGTAAAACCCTTCACGGGAACAAGTATCTTAGAAAGTCGCTTATTCAAGTTTCCTGGTCGGCAGCCCGTTCGAAAAGGTCGTTTTTGGGTAAAAAGTACAATCAGCTCTCCAGACGGATGAAATCGCAGAAGGCGTTAATGGCTATAACACGTAAAATACTGGTAATCATTTTTAACGTGTTGAAAACAGGGCAACCCTTTGATGCCAACAGAAATTTACAGGCGGTAACGCCTGGTTGAGAAACCTTCCCACCGGATAGTTTCTTCCGGCATCACCTCAGTTCCCTACCTTTGTGGCGACATGTTGAAAAACATGATCCCGTGTTCTCAAAATGATCGACAGGCTTTGCCGGCAATGAAAGCGCGTGTGAGACAGGAAAGCTCGTAGAGGAAAGTATATTATTATTCCATTATTCCGGTCTTTAAAAATAAAGACGGGTGGTTTTCCCGTGCCTGCCCATGAAATAAAGACATAAGTAAGGTTCTGTATATTAAATGAGTATACGGGTTATTATTAAGGGTTGTCATGGGGATTTTTAGAGGAAAGGTATATATTTTTTATAATTATCCGCAAGACGTCAAGTTTCTTTTTTATCCTCCTTTCCCGCCGAACGCCTTCCCGCCGTTTGAACGGTTGGACGGGATTCCCGTTTCTATTTAGGTGCCGCTTCTCATCGGTATATAGATGAAGCCTATTATGCATCTATATGTTCAATCGGAATAGGAGCACTTTTTCCATTTCCAAGTGTTTTATAAGCATAGAAACAATTCAAAAATAAAAGTTATGAATACAACAACATTAAAACAACCCGATTCAAAAGTCATTTCAGCAAATAAAGAAATGGCCACGTTTATTGGCAACCTGTTTTCGTTTAACAGTAGTTTGAAACTGTATCATTGGCATGTAACCGGCAAAGGAAGTTACGCTCAGCATATTGCATTGGATCAAGCGATCGCCGGTTTGTCGGATGTCACCGACCGTATTGCCGAAACAACCTATGCGTTGAAAGGTGATTTGGATATTGTGATTCCTGAAACTTCCAATCCTCGGGATATCGTAAAACATGCCTCGGATTTTTACCAGTATGTAGAATCCAATCGCGAGTTATTCAGCGAAGCATTTACCCAATCCATTTTAGATGATTATCAGGAGGCCATCCAACAGCTTCTATACCGGTTAGTCCGGCTGCAATAATTCTTTTTTAAGAAGAATTTTTTATGTTTTACCGGGGATGTCGTTCTGAACGACATTTCCGGTTTTTTCGATTTAATGATTCGCGATACCCGGTTTGCATCCTCTGCGGGAGATAACGTCTAAATCGCAAATAGAGACATTTCTGTTTTTACTTTTCAGCCCCGAAAGGCGTGCGATGACGGAAAGACCGTTGAGTTTCACGTTTTTTAATACAACAAAATAAGAATGGCTTTGTACCTCACCCTTATATATAAAGAGTTTTATGTATCTTTGCTGCGATTTTCATTATCACAACGTCTTTTCAATCGGATATATACGATTCAGAAATCGAAAAACAAATGAAGAAATATAAGTTGATCAACAACATCGCCGGTTGGGGCGTGTTTGCTATTGCGGCCATCGTCTATTTATTGACGATCGAACCCACGGCCAGTTTTTGGGATTGCGGAGAGTTTATCACCTCTGCTTATAAGCTCGAAGTCGGACACCCGCCCGGAGCGCCGTTCTTCATGCTGGTGGGAAACCTCTTTACACAATTTGCTTCCGATCCGTCGCAAGTGGCCAAGATGGTAAACAGCATGTCGGCTTTGTTGAGCGCTTTCACGATACTGTTCCTGTTTTGGACCCTCACGCATTTGACCCGTAAGTTGGTGGCCGGTAAGGAACAAGACACGATGACGTTGGGCCAGATTATCACCATTATCGGCAGCGGTGTGGTGGGTGCATTGGCCTATACGTTTTCCGATACATTCTGGTTCTCGGCGGTCGAAGGCGAAGTATACGCCTTTTCGTCGATGTTGACGGCTTTGGTGTTTTGGCTTATCCTGAAATGGGAAGCGAATGCCGACAAGCCCGGGTCAGACAAGTGGATCGTGCTGATTGCCTACATTATGGGGTTGTCTGTCGGTGTTCACTTGCTCAATTTACTCTGCATTCCCGCCATCGTATTGGTGTATTACTTCAAGAGAAATGAAACTCCCACCTGGAAAGGCGGGCTCCTGTATCTGTTGCTGTCTTTCGCCCTTATCGTCGTGGTGATGTATGGCGTTATTCCCGGTTTTACAAAGGTCGGCGGCTGGTTTGAACTATTCTTTGTCAATTCATTGGGAATGTCGTACAACTCCGGCTTCTTCATTTATCTGGTATTGCTTTTGGCCAGCCTCTCATGGTGTTTATTCGAGACGGTGTCGGCGAAAGGAAAAGAATCGAGGGCGAAGGTGGCGTTTTTCATCAGCCTGGCGTTGGCCGGTATTCTTTTCATCAGTGGAAGCGTTTTGTTGTGGGTCGTTCTTGTAGCCTTGGCTGCGTACTTTATCTTTAAGGATAAGCGACTGCACAACCGGTTTATCCATTTGGCCGCTTCCTCCCTGACGGTTATGTTGATCGGATTTTCAGCCTATGCGTTGATTCCGATTCGTTCGGCCGCCAATCCGCCGTTGGATTTAAATTCTCCCGAAGATGTTTTCTCGCTGGGAAGCTACCTGAACCGGGAGCAGTACGGGCAAACGCCGTTGTTCTATGGGCATACCTATGCCTCGCAGGTACAGCGGAACGCGGATGGAACGCCCGTATATACAAGTCAGAAAAAATACGGGAAGATTGTCAAGAAATCTCCCGAAGAAAAAGACCGTTATGTGGCTTCGGAAGTCCCTACCTATAAATATACCAACAGCATGCTTTTCCCGCGGATGCACACGCATCAGGGCGAGCCGGGATACCGGAATCATATCATAGGATATGAGCGTTGGGGCGATGTCGCCGATCCGAACAAGCCGCCCACGTTGTGGCAGAATATCCGTTTCTTCTTCGGTTATCAATTGAATTATATGTACTTCCGCTATTTCCTGTGGAATTTCTCCGGAAGGCAAAATGATATTCAGGGCGACGGGGGACTGATGTACGGAAATTGGATTACCGGTATTCCGCCCATCGATAACCATGTGTTGGGCCTTGGCCCGCAAGACGATATCGCTCCCGATATTGCCGATAACAGAGCACATAATAAGTTTTATATGTTGCCCCTTATCTTGGGGCTCATCGGCATTCTTTATCAATTTAAATTGAAAGAAAAAGGGAAGCAAAGCTTTATCATTGTGTTCCTGCTCTTCTTTATGACGGGCATCGCCATCGTGCTGTATCTGAACCAAACGCCTTTCGAACCGCGTGAACGGGATTATGCGTATGCGGGTTCTTTTTACGCTTTTGCTATCTGGATAGGGTTGGGCGTGGCTGGCATCGACTATTTCCTCCGTAAATATATCAAGAACCGTACGGCATCGGCGGTTGTGGCATCGGTCATCGGGGTATTGATCCCGTTGCAGATGGTCGGGCAGACGTGGGATGACCACGATCGTTCGGGCAGAACGTTGGCGCGCGACACGGGGATGAATTACCTGAGTTCGGTCGGCCCTGACGGTATCATCTTCACCAATGGCGATAATGATACCTATCCGCTGTGGTATGTACAGGAAACGGAAGGTTTTCGTACCGATGTGCGTGTGACGAACCTCAGCTTCCTGCAAACAGAATGGTATATTGACCAACTGGTACGCCAAGCCTACGAGTCGAAACCGTTGCCCATTAGCTGGACTCGCCCGCAATATTGGGATGAAGCAGCTAGTTACGCTCATATCATTACGAAGCAGGAAATTGAAAAGGCGCTTCAGGATAATAACATCCCGGCGTACTCTTTCCCGACATATTACGATATAAACGCATTCAAAGATACGATCTCCCTCAGGCAAACAATGGAGAGCCTGCGTACGGGACAAAACGCCCAACCCGCCAATCCGTTTACCACCGGCGATACCCGCATCATCCCCGGAAATCAGCTTTATCTGGATGTGGATACGGCTCGAGTCGACTGGGCTGCGATGCATGCCCGCCCGGCAAGCAGGATGTATGTCAATTTGGGCGGTAAATCGTCGGTATATCGTCATGAAATGATGATTCTCGAGATGCTTTCCAATATTAATGACGGAAATTGGACACGCCCACTGTATTACGCGACCACGGTCGAACAGAGTTTGTATCTGAATATGAAAGACCGGAATTTTTCACTGAACGGGCTTACCTATCAAGTCGTTCCGGGAACGCCCTTGAGCAATCGCGTCAATATACACGCGGCGTATGAGAATATGATGACGAAGTTCCGTTGGGGCGGATTGGAAGAGAATCCCGATATCTATCTCGACGAAACGAGCCGGCGTATGATCTCTACTTTCCGTCTGTCTTTTTCGGAATTGATTAATGCCTTGATAGACGAAGGCGAAAACGAAAAAGCATTGGCTGCGCTGGATAAATGCACCACGGTGATGCCCGGATCGGCAGTTCCTTACCGGAATGACGGTCTTCTTTTTGCCCGGGCTTATTACAGTTTGGGTGAGACGGAAAAGGCGCAGGCGCTTATATCGCAAATCAGCGAGCGGGTGAACCGTAACCTCGATTGGTTCGGACGCTTGAAGCCTCAACAGGTGAATAATAACCTGAGCGATGTTATCTATAATAATATAAATCCGTTACTGTTGATTGCCACGATCTACCAAGAGTACGACCGCGAAAAGTATCAGGTAATGGTGGATGATTTGTTGCAACGGGCGCAAGTGTATTATACGCAAGGAGTGTCTTACGTGGGCGATACCATTCTCCGCGAGTTAACCAATAGCTCTATCCGGGGGTATTACCTGACCGATACGGCTTCGGTGGACACGGCGCAGCAGTCGGTGGAAGCGCAAACAATGGAGAAAGCGCTGAAAATGATGCAGCAATTCAGTCCCCGTTTGCTGGAGCAATACAATAAACAAGCGGCACAATAACAAAAAATGATTGAAATACTCACTTGACGATGCGATAATCGGCGGGTGGGTATTTCTTCTATTATATTCTTTATGTTGATTGAACAACCCCCTAAGTTTTACAGGTGCTTATATCCGGAAACAATCTGGAGGATTCCTCATCCCGGCAAAAAAACGATCTATCTTACTTTCGACGACGGCCCCATTCCCGAGGTCACGCCGTGGGTGCTCGAGGTGCTGGATAAGTACGGTATAAAAGCAACTTTCTTTTGTGTGGGCGATAATGTCCGCAAGTATCCCTCCGTATATCGGATGTTGTTGGATAACGGACATCGTACCGGAAACCACACTTTCAATCACTTGCAGGGATGGCAGCATACGTCCGGTTTCTTTTTGGCCAATGCCGCTAAAGCGGCGGCGCTCATCGACTCCCCGCTTTTCCGCCCTCCGCACGGGCATATGATGGCTCCCCAGCCCCGCCTGCTGCGCAAAGCCGGCTATCACATCATTATGTGGGATGTGGTGACGCGCGATTACAGTAAGTACATGACACCGGAGCAGGTGCTCGAGAATGTGAAAAAGTATACCCGCGACGGATCGATCATCGTCTTTCATGACTCCCTGAAAGCGGAAAAGAACCTTCGTTATGCATTGCCCCGGGCCATCGAGTGGTTGCTCGGGCAAGGATATGATTTCGAACCGGTGCCGTGGAGCGGGACTTCCGAAGGTTCTCTTTAACTCTCCCCTTAGCGTAAGGGGAGCACCGAGGAGCGGGGAGGGGGTATAGTGATGAAAGATGTGAAATAACCTTTTCCTCCTTGCCCCGAGGCCGGGCTAAAGGTGGCAAAACTTACTCGTATGCCGCCCAACGTCTCTGGTGCGATGGATAAGGTGGCGGGTACGGCGCCCAAAATCACTCGTACGGTGACCAAAGTGGCCCATACGGTGTCCAAAGACACTCGTACGGTGCCCAAAGTGGTGCGTACGGCGGGCAAACAAGCACAAACAGCGGCCAAAGTCGCTTCGACCGGCCAAAATGTCACAGGTGCATCGGGAAAAGTCGTTCTGCTCTTTTCCAAAGTCGTTCCGACAGGCCGGGAAGTCTTTCTTCCGGTTTCCGAAGTCGAACATGTAACGGCCAAAGTCAATCTTACCTCGAGCAAACTCGATCTCGCATCGGGCAAACTCAGTCTCGCATCGGCTAAACTCAGTCTGACAGTATCCGAAGTCGATCTGACAAAGGAGAATGTAGCCTGGAACAGACAAAATGTCAGGCGCTCTTCTCCATGAAAGAGCGAACGTACCGGAATGACGGTCTTTCGGTTCATAACGCCCTTAATCTTTGTTGATTTTAATTATACTTGGCGCCTCTGATTATTTATATATTTTAACCTGAAAGATTTGGAGCCTACCTCCCGCTTTCCTAACTTTCGGAAATTTTAGTTCAAATCATTAAAAAAACAATTATGACCACGAGAGATTCTAACACGTATAGAATGGCTCGTACCGTGAAGGTCATCCTCCATCAGCACGAACCGGTTTGGAATGAACAAGTAAGATTTGCCCTGGAAGCGGGTAATTTCACTGGTATTGTCGATGCATTGGAGCCCCATGCCGAGGGTTCCCTTATCGTTACCAAGGGAGCCAGCACGGATAAGGATAACATGGCGCTTGAAATGTACCGGAAAACGGCCGATATCGCCCAGAGGGTATCGGTATACGCCCTCGATACCGGAAATATGGAACTGCACGACCAGTTGCGTGTCAGCCGCAATTCGTTGGCAAGCCTGAAGGAAGTCGATGCCTTCACCAAGGTGAAAGACATTTACAATCGGGTCATGCCCATATTGAGCGCGGTTCCGCCCGCTGGCGAGGGGGGCAAAACGGGAACGGAAGGCGTTGCACCCGAAAACACCCAACTTTCGTTACCCGACTATGCCGTGAATGAAACGGAAATGTCCGGACTGAAAACCATCATCGACACCTACGATGCGTTACTGGGCAAACCCCGCGACCTGCAGTTGGAGCGCAAACGCCACAACCAGACCATCCCCGAATTGATGAAAGAGCTGCGCAAGAGCCTCTACAAGCTCGACAGCCTGATCAATATCTTCGCCGGCACGGACTTCTATACGGATTACAAGAACGCCCGCATCACCATCGACCGCGGCGGCAGCCCCAAAAAAGAGGAAGAGAAGAAATAAAGGCGCAATATTTTATCTAATGAATGAGAGAGTCGAGAATAAGAACGATGAATAATATGGAAACTTTTTTCAAAGAAGATTCATAATCATAAGCCATTTTTATACAAACAGGATGAGTAAATATATTATACTGCTATTTTGCAGCGTTGTTTATATCAACTCTTATTCACAGGAGCACGCAAAAGTAACTCAAAACTCCGATGGAAGTATCTCTGTTCAATCAGAAGGTAACGAATGGTTCGATCCTTCGGGCAACATTATTTCGGAAAAACAAATGAAGGATTCGTTAAAAACAGGAAGGTATAGCATAACCATAGATACAAATTCTTCTATTGCTAAAATACATTTAGTCAATAATTATCCGGCAAAAACGAAAATTATCGGGAAGAAGTTGCCGCCATTGTTATATCCGGATTTATCAGGACGCCCAGTAGATATTGCCACAAATGCTAAAAAATCCGTTTTAAGTTTTTGGAGTATTACATGTGCACCTTGTATTCGAGAGTTGTCGGTATTCAATTTGTTGGCTAAAGAGTATCCTAATATTGATTTTTATGCCATAACAAGCGATGATAAAGATAGTGTCGTGCATTTTTTAGAGCAAAATAACGAGAAGTGGGATAATATCGTTATCATTCCTGATTATAATAAAGAAGCCTATGATCCGGGCATTTATGTTTATCCCTCAACATTTCTTATTAATAAAGAGAGAATTATTCAAAATGTGTTTTGGGGGGCATCTTTAAGGCAAATATTCACAGCTTTGGATGTTTTGGACAAAGAGTCCTGACGAAATATGAGGAATGACGGAAATAGATGATTTTCCGGCGCCAATCCGGCTTGCCAATTCTTGCTGTGTCATTTTCTCCGCTTTGCGTGCATTACGAATCAACTGTCCGGTTATAATACGAATATGCCTTATGGCGGAATACCTCGCGTTTTGGAGTACCTTCTTCGCCATACAACGAATCGAGTATCAAATCGTAATCTGCAAGTTTGTGATTATTCAAATGTTATATTCCGTTCGTAATTCATATAATCCTTCGCGGAGGGATGAAACAAACTTTGATGATACTCGCGCCCGAGTTTTTAGCAAATCAAGGCCGTAGTGAATCTTTTGCTGCTCTTTTGACGAAATCGTCTCCATGGAGGATATCGCTTTTAAGCGATTTTTTTAGTTAGCCATACCATATACAACCATACGATGAGAATAGTTATAATTCCCATACTTTGATTCTGTGTCATATCTGTTATCTTTCCTATAATAGGAGGGAGGATGGCTCCCCCCGAAACCCCCATAATAAGAATAGCCGATATTTCGTTCTCTTTTTTCGGAAACTTTTGCATTGACAAAGAAAAAATAATGGCAAACAGATTTGAATAGCCAAGACCAAATAGTCCGACGGATAGAAGAACCAACCAGACGTTATGCGAAAATACGAGCATGAGGATCAATCCCAGTAAAGCTAACCATACACTTACTCGATAAAATTTAACTTCCGATATAGACATGAGTAAAATTCCCCCGAGTAAAGCTCCCGCAGCTCTTGCAAAAAAATACACACTGTTACCCAATCCTGCTTCGGTAAGAATGATATCATTATTCTCCAATAAAAATTTTGGGAAGGTAATATTTATGCTCACATCCACACTTACCAATACTAAAATACCAATGAAAAATGGGAGCAGGCGTTTATCTTGCAATAACCTTAATATGCTTGGGAAAGACACCCTTTTTATATTTTCCGTATTTTCTTTAATAGGAGTACTTATGAGCCATATAAATCCGATTAGTGAGATGACCGAATACACAATAAAAATTGTTTTCCATTCGTAATTATTCAATACAAAAAAACTAACGAGTAGAGGACCGGTAAAGGAACAAATGGCTTTGACAAATTGTCCCAACGTCAACGTTCCTGTTAGTTTATTGCTTGCAACAACATCGGTTACCAGTGGATTTAAAGCAACCTGCAAGATCGTATTTCCGATTCCAATTACAGCGAAAATGATTAATATGGAGGTATAACTGTAGTTTAAAAATATTAACCCTAATGCAATGGCTTGAATAATGAAACTCAATAATACAATATTCTTTCGGCCGTATTTATTCATTAACATGCTTGTAGGGACTGAAAATAAGAGAAACCATAGAAAGCATGATGTCGCAAGCATATTGACGACAGAATCGCTTAATTCTACAAAATCAACTTTTATATAATTTATGGCAATACCTATAATATCTACAAAACCCATAATGAAAAAGCCAAACAATACAGGCAATATTTTTATTAGTAGCGATTTTTTATTCATTTAAATAATGTGTTTTTGTTTTATGTATTTAATCCCATTTTATATTCTATACCTTGTACCATGATATGTACCGTCAATATATGCATTTCCTGTATTCTATCGGCATACCCTTGATGCGGAACACCTATAAATATATCCGCATATCGGGACAATTCGTTATCGGTAGTGGAGGCACGTGACATTCCTATCACAGAAAGTTCGTTTTCTTTGGCTGTTTTAGCCGCTGATATAATATTGGCTGAATTTCCACTCGTACTGAATGCCAATAATACATCCCCCGGTTGTCCGACCGCTTCAATATAGCGGGAAAATATATAATCATACCCGAAATCATTTCCCACACACGTTATATGTCCGGGATCGTTAATGGCTATAGCGGGTAATGCACATCTATTATTACGAAAGCGTGCGGTCATTTCTTCCGCAAAATGAGTGGCATCACAGAGGGAACCGCCATTACCGCATGCGATGATTTTATTGCCGCGTATTAAAGCATCTGACATCATGTTGATCGCATTCTCTATCGCCTGTATTATCTTGGAATCGGAGCAATAGTTTTGCAATACTTCTTGAGCTTCAGCTAAACTGTCCTTAATAAAATTCGTTGTCATACTCTTTTTATAATATTTACGGCTACCGATAATGCGGCATAGTCTCCTATTGCTTCTCCCAAAACAGACGGCTGTATGTTGCAGACCTTGTATGAATTTGCCAGAGCTTCTTTTTTGATTATCTGCATTACATGAGATTTAAATAATTTCTCGTTACGGGAATATATTCCTCCCATTACAATTAATTGAGGGTTGAGTATATCGATAATAATAGAAAGGCCTTTCCCTAAATATGTTGCGGATGTTTTTAAAATATCGAGAGCCAGTTTGTCTCCGGCTATCGCAGCATCCGCTACCATTTTTGCGGTTATCTTTTCCAAATGGTCTTTTCTACACCATGTTACGCTCTCTCCTATTTGAATCTTTTCTACCACTTTGCTTTTGGCCAATTGAGCGATTCCTCCTCCACTGCAAAAACCTTCGAATGAGCCCATTTTGCCATAACCCACAGGCCCATAATCTGAAAGTCGAATGTGTCCGATTTCTCCTGCATTATCATTTGCCCCCGAATACAGTTTTCCATTTAAAATCAATCCGGCACCAAGCCCGGTTCCACAAGTCATAAAAACCATATTATCCGTATTTCTACCTGCGCCAAATTCCCATTCTGCCAATGCTCCTGCATTTGCATCATTTTGTATTCCGGTTGGTATCTTAAACTTTTTTGTAATGATATCTATAATAGGAATATGATCCCATCCATAAAGATTAGGAGGAGACTGGATAATTCCTTTTTTACTGTTAAGTGGGCCGCCACAACTTATACCGATAGCGCAGGTGTTCTTTTCATTCAACTGATGTTTCGTCATTATTTTTGTGGTGGACTCACAAATATTATTGATTGTTTCATGGACATTCGTCGTCTCAAAAATGATTTTATCCACAATTGCGATAGTATTGTTTTCTTTGATGCCGTATATTACAGCACATTTTGTGCCTCCAATATCTATTCCTAAAAGATTCTCTCTCATTTTGTTAATTAAAATGTTATTGTCGTTTTATTATATATTCGCTTTCATTTAGATATCCTATAACCCCATTCTTTATTGGGTGTATCGCCCATTATGAAAATCAAACTGCAATCATCCGAAAAGAGATCATCATGATTAATTGTTGAACTATTATATGGTTTTCCGTTTACCAACAGTGACTGCACATAAAAATTCTTTTTAGATCTGTTTTTTGCTTCAATAGTTAAGGTTTTAGGTGTACCGTTTAACGTGTGTCTAAACTGTATTTTATCCATTAAAGGCGCTCCTATTGCATATTCTCCATTACCATGGCGTACGGGATAGAACCCTATGCTACTGAATACATACCACGCGCTGAGTTGCCCGGTATCATCATTCCCGGGTAACCCGTCAGGGCTGTTTTTGTATAATGAGGTAAGGATGCGGTTTACAATTTCCTGGGTTTTCCAAGCTTTACCTGCATAATTATAAAAATAAGGTATATGATGACTAGGTTCATTGCCATGAGCGTATTGTCCGATTAAACCACTCATATCCGGTACAGATGCAGCTCGAACAGGATCCGGATCGACAACACTGAATAACTGATCCAGTTTATCGGTAAATGCTTCAGCTCCTCCGAATAATTCTATAAATCCTTCGGGATCATGAGGAACAAAAAAAGTCCATTGCCAAGCATTTCCTTCTACATAACTGCGGTCTTTTTGATGTTCCGGTTTTAGAGGGTCGAAAGGCTCGAGCCACTTACCGTCCATACTCTTTGCTCTCATGAAGCCTGTCACCGGATCAAATAAATGTTTATATGCTTTAGAGCGCTCCAGATATATTTTATAATCGTCCTCATGTTTGAGCATTTTTGCCATTTGGGCAATACACCAATCATCATACGCATATTCCAAGGTCGTCGCTACTGACCGTGTTTCTGTTTCGTATGGAATATACCCATACTTCTTATAATTGTAGGTGCCTAATGGCTCCTTGAGCCAATATCCGAAAGTATCCCGATTAGCAGAGACTTTCATCGCTTCAAAGATTGCTTCTGCATCGTAATTCCTTAATCCTTTATAATAGCTGTCGGCAATTATTGGCATCGCATGATATCCGAGCATCGTAAATGTTTCGTTTCCATTCAGCGGCATTATGGGTAATAATCCGAAATGATTATAATAGTCTAAAAATGTTTTAACATGATAAGTACCAATAGTCGGATTAATTAATGTCACTAATGGATTTTGGGCGCGAAAAGTGTCCCATAAGCTTGATACCTGAGCCATATAATCATATCCGTCGGCTTGATGTACTTTATGATCGGGGCCACGGTATTTCCCATCAACATCTGAATAAAGGGAGGGATACATCAAAGCATTATATAAAGAGGTATAAAACAAGACAAGATGGGTTGAATCCGTTGTTTGAACTGAAAATTTATTCAATTCATCCGCCCAAGCTTGTTGTGCTTCCAGAACGGAACGATCAAAATTCCAATGAGTTATTTCTTTCTTCAAATTTTGATGCGCACCATCTATACTGACAGGAGAAATACCCACTCTCACTAATATCGGTTTTTTTCCATCACTTTCAAAACGGAATACGGAACGGATCGTTAAACTGGCGATAGAGTCTATATCCGGTTTCGGTGTAAAATCGTCGAGAATCAATTTATCTTCAAATGGTTCCGAAAATTCAGCCACAAAATAAACATGTTGTTCCTCCGATTGACCCGTAGAAATCCTATATCCTTCTATGGTAGTATTGTTTACTATGTTAAGTTTGGCGTCGATAACGTTGTCGTAATTCTCTTCATTATAAATGGAACAACCTCCCAAATTCGCATGTATCAAATCAATCACTATATTGGCACTGTCTGTCTTTGGAAAATGATACTGATGGAACCCACAGCGTTTTGTTGCTGTTAAATCAACAGTTACTCCATTATCTAAAAGGACAGAATATCTGCCGGGTACAACTTTTTCGTTGTCATGGTTAAAGGTTGATTCGTATCCTTTATTTTGAAATTCTTGGCGATTCGTGTGAAAGTTCATGTTGCCAATTGTCGGCATAAATAGTAAGTCCAGCATGTCCCCGCATCCGGCACCGCTCTTATGGATATGGCTAAATCCTATAATAATATTTTCATTATAATGATATCCATTGAGGAATTGCCTTGTGTCCGGACCCAGTTGTATCATTCCGAATGGAACGACTGCTACCGGAGATATTCTACCATCACCTCCGGTCCCGATCATTGGGTTCACATACCGGATGTTGTCTAAATGATGTAAATTTCCGCATGCGGTAAATATACTTATGAGGAGGAATGGAAGTAATATTGTTTTAGTCGGATTTTTAACTTGAGGGATAATTGTTTTCATTTTGTCTGTATATATGTTCAAAATAGTATAATACTTATCTCGCTTTCGTACCTGGGAATAGGGTGTTATTGGTATATTTTGGGAATATCAATCAGCGTTCTTATAAACATTTGAATAGAACCTTTTACATTAGGATGATGATATATTTGCCCCCAGCTTCCTGAATAATCTTCATGGAACATGCATGATTTGTCAACTTGTAATCCATCTTGATTTAGAGAGGTTACCAAATCGAATCTACATCCCTTGAGTTTATATTTCTGTCGTACGATCTCTATCTGTTTGTTGACTTCAATATGAGTCTGACTTTCATTGCAAGGAATATTATTTAATATGGGAATTGCGTTTTGCGCAAGGATATACTCTACTAACTCACTCAATTTCTCAATACTATTACCTCCATTCGTACCGATAGTGACCATCACAAATTTCGATTTCACATAAGGTAATTCATTTTTAATTCGGATGAGCACCTCATTAATCGTGCATCCGCCCCGTCCGCTGGACATCGATTTGCCTTTTATATGATTCATAATTAATTGTGTCCACGATTCCCCATAATTGTCGGTGGGGAAATAACTTTCCGGTTCAGTTATAGAGTCGCCGTATAATAATAAAACCAAATCATTTTTCTGAGATAAGACTGTGATCTGCTTAACTAATAGAAAATCTCCTTCAAGCAAACCGAAACAATAATAGTCGTGTTGCATGCCTACTCTAAAACCCGTATTGATCACTCCTGCTCCATGACCTCCGGGGCCATCATTTACAGCCTCTATTTCCGTGTATTGGCCGGTAGATAGATTGGTTATTTTGACTTTCGCTTGCTGATAGGTGTGGTATATTTCCAGGATATATTCGTCTTTAGAATTAACAAACTCTATTTTTTTACTGATTTCCGGATCGCTTTCTATCGATAACAGATGTTCCCGAAGATTCACCAGCACTTTAAAGTCGCCTGTATTACTCTGAAAAGTTGCTATTGTGTTATCCGAGAATTTTGCATGATAGCGAATGAAACGTTCTCCTAAAGAATAATATTTATCCAATCTGACAAGTTCATCTTTTTTCGAGATAATTAAACCGTCATTGCTATAGTGAGCCGCGGAATGGTTAAATATTAATTCTGGGTAGCTTTTCGAATCATTTAATTTCTGATGATAAAGGACCGTCGTTTGGACGGAATTTATTGGACTTTTACAATAAATATTTTCCGACAATACGACGATTATCAATATAAGGACGAATCTTTTCATTACTCTAATCTTTAAATTATATATTCTGTAAATTTGTATATTATAAAAATGATCTAAACGTATATTTCCCGGATCCAACCGAAACGATCGTATAATTGTTTTGATGACCTGTTATTAGCATATCTTTGATTTGCTCTATCGGTTTTCCTGATTCCGTTAAAGTCCCGTTCGTTGAAGGAATCCATATTTCTGCGGTACAATTTACAGGAATTTCCACTTGTAAATGGAACATGTTACCTATGATATCCCAACTACTTGCTATAATACCGCGTATGGACTTATAGTATCCTTTGGCGAAGATGAGGTCTTCGACCGGTTGCGGTTTGATGACAATCTTTTCAAAACCGGGTGAAGCCGGGTTGATACCTAAAATAGACCGATAGAACCATTCACTTATGCTTCCGAACATCGGATGATTCTGCGAATAGGTATTATCTGAATAGGCCCATGTTTCCCATAACGTGGTGGCTCCGTTTTCGATCATATAACCCCATCCCGGGAAATCGCGTTTATTCGCAATACGATAGGCAACATCATTCCTGTCTAATGCGCGAAAAACATCGAACATCATCTTGGTCGCAAAAATGCCGGTAGACAGATGTCCGTCGCGAGATTTGATTGTCTCTAACAATCGTTCAAAGGCTGCATTTTTGTCTTCTCCTTCTACTAACGAAAACCACAATCCGAAAATCTGGGCACTTTGGGTTCCATTATCAAATACGCCCGTGGACTTATCGAACATCTGGTCTATGATAGCTTGTTTGATCTCTTTCGCTAAAGAGGCGTATTTCTGAGCGTCCGAAGGTTTATCCAATAGTTGAGCAAATTCGGCTATCAATTGTATATGATAATAATACCATGCCGATGCCGTAAGCTTGTAGGGCTTTTCGTCCAATGATTCATGATCGCTGATATCTACGGTCATTAGATTATTTTTCGAACAACCGATAAGGTATTCAGCTTGTTTTTTGAACGCATTATAATAGTTGGAAACGATTCGCTTATCACCGTAAAAGTCATATAAGTGCTTGATAAGAAAAGGAAAGCCTATTTGAAAAGAGATGGGACCCGAACCATCATCGGGGGCCGTTCCGAAGTCTGCGATTCCCATATAAGGATTTGTCTCCGTGATGGCTCCTGAAGGACGTTGATCGTTGACATTATCCTGTATAATCTTTCGATAAAAATTAGACATGTCGTAATTGAACGAAAAGGCATTTGTTGTACAGAACATATCCCCTCCGTATCCGAATTTCTCACGTGCAGGACAATCGGATTGAACACTGAATAAATTACTGCGGAATGTCCATCGGATATTTTCCATAAGCTTATTGAACATTGGGTTTGAGCAACTGAATTTACCCGCTTCTTCCACATCCGCACTCAGGCATAGGCCTTCAATATCATTCATGTTGAGTTTCCCGGGCCATCCGGTTACTTCAACGTAGCGGAATCCGTGAAAAGTAAAATCGGGAGACCAACTTTCTATATGACCGCCTTTTAAAATATAGCTGTCTTCTTGCCATGCAATAGAAGGAGCTCCGAGGCCTCCATTTCCTTGTTTTATTTGACCGGCAACAGTGGTCATGATATTTAGGCTGCCATCTTTATGTATATCTTCGCCATAACGTAATCTTATCTTTGTTCCGGCTTTTCCCTTTACATGTATTCGAGCTACACCGGCAAAATTCTGTCCCATATCCACGATGTATGTTCCGGACTGTATCTCCCGAATGGATAAGGGTTTTACCACTTGTATAACCCTTATAGGAGGTTGTAGCTGTGCGGTTAATTTTCCTTGAGGACCGGGTACTTTTACGGCATATCGCGGATTTTCCAATACGGTTTCCGGATTATTCACAGTCTCTTGCTCCAGCCGGGCGTCGTAATGTTCTCCTAAATAAATATTATTTCGAAGGATGGGACTGGGAATAACTTGCCAGGTATGATCTGTTGGAATAATATCCTTGGAGCCGTCGGTATAAGTTATCTGTAAGAGTACTGTTGTACAGGGGGGCCCAATAGTCAACTGCTCCCGAAGATTCCATTTACCCCACATGCGAAGAGGAAGAGGGTTATACCATCCGTTTCCTAATGTGATGGAAATAATATTTTTACCTTGTCGAATATGATTCGTTATATCATAAGTGGAATATAAAACTTGTTTATCGTATGCCGTCCACCCAGGATCAAGAACATTGTTTCCAACTCGGTCACCATTAATGCTAGCTTTGTAATATCCTAATCCTGCGATATATAATCTAGCATATTTGATTTTTTTATTGGCGTCAAATACTTTTCTGAAAGTAGGAGCGGGATTGTCTTTATAGAAATCATCCTCATGGAGAGGTTGTTTTTTTCCATCGCTAATCCATGCGGCATTCCAATCGGAATTTTTTAGAGCAGCCGTCTCAAACCAAGCTGGATTACTCCACATAGATGATTTTCCTTTTTTGTCATATACTTTTACACGCCAGAAATATCGGCTAAATGGTTTTAAAGGGGTCCCTTTATATTCTACGTGTATATTCTCTGAAGAAGGGACTTTTCCGGTTGTCCAGATGTTCCCTTTTTTCTTATGAATATCATTATAATTATCACTAATAATCAATTCATACGCTGTCTGCATTTGATTCCTCTGCTCGGATCTTAAAATCCAACTGAAATGAGGTTTCTCAATATCAATTCCTAAAGGATTTAATTGATATTCACAACGAAGATCAGTGACCGAAATGGGTTGTGAAAAACACAGAAATATTGAGTGAAAAATAAGAAAATAAAAGCTTATCAATAAAAATTTATTCATAACAAAAAATAGTGCAATAAAGAAGAAAGCTAAAAGTGTATATGTTTTATCCTAGCCGGCGACCATAAGGCGATCGTTCTTATATTAAATGACTTGTTTGCATATACACTTTTAGGCGTTCTTTGAACGTTGTAAATTAATTATGATAAGAGGGTATTACATTGTCCCATACAGATCAATTTCCATAATCTGGACCGATTTATTATTTGGATCCCATACCGTGTTAACCTGAATTCTGTAATATCGGAATGCAGGCAAAGTACTAGGGAAGACAAATAGTTCTCCTTCTGATACAGTGTGTCTCTCTGAAACAAAATCAGCCAGTTTTATCCAAGCATCCCAACTCCCGTCTTGTGTGGGATTGTTGCTGCCCCAAACCGAAAATGTTTTTGGGTTACCTGCGCCAAATGCCGTATTCCAAGCCGTTCGTTGCCACATTCTCATCTGCTTTAAAGAAGAAGGCGTTCCTGTATCGAAAGTTACATGCACGGGGGTTGGCAGAAGATCCGGAGAGTGATATCCCCGTCCCTCATCTGTACGGCCGTCCCAAATGTATCGAAGCTCCCAGCCATGCGCTGTTCGGGAATCGTTATCAAGCCATACTTCCTTAAATTTAGATTTATCTAATCTGATTAAAATATTGGAAGACGCATAAATAGTAAATTCTGTTTTTAATGTATCAATTGACGTACTGTCTGCCAAGAACAATGTCCTGTATGAAAGATCTGTCCCGTGTTTATAATCACTTATCTCTGTATTGCTTTCAGAGGCAGGAAGGAAGATATTCTTCCTATTTCCCTGGATATCGGTATAAGAAAATTCCTGGCCGATGCTGCCGTTATATAAATCCGCATCATTCCATATCAAATTTAGATTATCTTGGGATATCAGAGCATCTTTAATAAGCCTGTTAGATAACATTTCTAACAATAAATCGCCATAGGCTCTTCCTTGTACTTCCACTGGGATAGACGTATTTCCTTCACTATCAAAGTTCTTAATGTTGAATGAATAGAACCCTTCCGGCACATTCAATAGATAGCTGATTGTATCCGCATGAGTAGGATTCGTGAATTCTACCGAATCGGTATAATTATTCCAATAAATTCTTGTCGTAACAACATTCGGATCTACCGGTTTTATCCAAACGAATTTTACACGTTTAAAACCGGAGAAAACGTCGACATCCGTCGGTTTTTGTACATAAACAATACCTTCCGGTACAATAAATTCTTTATACGCGTCATCCATTTTTCCACATGATACAGCCATGAAAAATAGGGAGAAAAGAATATAGAATATTTTTTTTATCATAGTCGTCTTTATTATTTATTTTTTGCTTGTCCCCAAAAAGTTACTTCTTGCATAACTACTTGAGCAATACCTGTGGGTATTCCCCATGTTTCCGTTGTTTTTAAACGAATATAACGGACTGCCGGAAGCCCTGCTTCAAACTCAAAATCTTCTCCTTTGTTTAATGCATAATCACGATCTTCTGCAGTAACGGTTCCTATAGGGGATCCCGAAGGTTTATATGATTTAAACTTGCCGAGTAACTGCCAATTATCGGTATATATTCCTTTCTCTCCACCAGATACATAATCTCCATCCGCATGGTATTCATTCGTGCCCCATATTTCAAACTCTTTGACACTTGGGCCATTATAAGGGTCTGCCGGATGATGCCATGATTTCATTCTACTTAGAGTGACCTGTTCCCCTAAATCCCATGTTATGGTTTGTGGAAGAAGAGCTTTATCAGATGCAAAAAGATTATATCCATATTGATTGTCCCATAAACGAGGAAGCTGGTAAGTTTCTATATACTTATAGTCATCGCCCGGCAAATACAATGGTTTCCACGAGCCTTTGTCAATCAGTTCTTCATACCAAGGCGTTATAAGGTTCATAATCGTATCGGTTTTGTTGTACCATCGATCCCTTAAATAAACTCCAAATTTACTAGGAATGGTATCCAAGCCTCTCAGAGAAAAATTGCCGTTATCCGCAGAACTGTAGAAAGTATGTATTTCCGCCCAATCTCCATTGTTTATTGTGTCTGCTATTAAAACGATGGCGAGATTAGCTCTTCCCGGATTTTTTAATTTAATATTTATGCCACCAAAGGTGGGATCTAATTGAAGCGTTTCATAAACGGATGAAATTGCCGGACGTAAAGGCGTAACTTTTACTATTAACGGTTCTGATTCTTTTTCATTTTTACCCACGCTAACTATTTTTACATCTCGTGTTTGAGTATCTCCATATCCTTCGATTTTTAAAGTATCAGAGAATATGGATGATTTCACTTCATAACTCTTTCCAGGCTGTGTTTCATATACAGCTTTTACATACCTTAAATTTTTATCTTGAGGAATCTTATAAGTAATATAAGCACCACCCGCTATAGCCGTGATAACAGGATCTGTAACTTGGGCCGGAGCCGGTAAATTCGGATCAGCATAATCAATATATATATTATCGTTATATTGACAGCTAAATAAGAATACAACGCAAGATAAAATCAATAAATAAAAATAATACTTTTTCATATTGTATTTCTTTAATGAGTATATTACCACCCAATATTTTGTACTAAATTGGGATTCTTTGTTAATTCGGTTTCTGATATGGGCCAAAAATAATCTTTTAGATTAAATGATTGTGTATAGAGTAATACGGAATGATAAAAAGTCTCTGCATTGGTTCCTCTCACATTCCATCCTTTGATGGGCTTATTCATTTCTGTTATAGACTTTTTCCATCTTTTTAAGTCCCAAAATCTATTCGCTTCAAAAGCCAACTCAATTAGTCTTTCCTGTTGTATGATTTCCCTGAATCCTTCTTTTGTAGTGTATTTATCAGGAAATTTTGAAAAAGAGGGCCAAGCTTCTTCAACAGGTGAAATTCCTGCTCGTTCCCGTACTTTATTAATATAATATAATGCTTCATCCGTTGGCCCGCCAACTTCATTTAAACATTCTGCATAGAGTAAGTATAAATCGCTGATTCTTAATAATGGCCATGGATAAGAGATTACTGTGTAGCTAGCCGGAGAACGTAAATTCTCAAGATGGATCAGTTTTTTAAGGGAATATCCAGTGATAGGGCCTGCCCATCTGGAGCCCACGTTTTGTGGCTGGCCTAATTTATTTTGGATGTAATATAATTCCGCGGGTTTTTTATCATTGTACTTTCCTTGTCCATACCATATTCCACCGTCAAATCCGAGCCAAGCATAAAACCGGGGTTCTCTGTTAAAGTTCATGTTGGCCGTTGTATACCCTTCTCTTATATATAATTTTTCTTTGAATGTAGCACTATGAGTTTGATGCCTTCCATTGTAATTCCATTCTTTGTCCTCATTTATAGGCACTCCATTCTCGGTATAGAATAACTCGACGATTTTCAACGGTGCATCATATCGATTATCCATCCACACTCTTGTTTGAGAACTGGGTTCCCAGTCCGGAGCTCCGTACGTTTGAATACCTCCGGCTGCCATCCAACTTTGGGTATTAGCCCATATAATTTCTTCATTCCATCGATCTGTTATTGCGAAACGCAAACTCAACTGAGTTCGAATAGTATCCGTTAATTCATATCCTTGATAAAATGAAGGCTGTTTATATAATGTAATGTTCGCCGCTTCACAAATATCTATTGCTTCTTTACATGCTTCAGCTGCTTTTAACCATTTTTCTTCTGAAAAAGTTTGATTGAATAATTGTGTTCCGTCATTATTTTTCAAAGTTACTTGGTCTGTATTACCATTAAATAAGGGACTGGCCGCATAAGTTAAGATTTTAGCTTTCATTGCATAAGCAACAGGCTTTGTAATCTTCCCAAGATATTTAGCATCATTGATTGTTTGAGGAAGGGCGTCTTTTGCTTCATCAATTAACTCTATGATATACGTAAAGCATTCATCAACCGGATCTCTGGATACTTTTACTTCATCAACGGTTGCGGAAATTGATAAATTATTTTTTACTATGGGTATTGGTCCATAATTCCGTACTAATATAAAATGATAAAATGCTTTTAGAAACTTTACTTCGGCTATCCATTGGTCCTTTTCAAATTCGTCTATGTCGGGTACACGAGGTATATTTTCCAGGAAAATATTACAATCTCTTATGCCGGCGTAACAATGTGCCCAATAAGATCCTATTGGATTGACTATATTCTGTTTGCCTTTTGCAAGCTGTGAGAGTTGGGTTGCGATTGATTCATCAGATAATTCCCAAATTTCATCTCCTCCAGAGAGTGCCGGATTCGAATTGATGTCGGCATCTTTCGGTAAATAAGAATAGCAGGTAAAAAGATATTTTTCTGCTTCTGAACGCATTGTGAATGCATTATCAATTGTTGGGATATTATCCGGTACTAAGTCCAAGTAATCGCAGGATACGAATGCTGCGATTAAGAGTAAAATAAAAATATATTTTTTCATTGTCTGATCTTTTAATTGAAATTCAAATTAAGTCCCACATTAAAAACTTTTTGAATGGGATATCCTAATCCATTTCCTCCCATTTCTACATCCCATAAATTAAATTTACTGAAGGTGAGAAGATTATTCCCACTTACATATATTCTCAACCCACTTGCTCCTATTTTGTTAAGGATATTTTTGGGGAGATTATACCCTATTTCTATCGTTTTTAGCCTTAAGAATGAGCCGTTACGCATAAACCATGTATTTGTCTGGGCATTGTTGTTATTAATTGTATTACTTAATCTAGGCCAAAAAGCATATATGTCCTGATTCTGTTCAGACCAATAGCTATCGGATATAACTTTCATTACCTGTGTTTCATGAACGAAGGGAGATATTCCTATATATCTTCCATTGGTGTCATATCCGGCATAATTAATCCAAAACGATTCATTCGCTAAACCTTGAAAAAATACAGAAAAATCCATGTTTTTGTATCCGGCGGATATACCAAACCCATAAGTGATTTCGGGAACTGTAGGGAATCCTATCGGTACTTGATCGGCTGCGGTTATTTTTCCATCTCTGTTTACATCTAGATATTTTATATCTCCTCCCATTACGTTACTGTTAAAACCTTGATTGGGGGCGTTAAGAGCTTCTTCATCATCTACAAATAGGCGCTCAGCAATATAACCGAATTGCTGATTGATAGGGTATCCGATTCTCGACCGATAGGTTTCTTTATATGCAGGTTCTTCATATATGTCAAAGCGGCTTCTTGCAAAGGTATAGTTTCCCATGGCTGAAAGCCAAAAATCTTTGGTAACCTGTTTGTCAAAATTTAATGACAGATCAACACCTTGAGATGAGGCTTCTCCTACATTGGCTCTTACGGCAGCTGAAAGGCCCATTGTTTCTGGGATAAACGACCTGTCCATTAATATATTAGTCCTTTTTTGTTTGAAAAAATCCAGATTTATTTGAAAAGCATCCAAAAATTCCCATTCAAATCCTAAATTTTGTTGTAATGATTTTTCCCAAGTTATTTCCGAGTTTGCGTAACGGTTTACTAATACTCCATTGAGCCCATAATTCACGTCTCCTCTTCCGAATTGTGCACGGCGGCTGGCATTATTCATATCTACCTGGGAAAGATAAAAGAAACGATCATAAGGATTTCCTATTTCATCATTTCCTATTAGTCCATAGGTATATTTTATTTTGAATTTATTTATTATGTTTTTTAATGGTGCAAAAAAGCTTTCATTATGTAACGACCATGCAATTCCTGCTGATGGAAAAAACCCAAACCGCTGATCTTTATAAAATCGTTCAGAACCATTATAACCAAAATTAAATTCGGTATGGTATCTATTATCGTACGTGTAGGCAAACCGTCCTGAAACACCTAAATTTCTAAAGGGCAGAGAAGATTGCAGGGTTGTGGTATTTTTGTTAGACTCTATACGTTCGCTCAGCATATATACAAGCATAGCATTGAGACTATGCACATCACTGAGTATATTGTCATAGGTCAATACGGATTCAAAATAAAAATTCGACGAGATTTCTTTATAGGCATTCCCCGGATCAGATAAGTATTCCGTACCTGTATCCCATCCTGATTGAGAGTTAGAACCATTGATCATATTGATTTTATATTCATTCGTATAGGAATCATAAGTTTGTATGCCATAATAGAAAGGAGTATATTGTCGGGAAACAGACATATAAGCTCTTCTGTCAATATTGGCCATTGCTCTAACAGTAAGACCTTTTACCCACTTTGAAAAATCCTGTCTCATTTCAAACTGGGCCGTCATTCTGGAACGATTCCAATCCCGATATCCTTTTACCATTTCAGCATAAGGATTGATATATGCGCCTTGTCCTTCTCGATAATAATTGCCAAACATAATATGGTTTACAAATTCATGATCTTTATCTTTGGGATAGATTGCCGGAAATTGAACCGGATTTGAATGCATTACTAAAGAATACATTTCATCTCCATCTTTGAGGGGCCCCCGATAATCTTCAAAATTTCCGAATAGACGCACCGTAAGAAGCGTAGAAGAGGATAGATCAATATCCACATTGGAACGCAGAGAATAAGTTTTGTAGTTGATATTGTTATTGAAGTTATTGATTTTATCTACCTTTAAAATGCCATTATCGTGAGTTACAGCACCAGAGATGAAATATCTCGCAACCCCTCCGCCACCGCTTACGTTCAATGTGTATTTTTGATTATTGGTATAGTCTTTAAATAATATTTTCCTCCAATCATTTGCTGGATAAATATATGAATTGGACCCTGCTTTTAAAGTGTTATTTATTTTATCTTCCGAATAGAGTACCGTTCCCAATGGATCTCTCGTCATAATTGCTTCATTTGCCATTTTCATATAGGTAACGGGATCCGCTAATTCTACATCCTTTGTAGGTGTTGAAAGATTATTTTCTACTCTTAGCGAAATCTTGGCTTTACCTTCTCTTCCCCGTTTTGTATTGATCAAGATAACGCCATTGGCACCGCGAGCGCCATAAACAGCCGTAGAAGTAGCATCTTTCAAAATATTGAAAGACTGGATGTCATCTGTGGTTAATCGGGATAGGTCATTACTGGTTGATTCTATTCCATCAATTAAAATTAAAGGTGAATTTTTATATCCGAAGGTCGTGACACCTCGAACAAAGAAATCCACATTGTTCTTTCCCGGCTCACCCGAGCGTTGGTAAGCAATCATACCGGAAATCCTACCCGCAAGTGCCATTGTCAGATCGCTGGAAGCAATACGTAATTCATCTGGTTGTACAGAGGTCACTGCCCCTACTAAGTTTTTCGTTTTTTGAGTGCCGAATCCGACAACCGTCACTTCTTCCAACTCACTAGCAGTAGGATGCATTGCGACTTCCAAGTATGTCTGATTTTTTACTTCAATGATTTGAGATTCCATTCCTATAAAAGAAAAAATCAATTTGTCGGAAGGCAAAACACGTATTTCAAACGTTCCATCCACATCTGTCGTTACTCCTCTTGTGGAGTTCTCTACTAAGATACTCACACCCGGCAAAGATTCACCTGTTTCCGCTTCTACAACCTTTCCTTTCACTTGCTTGTCTTGTGCTGATAAGTCTAAAGGAAGGAGAAGGATAATACACAATAAAAGATTCAATTTTCTTTTCATTTCATTTTCCCATTTTTTTAGATTAATAAAAAATTCTCTTTAGTTAGCCTTTCTTTGATTGATAATTATAAGTCCTTAAAAATTATTTCAGGCATATATTTTTCTAAAATAAGCATCCATTTATATTGCTTTACCGGTTAAGTAAGAAGATAAAAATTATTCTATTATTGTCGATTTTAATACAATTCCTACTTTCTCGGATTCCTTTATAATTCCTTCTTGCTTCATTGTAATCTCCTCAATTAATATGCTTGCCGCCATCTGTCCTATTTCTTGTACGGGCATACGAGCTATTTTTAAATTGGGGGCTAATACATGGAGTAGGGGCTCTTCATGCATACAAGCAAAACCAAAACGTTTGGTAACATTGTCAAAATGCTTGTATAAATATTTAATAGTTTCAATGGCAAGTATATGCGTGGTGAAGAAAAAACCATCGATATCTGGATAATGGGACAATAATTCATAGAGAACTTTATTTAATTCATTCTCATAGTCCGTAACATTAACCTCGATTAGTAAATTTTCGTCGACTTTTATACCGGCCTCTTCTAATGCCTTCTTATAGCCATTGTATCGCATCTTCATTAGTAATAAGTATGAGTTTGTAGTTATAATAGCAATCTTTCTACGCCCTTCCGCTATCACTCTTTTTACTACATTATAAGCGCTTTCCTCATTATTAATGATAACATAATTCGTATTTAAGTTAGGATAATAGCGGTCAAATAATACAAATGGATATTTTTCTACGATTAATTGTTTTATTTGATTATCATTTTTTTTAGTAGGAGCTATGATTAATCCATCTACTTGTTTTTGTTTAAGCATTCGAATTAAATCAAATTCTTTTTGAGGATCAGATTCTGAGCTGCAAAAAATAACAGAGAAATTGTTTTTCCAAGCTTCGAGTTCTATAGCCTTTGCTATTTGCGCATAAAATAAGTCACTTATAGAAGGAATTATTAAACCTAATGTGTGGGTGATACCTTTTGATAAACTTTTTGCTAACAAATTAGGCTCATAATTCATTTCTCTAGCTCGTTTTTTGACTAATTCTTGAGTTTCAATGCTAATATTTCGGCGATTTCCATTTCCTGATAATACCCAAGAAACAGTCGTTTTGGATAGTTTTAAATCTTCTGCGATATCTTTAAGTGAACAGCCCATATTTCTACTTAACCGGTAAAGTTTGATGCAAAATTAGATATTATTCTTATTCTAACAAGCTATTTTATCCTTTATTTTATGAAATATGTTATATAACATGTTTTTTATGCCGGAAAAGACAATTTCTTAACAAAAACAGTCAGGAGGAAATTTTAAACACTATATTGGCAACGTCACCGTAGTCGTCTTTCCCGATTAAGGATGAACGCAATTTCCGCTTCGCTTAGCAGCATCATCGATTGGTTCAAAGAATAAGGGATATTTATTTTGAATTTTCTGAGAACTATACGTATAACTGCAGCCGGCTTTTGTTCCGCTTTTCAAATCTCTTTCCTTTTGATGGCCGCACAAATGTAGAAACTTATTTTGTCTTTCAGATTACAAATCGGAATAATTCTTTTGGAAAAGTCATACGTCTTGTTTATCATTGATTTACTTGTTATCCCTTTTAAGGAGGGTAATCTCTCTCAAGGTTAAAGAAACATAAAACTATAAAATAAATAGTAGTATGTATTGCATAGTATATTGTAACGTATTACCTTTGCCGACGTAATAAAACTATATAACCGTTGTGGGCGGTAGGTAGTCCAATAAACAAAACAATAAAATTGATGATACATCTTCGTAATCTACACAAATCGTATCACACCGAAGCGGTTTCTCTGCATGTCCTGAAAGGAATCGATCTGGATATCGACGCCGGAGAATATGTATCCATAATGGGTGCGTCAGGATCGGGGAAATCGACCTTGTTGAATATTTTAGGAATTCTCGATACTTACGATGAAGGGGAGTATTTACTCAATGGCACGCTCATTCGCAATCTTAGCGAAAAACAGGCCGCCCGTTATCGAAATGAATTGATCGGATTTGTCTTCCAGTCCTTTAACTTGATCGGTTTTAAAAACGCACTCGAAAATGTAGCCCTTCCTTTATTTTATAAAAACATAAGCCGAAAGAAAAGAAACAGTATCGCGATGGAACATCTCGATAAAATGGGACTGAAAGAATGGGCTTATCACATGCCGGGCGAACTTTCGGGCGGCCAGAAACAGCGTGTGGCCATTGCGCGCGCTATGATTTCGGAACCCAAAGTGATCCTTGCCGATGAGCCTACCGGCGCACTCGACAGTAAAACGACCGTCGAGGTGATGAACGTTTTGACGGATTTAAATAAAACGGGTATTACCACGATTATTGTTACGCATGAACAATCGGTGGCCGATGCTACCAACCGTATTATCCGCTTGAAGGATGGAATGATCGAGCAGGATGAACGCATCATTCGTCATTTGTAATTTGTAATTTGTAATCAGTAATTTGTATTTGGTAATTTGTAATTATTATATGGATACCTTACAGGAAATATTCGAAACCCTCAAGAAGAATAAACTTCGTACCACGCTTACGGGCTTGTCCGTATCGTGGGGAATATTTATTCTAATTGTTTTATTGGGCGCCGGGAACGGGTTGAAGAACGGAGTGATGTCCAACTTCAGTTCGCGGGCGGTGAACCGTATCGGTTTATGGTCGGGAACGACCTCGATGCCCCATCAGGGACTGAAATCGGGACGTTCGCTTCAGTTTACCGAAAAAGAAGTGAATACCATTATGGACGATGTGCCTGAAAGTCGTCTCATTACGGCACGGGTCACGAAGAGCCAAACGATCTCTTTCGGGAAAGAATACGGTTCCTATCAGGTCAGAGGGGTGATGCCGAGCTATTCTCAGATCGAGAAACTGATTATCAATCCCGGCGACGGTCGTTTTATCAATGCCCTGGATATTAAGGAGAATAATAAGATTGTCGTATTGGACAAGAAAATATCGGACGTCCTGTTCAAAGATCAATCGCCGGTGGGCAAGTACGTGAAGGTCGGCGAATTGATGTTTAAAGTGGTCGGAGTCAACAGCAAAAGAGAACAATGGGGCGGTTCGAATGCCTATATTCCATTTTCTACGGCACAAGCCGTCTACAATCCCGATAAAAAATTCAATCAAATAACTTTTACGGTAGACGGTCTGGCGACGAAAGCCGAAAATGAACGGTTTGATGAATCGCTTCGTGCCGTGATGGGACGGAGCCTTAACTTCAATCCTCAGGATAAACAGGCTTTATATGTGGATAATCATCAGGCAAATTATCTCGAAACGATGAAGATATTCGGCGGAATCACGTTATTTGTCGGATTTATCGGAATCCTTACGTTGATAGCGGGCATCGTAGGTGTGAGCAACATCATGCTGGTATCCATCAAAGAGCGGACGCGCGAAATCGGCATCCGCAAAGCCATCGGTGCGCCGCCGGCGTCCATCCTGAAGACCGTCATTCTGGAATCCATTATTATTACCGCTATCTTCGGATATATCGGTTTAATGGCCGGCATCGGGCTGACGGAAATCGTCAATTTCTTTATGGAGCAGGCGGCGAATGGTCAGGCAGCAGGTGACGGAATGCAGATGTCGATATTTAAAAATCCCACGGTCAATGTCGGCTATGCGGTTTTTGCGACATTCGTCCTCATTGTCTCGGGCGTGTTGGCCGGCTATCTGCCCGCGCGTAAGGCTGTAAGAGTGAACCCTATCGAAGCAATGAGGCAAGAGTAACACGCGACAGCGACAATAACAAAAAAGATAGAAATGAAGAATTTTTTCGACATAGACCGATGGCAGGAAATATGGATCACCATTACGCACAACAAGTCGCGTAGTTTCCTGACGGCTTTCGGCGTATTTTGGGGGATACTGATGCTTGTCGTGATGGTGGGAGCCGGAAATGCTTTGCAAACCGGCATTTTCTCTCAAATCGATGGCTTTGCCACTAACTCCTGTTATTTCACCCCCGAAGAAACATCATTGCCGTACAGAGGCTTCCGTAAAGGTCGTCGTTGGGAAATAAAGAATGCCGATATTCCCATTATTCGCCAACGGGTAAAAGATATCGACCAACTCTCACCTTTGGTATATATGTGGCCGAACGAAGAGAACGTCGTCAGGGGCGAATACAAAGGCTCTTATACGCTACGGGGATGTTATCCGGAAAACGACAATATCGACCGCAGCATCATGCTCAAAGGCCGCTTCATTAATGAAATCGATATCGCCGATAAGCGCAAGGTTTGCATATTGGGAGAGCGTGTGTATGAGGTGTTGTTCCCAAAAGGGGAGGACCCCATAGGTAGTGTTATTCGAGCCAATGGTATTTATTTTCAGGTGATCGGCGTGTCGAAGAGCTCTTCGGGAATCGGTATCGGCGGTGATCCGAAGGAAACCATCACCATTCCTTTCAGCACCATGCAGCAAGCATTCAACCTCGGCAATGCGATTCATATTGTGGGGGTGACGGCAAAGCCGAAAGTGAAAGTCACCCAGATTGAAAAAGAAGTCGGTACAGTCCTGAAAGATTTGCATCAAATACATCCCGACGATCCCACAGCGGTTTGGGCGATTAATTTGGAAGAACAGTTCAATATGTTCAATTATCTCGGCATAGGTATTGCCGCGTTGATATGGATTGTGGGATTAGGGACGTTGTTCGCCGGCGCCATCGGTGTCAGTAACATTATGCTGGTTACCGTGCGGGAGCGGACCAAAGAGATCGGTATCCGTCGTGCCTTGGGCGCCACGCCGAACAATATCATCGGGCAAATTCTTAGCGAAAGCATTGTGTTGACGCTATTGGCCGGCGTTTTGGGTGTCGTTTTGGGTGTCGGCATTTTAGGAGCGGCAGGCATTGTATTGAGTCATGGTGATCAGTTTTTCAAAGATCCGCAGATTCATTTTTCCATGGCTGTGGGGGCGGTGCTGATTCTTGGTGTTATCGGGGCATTGGCCGGATTTTTGCCGGCGCAACGGGCGATGATGATTAAACCCATCGAGGCGATAAGGGAAGAATAGGCAAATTGATGTGCTGATTAAGGATGAATGAGAGCAAAAACAAATACAAATTACAAATTACAAATTACGAATTACGAATTACGAATTACCAATTACAAATGACAAATTACGAATTACAAATGAAACGCGGAAGGTCAACGGGCCGGCGACCGCAGATTGGCGACCGCAGATTGGTGACCGGCGACTGGAGACCGCAGACCGGTGACATTAGACATTAGACATTTTGACATTTAAATATATGAGAAGAGTATTAAAGATTGCAGGACTTGTTTTGGTGGCTTTATTGGTCATCGGGACATTTGTATTCCTTTGGCAGAAATCGCGTCCGAAGGTAACGAAATACACCATTGAAACGGCGACGATGGGAACGATCGAGAAACGTACCGTGGCGACCGGAAAGGTTGAACCCCGGAACGAAATCCTTATCAAACCGCAAATATCCGGCATCATATCCGAAGTGTATAAGGAAGCCGGAGATAAAGTGGAAGCGGGCGATATTATCGCTAAGATTCAAGTGGTTCCCGATATGGCCAGCCTCAGTAGCGCCGAGTCGCGTGTGTCGCGTGCGCAATTGGCTCTCGATCAGAGCCGCCGCAATTACGACCGCGATAAGAAGTTGTTCGATACCGAAGTCATATCGAAAGAGGAGTTCGAGAAGGTCGAATTGCAGTATAAAAACGATCAGGAGGAGCTTCAGTCGGCCACCGATAACCTGAGTATCGTGCGGACGGGAATTACCCAAAGTTCCGCCTCGTCAAGTAACACGTTGATCCGTTCCACCATTAGCGGCATGATTTTAGACGTGCCGATCAAGGTGGGGAATTCCGTCATCCAGTCCAACAACTTCAACGATGGCACTACCATTGCTTCCGTCGCCAATCTCAACGACATGCTTTTTGTCGGGAAAATCGATGAAACCGAGGTCGCGCAATTATCGGGCGATATGCCTATGGAAATCACCATCGGCGCGATACAAGATCGTAAAATCCCTGCCAAACTCGAATATGTTTCCCCGAAAGGAACCGAAGAAAGCGGGGCCATCCTCTTCGAGATAAAGGCGGCCGTACAGATGCCTTCCGACATATTCATCCGTGCCGGATACAGCGCCAATGCCGAGGTTGTGCTCGACAAACGCGACAGCGTACTGACGATTCCCGAAACTTGCATCGAGTTCAGTAACGATTCGGCTTTTGTTTATTTCGCAAAAAGCGCCGAGCCGCAGGAGTTTGAAAAGAGACCGGTGAAAATAGGCCTCTCGGACGGAATTAAGATCGAAGTGATCGAAGGGTTAAAGGTAAATGATAAGGTACGCGGGAACGAAATAGTAGACAGTAAAAAATGAAAGCAAGATGTTTTATAGCCTTGTTGGCTGTGTGGGCGACTATTGCCTCGCTGCCGGCACAACGGCCCTTTACGCTGGAGGAATGCATTGAGGTCGCTTTGCGGAACAATCGCACCGTCAAGCAGCAACAACTAAGCAAAGAACAACAACAAATCGCCTACAGTCAGGCGCGTGCCGACCTTCTTCCTAACCTGAATGCCAGTGTGGGGCACAACTTTGTCTTCGGACGTTCGAAAGGACGCGACGATGTCTATCAGAGCAACAATTCGTCTCAGACAAACTTTAGTATCAGCAGTGATCTTACGTTGTTTGACGGTTTACGGATGAAGTATAATATCGATGCCCGCAAGGCAGATCTTCAAGCCTCCGAAGCCGACCTTCAAAAAATAGAACGCGATATCACCCTGAGTGTTTCCACGGCATTCCTTCAGGTACTGCTCAACAAAGAACTGTTGCAAATCGCCGCCGAACAGGTCGAAGTGACCAAGGCGAATATCGAGCGGAGCAAGCAGATGGTGAACAACGGCAAAATGGCGCAAGGTGAACTCTATGAGCTCGAAGCGCAACAGGCGCAGGAAGAACTCGAGCAGGTGCGCGCCGAAAGCAATTTGCAACTCGCGCTGCTCGACCTGGCACAGATTATGGAATTGGAGGAATTTTCACAGTTCGACGTGACGGCGCCTGCCGTAGAAACTCTCATCAACGAAGGGGTGCTCTTGTCGTCCGATGCCGTATATCAAAGTGCGATTATGCATCGTCCCGAAATTCATGGAGCCCAGTACCGGTTGGTCTCCAGTGAAAAAGAATGGCTCATGGCTAAGTCGCAATATTATCCTTCTTTATCTTTCGGGGCAAATATGGGTACCGGATACTATCACATGAACGGTCTCGAAAACGATTCTTTCAGCTCGCAGTTCCGTAATAATATGAGTAACTCCATCGGCTTCAGCCTCAGTATTCCCCTCTTCAATCGGTTTCAAATCAGAAACAGCGTACGCAATGCTCGTTTGGCGATAGAAAACAGTAAACTCGAAATGGATAAAACCAAACTCGATTTGCGCAAACAGGTCGAACAGGCGTATTATAATGCATTGGGGGCAAAAAGCCGGTGGAAAGCGGCTCAAAAATCGGAAAAAGCCACCGAAGAGGCCTTTCGTTTTGCCGAGCAGAAATACGAAAACGGACGCGCCACTTCCTACGAGCTATTCCAAGCGAAGAACAACCGTACGAAAGTCCTTGGCGAGCAGGCGCAAGCCAAGTACGAATACGCTTTCCGCTTAAAAATACTGGAGTTGTTGAAAGAGTGATCTATGATGATGTATGATGTCTGAAGGATGAATCTATCACAAATCGAATCACCTCTTACAACTTATAACTTATTAATAACGCGTAACAAACAAATAATAATGAAGACAAAAATAATTGTATTTTTCACCGTGATGGCAGCGGTTATGTGCCTGTCTACGGCTTGTGCTCAAAGTCGTATTACTTCTAAAAACTTCCCCGTACGGGCATTCTTAGCCATTGAGTCAAATTCAGTAGGTAACCTCCATATCCGGCAGGGAAGTGACACACAGGTCAGGGCCGAAGGGGATGATGAGATGATAAAAAAGCTTGATATCCGTGTGGAACAAGGCACGCTTGTGATCGATATGGAGAAAACGATCGTGAAAAAATGGAAGAGAAATACCAAATTGGATATTTATATTACCACACCGTCTTTGTCTAAATTAGAGCAAGACGGAGTGGGTAATGTCGTGTTTACCGGTACGGTAAATGTTCCGAAGCTCGAAATATCATCCGATGGCGTGGGAAATATCTCTTCTGACGAACTCATTTGCGACGATCTTATCATCGAATCGGATGGGGTAGGAAACATTCAATTAGCGGGAAAAACACAGATTCTTTCTGTTTATTCCGATGGCGTGGGGAATGTGAATACCGAAAACCTTATAGCCGCGAAGGCGAAAATCATTTCCAATGGAGTCGGAAATGTAAGGTGCTACGCCACTGAAGAAGTGGATATCTCGGCAGGAGGCGTGGGGAATGTCACCTATTTCGGTAATCCGGCTTCCAAATACATTCGTAAAGGCGGCATCGGAAAAGTGAAGGCCGGAGATTGAGATGACGGGGCGAAGGAGCCGTCAAAAAGACTGGTATGAATTATGAGGTATGAATTATGAAATCTTTGAATCCCATACATAAAATGGCGTTAATCGAAGAATTACTTCTTAAAGTTTTCCTATCTTTGTCTTCTATTGTGGCTGCATACGGGTTCTGTCCGGAAATAGAAAGAACCTGTTGGCGGTAATGGAATGAGTAAAACAAATGAATAAGATCATTACGATAAGTCGGGAGTTTGGAAGCGGAGGTCGTGAACTCGGAAAACGACTGGCGAAAATATTGAATATCGCGTATTATGATCATGAGATTATTACGATGATTGCTTCCAAAAGCGGATTGGAGCAAAATTATGTAGACAGTGTCGTCGATAATATTCCGTTTTCTCATTCCATTATTTCAGGGCGGACGCTCAGCAATATTGTTTCTCCGTTGCTCGATCTGAACGTTCAAATATATGCCCGGCAAAGAGAGATTGTCAGGGAAATAGCTTCCAAAAGCGATTGCCTGATTATAGGACGGTGTTCCGATTATCTTCTCCGGGACTATAATCCGTTCAATATATTTGTTTATGCCGATGTCGAGGCTCGTTTGCAGCGGTGCCGCCAAAACGCTCCCGAAGGAGAAGACCTTTCTGATGCAGAGTTGAAAAACAAAATTTTGACCATTGATAAAAACAGAGCCAAATATTATAAGTTCTTTACAAGCCGGAAATGGGGACAGAAAGAAAATTATCATCTGTGTCTCAATACTTCGGGTGTCATACACAAAGAGATGGCCATGCCTTTGTCGGAACTGCTGAAAGTCATGACGGGGTACTGATAAACGGGGGAGTAGGGAGCGACCCTGCGTGTGCGATCTTTTGATGCGGGCTTGTAAAGGAAGAATGTATGGATAATAGAACTTTATTTGAAAAGACTACGATATCCCGGCTGTTTATTATTGTAACCATTCCGGGTATCATTAGTATGCTCGTGTCGTCACTCTATTCGATAATCGACGGGGTTTTCATCGGGCAGCTTCTGGGAGCCGACGCGTTTGCCGCCTTACAATTGGCCATACCTTTCGTCATTATCAATTTTGCATTAGCCGATCTTATCGGAGTCGGTTCCTCGGTTCCGATTGCGATTAAACTCGGTGAAGGCGACGAAAAAACGGCAAGTAATATCTTTTCAAGCGCCCTATTGCTTATTTTCCTGACCGGCATCGGGATGGGGGCCATTTTATTTATCTTCGGAGGTTCTTTCGTGAAATTAATGGGCGCCGATGAGCATCTTGTGGATATGGCTGCTCAGTATTTGCGTGTCTATGCCGGATTCGCTCCTCTCACGACCATCATTTTTGCCGCAGATAACTATTTACGTATTTGCGGAAAAGTGAAATACAGCATGTTTGTCAATATCCTGATGTCGGTCATCGCCATTATACTGGAATTCTTATTTTTAGTTGTCTTTCGTTTCGATATTTGGAGCGCGGCCTTAGCTACTTGTTTGAGTATGTTTATTTGTGCTATGCTTGCCTTGATGCCGTTTCTACGGGGACAATTGCAACTTCGTTTTGTCAAACCCCGCATCGATCGGAAGGTGCTGAGCAGTATCTTGACAAACGGAACTCCCACTTTCCTGAATAATATTGCCGGCCGTGTGGCATCTATTTTCTTTAATATTTTCCTGCTTCGTTTAGGTGGTTCTATTGCCGTGTCTGCTTATGGCGTACTGATGTATGTCGACAGTATTACACAGCCCGTCCTTTATGGTTTTTGCGATTCCTTGCAGCCGGCCATCGGTTATAATTACGGCGCGAAAAACCATAGCCGCATCGCCGCCATCCGCCGTTTATGTTTCCTTATTTGCGGCATGATGTCGCTGTTGATGGCCGGAGTGATGTTTTTGGCTAAAGCGCCCCTCATCGGCATCTTCGTGAAAGCGGAAGATACGGGACTAATGGATTTATCCATACAAGCTTTATCGTTATTTGTCTTATCTTATCTGACAAGATGGATTTCTATTGTGTCGCAGAGTTATTTCTCGGCTATCGGAAAAGCGAAGTATGCGACGGTCATCTCTCTTTCCATTGCTTTCGTTTTTCCCATGATTATGCTCTTTTCTCTCGAATCTTTAGGACTGGATGGGCTTTGGCTGAATTTACCTTTCGCTTCGTTGTTGACGGCTATTTTGTCCTTCATCCTTATGGCCGTACATCTCCGGAAAAATAAAGTCTGAAAATTCGTATTCGCATGTTATTCGCCCTATGACATATTAAAATCCCGAATATTCGAAAAAAAATCGAATAATGTAGGGCCGTCTTATCAATAATTTATATTTTTGCAAGACACATAATTATAACCCTTGTCGTATGAAAGCATTTATTCTCTTACAAGCTCAACCTTTTCTTTTTGAATGGTGGCAAATACTATTAGCGGCTACACCTGTGTTGCTATTAATCATTTTGATGGGATTCCTGAAAATGTCGGGAGATAAAAGTGCGTTGATCACGCTGGTGGTTGCGGTGTTAATCGCGTTAATCGCCTATGGTTTTTCTTTTGCCGATGCCGGATTATCGGTAGTCTATGGCTTCTTGAAAGCCTTTTTCCCCATACTTATCATTATCATTATGGCTATTTTCAGCTACAATGTGTTGGTACATACGGGGAATATGGAAATTATCAAACAACAATTCTCGTCGTTATCGTCCGACAAAAGCGTGCAGGTATTGTTGCTCACCTGGGGCTTCGGCGGTTTGCTCGAAGGGATGGCCGGCTTCGGAACGGCGGTCGCTATTCCGGCGGCGATATTGATAGGGTTGGGTTTTAAGCCCGTCTTTTCGGCGGTGGTCAGCCTCATCGCCAATAGTGTCGCTACTGGTTTTGGAGCTGTGGGAACACCGGTAAAGGTCTTGGCCGAACAGGCAGGCATTACCGATATACAGACGCTTAGTTCGCATGTCGTCTTTCAACTCTCGCCGCTTATGTTCATCATTCCGTTTATTTTGGTGTTCTTAACCGATTCCTCCGCAAAGAAACTGCCCGGACACATTCTTCTGAGCTTCTTGGTCGGCGGTATCTCGCTTGTCACCCAATACTTGGCCGCCCGCTACATGGGCGCCGAAACACCTGCAATACTCGGTAGCATCGCTTCTATTCTTGTTATTGTCCTTTATGCGAAGATTACCGAAAGAAACCACCCGAAAGATCAAACCGAAGCAACCGTAAAATACTCTTTCGGCGATACCCTGAAAGCGTGGAGCGTATATGGGATCATTCTTGTCCTTATTATTGCGACCAGCCCGCTGTTGCCTATCCGCAATATGCTCTCGCCGCTGCTGACGACTGCTTTCAAATTCAATATTTTCGATGTTACGGGAGGCGCCGATGTGGCTCGTTCCGTAAGCATCTCGTGGTTAATCGATGCCGGCGTGCTGCTCTTTGTCGGGTCACTCGTGGGTGGATTGATACAAGGGGCGAAGATCGGCGGACTCTTCAGAGTGCTGGGCAGAGTGATTGTTCAGCAGCGAAAGACCATCGTCACGGTCTGCTCGTTGATTGCCATGTCGTCGGTAATGGATTTCGCCGGCATGATTAATATATTGGGAGTTACCTTGGCGTATGCGACAGGGTCGTTTTATCCTTTGTTTGCTCCCACCATCGGATGTATCGGGACGTTCCTGACCGGCAGCGATACGTCGTCGAATATTTTGTTCGGTAAATTGCAAGCATCGGTGGCGCACGCTACCGGAGCCGATCCCAGTTGGTTGGCGGCTGCCAATACGGCCGGAGCGACCGGCGGAAAAATCATTTCCCCGCAAAGTATCGCTGTCGCTACTTCTGCCTGCGGTCAACAAGGTCAGGAAGGGGCTATCATGAAGAAAGCTTTGCCGTATGCGTTGTTGTATATTGTGGTGGCGGGCCTCATGGTGTATTTTGGGCCGCGCTTATTGGGCGGATTAATAGCCTGAACTCAAAGAACCGCAAAGTTTTTTTGAGGCAGTCTCTTTTGTCACAACAAGAAATGGAGAAACGAAATCGAATAATAAAATTGATATGAAAATCGGACTATTTGTACCTTGTTATGTAAATGCCATCTATCCGCAGATAGGAGTTGCCAGCTATAAATTGCTGGATTATCTGGGATTGGATGTGGATTACCCAGTGGATCAGACCTGCTGCGGGCAGCCTATGGCGAACGGCGGGTTTGAAGATGAAGCGATTGCTCTGGCCAAACATTTCGACGATTTGTTTGCCGGATTTGATTATGTGGTGGCACCCTCTGCCAGTTGTGCCGTGTTTGCCCGGGACAATCACCCGAGGTTGTTGGAAAAGGAAGGACTGGTGTGTCACACCACCGGTCGCATGTATGATTTGTGTGAGTTCTTGCACGATGTGGTGAAACCGGACTCGTTTCCCGGTAAATTTCCGCATAAGGTTAGTATTCACAATAGTTGCCACGGCGTGCGCGAGTTGCATTTGTCGTCGGCCAGTGAATTGAACATTCCCCGGTATTCGAAAATCAAAGACCTGCTTTCGTTGATGGAGGGCATCGAGATTTTTGAACCCGATAAGGTGGACGAATGCTGCGGCTTCGGCGGTATGTTTTCGATTGAAGAGCCCGCCGTATCGGTCACGATGGGGAAAGATAAACTGAAGAATCATATCGCTACTGGGGCCGAATACATTACGGGCGCCGACAGTTCGTGTATGATGCACATGAGGGGCATTGCCGACCGGGAAAAATTGCCTATTCGTTTTATTCATGCAGTGGAAATTTTAGCAACAGGATTATGAGTACGTTACACACAAAAGCAGCCACGCGCTTCCTGGAGAACGAACAACAGGCCGAGTGGCATAATCAAACCCTTTGGGTGGTACGCCAAAAACGCGACCGGCTGGCCATGCAGGTCCCCGAGTGGGAACAATTGCGTGAAGCCGCCAAAAACATCAAGATGCACACGATTACGCATCTCGATAAGTATGCACAACAGTTTGCCGACATTGCCGCAGCAAATGGTGTGGTGGTGCATTGGGCCAAAGATGCCGAAGAGCACAACCGGATCGTTTACGAAATCCTGGCGAGTCATCAGGCGAAGAAACTGGTGAAAAGCAAGTCGATGCTTACCGAAGAATGTGAGATGAATCCCTATTTGATAGAACGGGGCATTGATGTGGTGGAGAGCGATTTGGGCGAGCGTATCTTGCAATTGAACGGAACGGCGCCCAGCCATATTGTCCTGCCGGCCATTCACATGATGCGCGAAGAAGTGGGAGAATTGTTTGCGGAGAAACTCGGTACTGAAAAGGGGAACAGCGATCCTACTTATCTCACGCGGGCAGCCCGTACGCATTTGCGGAATGAGTTCCTGACGGCCGATGCGGCGATGACGGGATGTAACTTTGCCGTGGCTGAAACGGGCGATGTCGTCGTTTGTACCAACGAAGGCAATGCCGATATGGGAACATCGTTATCGAAACTGCACATCGTATCGATGGGAATTGAAAAAATCATTCCCAACAGCAAGTCGTTGGCCGTGTTTACACGCCTCTTGGCCCGATCGGCTACCGGCCAACCGACGACTTCTTATACCTCGCACTACCGCAAGCCTATCGATGGCGGCGAAATACATGTGGTGATGGTCGATAACGGGCGCAGCGACATTCTGGCGAATAAAGAGCATATCCAAACGCTGAAGTGTATCCGTTGCGGGGCCTGTATGAACACTTGCCCGGTGTACCGCCACAGCGGAGGATATTCTTATACGTATTTCATCCCCGGTCCCATCGGTATTAATCTGGCGATGCTAAAAAATCCGAAGAAGTATTCCGATAATGTATCGGCTTGTTCGCTTTGTTTCTCTTGCAATAATGTCTGTCCGGTGAAAATCGATTTAGCCGATCAGATTTACCGCTGGAGGCAAGGGCTCGATTCTATCGGCAAGGCCGATAAAATGAAGAAGATGATTTCGGGCGGACTCGAATATCTCTTCAAACGTCCCGGGTTATACGGTTCGTTACTGAAAATGGCGCCGATCGTCAACCACATGCCTCGTTTTCTTATTTACAACGGACTTAACGATTGGGGGAAGGGCCGTGAGCTCCCGCAATTTGCCGGAGAGTCGTTCACCTCCATGTGGAAAAAAGGAAAAGTGAAAGGAGCCAACAAGAAGTTGAATCATTAATTCGTACCATTATGTCAAGTAAACTATCCATATTAGAAAATATACGTAAAAATATTGACGAGCAATATGAAATGCCCGATCTGGACGCGTTTGTGCCGACAGCTTATGCCGATAAACTATCGCAGTTTATCGATATCAGTAAAGGGGTAGGAGGCCATGCACGGGTACTGGAAGACGGCGAAGACTTGAATGCCGTCATTTCCGGGCTTTATCCCGAAGCGAAGACCATTGCTTCCAATTTGCCCGAAGTGACGGTCGCTACGTTCAACCCCGATGAGCGGGAAGATGCGCATACCCTTATAGGAATCAATCTGGGTGTGGTCAAAGGCGAATTCGGCGTGGCCGAAAACGGATGCGTATGGATCCCTCAGAATGTGAAATACAAAGCGCTCTATTTTATCTCGGAGTATTTGGTGATCATCCTCGATAAGCACCGTATCGTTAACACGATGCATGAGGCTTATAACCAACTGGACATGCACGGGAAAGGATTCGGCGTGTTTATTTCCGGCCCGTCTAAAACAGCCGATATCGAGCAGGCATTGGTCGTTGGAGCCCATGGCCCCAAAGGCGTGACCGTGTTGCTGGTGTAAGGAAAGATAGGGAAGACGGAGGGTACCCTTTGTCCCTTGGTCTCCTTGTCCCCTTAGTCTCAGTTTACACGTAGCTGTGAATGCCTCCCAATACATAGGTAACGCCGAAGAACGTCATTAATACGGCAACGAACGCGATGGAGCAATATAAGTGGAACTTACGGGGATCTGAAAATAAGGGGATGTTTTTCGCATGCATCGGCAGCGAATAGATCAACAAGGTGATCAGCGCCCATGTTTCCTTGGCATCCCATCCCCAATAACGTCCCCAGGAGATGTTCGCCCATACCGCGCCGATAAATATGCCTGCCGTAAGCAAAAATACGGCCGGATAAAGCAGGGTGGAATTCGTTTGGTAAAAGCGTTCTCTTCGCTTTTTAGCGCAGAGCCCGATAATAGATGTGACGGCTATATATAATAATAACATATAAGCCACCATGATCACCGATACATGGGCGGCCAGCATCGGCGTGCGCAGGATCGGTGTCATCGGGTTGATACGCGAAATGTACAGCCAAACCATGGCGGTGGGTACTGCCGTGAAAAGCATTCCTTTCCACCCGATGCGCAGGAACAATATCCATAACATGGCTATGCCCAGCAGCAAATAGCCGGCATACGTGATGCCTACGCCCCATGGATCGTGGCTTACCAGAAACGTAGCGCCCATCTCGTCGCTGTCGTAATTCATCTGGTAAATACGGTAGCCCGATTTTTTAAAGATCTTGTTCATCGAAATCTGGTGAACCTCCCCGTCCACTTTTATAAAACTCCGGTAGTCGGCAGGCTGATCCGTGCCGGGATGATACTCGATATCGAAATAGAGCATTTTTATATCGAAAGGAACCGGCACGCGGCGGCTGCCGTCTTCCGAAACAAAATAATTGAGAATCTGGTTTTGACGGATATGCATCGCTCCCCTTTCGGCGCAAAGGTAGGTGACCAACCCGCCGAGTAAGATAACGAGGAAGGAACAATGCAGCAGAAATGCAGGCAAATTCCGATAAAGTTTTGCCCGGACGATAAATGCCAGCATCATCACCCCCGCAATGCCCCAAAGGACAACAAACCACCATGAGCCGTAAATCCATTCGACGGCATGTTCCGTGCCGAAGAGTTTCTCGACGACAGTAGCCGTTGCAAGGACGACTATCAACAGCAGTAAAATCCCGAAGGATAAGTCTCTCGCTAATTTGTTTGTCTTCATAACCGTTTTTCTACGATGCGTTGGTAAACCTCCAGTTGGGTTTTTAGTTTTTCGATTTCCGCCTGTGCTTTTTCCAATTCTTTTTGCAGGTTATTCCGTTCGGCAACCCGTTCTTTTTCGCGCTTCGTCTCGTAGGAAACGGGAAACCGGTCGCCTATTTCCGCAATGAGGTTGCGGTTTATGGCCAACCCCAATTTCCACCAAATGCGCATCTGTAGCGAATCGCTCTCTCCATATTGTCTGAAAGAGCTGGGGTCTACTCCCATCCGCCTTCCCAATTCAGCGAATGATATCTTTTCTTCTTCGACCGCTTTCATAATCCATTGGCCGTTGTGCGGCAATTGCGTATTGTTTTCTTTTGTCATATCGATAATTGTTTTCTTTGATAGGATAAGTAAATCTTATTTAAGGATATAACAAGCTAATATCTTGATAAGTTTTCCGAACGATCCGTTTTCTTATCTTTCTTTCATAATCCTGTATCTTTCTTTCATAATCCCGTATCTGTTTTTAATGGTCTTAAATCTTCCTTTGATGATATTTAATCGTATTACAAGGAGGTGAAATCATTTTTTAATAACTTAATATCTGCCTTCAATGATTTTATATCATGATTTATTGAGTAAATATATTTCTATAAAGACTCCTTATCATTCTTTTGTGATGTAAGGTCTGTTTCGTTAAAGATTTATCCTTATTACTGTAAGGAAAAAACGCAATGGACCGGTCTCAATGACTATCAGAAATTCTCAAACGCTCTGTTTTCCGAAGTTTTTACCGCGATACATTCCATTTCTATCAACCACTCCGGACGGCATACCTGCGCCCAAACGATTACTTTGGGAATGTCGGGATACTGTATGTTCAGATATTTTTCGACAAAATCATAATCCGCCGGATCCCGAAGATAAACGATCAGTTGGGCAATATCGTCCATAGCTGCGCCGCCTTCGGCAAGCAACACCCGGATATTTTCCAATGTGCGTTTTATTTGTTTGTCGATACGGAACGGGGCAACCACTTGTCCCTTACGGTCGATACTAGCGGTTCCTGAAACATAAATATGCCGACGGTCGCCGTAATCGATTGCCGTAGCCCTTTCGAAAGTCACTCCGTATTCGATGGTAGGCGCCAAATGCGACAACCCTTTCAAGTAGGCGACCTGTTCCGGACGAATGCCCGAAATGCTGTAAGCATCCATTAGCACGATGGTTTCGGGATATATATATTTACCTTCTATTCCCGTGCTCGCTATATAATGGGTTTTATCCGTTAATCCCTCTTGTTTAAAATGCATTTTACGCATGGTTGCCATGCGATCGTAATGAATATCGATTCCTTGAACATAGATCCATGTCCGGATGCAATTATCTTTCAGCAAACAATTTTGTTTAGTAAGTATTTCGGCATACCGGTCAAAAAGACGACCGGTTTCGATTCCTTCGTTCTTCTGCCTGCTGTGCATTTGCGTTGTATACAGATGAGTATAGATGTTGCGTTGGAGGGATACGGTATTTTCTCCGCAATTTTTCACTTGTCCGTTTTCCACCCAATATACCCAAAGACTCACTTTCGTTCCGTTCAGTGGCGGTTGTTGTACAACGGATATGGCGATCTCTTTTTGTTCCGGTAGCAAATGCGCCTGATTGATGGCATCACTTACGAAATATCGTTTCAGTACAGGGGTGCAATTTTTCAGTTCTCCTGTTTCCCGTTGTAAAGAGGCGAAGACTGTCTCTATCGCATAAAATTGTTGTTCAGTCGTCGCTTCTCTATCCAATAGCCGAATCATGGCATGTATTTCCGATGAACCGTTTTCCGAGGGGAAAATAGAAAGACGGGTCTCTGCATTTACATCCTGATTGGATATCGTTTTATATATCATTGACATTGATTATTACCCTGTAGCCGATGTTTTGTTTTTCCTTCCGGTTTTCCGATTAAATGGATTCCAAAAACTTCACCAACGCATCGCGATCTTCTTTGGATAAGTTCCTGAATTTTTCGCGCGGATGTTTCGCATCTCCTCCGTGCCACATAATGGCTTCGGTATAGTTACGGGCGCGCATATCGTGTAAATGATCGGAAGCGCCTGTACATAACTGCGACAGTCCGCGCCCCCATAACGGCGTAGTACGGCACCATCCGGTGCGGATATTATTCACCATTTCCAACCGGTGCTGAAGCAAGTCGCTATAGGGCCATATCTTTTGATAGGGATAACGCGGCAGTTTGTTTACCACCAGCGTATCGCCGGTATAGTTATCCGGTCCGGTAGTCCATGAAGGCTTGTGACAACTCGTACAGCCGATACTGTAAAAAATGTTTTTGCCGTGTTGCACCTCCTTATCGTCGAGATTACGGGCAGCAGGGACAGCCAATCCGCGATGCCAGATCATGAAATTGACATAATCTTCGGTCGGCATTTCCGGCTGCAGATCAGTCGCCAGCAATTCATTATAAATGGTTGTCTCATCTTTTTTGAGAGAAGCTTGTACGTCCGGATTTTTCGACATGGCACGGGCGTAAGCTTTTGTGATATAATTGCCGCGCCGGTTTTCACGGGTAACATTCGTGATATTCCAAATGGCGTTGGCACCGGGACCGTTTTGCAATGTACCGCGAGTCAGGCCGTACGTATAGCGTCCGGGATGTTTGGTGCCGTCGTTTTCGGTAATGAAATTGGCAGGGGCGTATTTCGCGTCGTTCAGCGTTCGACCGAGGGCCTTCTGTCGATGATATTCTGCGATAATCGAATCATCAGGGATGGCATCGAGCAGTCCCGTGCCGTAGATGCCGATCGTTGCTTCGAGTTTCACCATATAATTCGTCGGTTTCGGATCGGTATTGATAGATGCCGGATCGATCGTTACTTCCGGATAAATCAGGCTATAAGTTTCCCCGTCGGGAAATTTGTTACCGAATTCGTCTGTGTATTCTTTCCATTCGATGCGGATGCCTTTCTCATCGATTGCAGGCAGGAAAGGAGCCGTCGCGCGTGTTTGAGGCATACCGGTAAGTTCCGGCACATAAGCCTGCGTATTTTTATCTACGACAACCAGCAGATATCCGTTTCCGTGATCGTTGGCGCTGTATCTTTCCATCCTTTTCCCGTGTCCGTAGCCGGGGTGGCAGGTGATACACGAACTGCGGACATAGACGGGTCCCAATCCGCGACGCACCCCGGAAGTATTCGATAGAAATGATTTTTCAAAGAAGGCTTCACCATATTTAAATAAATTACCCATTCCTGCCTCTTCAACAGCAGGAGTGGGTTGTTCGTAAGCAAAAATGCCGTCATCGAAAGTCGTTCCGAGTTTTCCTCCGGTATAATATTCTTCCGATAATTCCTTTGTGGATAAATTGTCTTTTTCCTCATCTTTACAGCTAAAAAAAAGAATTGAAATAGCTATCAATAGGAGAAAATAAGTTTTTTTCATATGTTTTGTTTTATAGCTGGATGTGATGTATAAACACATACCGATATAGAATTTATTTTAATTTTTTATTGCCGTTTTTGCTTTTTCCAGTAGTTCATTCAAATCAAGGCAAGCTTCCATTGCTTCTTTTGTGCTGTTGGATTGTGCATTGATTTCAAAGTCTTGCATCGCATCAATTTTTGCGATAGCATTGATGATTGCCTCTTTTACCTGTGTATCTAATGTAGCGTCTTTGGATTTAACATAATCGCTTACAGATACGCTTCTTTTTGTTGGGATTCCTCCCAGATAAGCATTCTCGATACTTCTTACGTTACCGGCAAAGTCAACTTTTGAATTATAGCTGTATTGCGATTCGATATAATTTTTGTCTTCGTCGCTTGCGCCATTGTAAGGTTTACCGAGCTTCATGGCGCCGACTTCATCGGCGATGTCTATACATCCGTCAAGAATAGTGCTGGTTGATGATAAAGCCGAAGTGAAAAGTCCGTTCGGGGTTTCAAGCATTTTTTTTGCATATTCAGTTTGCGCAGTGGTACCTAAAAGACTATAATTGTCAGCTCTTTTCGCATAGTTTAATTTATCGGAGCTTACGCCGCTTTCTCCCAGCCAGCCGACTTCAATTAAAGAGCATTGATTTCGCAAATCACCGGCGACGGCGACGGCGAAAATTAATTCAGTTTCGGTTATATCGTTTATATTACGTACAGTTCCATTTCTGAAAATGATATATTCGAGGCTATGGAAACCCAGTACGCCGTCTTTATTCTCCACCGAAGATATGATTTTATCGCCGTTCTCATTGTTGATTCGTTGAATAAAATCAGCATTCTTAATTAAATCGTTAAACGCATTTACACCTAAAGGCCATGTATCGATATGCGGATCGATACCCAATTCATCGACGGGACCGAACAGGAAAGCTTCGCTTTCTTCCCAATAAACGCGGGTGGATGTCCATTTATTTGCCACTATATTTAAATTGGCTTCGGTTTTGTTGTTTTTCAGAGCAACGATTGCCGCATGCAAATCGATGGTTGCATCGGCTAATGAAGCATAAGTCGGCAAAACCACTTTCTCAACGTATTGTTTGTTGATGGCTTTCAACTCATCGCTGTTTGATGTATCTACAACGTCAATTTCTTTTTCACAAGCGGAAAAATTACATCCTAACGCTATCAAAGCGAATGCAAGGATAGAAAATTTAAAATTTTTGTTCATTTTGTATACTGTTTTATTTGAAGGAATAGATGATTCTTTTAATTGAAAAAACCGGAATAGGCAATACCGATCGACACGCTGTTTTCGTTATTGTATGGCTTTTTTAAAATTCCTGCCGAATATTCGGCTTTTATGACAATCTCGTTTCTCGGGAAATAATTAATGCCTCCTACAACTTTTTGACGCTGGTACCATATTGTTTTAGGAATATCCGAATCGGTTTTAAACATCGGATCGTAATATTCATACCGCCCAAAGGCATAGAATTTTTGTTCTTTTATTTTTGAGCTTTTTATTTGTGAAAAGATGTCGTACCCAATTTCAATGCCAGTGCATAAAGCTTCGGAGCCAACATTGGTACGAGGTGAAAGGGAATATTTTGAAAGGGCCTTGTTATAATTGGATATTACTTCCGAATTGGTTAAGTGTCCGTAATCGAAATAACCGCGCGCAATAATATGATGCGCTTGATAATCGAAATCGAAAGCACCTATATATACTGTTCCTTTTACATCATCATATTTCGATGCTTCACTGGGCTGTATGCTGTTTTTAAAACTATGCCCGTAGTATCCGCTCAAACCGGCTCTTAAACCCGGAATGGAAAAATTATCCAAACGAAGAACCCCGGCATAAGTATTGGCGACTTTAAATTCATACGGCGATGCCGAACCTCCTTTTATCCAGTTTTTTCGACCGAATAGATCCGAATCGAGTCCGGGAATTAACTGTGCTTCGTATTTCCAGTTCTTACCTAAATATCCCCAGAGACTGATACCTGTTTCGTGCCAGGTGCAGGGGAGAATTGTGTTTTCTCCTTCGGGACGATATACCGTAAAGAACTGGGTCGGTAAGTGATTGCCATTAGTCAGCCCGACCGGGACGATAATATGTCCCATACGTAGATTAAAGGCGCGGCTAAATGTTTTTTCAATCCAAAACTGTTCCAAGGCAACTTCTCCGCCGCGTTCCACTTCTGTTTCGTATTCGCCGGCTTCTTCGGCTTCGAGTTCCACAGCTGCCTCTGTGCCGCCGTGTTCGAATTCTATTTCGGTATTCATGCGCCATCCGTTACCGAATTCGTATCCAACGAAAAAAACCACATGCGGCAGGTCGAACCGTCCGTGCGAAGGGCTGTCCTTATACTGTTCCGCTTTAGAATAACGGTTGAAGTTGCTGCTGTAAAAATTACGACTTGCCACCGCTTCGCCGTAACCCCCTAATGTCAAACGGGATATACTCAATAATTTGGACGTGTTTGGTTCGTTCTCTATATCCGCTTTTGTCGTCTGGTCCTTGTTATCACGAACTTGTGCCTGCCCATCCCAACAAAAACCGATAAAGGTTGATAGACATAATAATGATCGAATGATAATTTGTTTCATATAGTCTTTTGTTTCACTTTTTAGTATAGGTGTAACTACATAGATGCTTTGTGATTTATCTTTCTTTTATTTGTTTACTTCCTTATAAATTTGTTTATAAATAATAAACAGGTGAATGATAGTCTGTTGAGATAAGCATTATTTATATATTATTCTTTTTATTTATTAAGACCACAAAAGTATTTCTCCACGGTCAAGGATGCAATACCTAAAAGTAATGATTTTTACAGTGAAAAATACCCTAAAATAAGGAGCTGTAAATTTAGAAACTGTTTTGAATTTTTTTTCTCTTGCAGCATTTGTCAAATCCAAGTATAGCTGTTACCTTTGCAAGTTCTATGATTCAGCATGCCTAATTTAAAAATAATTAATATATATGTCGGTTAGTTGATGAAATCAGAAGATGAATTAAAAGAAATTGCCGAGTTTGTTGGCGAATATGCCACCTGTTTGTTGGGGTCGGGTGTGCATACTTCGCGCGTGATGCGCAATACTGCCCGTATAGGTGAAGCATTGGGCGTAACGACCCGTATAAGTACTTCCCAGAAATCGGTTGTGCTGACTATTTCCGATTCGAAGAGGAATGTTCATACAAAAGTGCTGACAATACCCGCATTACCGATTAGTTTTGAATATAATTCCGAGCTGAGTGCATTGAGTTGGGAAGCACGTGACAGTCATTTATCTATCGATCAGTTGAAAGAGAGATATTACGATATTCTGTCGCGTCCCAAAATGAGATATTATTGGATCTTGTTATTAGTCGGATTGGCGAATGCTTCGTTTTGCCGCTTGTTCGGTGGTGATTGGGGCGCAATGGGAATTGTTTTTGTGGCGACGGTTGTGGGTTTTTTTGTTCGGTTAATACTACAGAAAAATCACGTGAATCATTTTTTCATTGTAACGACTTCAGCCTTTGTTTCGTCGATGATTGCGTCGGTATCGCTGCTCTTCGATGTTACGGCTGATATTGCGATTGCTACCAGTGTATTATATCTGATTCCGGGAGTACCTATTATTAATGGCGTGATAGATATTGTCGAAGGACATACTCTTTCGGGGCTTTCACGGCTTATTCAGGCGGTTCTGTTAGTTATTTGCCTGGCTATAGGTTTATCGATTTCTTTATTATTATTCAAAAACAGCTTGCTATGATATTGGAGTTAGTAAATGATGGTATCTTTGCGGCTATAGCGGCCGTCGGGTTCGGATCTATTTCCTATCCTCCCAAAAGGGCGTTTAAGTATATTGCGCTCCTTGCGGCCATAGGGCATGCGCTGCGTTTTTATTTGATGCATTACGTGTCGATGGATATTGCGACGGCTTCTTTTTTTGGGTCCTTACTTATCGGTGTCGCCGCTTTATGGTTCGGCAAAGTGTCGCATTGTCCGCTTACGGTATTATACATCCCGGCATTGCTTCCTATGATTCCTGGAATATATGCCTATAAAAGTGTTTTTGCATTGGTTATGTTGCTGAATAGTTTGGAGAATCAGGAGCTGGCCCAACAGTACGTGCATGAGTTTATGCTGAACTGTACGGTTACGGTGAGCGTCGTTTTCATGTTAGCCGTGGGGGCTACTTCCATGATCTTCCTTTTCCCTAAAAAGGCTTATTCTATGACAAGAAAAAATCGTATCTTTGTTGCTCGCAAAAACGAGGATGGAAAAATTACTGGATTCACTGAATGATGTGCAACGAGCTGCCGTGCAGTTTTGCGACGGTCCTTCATTGGTTATCGCCGGTGCCGGATCCGGCAAAACGCGCGTGCTGACCTATAAGATTGCGTATTTACTGGAACAGGGATTACCGCCGTATTATATCCTTGCGCTTACGTTTACCAATAAAGCCTCGCGCGAAATGAAATCGCGTATTGCGGAACTCGTAGGCGAAAAGCGTGCCCGCAGGTTGTGGATGGGTACTTTTCACTCGATTTTCTCCCGCATCTTACGAAGCGAAGCCGAAGCTATCGGATTCCAATCGAATTTCACCATCTTCGATACGTCGGACTCGAACAATCTGATCCGTCTTATTATAAAAGAGTTGAAACTGGACGATAAACTCTATCGTCCGGCGGGTGTACACGGGCAGATATCGCGCGCCAAGAACAGTTTAATCACCCCCAAGATGTACGCGGCGAATGCCGAAATACTCGATTACGACCGTATGTCGAGGCGACCGAGGATTTTTGAGATTTACGAGCGCTATCAAAACCGGCTGCGTGCGGCCAACAGTATGGATTTTGACGACTTATTGGTGTATACGAACATCTTGTTCCGCGATCATCCCGACGTGTTGGAAAAGTACCGTAACCAGTTCCAATATATTTTGGTGGATGAATATCAGGATACCAATTTTGCCCAGCATCTCATCGTTAAACAACTGGCCGACGCCCACCATCGTGTCTGCGTGGTAGGGGATGATGCGCAGAGCATTTACTCTTTCCGGGGTGCCAATATCGACAATATTCTCAAGTTCAAGTCGAACTATCCCGAAACGCAAATCTTTAAACTCGAGCAGAATTATCGCTCTACGCAAAACATTGTCAACGCGGCCAACAGCCTCATCAAGAAAAATACCGAACAGATTGCCAAGGATGTCTTTTCCGAAAACGAAGAAGGGGAAAAGATCGAGGTGATACAGGCTTTTTCCGACTTTGAAGAAGGGCTTATCGTGGCCAATAAAATTGCCCGGATGCGGTTGGAACAACACCCTTCGTACGGTGATTTTGCCATTCTTTACCGCACCAACGCCCAATCGCGTATTTTTGAAGAGGCGCTTCGAAAGAAAAATATCCCGTATCGTATTTACGGAGGTTTATCGTTTTATCAACGGAAAGAAATTAAAGATATTATCAGTTACTTCCGGCTGATTGTCAATCGGAGTGATGAAGATGCTTTCCGGCGTATTGTGAATTATCCCGCGCGCGGCATCGGCGATGTGACGGTGGGAAAGATTTCGTCGTCGGCGCAACTCCATGGCGTCAGTTTGTGGAAGGTGCTCTCCGAACCGCTGGCTTATAATCTGGAGGTCAATAGCGGCACGGCAAAAAAACTGACCGGCTTTTACGAGTTAATGAGCCGCTTTATGGAGCAAAACGAACAACTCAATGCGTATGAATTAGCCCAATTGGTGGTGAAGGAATCGGGTATCGCCAAAGAGGCGTACGATGATATGACTCCCGAAGGGATGAGCCGTGCACAGAATGTGCAGGAATTACTCAGCGCCATCAATGAGTTTGTCGATACGCGTTTGGAAGAAGGGGAAGAGAATTTAAAACTGGTCGATTTCCTATCGGAAGTGTCGTTATTGACCGATCAGGATACGGATCAGGGATCGGACGACGAGAAGGTGACGCTGATGACGATACATTCGGCCAAGGGACTTGAGTTCGAGCATGTTTTTGTGGTCGGTCTCGAAGAGGATTTGTTTCCTTCTTCCATGGCTAAAAATGAAATGAGGGGATTGGAGGAGGAACGCCGTTTGTTTTATGTGGCGGTTACCCGTGCAAAAAAGACCTGTACGATTACGTGGGCGAAAAGCCGTTTTCGAAACGGACAGACGAATATGTGCCGCCAAAGCCGCTTTTTGACGGATATGGACGAACGGTTTTTATCGGTCGACGGAAATCTCGAAGCCGGAAGCGATAGCAGTCCTGTTGCTGGAGGCTTTTGGGAGACGATGCGCCAAGAGCGCGTGCAAAGCAACGGGGCGTCGTATACCCCGCCTTCACGCAGGGAGTATGCTGATTCGAAGAAACGCTCGTCGGTGCAGTCTTCTTCGTCTATGCCTTTATCGAAAGAGGCCGTCGGCCTTCGCGAAGGCCAGGTAATCGAACACGAACGTTTCGGGCGGGGTGTGGTAACCGCCATTGAAATGGATGGTAGCAACCGGCGTGCTTTTGTGGATTTCGAGTCGGCAGGCAGAAAACAACTCCTGCTGAAATTCGCTAAATTTAAAATTGTGGAGGAATAACGAATGGTGAATGGTATTTACCATTTACCATTTAACATTCACCATTCACTCTCCCGGTTATTAAACGATGTGAAAGGAGGAAATTCGATTTTCCTATCTCGTGCAAAAATGTTATTTTTGGCAGCTGAAATAAAATCTTTTGTATAGAAACTGTTTAAATTTCTTGCGAAAGGCTGTAATGAAACGATTCTTCGCCTTCAAAAAGTTTCTTTTTTGCATTCTTCTTCCTCTTATTCGGCTCAAATAGCCCGCTATTATCGCAAAAACAAGAAAGAACACTGCTAAAAAATAATTCTTTTTGAATCGCGAAATAAATTTAAACAGATTCGTAGAATTTAAGAAAATATTTTTAAGACATTCAATAAAATGACAAAAAGCGCTTTACAAATTGCAAGGGCATCGTATGAGCCCAAGATTCCGGAAGGATTGAGAGGAAATGTGAAAATTGAAGAGGGTGCGTCTACCGAATCGGTTCGCGACCAGGAAGAAATTCGAAAGTTGTTTCCGAATACATACGGCATGCCGATCGTAAAATTCGTTCACGCAGCCGGAAAACCCGGCGTGGATCAGCCGGTAAATGTAGGGGTGATCCTTTCGGGCGGACAAGCACCCGGAGGACATAATGTGATTGCCGGTATTTATGACGGTATCAAACGTCTTCATGCCGATAGCCGCCTTTATGGATTCATTCTGGGTCCTGCCGGCTTGATCAATCATGAGTACAAAGAACTGACTGGCGATATCATTGACGAATACCGCAATACCGGAGGATTCGATATCATCGGTTCGGGACGGACGAAACTCGAAACGAAAGAACAATTCGATAAAGGGTTGGAAATCCTTAAGAAATTGAATATACAAGCGCTCGTCATTATCGGTGGAGACGATTCCAATACCAATGCTTGCGTGTTGGCGGAATATTATAAATCCATCGGCGCCGGCGTGCAGGTAATCGGTTGTCCGAAAACAATCGACGGCGACTTGAAAAACGAGCAGATTGAAACGTCGTTCGGATTCGATACCGCTTGTAAAGTTTATTCCGAACTGATCGGGAATATCCAGCGCGATTGTAATTCCGCTCGTAAATACTGGCACTTTATTAAGGTGATGGGACGCTCGGCGTCGCACATTGCTTTGGAATGCGCCTTGCAAACACACCCGAATGTGTGTATCGTTTCGGAGGAAGTGGAAGCGAAAAACCTGTCGCTCGACGATGTCGTTGACTATATCGCTTCGGTGGTGGCTAAACGCGCCGATGAAGGCTTGAACTTCGGAACGGTGATTATTCCCGAAGGGTTGATCGAGTTTATTCCTGCCATGAAAAAGCTCATTCAGGAATTGAACGATTTTCTGGCGCACAATGCCGATGAGTTCAATATCATCCGCCGTTCGCAACAGCGTGAATATGTTATCGGCAAATTGTCCGAGGCAAATTCGAAGATTTATGCCTCGCTTCCCGAACGTGTGGCGCAACAGCTTACGCTCGACCGTGATCCGCACGGAAACGTACAGGTTTCGATGATTCAAACCGAAGAATTATTGGCTGAGATGGTCGGTAAACGATTGAAAAAATGGGCGCAAGAAGGTAAATACAACGGTAAGTTCGCTACCGTACATCATTTCTTCGGATATGAAGGTCGTTGCGCAGCTCCTTCTAATTACGATGCAGACTACTGCTATTCGCTTGGTTATACCGCCTCGTTGTTGATTGTCTCCGGCAAGACCGGTTATATGTCGTCGGTTCGCAACACCACCGCATCGGCCAGCCAATGGGTTGCCGGAGGGATTCCTATTACGATGATGATGAATATGGAACGTCGTCATGGCGAGATGAAGCCGGTTATCCAAAAAGCATTGGTCGACTTGCAGGGGGCTCCTTTCCAATACATTAAAAGTGTTCGTGATAAATGGGCCATCGAAACGGATTATGTCTATCCGGGCCCCATTCAATATTTCGGACCGAGCGAAGTATGCGATCAGCCGAGCAAAACATTGCAATTGGAAAAGCAAGGTAAGTAATATCTTCTATTTATAAAAGAGTGTTCTATTACGCGGGGACGTCGTTTTTTAGCGACGCCCCCGTTTTTCATTCTATTGGCAGGGAGAAACAAAAAGCGTTCTTAATAAGAAAACTCCGTATCGGTTGCCTTTTCTCCGTGCTGCGTAATATCGAGTCCGCGTTTCTCTTGCAGTTCTGTGACGCGCATAGGCAAGATCAGGTTGGTGAGTTTGTAAAGCAGGTAAGATCCGCCAAAAGTAAATATACTGACGATAACCAACGCTAACAGATGGAAAAGGAATGTGGTTGGGTCGCCGTAGAGCAGCCCGACGTCTTTGGCAAAAACGCCGGTCAAAAGCATACCGACAATTCCCCCGATACCGTGACAGGGAAAGACATCGAGTGTATCATCTATGCTGCTACGCGGTTTTAACCTCACGGCGGCATAGCTTGCCAGAGACGCTGCAAAACCGATGAATATACTTTGGCCTACAGTCACAAATCCGGCGGCCGGCGTGATGGCGACTAATCCTACTACCGCCCCGACCGCAGCTCCGACGGATGAACGCTTTTTCCCCCGGGCACCATCAGTCAAGACCCACGTAATCATAGCCGTGGCCGATGCTAAGTTTGTGTTGAGAAATGCAGAAACAGCGATCCCATCGGCGGTTAAAGCCGAACCGGCGTTGAAGCCAAACCATCCGAACCATAACAAGCCCGCTCCCAAAAGAATATATGGGATATTGGTCGGATTGCTTTCTTCTCCATCGTTGCGCTTGCCTAAGAATAACGCTCCGCTTAATGCCGCAAATCCGGCAGAAATATGTACCACCGTGCCGCCGGCAAAGTCCAGTACTCCCCATTGCCGGAGGAAACCTTCAGGATGCCATGTCCAATGCGCTAAAGGAGCATAAATACATAGCGTAAATAATACGATAAATAACATCAAGGATGAAAACCGGATCCTTTCCGCAATTCCCCCGGTGATGAGAGCCGGCGTAATAATCGCAAATTTCAGTTGAAATACGGCAAATAGTGCAAAAGGAATGGTACCTGCAAAATCAGGGTTGGGAGCAAACCCTACATTCTTAAATAAGATAAAAGTTGCCGGATTTCCAATTATACCCCCGATACTCTCTCCAAAAGCAAGACTGAAACCGACTACAATCCAGATTACACTAATAATTCCTAATGTAATAAAACTTTGCAGTAAAGTAGAAACCAAATTTTTGTACCTTATCATTCCTCCGTAGAAAAAAGCCAATCCGGGTGTCATTAAAAACACCAATGCCGAGGCTATTAGCATCCAAGACGTATCGGCATGGCTAATTTCAAGTTTTTCGGATATGAGTGTGTCGTGATTTACCGGCAAAAGAGCCAATACTGCTATTATTGCCAGTACTATAAAAGGTACAATATACCTTCTTTTCGAATTTTTTTCGTTCATAACCTAATATATTAAATAACCAAGAGAATTTTCGAATGCAAAAATATACATAGTGATTGAATAATGCAATATATATAGATAAAATGTTCGTTATTCGTGCTATATTTTTATTTGTGTTTATAAATATTGGATTATTGTGCCATATTGGTTGTCTTGTTTATATCCGAAGGCCGTCTTTTCTCCCGTCAAATAGATACAATTACAACAATCGGCGATAACCGTTAAAATGTATAGAATCGATTAAACATGATGGGAAAAGTATGTATATTTGATCGTAAAAAACATCGGATATGGAAGAAAAGAAAAAGAAACTGGTTGTCTTATCGGGTGCCGGTATGAGTGCCGAGAGCGGAATCGCCACGTTTCGCGATTCGGGTGGTTTATGGGAGAATTATCCGGTAGAACAGGTGGCTACCCCTGAAGGATTCAGAGAAAATCCGCAACGTGTACTCGATTTTTATAATATGCGCCGCCGTGAACTGCTCAAAGCCCAGCCAAACGAAGGGCACATCGCTTTGGCGCAGTTGGAGGAGCATTTTGACGTACGCATTATTACTCAAAACATCGATAACCTGCACGAGCAAGCCGGTAGCACGCAGGTGTTGCATCTTCACGGCGAACTGATGAAGGCGCGTTCTTCGGGCGACGAGTCGCTGGTATACGAACTCTCTCCCGATCATTGCGATATCAAACTGGGCGATTTGTGCGAGAAAGGATACCAGTTGCGACCGCATATCGTATGGTTCGGCGAAATGGTGCCCATGATTTCCGAGGCGGCTCAATGGGTCGGACAGGCCGATTATTTTGTTATCATCGGCACATCAATGAATGTTTATCCGGCGGCGGGGCTACAGGGGTATGTGCATTCGGGCGTACCTATTTATTTGATCGATCCCAAAGAGGTGCACACCGGTCGCAGTGATGTTGTTTTTATCCGTAAAGGCGCATCCGAAGGCGTTCGCGAGCTCAGGCGCCGTCTTTATATTCATAATCCATAACTCATCACTCATCATTTTTTTTCTTATCTTTGCTAGTTCTATAAAAAATAACAACCCCGTAAAATCAAACTGTTTGTGAGTAAAAAGATTGTAGAAACCCCGATGATGAAGCAATATTTCGAGATTAAAGAAAAACATCCCGATGCTATTTTATTGTTTCGCGTGGGCGACTTTTACGAAACATTTTCGGACGATGCCATCGTTGCTTCGGAAATTTTAGGTATTACCTTAACGAAAAGGGCAAACGGTTCGGCGCAGTTTGTCGAATTGGCCGGCTTTCCCCATCATGCTCTCGATACGTATCTTCCCAAACTGGTGCGAGCCGGTAAGCGCGTGGCGATCTGTGATCAGCTCGAAGATCCTAAACTGACCAAAAACCTGGTTAAACGGGGGATTACCGAATTGGTAACGCCGGGTGTTTCGATTAATGACAACATTCTGAATCATAAAGAAAACAACTTCCTCTGTGCGGTCTATTCTTCCAACTCGACCCTGTTCGGTATCTCGCTGCTGGATGTGTCTACCGGCGAATTTCTAACGTCGGAAGGAAAAAAGGACGATATCGATAAACTGTTGGCTAACTTCGATCCGAAGGAGATTCTTGTGGAGCGTGGAAAGAAGAAGAAATTCGAGGAAACTTTCGGGCCGAACTATTTGCTTTTCGAATTAGATGATTGGATCTTTACCGAAGACGCCGCCCGGGACCGTCTTTTGACGCATTTTCAAACCCGAAACCTCAAAGGCTTCGGTGTTGATAATCTCCGGCTGGGCATTATTGCTTCCGGTGCGATAATGCATTATCTCGATCTTACACAACACACTCACATAAGCCATATTCTTTCGCTAAAAAGGATCGAAGAGGATCGGTTTGTTCGTCTTGACAAATTTACCGTCCGTAGTTTGGAGCTTATTTCCCCCATGAACGAGGGAGGAAAAAGTCTTCTGGATATACTCGATAAAACGATTACACCGATGGGCTCACGGCTGTTGCGTCGTTGGATCGTTTTTCCTCTCAAAGAGATACAGGCAATTGAAGAGCGGCTGAATGTGGTGGAGAATTTTTTTCGCGAACCGCAACTAAAAGACCTTCTTCATCGACTGCTTTCAATGATAGGCGATTTGGAACGGATTATTTCCAAAGCAGCCGTGGGACGCATTAGTCCACGCGAAGTGATTCAACTGAAAGTGGCGTTGACGGCTATCGAGCCGATACGCGATACCTTTCTGGCTTCGGAGAATCCCGGTCTACAGGCGATGGGGAAAAAACTCGACCCATGCCCGGTGATACGCGATCGCATTGAGCGTGAAATCATGCCGGACCCTCCCATGCTCGTGAATAAAGGGAGGATCATAAAGAAAGGAGTAAACGAAGAACTCGACCAGTTGCGCGATATCGCATATTCGGGAAAAGATTATCTGCTGAAGTTACAGCAGCGGGAGAGCGAAAAAACCGGTATCCCGTCGTTGAAAGTCGGCTTTAACAATGTCTTCGGGTATTACATCGAGGTGCGTCATGCACATAAGGACAAAGTGCCTGAAAATTGGATCCGTAAGCAGACATTGGTCAACGCCGAACGCTATATTACCGAAGAACTGAAAATATACGAAGAGAAGATTCTGGGCGCCGAAGAGAAAATCCTGACGTTGGAAGGACAATTATATGCAACACTCGTGGAGAGTCTGATAGAGTATATACCTCCCATACAAATGAATGCAGCCATTATTGCGCAGGTCGACTGCCTTTTGTCGTTCGCTGAAGTTTCCCGTCAGAACCACTACATACGTCCCGAAGTAAATGATTCGGATGTCCTCGATATCCGCAACGGGCGGCATCCGGTAATTGAACAACAATTGCCGCCCGATGAACCGTTTATTGCCAATGATGTGTATCTGGATTCGAATTCTCAACAGATTATTATTATTACCGGGCCTAATATGGCCGGTAAATCGGCTTTATTACGACAAACGGCTCTTATCACTATTCTGGCGCAGATCGGCTGTTTTATTCCTGCCGATTCGGCTAAAATAGGGTTGGTGGATAAGATCTTTACCCGTGTGGGCGCTTCCGATAATATCTCGTTGGGTGAATCGACTTTTATGGTCGAAATGAATGAAGCTGCCAACATCTTAAATAATATTTCGTCGAAGAGCCTGATTCTTTTCGATGAATTAGGCCGGGGTACCAGTACCTACGACGGTATTTCCCTCGCGTGGGCCATTGTAGAGTATATTCATGAACACCCTAAAGTACATGCAAAGACTCTTTTTGCCACCCATTATCATGAACTGAACGAAATGGAAAAATCGTTCAAACGAATCAAGAACTATAACGTGGCGATAAAAGAAGTCGACAATAAAGTGATCTTCTTACGCAAACTGGTTCCGGGAGGGAGTGAGCATAGTTTCGGTATCCACGTGGCGCGCATGGCCGGCATGCCTCAAAGCATCACCAAACGTGCCGATGCCATCTTGAGCGAAATGGAGCAGCATAACCGGAAAGAGGGTATTTCGAAACCGATCAATGATTTTATTGAAAAACGCGAGGGGTATCAACTCAGTTTCTTTCAGCTCGACGATCCGGTATTGAGTCGCGTTCGCGATGAGATTATTCATCTCGATGTCAATAATCTTACGCCTATCGAAGCATTGAACAAATTAAATGAAATCAAGAAGATCGTAACGGGTAAATAGAAATCACGGAATGAATCCGTTAAATGTTTAACAGAGCTCTCGATAAACAAATAAACGGCTTTTTTGTTATAGCACATATAATACAATAGCAATCGTCAAGAACCAAATTATCTCCTCTATAAGAGATTAAATTATTAATTAAAAACATTGATTATGAAATTCAAAAAGTTATTTATCGGGAGTTTGCTGTTTATCGCATTCACCGCTACATTGAGTGCACAACAATATAATACCGGGGTCGGATTACGATTGGGATACGACAACGGCATTACGTTGAAGCACTTTTATCGGCCTTCCAGCGCCATAGAAGGTATTCTAAGTGCTTCGCCGAGGTATTTTCAACTTACAGGGTTGTATGAATATCAAAAACCGGTGCCCGGAGCCCCCGGCCTCGACTGGTATTTAGGAATCGGAGCTCACGTGGGTAATATTTATCACGACAGAGACCGTTATGATAGCTCTTTCTTGGTTGGGGGTGATTTGATCGCGGGCCTCGAATATGTATTTCCCACCGCACCGTTTACAATTTCACTCGACTGGAAGCCGTCTTTTAATTTTGTCGACTTTAACGACTATTGGTACGCCGGCTTGGCCTTGAGTGTCCGCTATACATTTAATAAATAGAAGTAATACAATTTTATTTTTTTTCTTTTGAAAGCTGCAATTCCTTTGAATTGCGGCTTTTTTTGTAAATTTGCCTGCTTAAACAATCGAAAAAAATGAAGAAAACGTTTCTTTTATCTCTATTTGTGATTATTGCGGCTTGCGTGTCGGCGCAAGGGTTTACGCTACAAGATATGGTTGCCGGAAAATTCGCTCCCCGCGGTATTGCCCCGATGGTTTCCTCGGCGGATGGCTTGCATTATTACCAGGCAGACCCAATGAATACGGCGGTTGTCAAGTATTCCTATGCCACGGGCGATGCGGTCGACACCCTCTTTAACGCTCGTACGGCGCGCGAATGCCCTTTTGATACTTTCGAAGGTTTTCTGGTCAGTCCCGATGAATATCGGGTGCTGGTCTATCGCGAAAGAGAACAAATCTATCGTCATTCCTTTAAAGCAACGTATTATTATCATGACGTGAGGCGTAATTTAGTGCGGAAGTTAACCGAAAACGCATCCAAACAAATGATTCCAACGTTTTCTCCGGACGGAAAAATGCTTGCCTATGTGTGTGATAACAATGTGTGGTTAGCGAAGTTCGATTTCGATACCGAATCGCAGGTAACCAAGGATGGAGAATTCAATAAGATTATTAACGGGGCGACCGATTGGACGTATGAAGAAGAGTTCGGAACGACCCGCCTGATGGAGTTTTCTCCCGATAACCGGGTGCTGGCATTTGTACGTAGCGATGAATCGCACGTGAAGGAGTTCTCGTTTCAGCGCTTTGAACAACAACTCTATCCTGATTATTACCGGTTTAAATATCCGAAGGCCGGAGAACGCAATTCCGATGTGCAGGTACGGGTATTCGATATTGAGGCTCGTACAACACGCTCTGTCGAATTGCCGATCGAAAGGGACAGTTACATTCCCCGTATTCAGTTTACCGACAATCCTTCGCAGTTAGCCATCATGACGTTGAATCGTAATCAAAACTGTTTCGATATGTATTTTGCCGATCCTCGGACGACGGTCGCAAAATTAATCCTTCGGGATGAAAGCAAGTATTACATCGATTCCGAATGGTTGAACTCCATCCGTTTCTTACCCGATCGTTTTACGTACATCTCCGAAAAAGACGGATATAGCCACCTATATATCTATGGCATTTCCGGAACCTTAATCAAACAACTGACTTCCGGAAAGTATGATGTGACTAAATTATATGCCGTCGATCCTCAAGCGGGAGTGGTCTTTTATGAAGCGGCTGATGAAAGTCCTTTGAGACGTTCGGTTTTCAAAGTGAGTATCGATAAGGGCCAATCTACGAAGCTTTCGGCTCAAAACGGATACAATACGGCGGTATTTAGCCAAAAAGGAAAGTTCTTTGTCAATCGTTGGTCGGATGCGAAGACGCCGCCGGTGATTGCGTTGTATGATGCGAATGGCAAACAACTTCGGGTGCTTGAAGACAATCAATCTTTACGGACCCTTTTGACTTCGGCGAAATTGCCGCAAAAAGAATTTATTGCGGTTCCTGCGGCCGATGGGGTCACTCAATTAAATGGATGGATGATCAAACCCAAAAACTTTACCGCCTCTCAAAAATATCCGGTGGTGATGGTTCAGTATAGCGGCCCGAATTCGCAGGAGGTACAAGACCGGTATGAGGCGGACTGGTATTATGCGTTGGCCGACGAAGGGTTTGTGGTGATATCGGTAGACGGCAGAGGGACGGGCGCCCGTGGGGAAGCTTTTCGAAAAGGCACGTATTTAAATCTCGGCATTCAAGAGTCGGATGACCAAATTGCGGCTGCAAGGCATCTCGCTACCTTGCCTTATGTTGATGGTAGTCGTATTGGTATCTGGGGATGGAGTTACGGAGGATATAATGTGCTGATGAGTATGAGCCGGGGAACCGTCTTTAAAGCCGGAGTCGCTATTGCACCGGTTACCGACTGGCGTTTTTACGATACCGTATACAGCGAACGCTTCATGCGCACTCCTCAGCAGAATGCCGAGGGTTATCGGAATGCATCGGCCGTAGAGCTAGCGGGAAAACTGACCGGAAAACTATTGCTTATTCAGGGTACGGCCGATGATAACGTGCATTTCCAGAACTCCATAGAATATACCCGGGCGCTGATTGCGGCCGATAAGCATTTCGATATGTTTTTCTTTCCGGATAAAAATCATTTTATAAATGGCGACAATGCGCGGACTTATTTATTTACCAAGGTGGTGAAGTTTTATAAAGAGAATTTATAGTAACTTACTCAGTAGTTTTCTGTTGCGATATTTAAAAATAGATATTGCAACAGATTTTTTTTGTCCCAAAAACAAAAACCAACCTTTGTTGTTATATAGGAAGATTTTACGATAAAGTTAATCTTTTAATCTTTAACGTAAAGGAACGTTTCGGCCGGATTTTGTTATATCGTAGGGCTGTAACACTTAAAAATAACAATGAAAACAATTGATAGGGTTATTATATCTTTTGTTTCCTATAAGGGTGGATGATTTTTATGGGTTTGACTAATATGCAAAAAATATTGAGAAATCCAGCATTTGGGTTATTGCCGGTGCTTGTATTTTCTTTTTTAATTGTAAGTACAAACCAATATATCGCAATGGCGATAGGTTTGTCTCTTTCTATTTTGGGAGCTTTGGTGGTAAAAAAGTATAGTAGATTAATTTATGAACTTTCTGTTATTGCTTTCTTAGCCTCTCTTGTTCTGTGCTTTTTTATGGCCCCTCAGCTAGATAGCTTGAGGGTATTTATCGTTGTGGAGGTGACTTTTGTGCTTTCGCTCATCATTTCCCGGTTGGTGCGTACAAGAATAGTGTTGCGTTTGGCGAGAAAGAATAATCCGTTAGTGAAAAACTATCTCAGTGAGTCGTTCCGTATTGCTTTTCAAGCTCAATACGGCTTGTCTATTCATTTATTAATCATATTGGGCTTTTTTGTGTTTTCCACAATAACCCATCCGCTCTTCAACCGTTTACTCGTGCTATTAATCCCCCAGATCATTCTGATTCTCCTTATATTTATGGAGGGCATACGATTACGAATTTTGGACAAAAAACTCTATCGGGAGGAGTGGTTGCCGGTGGTGACCGAAACAGGCGATGTGACCGGACGTGTGGCTAAGTCGGTGACGAAAGATATGAAAAATAAATTTATGCATCCGGTCGTAAGGGTGGCTTTGATCTTTAAAGGACGGATTTATTTGAAGGAGCGTGATCAATCGAGGCTGTTGGATCCCGGAATGTTGGATTATCCCTTCGAAAAATACATGCAATATAATCACGATATAGAAGAAGCTGTCCGCAACAGTATCGGCTCTGAGTCTAAAAATTCCGATATTCCCGTACGGTTTTTATTGAAATATATTTTTGAGAACGAAAATACGAAAAGATTAGTCTTCTTGTATGTTTCTGAAATTGTGGATGAAATAACATTCAACAGCTTGAACTTAACCGGCGGCAAATTATGGACGGAGACTCAGATTGAAGATAACATCGGAAACAATATTTTTTCGGAGTGCTTCGAACTCGAATTCGAGTATTTGAAGAATACGGTATTATTATCTTACCATTTAAAAAATACAGATTCCTGAAATTTTCATCCATTACCTGCGACCCCATCCGGGTAATATTTCATGGAGAACGTTTTTTTATCCGTAAGCGTTTGTATCGGTGGTAAAAGGCGTTCATGCACCCGACAAGGTTCACGCACCTCAAGCAAAGAGGTTCGACTCGTTCGAAAAGTCGTTACAATATAGATGCAGTCGTTTTCGGCTCGTTCGAAAGGTCGTTGCAATAGATGCAAATCGTTTTCGACTCAGGCGAAAGGTTGTCGCAATAGATGTAAGCTGTTTTCGGCTCGTTCGAAAGGTTGTAGCAATAGATGCAAGCTGTTTTCGGCTCGTTCGAAAGGTCGTTGCAATAGATGCAAATCGTTTTCGACTCAGGCGAAAGGTTGTTGCGCATAATGTAAAGCCTTTTTTACCCGGCAAACGCTTCTAGCAACCGTTGATACTGTTTCCCGTAAAGAACAGATGATGCCCTGTCATTGTCCATTATCCCTTATCAATTGTGCATTATAAAGCAATAGGCGACTAAACTCACGTTCGGCCGCCTATTCATCGTTTAAATATAAAAAAGAAAAAAGTTATTTGTTTGACGATTATTTCGTTTTATCGTTCTCTGTTATGTTCGTTGTTTGTGCCTGACGAGAATATTTCTTCATTTAATAAATCAGACAATTTCGAGATGGAATTGAAATCGACTTTTCCGGATACGGAAATAATGGTTAATTTCCGGTCATTATCCAATGCTATGAGGATAATGTTCTGATTGTCTTTATCAATTTCCTTGAAAAGGACTTCTACTTTTGATTTTCGCTCATCTACGGAAAGCATCTTTTCATAATCCGAAAATTCTTTATCCACGAGTTCGTTGGCTTTTTTGAAATAATATTTTGCATCTTTTCGATTCTCCGTTATAACCATACGGATATGATTCAACTCTTTCAGGAGAGTCTTTAATTCGGCATCCTCTACATCCTCGGCCATTTTTTTGAGCATGGTCTTGCCGATGTTGACATTGTTGACCGGCCGCTTTTCCTCTACGTAAGTATCGATGAATTGCGTGACAAAATCATCGGCAAAAAGCGATGACGAAATCAACAATACGAAGATAATCAATAAGCTCTTTTTCATAAATCAATTTTTTTTCGAGGAGCTGGCTTTTCGATATTTATCGAGTCCATGCCTGGCCAGTCCAGATTGAGTTTGTCAATTTCCTGAAACGTCTTAATGTAAACGGATTCGCTTATTTCGAAAGCGCGCGATAATTTCTCAAAAGCAAAGGCGGCTTGGTGCATAGCCGCGTCCGAGTCGTTATATGTTTCGGTTAAGTAGGGCTTGCTGGCATCTTGTTTCGAGATGAGGAATAAACTGATTCCTAACGCTACAATCAAGGCCACAGATGCTGCAATACGTAATAAGGGAGCAAATATGCGTATGGTGATGTATTGAGGCGATTTTTTAATCTGTTTCCGTATTTTTTCTTCAAAACCGGGACTAAGGCTAAGCGACTGCTGCTCGTCTCTATAACGGAATAACGGGATGTAGCATTTTAGGTCGTTGGGTACATTTTCGCCTAAAAAGAAATCCTGAAGTTCCTTTTCTTCCGACGGGGACGTTTGGCATCCCCAATATTTATTTAATAATGTATGAATATACTCACCATTCATTTTTATCGAAGTTTTCGAAATTTGATAATAATTCTCTCATTTTTCTCCTTGCTCTGAAAAGGCTTACTTTTACCAAGTCTTCCGTAATGCCGAGGCTTTGTGATATTTCTTTGTAATTCATCCCCTCGATTTCACGTAGCTGAAAAACCAATTTCTGATTTTCGGTAAGCTTTTCGATACATTGATATATAATAGAGCGCTGTTCTTGCTGAACGATTTCTTGATACGGAGAATGCGTGTCGACAAACGTCCGGCTTTCAATTTCGGCGTCTATGCTATCCGTTTTTTTTATAGCATCCGAAACCAATCGGTCCAGGGCTAAATTCTTTATGCTGCGAAAGCAATAGGCTTCGAGATTCTCAATCGTATCCCATTCGTTTCTCTTGTTCCAGAGTTTTAGCAAGACGTCTTGAACAATGTCCTCCGCTTCGGTTTGCTCTTTTACAATACTTAAAGCAAGCCTGTAAAACTGATTGCTCAAAGGCAAGATAATCCGATGGAATTTATCGTTACTCATTATTGAATGACGGGCAATGAAGGAAAAAGTTACAGCGATGGGGAAAAAATTTCAAAAAGACTTACAATCGCTTGCATATTTGCTTGATTATTCGTAATTTTGTGCCGCTTTTGACTCGTACTCTTGCGCTTTTACGTGATAATCAATCGATTATTTCGCAATTGTGATATAGTAAGAAGTCTGAATAGCGTTATTGCAAAAATAAAATAAACATAAGTGATAAAAAGAAAGTAGAAAAATGCCTACAATTCAACAATTAGTCAGAAAAGGACGTACCGAACTTACGGAAAAGAGTAAATCCCCCGCATTGGATTCATGTCCGCAACGTCGTGGCGTATGTGTGAGGGTGTATACTACCACTCCTAAAAAGCCGAATTCGGCAATGAGAAAAGTAGCCCGTGTGCGCTTAACCAACTCAAAAGAAGTGAATGCGTATATTCCGGGAGAAGGTCATAACCTTCAAGAGCACTCGATTGTACTGGTGCGCGGAGGTCGTGTGAAAGATCTTCCCGGCGTTCGTTATCACATTGTTCGTGGAACGCTGGATACAGCCGGCGTAAACGGTCGTACGCAGAGACGTTCCAAGTATGGCGCTAAGCGTCCTAAACCGGGAGCTGCGACTGCTGCAACGAAGAAAAAGTAATGCTTCATCGTTTGGGCTTCTGCATAAATTAATAATAAGTGTAATTAAACAAAATAAAATCGCTGTTGAAATTTTTGGGATAGGCTACTACTTATAGGTTGAGTAAATAATTCAGAGGAATTCTTGAAGGCTGGTAAAGGCAACCAAACACAACACAAAATTTTTTAGACAATGAGAAAAGCAAAACCTAAGAAAAGACAGATCCTGCCGGATCCGGTTTATGGTGATGTAAGGGTAACAAAGTTTGTTAACCACCTTATGTATGATGGAAAGAAGAGTATATCCTACGATATCTTCTATTCTGCATTAGAAACCGTTAAGGGAAAGTTACCGAATGACGAAAAAACAGCTCTCGAAATTTGGAAAGCTGCATTAGATAATATTACTCCACAGGTTGAAGTGAAATCTCGCCGTGTAGGCGGTGCAACATTTCAAGTACCAACCGAAATACGCCCCGATAGAAAAGAATCCATCTCCATGAAGAATCTTATTCTTTATGCTCGTAAAAGAGGTGGTAAAACGATGGCCGATAAGTTAGCCGCAGAAATTGTGGATGCTTATAACAGTCAAGGGGGATCCTTTAAAAGGAAAGAAGATATGCATAGAATGGCGGAAGCTAACAGGGCTTTTGCTCATTTCAGATTTTAAAATAGATTAGGAGGTAAAAAAAAGATGGTAAAAGGTTCTAAAGAAATATTAACTCGCACTCGCAACATTGGGATTATGGCGCATATCGATGCCGGTAAAACCACCACATCGGAGCGTATTTTGTATTACACCGGGTTGACTCATAAAATCGGTGAAGTGCATGATGGCGCAGCGACTATGGACTGGATGGAGCAAGAGCAGGAACGTGGAATCACCATTACTTCTGCTGCTACGACTACGAGTTGGAAATATAACGATGAAACGTATAAGATTAACTTGATTGACACTCCGGGGCACGTTGACTTTACCGTTGAGGTGGAGCGTTCTTTACGTATTCTTGATGGGGCTGTCGCGGCTTTCTGTGCCGTCGGAGGCGTTGAGCCTCAGTCTGAAACCGTATGGCGTCAGGCCGAGAAATATAAAGTTCCCAGAATTGGGTATGTTAATAAAATGGATCGTTCGGGAGCCAATTTTTTTGAAGTCGTTCGTCAAGTGAAAGAGGTGTTGGGTGCAAGGCCTTGCCCTATTCAAATACCTATCGGCGCTGAAGAGGGATTCAAAGGTGTTGTCGATCTGGTTGCCATGAAAGCGTTGTATTGGCACGACGAAACCATGGGTGCTGATTATGATGTGGTGGATATCCCCGCAGACCTTCTTGACGAAGCGAAAGAATGGCGTGAAAAAATGCTGGAAATTGTGGCGGATTTTGATGACGTTGTGATGGAGAAGTTTTTCGATAATCCCGATTCTATCACGGAAGATGAAATCAAGAACGCCATTAGAAAAGGCACGCTTGCGTTGGAGATTAATCCGATGATTTGCGGTTCTTCTTTTAAAAATAAAGGAGTTCAAACGCTACTCGATGCTGTTTGCGCCTATTTGCCCAGTCCGGAGGATACCGAAGCTATTGTCGGTACCGATCCGAACAATCCCGGCAAAGAAATAATCCGTCGCCCTCTGTTCGAAGAACCTTTATGCGCATTAGCTTTTAAAATTGCAACCGATCCTTATGTAGGACGCTTGTGCTATTTCCGTGTATATTCGGGTTCTTTGGAAGCCGGTTCGTATGTTTATAATACACGTTCCGGAAAAAAAGAACGGATCTCTCGTTTGTTCCAAATGCACTCCAATAAACAAAATCCGAAAGAATTCATTGGATGTGGCGATATTGGAGCTGGTGTTGGGTTTAAAGATATCCGTACCGGTGATACCCTTTGTGATGAAGCGCATCCGATCGTTCTGGAATCGATGGACTTTCCTACGCCTGTTTTGGGTATTGCGATTGAGCCGAAAACGCAGAAGGATTTGGATAAACTGTCTACCGGTTTGGCTAAACTGGCGGAAGAAGATCCTACGTTCACTGTAAAAACCGATGAAGAAACGGGACAAACCGTTATTTCCGGTATGGGTGAGCTTCACTTGGAAATCATTATCGATCGGTTAAAACGTGAGTTTAAGGTCGAAGCCAATCAGGGACGGCCGCAGGTTTCTTACAAAGAGGCTATTACTCAAGCTATCGAACTGCGTGAAGTTTATAAAAAACAGAGCGGTGGACGCGGTAAATTTGCCGATATGATTGTTCGGGTAGAACCCGCTGATAAGGATTTTGAAGGTGGATTGCAATTTATAGACGAAGTAAAAGGCGGTAACATTCCGAAAGAATTTATTCCTTCTATTCAAAAAGGATTCCAACGTGCAATGAAGAACGGCGTCTTAGCCGGATACTCGTTGGATAAGCTAAAGGTTACCGTAATTGACGGGTCTTTTCACCCTGTCGACTCGGATCAATTATCCTTTGAGATTTGTGCGATACAGGCATTCAAAAAAGCTTCTGAAAAAGCCGGTCCGGTACTTCTGGAGCCTATTATGAAAGTGGAAGTGGTTACTCCCGAAGAGAGTATGGGGGATGTGATCTCCGATTTAAATAAACGTCGCGGACAGATTGAAGGAATGGAATCGAATCGTTCCGGTGCCCGCATTGTGAAAGCCAAAGCGCCTTTGTCGGAGATGTTCGGTTATGTGACGGCTTTGCGTACGATTACATCGGGACGCGCTACCTCTACGATGTCTTTTTCGCATTATGAACAGGTTTCACCTTCTATTGCGAGACAGGTACTGACGGAAGTAAAAGGTCGTGTAGATTTGATTAAATAAACATTATAAATATATTTATGAGCCAGAAAATCAGAATAAAACTGAAGTCTTACGATTACAGCTTGGTGGATAAATCAGCTGAAAAGATCGTGAAAACTGTCAAGGCTACGGGTGCAGTGGTGAGTGGACCTATTCCATTACCCACTCACAAACGTATATTCACCGTAAACCGATCCACTTTCGTGAATAAAAAATCGCGTGAGCAGTTCGAGTTAGCATCTTTTAAACGCTTAATCGATATTTATAGCTCTACGGCGAAGACTGTCGATGCGTTAATGAAGCTGGAATTACCCAGCGGAGTGGAAGTGGAGATCAAAGTGTAATTTGTCTTTGATTGGAATTAAAGGGAATGATTCATTCCCCTTACATTATTAATATTTAAAAAGCAAAAGTGAAATGCCAGGATTAATTGGGAAAAAAATCGGAATGACATCCGTTTTCAGTGCCGATGGAAAAAATGTTCCATGCACTGTTATCGAAGTAGGTCCTTGCGTAGTTACTCAGATAAAAACAGCGGAAAAAGATGGCTATGATTCGGTGCAGTTGGGGTTTGTCGATAAGAAAGACAAACACACTCCAAATGCTGAGAAAGGTCATTTTAAGAAAGCTGGAGTGACTCCGAAAAGGCACTTGGTTGAGTTCAAAGGCTTTGAAGAAAGCTACAAATTGGGTTCGGAAATCAGTGTGGAAATTTTTAATGATACTATTTTCGTCGATGTTGTCGGAACATCAAAAGGAAAAGGTTTCCAAGGTGTCGTGAAGCGTCACGGATTCGCCGGAGTAGGGCAATCTACCCACGGTCAGCACAATCGACTGCGTGCTCCGGGTTCGATCGGGGAATCTTCTTACCCGGCTAAAGTATTCAAAGGAACCCGCATGGCGGGACAAACAGGTAATGAGCGTGTAACCGTTCAAAACTTGCAGGTGGTTAAAGTGATCCCTGAACATAACCTTTTATTAGTAAAAGGATCCGTTCCAGGAGCAAAAGGTTCAATCTTATTAATTGAAAAGTAAAATGGAATTAAGTATCTATAATATAAATGGAGAGGTAACAGATAAAAAGGTCACACTCAATGATTCCATTTTCGGAATAGAACCTAATAATCATGTTATCTGGTTGGATGTGAAGCTCTATATGGCGAATCAACGTCAGGGGACTCACAAATCGAAAGAAAGAAGTGAAATTTCGGGAAGTACCCGTAAGCTTATCAGGCAAAAAGGGAGCGGCGGAGCTCGTCGTGGTGACATAAACTCTCCCGTTTTAGTGGGTGGTGCTCGCGTATTCGGTCCAAAACCTCGTGATTACGGTTTTAAATTGAATAAAAAGCAGAAAGCATTGGCTCGTAAATCGGCTCTTTCTTTGAAAGCTAAAAATAATGCGATTGTTGTGGTGGAGGATTTTGATTTCGATCAACCCAAAACAAAGAAGATCGTAGAGTTGACGAATAAATTGCAACTTGCTGATAAAAAGTTACTTTTCGTTTTGCCAGGTCAAAATAAAAACGTATATTTGTCGGCTCGAAATTTAAGTCGGATAAGTGTTATAACAGCTTCTGATATAAATACATATAAAATAATGAACTCTGCGAGTTTAATACTCACAGAGTCGTCTGTTGCTGTATTTGATAATTTGTTTAAAGCATAAGGAGATATAAAATGAGTGTAATTATTAAACCCATATTTACAGAGAAGCAAACGCTCATAACGGATAAGTTCTCGAACCGTTATGGTTTCATTGTTCTCCCGAATGCGAATAAAGTGCAGATAAAAAATGCAGTGGAGAAACTGTATAATGTGCATGTAGAAAGAGTAAATACAATGAAATATGATGGTAAGTTGAGAAATCGCTACACCAAGTCTGGCGTGGTTGAAGGTCGTACACCATCCTATAAGAAAGCAATTATCACCTTAAAAGAAGGTGATAGTATTGATTTGTTTAGCAATATTTAAAATTAAGATGGCAATACGTAAACTAAAGCCCACAACACCGGGGCAAAGACACAAGATTATCGGTTCATTTGATAATATCACTGCAAATGTACCGGAAAAATCTCTTGTCGTTGGTAAAAAACGTACCGGCGGACGTAATCACCGTGGTAAAATGACGATGCGTCATATTGGTGGTGGTCACAAGAAGAAGTACCGTTTAATTGACTTCAAGAGAACAAAAGATGATATTCCGGCAACGGTAAAAACTATTGAATACGATCCGAATCGCTCGGCTCGTATCGCATTATTGTTTTATGCCGATGGAGCAAAAGCGTATATTCTTGCTCCTGATGGTCTGGAAGTAGGTCAAACAGTGATTTCGGGTACAAAAGCGGCTCCGGAAATTGGAAATTGCCTGCCTCTCTCTCAGATTCCTCTCGGAACGGTTATTCATAACATTGAATTGAGGCCCGGACAGGGAGCTAAAATGGCACGTTCAGCCGGAACGTTTGCTCAGTTGGTATCCCGCGAAGATAAATATGCCGTTATAAAAATGCCTTCGGGTGAAGTGCGTAAAATTCTAGCTTCTTGTAAAGCTACGATTGGTAGTGTTGGAAATTCAGATCATGCTCTCGAAAAATCAGGTAAAGCTGGTAGATCAAGATGGTTAGGACGTCGTCCTCGTGTACGCGGAGTGGTAATGAACCCTGTAGATCACCCGATGGGTGGTGGTGAAGGTCGTGCTTCCGGTGGTCACCCGAGATCGCGCAAGGGGTTATATGCTAAGGGACTAAAAACTAGATCTCCTAAGAAACATTCTTCTAAGTACATCGTTGAAAGAAGAAAAAAGAAATAATCTGATTTTAATTTACATATAAACAAATGAGCAGATCATTAAAAAAAGGTCCGTATATCAATCTAAAATTAGAAAAGAAGGTCAACACTATGAATGACAGCGGTAAAAAAACCGTTGTAAAAACATGGGCGCGTTCTTCTATGATTTCACCTGATTTTGTAGGCCACACGCTTGCTGTCCACAATGGGAATAAATTTATTCCGGTATATATTACTGAAAATATGGTAGGACACAAACTGGGCGAATTTGCAGTGACACGTACCTTCCGAGGACATGCGGGAAATAAGAAGAAATAAAATCAGGGTGATAAACTATATAAATAATTAGAGACATGAGTGCTAGAAAAAGAATATCAGCCGAACAAAGGAAAGAAAACCGCAAAGATGTTAGTTTCGCCATATTGAAAAATGTCCCCAGTTCTCCGCGTAAAATGCGTTATGTTGCGGACATGGTGCGTGGAATGGAAGTTTTTAAGGCTTTAGGCGTTTTAAAGTTTTCTAATAAGGAAGCTTCTTCGAAGATAGAAAAGTTATTGCTATCTGCGATTGCCAATTGGGAACAGAAAAACGAACGTAAAGCCGATAACGGTGAATTATATATTAAAACAATTTCTGTGGATGGGGGGGCTACCTTGAAAAGGCTTCGTCCGGCTCCGCAAGGGCGTGGTTACAGAATCCGTAAACGGTCTAATCACGTTACCATTGTGGTAGATACCTATGCTAAAACAGAAACAATAGAAGAACAAGATCAATTAAATAAATAGCAGATGGGACAAAAGGTAAATCCGATAGCAAATCGTTTAGGGATCATCAAAGGATGGGACTCTAACTGGTACGGTGGAGATAATTATGGCGAAACATTATTGGAAGATAGCAAAATTCGTAATTATTTGCATGCCCGTCTTGCTAAAGCAAGTGTATCTCGCATCGTTATCGAAAGAACATTGAAACTCGTTACGATCACTATTTGTACCGCTCGCCCCGGCATTATTATCGGAAAAGGTGGACAAGAAGTCGACAAGTTGAAAGAGGAATTAAAGAAAATAACAGACAAGGACGTACAGATCAATATCTTTGAGATTAAAAAACCGGAGTTGGATGCTGTAATCGTAGCCAATAACGTAGCGCGTCAGATAGAAGGAAAGATAGCTTATCGCAGGGCTATAAAAATGGCTATCGCCGCAACTATGAGAATGGGTGCCGAGGGTGTTAAGATTCAAATATCCGGACGTTTAAATGGAGCTGAAATGGCTCGTTCGGAAATGTATAAAGAAGGAAGAACGCCTTTGCATACTTTCCGTGCAGATATTGACTATGCGCATGCCGAAGCTTTAACAAAAGTGGGTTTGATCGGTATAAAAGTTTGGGTTTGTAGAGGTGAGTTGTATGGAAAAGTAGATCTTGCCCCTAATTTTGCCACCGCTAAAGACCATCATCCGCATGGAGGAGGGGGGCGTCCGAATCGTTCCGAAGGAGCAAACAGAGGTCCCAGAAGGAATAGAAGAAATAATAAAAACGCTTGATATAAAGGAATATGTTACAACCAAAGAAAACAAAATTCAGGAGGCAGCAAAAAGGCCGCATGAAAGGCTATGCCCAGCGCGGTAATCAGTTGGCGTTCGGTTCTTTCGGTATAAAATCTTTAGAATCGAAGTGGATAACCGGAAATCAGATAGAAGCTGCCCGTATTGCGGTTACGCGATATATGCAACGGCAAGGACAAGTTTGGGTACGCATTTTCCCTGATAAGCCGATTACTAAAAAGCCCGCCGAAGTACGTATGGGTAAAGGGAAGGGTAATCCGGAGGGATTCGTAGCCCCTGTCACTCCCGGTAGAATTCTATTTGAAATCGAAGGCGTGTCTTTTGATGTGGCTAAAGAAGCATTGCGCTTGGCTGCTCAGAAATTACCGGTTACGACCAAGTTTATTGTAAGAAGGGATTACGAACAAGCGAAAAATTCGTAAAGAATTATGAAGACAAAGAACGAAGAATATAAAGAGTTATCGGATAAAGATCTGAGTGACAAATTGGAGGCTGAAGTAACGGAGTTGACTCAAATGCGAATCAACCATACGATTACTCCTCTGGATAATTCGGGGTTATTAAAGCAAAAACGTAGAAGTATTGCCCGTATTCATACCGAATTACACGTGCGGAAAACGAAAAAAGCTTAATAAAACAAATGGAAACGAGAAATTTAAGGAAAGAAAGAATCGGGGTCGTTTTCAGCAATAAAATGGAAAAAACCATTACGGTTGCTGTAAAATGGAAAGAAAAACACCCTATGTATGGGAAGTTCGTTAATAAAACGAAGAAATTTCACGCCCACGACGAGAAGAATGACTGTAGCATTGGCGATACGGTTAGAATAATGGAAACGCGCCCTTTGAGTAAAACAAAGAGGTGGAGACTGGTTGAAATAATAGAAAGGGCTAAATAAGATGATACAACAAGAATCAAGATTAACAGTTACCGATAATAGCGGGGCTAAAGAAGCTCTTTGTATTCGAGTGTTGGGAGGTACCAGAAGACGCTATGCTTCTGTAGGAGACGTCATTGTCGTATCCGTTAAAAGTGCCATTCCTTCGAGTGATATCAAGAAAGGATCCGTTTCGAAAGCCATTATTGTTCGCACAAAAAAAGAAATTCGTCGGGCAGACGGTTCTTATATACGTTTCGACGATAATGCTTGCGTGCTCTTAAATAATACAGGTGAATTGAGAGGTAGTCGTATATTCGGTCCCGTAGCGCGTGAAATCCGTGCGACCAATATGAAGATTGTTTCTTTAGCGCCTGAAGTCCTTTAATTTATAAAACAGTCACAGGTAAAATGAGTAAATTACATATTAAAAAAGGAGATACGGTTTACGTTAATTCCGGAGAAAATAAAGGAACGACAGGACGTGTTCTTTCCGTATTGGTAAGTAAGAACCGTGCGATTGTTGAAGGCGTAAATATCGTATCGAAACATACAAAACCGAACGCTCAAAATCCCAATGGTGGAATAGAGAAAAAAGAAGCGTCGATACATCTCTCTAATTTGAATTTGGTCGATCCGAAGTCGGGAAAACCCACCCGTATTGGTCGTAAATTAGATAGCAAAGGTCAATTAGTTCGTTACGCTAAAAAATCAGGGGAGGAAATTAAATGAGTACATACGAAGTAAGTTTAAAAAAGGAATATAAAGACCGTATCGTTCCTGCTTTGATGAAGGAATTTGGTTATAAGTCGGTGATGCAGGCCCCTAAATTGGAAAAGATTGTCATCAATCAGGGTTTGGGTATCGCAGTCGCCGATAAGAAGCTTATTGATACGGCTATCAACGAACTGACTACGATTACGGGACAAAAAGCTGTCGCGACTTATTCACGCAAAGATATTTCGAACTTTAAGTTACGTAAAAAAATGCCGATTGGCGTGCGCGTAACCCTGCGTCACGATAAGATGTATGAGTTTCTTGAAAGATTAGTGAGGGTTGCTTTACCTCGTATTCGCGACTTTAAGGGAATCGAAAGTAAATTGGACGGAAGAGGAAATTATACGTTAGGTATAGAAGAACAGATTATCTTCCCGGAAATTAACATGGATGATATTTCGCGTTTGTTGGGGATGAATATAACTTTTGTAACTTCGGTTCCCACCGATGAAGAAGGGTATGCCCTTTTGAAAGAGTTTGGACTTCCGTTTAAATCAGAACAAAAAAAACAGTAAAGAATGGCAAAAGAATCAATGAAAGCCCGTGAGGTGAAAAGAGCCAAAATGGTTGCTAAATATGCCGAGAAACGTGCTAAGTATCTGGCTGAAGGTAATTATGATGCTCTTCAGACAATTCCTAAAAACGCCTCGCCGGTACGCTTACACAATCGCTGTAAATTAACCGGCCGGCCAAAAGGATATATGCGTCAATTCGGTTTGTCGCGTATTCAGTTTAGGGAAATGGCTTCAAAAGGATTGATCCCCGGAGTGAAAAAAGCAAGTTGGTAATACGATAAGCGTTGAACAAAGATTGTAATTAAATATTGTCCCGGCAGTCGGGATCAATTTAAATTTTTTATATAATGACAGATCCAATAGCAGATTATTTGACGCGGCTAAGAAATGCCATCCAAGCGAAACATCGCGTGGTGGGAATTCCCGCATCAAACTTAAAAAGAGATATAACAAAGATTCTCTTTGAAAAAGGATATATCCTTAACTACAAATTTGTAGAAGAAGGGCCTCAAGGTACCATTATGGTTGCCTTAAAGTATGATCCTGTAAATAAAGTAAATGCCATCAAGAAGTTAATACGTATTTCTTCTCCCGGTTTACGTCGGTATACCGGTTATAAAGATTTGCCTCGTGTATTGAACGGGTTGGGTATTGCTATATTATCTACTTCACAAGGAGTAATGACGGATAAAGAAGCTCGCGATTTAAAAGTGGGCGGGGAAGTTTTATGTTACGTTTATTAATGGAAGGGAAAGTATAATATGTCAAGAATTGGAAAATTACCCATCACATTACCCCAAGGCGTTACTGTTACAGTAGGCGAAAAGAATGCGATTACCGTTAAAGGTCCGAAAGGGGAGCTTACTCAAGCGGTGAGCCCTGGAATGAAAGTGGAAGTGCAGGACGGAACGTTGACTATAGAACGTCCCAATGAAGAAAAAGTGAATCGTGCATTGCATGGATTATATCGTTCTCTGTTGCATAATATGGTTATTGGCGTTACGGATGGGTTCAGAAAAGAGTTAGAACTTATAGGCGTCGGTTATCGCGTGTCCAATAACGGACAAGTACTTGAACTCTCTCTGGGTTTTACTCACAACATTTTCTTGGAATTGCCGGAGGAAATTAAAGTGGAAACAAAAATGGAGAGAAACAAAAGTCCGCTGATTATTCTCGAGTCTTGTGATAAACAATTACTCGGACAGGTCTGCGCGAAAATACGTTCTTTCCGGAAACCTGAGCCTTACAAAGGAAAAGGTATCCGTTTTGTTGGAGAACAAATTCGTCGCAAATCTGGTAAAACAGCAGGTAAATAAATTTCTTAAACTGAAATGGCTATGTTAACAAAGAACGAAAGAAGACAGAAGATAAAAACGCGGGTGCGTGGTAAAGTTTTCGGAACGAAAGAATGCCCACGCCTTTCCGTATTTAGAAGCAATAAACAAATATACGCTCAGGTAATTGATGATACAACCGGAACAACGGTGGCATCGGCTTCTTCCTTGAAAATTGAAGATAAGTTTCCTAAAAAGGAAATTGCTGCAAAGGTAGGTGACTTGATTGCACAATATGCGAAAGAAGCCGGTGTTGAGAAAGTGGCCTTCGACAGAAACGGTTACTTATATCACGGCCGGATTAAAGAACTGGCAGATGCCGCTCGTAAAGGAGGACTTAAATTTTAACGATTATGGCTGGAATGAACAATAAAGTAAAATCGACAAACGATATAGAATTAAAAGACCGGTTGGTAGCTATTAATCGTACGACCAAAGTAACAAAAGGAGGCCGGACATTTACATTTGCCGCTATGGTGGTGGTAGGTAATGAAGACGGTATTGTTGGTTGGGGATTAGGAAAAGCGGGCGAAGTAACGACGGCAATAGCCAAGGGAGTGGAAGCCGCTAAAAAAAATCTGGTCAAAGTTCCGGTATATAAAGGAACGATTCCTCATGAACAAACGGCTCGCTTTGGTGGCGCCCGAGTGTTTCTAAAACCCGCTTACGCCGGTACCGGAGTGAAGGCCGGGGGCGCTATGCGTGCTGTGTTGGAAAGTGTAGGCGTGACGGATGTTTTGGCTAAATCAAAAGGATCGTCCAATCCTCATAACCTCGTGAAGGCTACGATTTCAGCCCTGAGCGAACTGAGAGATCCTATTACGGTGGCTCAGAACAGAAAAATAAGTTTAGATAAAGTATTTAACGGATAAAAGAAAGGATTCTGAAATGGCGACTATTAAAGTTAAACAAACAAAAAGTAGAATAGGAGCTCCCAAAGATCAAAAAAGGACGTTAGATGCTTTGGGGCTTCGAAAACTGAATCGGGTGGTAGAACATGAGGATACGCCTTCTATTAGGGGTCTTATCCGGAAAGTACATCACTTGGTGACAGTGATAGAATAAATTAGTTTATAACGATAAAAAATAGATATCATAATGGATTTATCGAATTTAAAACCTGCAGAAGGAGCTATTAAATCCCGTAAAAGGATTGGCCGCGGACAAGGATCGGGCAAGGGCGGAACTTCTACAAGAGGTCATAAAGGGGCGAAGTCAAGATCGGGCTATTCTAAAAAGATCGGATTTGAAGGAGGACAGATGCCTATACAGCGTCGTTTGCCCAAATTCGGCTTCAAACCGCTTAATCGAGTAGAATATAAAGCAATTAACCTCGCAGACTTACAAATATTAGCTGATACTCAAAAGGTTTCTAAAATTACCCCAGAATTGTTATTAGAGGCGGGGCTTATTTCCAGGAAGCATTTGGTTAAAATTCTTGGTAAAGGTACCTTATCGGCAAAATTGGAAGTGGAAGCTCATGCTTTTTCTAAGACAGCCGAACAAGCTATTATTTCTGCCGGTGGTAACGCTGTAAAAATCGGATAAAATGGGATTTGTACAAACGGTTAAAAATATTTGGAAAATAGAAGATCTCCGGAATCGGCTTCTTACGACCCTCTTTTTCATAGCCATCTATAGAATCGGTTCGTTTGTGGTACTTCCCGGAGTGAATCCTGCCCAATTACAAGCTTTGCAAGCAAATACCAGTACGGGTTTATTAAGCTTGTTGGATATGTTTTCGGGTGGGGCATTTGCCAATGCATCTATTTTTGCGTTAGGTATTATGCCTTATATTTCGGCTTCCATTGTTATGCAATTGTTAGGAATTGCGATTCCTTATTTTCAAAAATTGCAGCGCGAAGGAGAGAGTGGCCGCACGAAAATGAATCAATATACGCGTTACTTGACGGTGGGCATCTTACTGATTCAGGGGCCTGCCTATCTTTATGGAGCGATCGGACAGGCTATTCCCGGCGGATTCTGGGATTGGGTATTACCTTCTGCAATTATTCTTGCCGGTGGTAGTATGTTTGTACTATGGCTTGGTGAGCGTATAACCGATAAGGGGGTTGGAAACGGTATTTCGTTTATCATTCTTATCGGAATCATTGCGCGGTTACCCCATGCATTAGTCGCTGAATTCGATCGTTTGATTAATGCGCCCGGAGGACTTATTCTTTTCCTTCTTGAAATTGTCTTCTTACTCGTTGTTACGGGGGCGGCCATTCTGTTGGTACAAGGTACCAGGAAGGTGCCGGTTCAGTATGCAAAACGGATAGTGGGCAATCGTCAGTATGGAGGAGTTCGTCAGTATATTCCGTTAAAAGTGAATGCGGCGAATGTTATGCCGATCATTTTCGCACAGGCAATTATGTTCATCCCGATTACTATCGCTCAGTTTTCGGCTCGTGAAGGAGGTGGCTTTTGGGCCTCTTTGATGGATTTTACCAGTTTCTGGTATAATTTTATCTTTGCGGTGTTGATTATGGCGTTTACCTATTTTTATACGGCTATAACGGTGAATCCTGTACAAATGGCCGAAGATTTAAAACGGAATAACGGTTTTATACCGGGAATTAAGCCGGGGAAAAAAACGGCAGAATATATCGATACGGTTATGTCGAGGATAACCCTGCCGGGATCGATATTTTTGGCTATTGTTGCTATTCTTCCTGCTTTTGCGGGATTAATGGGAATTAATTCTCAGTTCGCTCAGTTTTTTGGAGGAACCTCGTTATTGATTCTCGTCGGTGTCGTGTTGGATACATTGCAACAGATAGAAAGTCATTTGCTGATGCGTCATTATGATGGATTCCTGAAGTCAGGAGCTAAAATAAAAGGTAGATCTGGTTCGGTTGCAGCTTACTAATCGTTTTGGATAAGATAATATGAATAGCAGAAAGATTATATTAAAAACCGCTGAAGAAATTGAGTTTATGCGCGAAAGCAATCGTCTCGTGGGTATGACCCTCGGAGAATTGTCGAAGCATGTTAAACCCGGAGTTACTACTCTTCAACTCGATAGGATAGCAGAAGAGTTTATAAGAGATCATGGTGCTATTCCGACCTTTTTAGGTTATGGTGGATTTCCCAATTCCATTTGCACTTCTGTAAATGAAAATGTGGTTCATGGTATTCCCAACAATACTCCTCTTAAGGAAGGTGATGTGATTTCGGTTGATTGCGGAACGCTGAAGCACGGTTATGCCGGCGATTCGGCTTATACGTTTTGTGTGGGGGAGGTCGACGAAAAAGTGAAGAATTTACTGAAGGTTACCAAAGAATCGCTTTACAAAGGTATTGAGCAAGCTAAAGTAGATCATCATATCGGAGATATCGGCTATGCCGTACAGTCGTATTGTGAGTCGCATGGCTATACGGTCGTGCGGGAACTTGTAGGACATGGTATCGGCCGTGAGATGCACGAGGCGCCGGAAGTACCGAACTATGGTAAACGTGGAACGGGACCTTTGATTAAAGAGGGCATGTGCATAGCCATAGAGCCGATGATTAATCTGGGTAGCAAAAACGTTGTTTTCGAAAATGATGGTTGGACCGTTCGGACAAAAGATCGAAAACCTTCCGCTCATTTCGAACATACCATCGCAATTAGAAATGGGAAAGCCGATATTTTATCAACCTTTGAATTTATTCAGGAAACGAGTAACTAACAGAACGAATTTATTTAATGGCTAAACAAGCATCGATAGAACAAGACGGAACGATACTCGAAGCATTGTCTAATGCAATGTTCCGGGTAGAATTGGAAAACGGACATGAAATAACCGCTCATATATCCGGTAAAATGCGCATGCATTATATTCGTATATTACCCGGTGACAGAGTTCGAGTGGAAATGTCTCCTTACGATTTGAGTAAAGGACGAATATCGTTTAGATATAAGTAGTAAGAAATTACAAATTACAAATTAGAGGTCGGAAGAATGGTTCTGAAATTCGATATCCGGCATCACAAAATATCAAATATGAAAGTTAGAGCATCTGTAAAAAAGCGGACCGACGATTGTAAAATCGTAAGAAGAAAAGGTCGTTTGTATATTATCAATAAAAAGAATCCCAAGTATAAACAGCGTCAGGGATAAGTTTAACCTATTGTTTACAATTAAAAAATAAAAAACATATATGGCTATAAGAATTGTTGGTGTCGATTTGCCGCAAAATAAGAGAGGCGAAATAGCTCTCACCTATATATATGGCATCGGACGCAGTGCTGCTAATAGTATATTGGCAAAAGCAGAAGTAGATAGAGATATCAAAGTTAAGGATTGGACAGACGATCAGGCTGCACGTATTCGTGAAATCATTTCCAATGAATTCAAAGTCGAGGGGGAGTTGCGATCGGAAGTTCAATTGAATATTAAACGATTGATGGATATCGGATGTTATAGAGGTATTCGTCATCGTATTGGATTGCCTGTTCGCGGACAAAGCACGAAGAATAACGCCCGTACGCGTAAAGGTAAAAAGAAAACAGTTGCTAACAAGAAAAAAGCTACGAAATAACAGGTAGGAGAATATGGCAAAAAGAACAGTCGCAGTTAAAAAAAGAAATGTAAAAGTAAGTGCAATAGGACAAGCACACATTTCTTCATCATTCAACAACATTATTGTTTCATTAACGAACGAAGATGGCGAAGTGATCAGTTGGTCATCAGCCGGGAAAATGGGCTTCAGGAGTTCTAAGAAGAACACTCCTTATGCGGCGCAAATGGTCGCACAAGATTGTGCAAAAGTTGCGTTTGATTTGGGATTGCGTAAGGTGAAAGTATTTGTAAAAGGTCCGGGTAACGGACGTGAATCGGCTATAAGAACCATTCACGGATCGGGAATTGAAGTGACGGAGATTGTAGATGTTACTCCCATTCCTCACAATGGATGCAGACCTCCTAAAGCAAGACGAGTTTAATACAATAATTTAAAGTTTCATCATATTGAAACTTGAGCTGTGAATGATTACATTACTGCTACTTCTCTGTAATCGCGGCTGCACAGTTTAGGCTTCAGTTATAAAGTTTTTTTAAAATGGCAAGATATACTGGTCCAAAAACAAAAATAGCACGTAAGTTCGGAGAACCGATTTTCGGCCCCGATAAAGTTCTATCCAAGAAAAATTATCCTCCCGGACAACACGGGAATACGCGCAGAAGAAAGACGTCTGAATATGGTATTCAGTTGCGTGAAAAACAGCGTGCGAAATATACCTACGGAGTGTTGGAAAAACAGTTCCGGTTGACTTTCGATCAGGCGGCCCGTAGCCGTGGTGTAACAGGTGAGGTGTTGTTGCAATTACTCGAATCGAGATTGGATAATGTTGTATTTCGATTAGGGATTGCTCCCACAAGAGCCGCTGCGCGTCAGTTAGTAAGTCATCGTCATATCACTGTAAACGGGAATGTTTTGAATATTCCTTCCTATAGTGTAAAGGCCGGCGAAGTTATCGGTGTAAGAGAAAAATCAAAATCGTTGGAAGTCGTTACCAATGCTCTTTCCGGCTTTAATCATAGTAAATATCCTTGGTTGGAATGGGACAAGGCAACCTTGAGCGGTAAGCTGTTGCATATACCCGAAAGAGCTGATATCCCCGAGAACATCAAGGAACAACTAATTGTAGAATTGTATTCTAAATTCTAAACATTAATTTCATGTCTATATTAGCATTTCAAAAGCCCGATAAAGTAATCATGTTGCAAGAGGACGCTTTCTTCGGTAAATTCGAATTTCGTCCTTTAGAACCCGGTTACGGCATTACTATTGGTAATGCATTGCGTCGTATCCTATTATCTTCCTTGGAAGGATTCGCCATAACATCGGTGAAAATTGAGGGTGTGGAGCATGAATTTGCCACCATCCCCGGCGTTATTGAGGATGTTACTACGATTATTTTGAATTTGAAGAAAGTTCGTTTCAAAAGAATTGTCGAAGAGTTTGAAACAGAAAAGGTCAGTTTAACGATATCGGGCGCGAAAGTGTTTAAAGCCGGAGATATCGGTAAATTGCTGACAGGTTTCGAAGTGTTGAATCCGGAGCTTGAGATATGTCACATGAACAAGAAGGCCGATTTGAGGGTGGAGCTGACAATTAACAAAGGTCGTGGCTATGTTCCTGCCGATGAAAATCGCGCTTTATTGCCGGCTGATGATGTGCATGTTATAGCAATTGATTCAATATATACTCCCATCCGGAATGTAAAATACGATATTGAAGATTTTCGTATTGAGCAGAAAACGGACTATGAAAAATTGACGATCGAAATAACGACCGATGGATCCGTCGAACCGAAAGAGGCTTTAAAAGAAGCGGCCAAGATTCTTATTCAGCATTTTGTCTTATTTTCTGACGAGAATAAGATTATGTTGGAGACGAACGATACCGAAGAGTTTGAAGAGTTTGATGAAGAAGTGCTTCACATGCGTCAGTTATTGAAACGGAAGTTGTCGGATTTGAATCTCTCCGTTCGTGCGCTGAACTGTTTAAAAGCGGCCGAAGTAGAGACGCTTGGACAATTGGTCGGATATAACAAAAACGATCTTTTAAAATTTCGGAACTTTGGTAAGAAATCCCTCTCGGAATTGGAGGAATTGCTGGAGAAATTAAAACTTTCGTTCGGCATGGATATTTCGAAATATAAATTAGATAAAGACTAACAGCAATGAGACATAATAAGAAATTTAATCATTTAGGGCGTAAAACGGCACATCGTGGCGCGATGCTTTCGAACATGGCCAATTCGCTTATCATACACAAGCGTATATTTACGACTGTACCGAAGGCTAAAGAATTAAGGAAATTCGTAGAGCCTATCATCACCAAATCGAAAGAAGATACGACCAATTCCCGGCGAGTTGTGTTCAGTATGTTGCAAAGTAAAGAAGCTGTGACGGAATTGTTCCAAGGTGTGTCGCAGAAAGTGGCTAGTCGTCCGGGCGGATATACTCGTATTATTAAGACCGGAAATCGATTAGGAGATAATGCGTCTATGTGTTTTATCGAGTTGGTTGATTATAATGAAAACTTGTTGAAGGAAACGGATGCGAAGAAGACAAGAACCCGCCGTTCTCGTAGGAAATCTACAACCGATGATGCGTCCGACGCTGCTCCTAAAGCGGAAGGAACAAAGGTGAAAACGGCTCCGAAAACAGTGGAAAAAACAGCTGCTGACGCTCCGGAATCGAATGAAGCGAAAGACTCAAAAGAAATTGTAGTAGAAGAACAAACGGATAATAACGATACTCCTTCGGGTAACGACGTTGCCGATTTGGAGAATAAAACTGCCGAAGCGCCTTCTTCCGAGGAGGAGAGTGTGAAAGAATAATCGGCAAAATAGTAGTTGTATATAGCTGCGATTTTTAATTGTTAAACATTTAAGAAAAGTGCTGCGAGTGATCGTGGCACTTTTTTTGTCTCCCACACCTAACGGATTTATTCCGTTTTTACGGATAAAAGGTGAAATGATTAATCTGTTTTTTTGTTGGTAAAATATTGGAATATAGCATGCTTTTTATTTTTGATACATTTTTTTTATTTTTTGATACGATATTGCTATGCTGTCTGCTTTATTTGCTGTTTCTTTGAATCGCAAAAACAAAAATTCCTTCTAAAGTAATCTAAAAAAGAAGAGGGAAAATTGGATTGCATTTCCAAATTTGAAATAAAAAGCTTAAAATGAAAGTAAATTCGTCTCACAACCAAGTGTTAACAACCCTTAATAAACGGGGGGGGGGGGGTATTTACATCCATTAACAAACGCTTAAATACCACTGCTGTTCGCGCTCGACTCTATTCTTCTTTCTCCCAAGCATTTTTCAAACGACTTTCTTATCCTCTTTGTTTCTCAGCGAAAGGTTTGCCGAGTATTTGCAACTATTCTGTTTGTTCGCGAAGAAGTTGCAAAACTCCAACAAGCTTTTCGCTGTTGCGCAGAGAGGTTGCTGATCTTTTTCAGCCTCTTTGTTTATGCGCGAAAAGACTGAGAATGTTTTTCGAATACTTCGCGAATACGCGAAAAGGCTGCAAAACCCTAACAGGCTTTTCGCCACGGCGCAAAATGTCTATTGGGTTTTTGCAGATTCTCCGCCAAAAAATTAACGATGTACTATCTTGGCTCTATATTATTTCCGGTAAAAGCGCCTGTCTTTACCGGCCGGTTACCTTAGTGTTTACCTGATTACTTGGCAGGCTAAGTAGTTTCTATTGTTTTTTTACTTTTAATACTTTTAACTATGTTACGAATAACTGAAAGCTATCAGGCAATGATTAGCGGATTGGGATTGATGGAAGAATACCAGTTGCTGAAAGAATCTCAAGAAGGTTTCGAAGGATTGTGGAATAAGGCTGCCAATGTAAATTCGGAGTTGCGCCAAACCTCCTCTGCCACGGCCAGTCGCAGGGAGTTAGGATGCATTGTGAAATATTTTTGCAATGATATCGTCCATGTGCAATGAAGCGATCTGGAGTGACCTGTATCATGATCTTGAAGAATTGATTAAAGAAGCTAAACGCTCCAACCGGGATAATAAGAATGATAAAGATAAGGACGAATTCTTGTCCAGTAAATAATTATATGAACTAATTTAATAACCTAAAAAATGAGAATAACGAATAAAAATTCAATTTTATCAAAAGGGATTTTGGTCATGATATGTCTGACTTTTTCCCTCGGTATTTTCGCCCAGACCCTTACTGTAAATGGGAGGGTGACAGATAATAAGCAATATCCTTTGATTGGGGTATCTGTCATGATTCAGGGCACTTCAACGGGAACCATTACGGATGCGGACGGTCGTTTTATTTTATCCAACGTGCCATCAGAAGGCCGAATAGAATTCTCGTATGTAGGAATGAAAACTCAATCGATTAATGTTAACGGGCGAACATCTATTGATATCGTATTGGAAGAAGACGTATCGGCATTGGACGAAATTGTCATCACCGGTTTTGGATTAGCGCAGAAAAAAGAATCTTTGACTTCTGCGATTTCAGTTATCGGCTCCGACGACATAAGCCGTTCCAAGTCCTCCACCTCGTCAGGAGCTTTGGTTGGTAAAATTGCGGGTATTAATTCTCGGCAGGCGGATGGCCGTCCTGGTGCATCGACAAGTATTCAAATTCGTAACATGGGTACCCCGCTATATGTAATAGACGGTATTCAATCGGACGAAGGTCAATTTAATAATATTGACTTTAACGATATAGAATCGATTTCGGTATTGAAAGATGCTTCCGCTTCTATTTATGGAGTACGAGCTGCGAATGGAGTCGTAGTTGTTACCACTAAAAAAGGGACCCGCAATACCAAAAATACAGTAAGTTTGAACGCATATTATGGTTGGCAAAGTCTTTATGCTTTTCCAAAACCGGCAACAGCTGCCACTTATTTGACAAACTATATTCAGGCCCAAACGCTTCAAGGAGTAACCGATTATACATATCCCAAAGAGGTGTATGAAAAATGGGTGCAAGGGACCGAAAAAGGATACCAACCTTTTGATTGGTATGATTATATTTGGAAAGTTTCTCCCCAAAATTATATCAATGCAAATGTTTCTGGAGGATCCGATAAGATTAATTATTATTTGAGCGTCGGGCATTTGAATCAAGATGCGATTATCGTAAACTACGGAGGTTTTGAACGGACGAATATTCAAATGAACGTAAATGCAAATATTTCGGATCGTTTCAAGATAGGGGGAGGAATGAACGGACGTATTGAAAAACGGATTAATCCGGGAGTTCCGGAAGGGGATGACTATTGGATGCCTCGGTTTGGTACCTATCGAAATCTTCCTACCAAAAGGCCCTATGCAAATGACAATCCTTTATATCCAACCCTTACCTCTACAAATCCCGGTACAAATTTTGCGTGGCTAAATTACGACCTTGCCGGTAAATATGAGGAAACCTGGAGGGTTGTACAATTGAATTTCGATGCGGAGTATGAGATATTCGACGGCCTAAAAGCAAAAGCTCTTGCCAGTTATTATTTAGCAAATCAACGATTGGACAATCAGGAGTATACTTATAAACTTTATGGTTATGACGAAAAGACAGATACCTATCCCGTTATTTTCGAGAATAATAATCCATGGAGGGAACGTAGGCAAGGATATGTAGAAGAAATCACGAGCAATGTTCAGCTATCTTATAATAAAGTTTTTGGAGAACATACCATCGCTGGAGTTTTGGGGGCGGAAGCTATTAAAAGAGATACTCCCACTACTTGGGTGCATTCAATTCCGACATCCAATGCTCTACATTTAATAGACTATGAAACAATGGATACCTATGATGACGAGGGGAATAACACGCAAGCTCGATTAGGCTTCATGGGACGATTTAATTATGATTATGCGGGAAAATATTTAATTGAACTCTCCGGACGCTATGATGGTTCGTGGAAGTTTCCACCTTCCCATCGCTGGGGCTTTTTCCCTTCCGCTTCTGTAGGATGGCGAATATCAGAGGAGAATTTCTGGCGTAATACCCAAATTTCAAATGTTTTTAATGACTTAAAAATCAGGGCTTCTTATGGTTTATTAGGCGATGATAATGTTTCCGGTTATAATCCTTTTGATTATATGAGCGGGTATAATTATAAACGGTATAGAAATGCTGATGGTAACTGGCAAAATATAACATCTTCTGTAATTGATGGTAAATATATTATTGGATCTCAGGATCGTGGATTGCCTGTAACGACCTTATCATGGATAAAAGCCAAAATTCTTGATGTGGGAATTGATGCGAGTTTTTTTAAAGGAAAGTTAAACGGTTCATTCGACTTTTTCCACCGATTAAGAACCGGACTTCCTTCCTCCAGATATGATATTTTATTACCTTCTGAAGTCGGGTTCAGTTTGCCGAAAGAAAATTTGAATTCTGATAAGCATATGGGCTATGATTTGATGGCCAAATGGACGGATAAAATAGAGGATTTTCATTATTCAATCGGAGCAAATATTACCTATTCGCGATTTTATGATTGGGATCAATATAAACCGCGGTTCAGTAATTCTTGGAATGTATATCGGAATTCTATTCAACAGCGTTATGGCTATTTAAATTGGGGCCTGCAATCGGATGGACAATTTCAAAGTTGGGAAGAGATCGCTTCTTGGACGATCGATAATGACCGCCAGGGAAATAAAACATTGCGACCGGGAGATATAAAATATAAAGATTTGAATGGCGATGGAGTAATTAACGGAATGGATGAACGCCCCATCGGTTATCGTCAGGATTCAACGCCGATCCTCAACTTCGGGTTAAATTTTTCTTTTCAATGGAAAGGTTTTGATCTTGCTTTTGATTTAACCGGTGGAGCTTTATCAACGTGGTATCAGGAATGGGAACAACGCAATCCTTTCCATGATGGTGGAAACAATCCTCAATATTATATGGAAAATACATGGAGGCTTACCGATATTTGGGATGCAAACAGTGAACTGATTCCCGGGAAATATCCTACATTGTTAATTGGGAACAGCAGCCATAGTAATTATTGGAATAGTGATTTTTGGAAAAAGAATGTGAGATATGTTAAGTTACGAAATCTCGAATTCGGATATAATCTCCCTAAAAAACTTACCAATAGTATGTCGATTTCCGATGTCAGGTTATATCTTGCCGGCCAAAACTTATTTGGGTTGACAAACTTAATCGGAGTGGATCCGGAAATAAATGAAACAAACGGATTAGCCTATCCGACAATGAGAATTATCAATGTTGGTTTAACTCTCAAATTTTAAATAAAATGAAAATGAAGAATATTTTAACAGGATTATTTATTATAATTTTCTCCGCTCTTGTAAGTTGTTCCGATTTTTTAGATCGAGATCCGGACACAATTCTGACAGATGATCAGATCTTTGGGGATGAGGTGATGATTAAGTCGGTCCTTTCAAACTTCTATGGTAGAATAACATGGGGACAGCATATAGATGATTCTTATTCCTATACGATTATAGATGAAGCTTCTCGTTCCGATAGCGGACCCGATACCCGCCAGAATTTTGAAGACGATCGTTGGCGGGTGTATGATTATGCTTTACTTCGTAATCTGAATCAGTTTTTAAAAGGTGTACGTGAAACAAAAGTATTGGATAGTGAAACACAAAGACAATTGGAAGGAGAGGCTCGCTTTATCAGGGCTTGGTTATATTTTAATATGTGTCGGGGGATGGGCGGAATGCCGATTGTAGGAGATGAGGTTTTCGATTACACCCCAGGTATGGATATAACGGCTTTACAATATCCTCGCTCGACAGAAGCGGGTCTGTATGACTATATTATTTCGGAGTGCGAGGCTATTAAAGATTTTTTACCCACGGAACCTTCTATTAATGCTGCCAGAGCTACCAAATGGGCGGTATTGATGTTAAAAGCGCGTGCCGCGGTATATGCCGGTTCCATTGCCAATTACAATAATAAGATGCCTAATCCTATTAAAACTGCAGGAGGTGAAGTCGGAATTCCCGCAGATTTAGCCCAAGCATACTATAAAACGGCATTATCTGCGGCCGAAGAAGTAATAAAAGGAGGCAAGTATGAACTTCAATTGACGAAACCCGATGACAGGGGGCGCAACTTCTATGAAGCGTTATCCATAAAGGAAAATAACAAAGAAGTGATTTGGGCAAGAGATTATAAATATCCCGGACAGACTAATGGATTCACGCAATCCAATATTCCGGCCTCTCATGCAGAGGATATCGACCGTGCATATGCAGGCCCTATTCTGAATTTAGTGGAAGATTTCGAATATATTAACGACCGGAAAGGAGAAATTAAGATCAGAGATGAGCAAGGAAATTATATCTTTTACACGAACCCTGAAGATGCTTTTGCTAATAAAGACCCACGTCTGTGGGGAACGGTTATTTATCCCGGAGCTATTTTTAAAGGTACTCCTGTTGTATTACAGGCTGGTCAAAAGTATTTCGAAGATGGAGTCTGGAAAGTTAGAACAAGTGACCCTGGTAAATCCGACGACAACAATATTTTGATCACTTCCGTTAACGGACCGAATACTTCTAATAATAATTATATAAATAAATCCGGATTTTTCTTTCGTAAGTTTATGGATGAAACGCCACTCGCTTCTACACGTGGACGCCGGAGTGAAATGTGGTTCCCGCGGTTTCGTTTTGCGGAAGCTGTGATGATTGCGGCCGAGGCTTCTTTCGAACTCGGTGAAAACGGGAAAGCATTGAATTATATAAATGACATTAGAAGAAGAGCAGGGATCCAAGAGCTGAAAACAATCACCTTTGATGATATCGTTCGTGAATATCGGGTGGAGTTTGCCTTTGAGGATCATCGATATTGGGATTTGAAACGCTGGAGATTAGCCGACAAAGTATGGAATGGTGTGCAAAATGACCCGCAGGCTCAGCAATATGCTTTATTCCCTTATTTGGTGAATGAGCCTGGAAATCCGAATAACGGCAAATGGGTTTTTGATAAGTTTCCCACGCACATGTCGCCTTATCCAAGGTATTTTCAGATGAAAAATTATTATAATTTTATTAACCAGGAATGGATAGACAACAATCCTAAATTGGTGAAAAACCCCTATCAATAATCGCTTGATACACTATTAAATTGCATAATTAAAAAAATAGAAAGATGAAAATAAAACATCCTAAATATATATTGTCAATAGCAATTGTTGCATTAGCCTTGACTAGTTGCGGCCTTGATAATTATGATGCTCCCCAATCGAAGCTGAACGGTAAAATAACATATAATGGCCTGGCTTTGGGAGTTCGGGGAACCGGTGAAGCCGTACAGGTACAGCTTTATCAGGACGGATATGACCTGAAGAATCACATTTCGGTATATGTAGGACAAGACGGAACTTTTGAGGCACTTTTGTTCGATGGCGAATACAAGCTTGTTACGCGGGATAACAATGGTCCTTGGGTGAATAAAAGGGATACCGTAATCGTGAATGTGAAGGGGAATACCGAAGTGGAACTACCGGTGACTCCTTATTTTACGATATCGGATGAAACGTTATCTTTAAACGGATCCGTATTGAATGCTACGTTTAAGATTAATGAGATTGTTAGCACAGCCCAAATCGAGTATGTTATGCTGCTTGTTAGTAAAACGACGTTTGTTGATGATGCGACCAATATTGCTCGAAAAGATTTTACAGACCAACAAGCGGGAAGTGTCACTTTGTCGTTGAACATGGAAGAAAATAAGGATTTTGCTTCTGCGAAAGTTCTTTTTGCAAGAGTGGGGGTAAAAACTGTGGGTACTGATCAGGCTGTTTACTCAAAAATTGTCCGGCTGAAATAAAAAAAGATATCTTTGAATTCCTTTCGAAAGATATCACAAACTTCGGAGAGTACCCTAAGTTGCGACTCTCCGAAGTTTTACAACAAAAGAATCCATTGATAAGTCGTATAATTTCGATAAATGATTAAAAAAAACTTATCTTTGTTTTCGTACTAAGAAAAAACTTTGTATAGTATGAGTAAAAAAATATTATTCCTTTATTTTCTGCTAATTGCACTCTTAGTTTCATGTCAAGAAAGTACTTCAATAAAACCGATTACTTCAGACTTGGTGAATAATCTTCGGGCTTCGGCGTATCCGTTGGTGACGGTGGATCCGTATTTCGGTGCGTGGTCGTTTGCCGATAATCTGTATGATGATCCTGTGAGGCATTGGACAGGTAAGGATTTTTCGTTGATCGGGGCAATCCGGGTCGATGGAGAAACTTATCGCTTTCTCGGAACGGAAAACTTACCGTTAAAACCGGTTTTGCCGACGGCAAATGAAGAAAAATGGGAAGGTGCATACACCCTTCAACAACCGAAAAACGATAGGTGGTTATCCCTTGATTTTAACGATAGCGACTGGACAAAAGGCCAGGCGGCTTTCGGCACGGATAATGAGCCGAATCTGGCTACTTCCTGGAACACAAAAGATATCTGGGTCAGGAGGACTTTTGATTTACCGGAAGATTTACAAGATAAGACGATCTTCTTGAAGTATTCTCATGACGATAATTTTGAATTGTATATCAATGGGACAAAAGTGATCGATACCGGATATGCCTGGAAATATAATGCATTGGAGGAACTTTCGGACGAAATAAAAGCGACGCTGAAAAAAGGGAAAAACGTTATCGCCGCTCATTGCCATAATCGGACTGGCGGGGGGCATGTCGATTTCGGACTTTTTGAAAAGGAAACCAATAAGGAAGCGTTTACTCAACCGGCGGTTCAAAAAAGCGCAAATGTATTGCCGACACAAACATTCTACACCTTCGAATGCGGCCCTGTGGAACTGGATGTTATTTTCACGGCACCTCTTTTGATGGATGATCTCGATTTGCTGTCGCGTCCCGTAAATTATTTGACGTATCAGGTGCGCTCTTCGGATGGGCAACAGCATGATGTCCAAATATATTTGGAAACAACACCTCAATGGGCGGTTAATTCGGATAATCAACCGGTGGATTTCGAAAGAATAGAAAGAGACGGTTGGACGTATCTGAAAACGGGCACACAGGAACAACCGGTTCTTCAGAAAAAAGGCGATGACCTTCGTATCGATTGGGGCTATTTCTATATGGCCGGAGCATCGACTCCCGCAACCGGGGCGGAATTCGGCGATTATTGGCAGGCAAAGAAGACCTTTGTTGAGACCGGCAAAGTAACGACTACCCCTACCGATTCGTTATCTGCCAATATGACACAAGAAATGTCCGTCTTATCCTATACGGCCGACTTGGGAAAAGTTTCCGATAAGACGAAGAGCGGTTACGTGTTGTTAGGATATGACGATTTATATTCTATTCAGTATTTTGAAAAGAACCTTCCGGCTTACTGGAAACAAGACGGGCAGGTGGATATCTTTCAAGCCTTCAAACAAGCCGCCGACGGGTATGCTTCTATTATGGACCGTTGCGCCCGGTTTAATGAAGAGATGATGGCCGAGGCCAAAGAGGCCGGAGGCGATAAATATGCCGAATTATGTGCGCTGGTCTATCGTCAGGCTATTTCGGCTCATAAACTATTGAAAGACACGGACGGAAATTTGTTGTTTCTATCGAAAGAAAATAATAGTAACGGCTGCATTGGAACGGTTGACCTCTCTTATCCTTCTTCGCCGTTGTTTTTGATTTATAACCCCGAATTGGTAAAAGGATTGATGAATCATATTTTCTATTACAGTGAAAGCGGAAAATGGACGAAGCCTTTCGCTGCCCATGACGTGGGAACCTATCCTCTTGCCAATGGGCAGGTGTATGGTGAAGATATGCCTATAGAAGAGTCGGGAAATATGCTTATCATGACAGCTGCCCTTGCCGCTGTAGAAGGAAATGCCGATTATGCTGCCAAACATTGGGAGACGCTGACTACGTGGACGGATTATCTGGTGAAGGAAGGACTCGATCCGGCCAATCAATTATGTACGGACGATTTTGCCGGCCATTTGGCGCATAATGCCAATCTTTCCATTAAAGCGATCATGGGTATTGCCGGATATAGTAAGTTGGCGGACATGCTTGGCAAAAAGGATGTTGCCGGAAAATATTTACAGGCGGCCAAAGACATGGCGGTAGAGTGGGAGCGTATGGCGAATGACGGAGACCATTATAAGCTGACGTTCAACCGGACAGGTACTTGGAGTCAGAAATATAATCTTATTTGGGACAAGCTATTGGATATATATATTTTTGATCCGGAGATTGCCCGCAAAGAGATCGCCTATTATCTCACTCAACAAAATACATACGGCTTGCCGTTGGATAGCCGGAAAACGTATACGAAATCGGACTGGATTATGTGGACGGCCGTGTTGGCGGAGAATCCGGAAGATTTTTATGCGCTGGTCGACCCGGTGTATAAGTACGCGAACGAAACTACGAGCCGTGTTCCTTTAAGCGACTGGCACGAGACGGTTGACGGAACACAGGTCGGTTTCAAAGCGCGTTCGGTGGTCGGAGCCTATTTTATCAAGATGTTGGAAGAAAAGTTATCTTCTGAAAATAAATAGGGATAGTGAAACGGGCGCTTCTTTTTGAGGGAAGCGTCCGTTATCTGAATTTGTTCTAATAAAATTGGACGAAATCGGTTGGTTGTTATTATCTTTGTATTGAACGATTAAAATGAAAAATGATGGAAAAAATAACAGTAACAATGTCGAAACGAGAGTACGAAAAGTTTCTTGTCTACAAGAAAGCCGATAAAATTGCAGAAAGTATTTGTTCTGGGCTTAAAGAAGTAAAAGAGGCTCGTGAAGGAAAACGGACATTAAAATCGGCGTACGACTTGGCAGATGAACTTTAAAGTAACGACCGATTTCGAAAGAGCGTTAAAACGATTAAATAAGAAATATCCTTCTTTAAAAAGCGATTATATTGCATTTCTAAAAGAATTGGAACAAAATCCGAGAAAGGGCGACGAGATATTCTCTAATTGTTACAAAGCCCGTATTGCCATTAAAAGTAAAGGGAAGGGAAAAAGTGGAGGAGGAAGAATTATTTTTTATTTTGAATCTAGGGACGATATGATTGTTCTGCTGTATGTTTATGACAAATCCGAAATGGAAAATGTACAGACAGCTTATATCAAACAAATACTTAACAAAAAACTTTTTCAGTAATAGAAATATGCCTTGGCAAAAGGAATAACCTTGAGGCTTCTTTGAAACATCTGTTTTTCTTTGTATAGATATTCTTTTAAATAAGGATAATGATTTTTTTACGTGAAGAACAGAATAATTCGTTTTCCCATTCTTCTGTTCTGATTATAATGACTTTAATTGCATTAATTACATTAATTACGAGCAATCATGAATACTATTCCTAAAATTATACTCTTCTTTTTATTATTTTGTTCTGGTGTTGCGCTTTTCGCAGACAACAAAACACAAATAACAGTCGTTGACAGGCCAAATGCCGCAACTGTCCGTACAAATTATACGCAAAACAGGGCGCCGTTGCAACCGTTGCATTTTATCAAACTGCCGGTGGGCGATGTGAAACCGAAGGGATGGTTACGCAAGTATCTGGAACTTCAGAAAAACGGGTTAACCGGCCATCTGGGCGAGATCAGCGCTTGGCTCGACAAGAAGAACAATGCGTGGCTGGGTACGGGCAACGATTTCGGATGGGAAGAAGTGCCTTACTGGCTGAAAGGATATGGGAATATGGCGTATATCCTCAACGATAAAGGGATGATTGACGAAGCCAAAACATGGATTGAAGCCGCCTTTAAAAGTCAACGTGAAGACGGTTACTTCGGCCCCTATATCGAGAAGAACGGAAAGCCCGACTTATGGGGAAATATGATTATGCTATGGTGCTTGCAATCGTATTATGAGTATTCGAAAGATGATCGGGTTATCGATCTTATGACCCGTTATTTCCGCTGGCAGGCGAATCTGCCCGACGATAAGTTTTTGAAAGACTATTGGGAGAATAGCCGGGGTGGCGATAATTTGATCAGTATTTACTGGTTATATAATCTCACCGGAGATGAATTTTTATTGAATTTGGCCGAAAAAACTCATAAGAATACGGCCGATTGGCGGCAGCGTTCCACCTTACCTAACTGGCACAATGTGAATATCGCACAGAGTTTCCGGGAACCGGCGACGTATTATATGCTGTCCAAAGATTCAAGCGATCTGATGGCGACGTATAATGTCCATCACCTGATTCGCAATACGTTCGGGCAGGTGCCGGGAGGGATGTTCGGGGCCGACGAGAATGCCCGTATGGGCTATATCGATCCGCGGCAGGGTACCGAAACATGCGGGTTTGTGGAACAAATGGCTTCCGATGAATTTCTGCTCCGTATCACCGGCGATCCTTTCTGGGCGGAACATTGCGAAGAGGTGGCGTTTAATTCGTATCCGGCGGCGGTGATGCCCGACTTCAAGTCGTTGCGTTACCTGACGGCTCCCAATCATACGGTGAGCGATTCCGAAAATCATCATCCCGGCATCGATAACAAAGGACCTTTTTTGGCGATGAATCCTTTCAGTAGCCGTTGCTGTCAACATAATCACTCGCAGGGGTGGCCTTATTATATCGAGCATCTGGTGATGGCGACCGCCGATAACGGATTGGCCGTCGCCTTGTACGGCGCTTGCGAAGCGCAGGTAAAAGTGGGCAATGATAAGACCATCCGCTTGATAGAAGAAACCAATTATCCGTTTGAAGAAAGCGTGCGGTTTAAAATCGAAACGCGCGAGGCGGTCACTTTTCCTGTTTATTTAAGAATCCCCACTTGGACCGAAAATGCATCCGTGAAGATCAACGGAAGCTCTGTGGATGCGGATTTGGTGAACGGGAAATATGTACGTATAGAAAGGGAGTGGAAAAATAATGATGAGATTACGCTCGATTTGCCGATGCATCTTTCTCAATCCGTATGGAAAGTAAATCAGGACAGCCGGAGCATTCATTACGGGCCATTGACGTTTTCATTAAAGATAAAGGAAGACTATGAGCGGGTTAGCAGTACCGAAACGGCGATTGGCGATTCGAAGTGGCAAAAAGGAGCGGATGCTTCGAAATGGCCTTCGTATGAAATTCATCCGGGCAGCGATTGGAACTATGCGTTGGTTGTTGATGATGAAGTACCGTTGGAACAGAATTTCGAGGTGATAAAGAAAGCTTGGCCCGCCGATAATTTTCCTTTCACCGTTGAAAATGCTCCGATTGAAATCAAAGCCCGTGGTAAAAAAGTGATCGGCTGGGATATCGATGAATATGGGTTGACTTCAGAACTCCCGATTAAGGGAAACAGACATTTTGCGGGCGAAACAGAACAGATAACGCTAATCCCGATGGGAGCGGCCCGGTTGCGTATTTCGGCTTTCCCGATATATGAATAAGGACTTGAAAAGTAGGCGATAGACCCTTTTAAGTTAGGGAGTTTATTTTCGGAGTTCAAAGTTGTCCCTCCGATGTTTAAAATTGCACTTCTGAAGTCCAAAACCGGGCTTCTGAAGTTCAAAATCGAGCTTTTGAGGTCCAACGCCGATCTTCCGATGTTTAACGCTGGGCCTCCGACGTACGAAACAGATGCATTTTTGTGCGAATGATATGTTTTTTGTATTTATTGAGATATTATTTTTAGAATTTCTGTTCTATTTAATGTTCCTTTGGCGAAGGAACGGTTTGAAAGGCGATAATGAATGTATTCTTCGCTTTCAACTTAGGGCCTAAGTTAAGAATTCTTTTGTTATGATGGTTATGATGAAAAAAACAATCCTTTTGTCTTTTCTGTTCTTGTCGGGGATATTCGTATGGGGAAATAATATTGCTCGATATCCTTCCCGCAAGGGGCCTCTTTCATTGGCCGATCCTTTCATTATGTTGCATAATGACACCTATTATGCGTACGGTACCAATGCTGAAGACGGCATAGAAGTGTATACTTCTGAGAATTTGAAAGAATGGAGAAAAGAACAAAACCTTGCTCTTCACAAAAACGATTCTTTCGGCGATAAATGGTTCTGGGCGCCGGAAGTATACCTTGTCAACGGTCGGTTTTACATGTATTATACGGCTGAAGAGCATATTTGTGTGGCGACTTCCGATTCACCGCTCGGCCCTTTCAAACAAGCGGAACAGAAACCGATGCTCGAAGGGGAAAAGGCCATTGACAATACTCTTTTTATCGATGATGACGGAAAGGCTTATCTTTTTTTCGACCGTTTCAACGACGGCCTGAACATTTGGGTGGCGGAGCTGGAAAATGACTTCATAACGATTAAAAAAGAAACCTTGCATCCCTGCATTCATGTGTCGCAGGACTGGGAACAAGTTTGGCCCCGAGTGAATGAAGGCGCTTTCGTGGTGAAGCATGAAGGCGTATATTATATGACCTATTCGGCGAACAGTTACGAGAGCCCCTTTTACGGAATCGGTTGTGCTACGGCTACGGATATTATGGGAACATGGACGAAATATCGGGATAATCCTCTCCTGCAAAAGCCCGGCAATTTGGCCGGGGTAGGGCATAGTGCGATGTTTTACGACAAGGATGGAAATCTGCGCATTGTTTTTCACGCGCATCATGATAAAGAATCGATTCATCCGAGGAAAATGTATATCGGAAAGGCCGGTTTTCGAAAAACAGACGGCGCAGACAGATTGTCTATTGAGCAGCAGTATGAAGTTCCGGTCTTGATCGAATAAATAGATGAAAAAGATTTGTATATTTGTAGCGAATTAAACAACCGGGGGGATCGTTTCGGGCGACCCCCCCCGGCAAGATTAACAATCATTATTTAAGAACATGAGAATAAAATTAAGTTTTCTACTAATCGTATGTATGAGCGCCGTTACGTTTTTGGCTTTTCCAAACGAACCGGATATTATACCGAAACCTTTCAGTTTAATTAAAAAAGAAGGAACGTTCATATTCAACGCGAATACGAAAATCTATCGCAATTACGAGGAAGATATCCTTGTGGCCGGCTTCGTAAATGATTTTCTTCGGGATAATTACGGCTTTGATTTGAATGTGAGGCATTCTGCTTCTGTCCGTGACGGAATTAATTTTGTGCTGGATCGTTCTTTTGAAAAAGAAGCGTACGAGTTGACGATCGATAGCCGTTCCGTCGTGATAAAAGGAAATACGGAGGGGCTTTTCTACGGCTTGCAAAGCCTTTTGCAGTTAATGCCGGTAGAAGCATCCGCAAGTCTTGCGCTCCCGCAGGTTGAGATCAAAGACAAACCGCGTTTCGGGTATCGTGGAGCCATGTTGGATGTGGGGCGGTACTTTTTTACGGTGGAATCCGTTAAGCGGTTTATCGACCTGATGGCCTATTATAAATTGAATACCTTTCATTGGCACTTGACCGAGGATGGCGGCTGGCGCATCGAGATAAAAAAATATCCGTTGTTAACGCAAGTAGGCGCCTGGAGAAGAAGTACTCAAACCGATAATAAAAATACCGATCAGTCGTTCGACCGTTTGCCTCACGGAGGGTACTATACGCAACCACAAATCCGCGATATTGTCGCCTATGCCCGGCAACGCAACGTCACCATCATTCCGGAGATCGATATGCCGGGGCATATGCTGGCGGCATTGGCGGCTTATCCCCATCTCTCTTGTACCGGAGGCCCTTTTAAAGTGTTGGAACAATGGGGAATTCAAAAAGATGTTTTGTGTGCCGGAAATGAAGAGACCTACCGCTTCCTTGAAGATGTGTTGGACGAAGTGATGGAACTGTTCCCCTCTGAAATCATTCATATCGGGGGCGATGAAGCGCCTAAAGACCGCTGGAAAGAATGTCCCAAATGCCAGGCAAAGATCAAACAGGAAAACCTGAAAGACGAACATGAGTTGCAGAGTTATTTTGTGAAGAGGATTGGAAAATACCTCGAAAGCAAAGGGCGGAGAATGCTTGGTTGGGATGAGATTATGGAAGGCGGAATAGCCGATAATGCGATGATCATGAGTTGGAGAGGCGAAGAAGGAGGAATCGAGGCCGCCAAACACAAACATCAGGTAGTCATGGCGCCTACTCATTACTTGTATTTGGATTATTACCAGGGCGATCCGGCAACCGAACCGTTTAATATCGGTGGAAACCTGCCTCTGGAAAAAGTCTATCATTACAATCCTACCGGCGCGATTCCGGAGGAATACCATCCGTATGTCATCGGCGTACAGGGAAATTTATGGATGGAGTTTATTCATAGTGTCCCGAAACTCGATTATATGGCGTTTCCGCGTCTTTTGGCTGTCTCGGAGATCGGGTGGAGCACTGAAAAGAAAGACTATCCTGATTTTAGGAAGCGTGTCGGTTCGAATTTATGTTGGCTGGATAAAATGAACGTGAATTTCAGAATTCCGGAGCCGCTGGGGCTCGAAAATGTCGAATCCACATCCGATAATGTGACCGTTTCTTTGACTCCGCCCGTTGCCGGTTCTCAAATATATTACACGTTGGATGGCTCCGATCCTTTACTCGCCGGCGTATTGTATGTCAAGCCCATCGCGGTCGCTTTGTCGCCGACGACCCCTGTAGAGTTGAAATGTGTCGTGAAGACCCTTACGGGAAGAGTCAGCACAACCTACAAAGCGCAGTATAGTTTAAAAAAGACCGCAGACTAAGGGACTTCGTCCGGTAATGCCTCCGGCGATAAACGCTCCGCGTGAAACGGCTAACGCCGATAGTTGAAAACAATGAGACTACAGACCGGAGACCGAAGACCGGAGACTGGAGACCGGAGACTGAAAAGCAAATGAATAAAAGATTGTGGGTATATCTATGTGCCGTTTGGTGTATGTTTACATACAACCAAGCGGCTTTATATGCCCACCGCTCTTATTATTTCAAACATTATAACATTAATAACGGACTTTCGCAAAATACCGTGCAGCGTATTCTTCAAGACCGGAAGGGTTTTATGTGGTTCGGTACGAAAGACGGACTTAATCGCTTTGACGGCACATCTTTCAAAATTTTTCATTTTTCTACCAATAGTGAATTAAAAGATAATGTATTCCGCTGTATTCTTCAAGATGAAGACGAGTCTATTTGGGTGGGCACTGATGATGGGGTGTATATCTACAATAGTGTGAAAGAAACATTCTCTCGCTTTAGTGAAAGGGATAAAAATCAAAATATTGTCGAAGGAGCTGTAAGCGATATGATCCTGGATGAGGATGGGGATATTTGGATTTCAGTGGAAGAGAAAGGCGTATTTCATTATGCGAAAAAAACCAAAGAACTATTTCATTACGATATTAAAACCACGCCCGGAGGCTTAAAAGGAATCACTCTCTGTGCTGATAAAGATGGCGGAGTATGGGCATTCCCCTATTCTTCCCGCCCGTTTATGTATATAGATAAAAAGAAAAGACAAACAAAAGAGTTTAAATTGTACCCCGGAAATGAATTTCTCTTTGATGCAGGGGAAATCAATGTGGTATTAGCGGATCCCTTTAATCAATTATTGGTGGGAACATCCCGTAAAGGATTGCTCCGTATTAATACGGTTAATGGAAATTATGAAGTGCTTTTAGATAAAGACGAAAATAATCAACCCATATTCGTTCGCGATGTCTTACGGGTCGGAGAAGATATCCTTTGGATCGGATCCGAATCGGGAATTTATATTTATTCTTTTTCCCGGAATAGCGTTATTCACCACTTAAAGCACGATGATGCCGATCCCAATTCCATATCCGATAATGCCATTTACTCCTTATATAAGGATAACGAGAACGGTATTTGGGTGGGAAGCTATTTCGGGGGAGTCGATTATTATTCCGAACAGTACGGCAATTTTGAAAAACAGTATCCTGTCGGAAGCGAAAACAGCATTAGCGGACGCCGCATAAGGGAATTTTGCCCTGCTCCCGACGGAAATATTTGGATTGGCACGGAAGATAACGGCCTGAACCTGTTCGACCCTGCTTCGGATACTTTTCTTCCGCTCCCCCCTTCCCTCGATCATCTTTACAATAATATCCATGCGCTCTATGCCGAAAACGATGCCATATGGATCGGAACCTTCTCAAAAGGCCTGAACCGGTATAATGTAAAGACAAAAACGCTTAAAACATATATAAATACGGATAGCCAAAATTCAATCAGTGAGAACAGTATTTTTTCCTTGTGCAAGGACCGGCAAGGGACGTTATGGGTGGGAACGCTTTCAGGGTTGAATATCTATAATCCGGAAACCGATGATTTTACCCGCATTAAACAGCTCGAAGGCCTATTTATACAGGATATAAAGGAAGATACCGATGGGAATGTATGGTTCGCTACTTTTTTGAAGGGGCTCTATCGGTATCGTCCGAAAGATAAAACATGGAAAAACTATATGCACAATCCGCTCGATTCAACCACCCTTGCGTATAATAAGGTGACGAGTATTTTTGAAGACAGCCGCGAACGGTTGTGGATAACGACCGAAGGAGGCGGATTTTGTCTTTATGAGAAGGAAACGGAATCATTCCGTACGATGAATGATGCGGATGGACTTCCCAATAATGTGGTTTATCAGATAAAAGAAGATCGTCAGGGGCGCTTATGGCTATCGACCAACCGGGGGCTTGTTTGCTTCGATCCCGATCATCACACCTTTAAAAGCTACACGATTGAAAGCGGGTTGAAAAGTAATCAATTCAATTATAAATCGAGCTATAAAGCTCCCGACGGCACCCTGTATTTCGGTTCCATCGACGGCTTTGTCCGGTTTAACCCCGACTCGTTCAAAGAATATGCCCACACTCCTCCGTTAGTACTGACGGACCTGTATATCAATAATGAACCGGCCAATATTTCCGATAAAAACACGCCGTTATCACAAAGCATCCTCTATGCCGATGCCCTGGAATTACCCTACCATAAAAACTCTTTCAGCCTCCGGTATGCCGTATTAAGTTATACCGCGCGGCAATCGGGAGGCATAGAGTATATGCTGGAAGGTTTCGATGAGGAATGGATTCGCCATGGTGCCGGGCAGTCTATCATTTATACCAATTTGAGGCCGGGTACATACACCCTTAAAATAATACTGAAAGAGGGCCCCCGGACAATAGCGGCCAAAAATCTGACTATCCGCATCAAGCCGCCTTTATGGATGACGACTTGGGCTTATTTAGTTTACTTTATACTCCTCGCGGCAGCCGTTTTTGCCCTGCTTTATCATTTGCAGCAGCGGGAAGTGAAAATGCAAAGGCGCAAAATGCGTATCTTTCAACAAGAGAAGGAGCGGGAACTGTATCGTTCCAAAATGAATTTCTTTACCGACATCGCTCATGAGATCCGGACGCCTTTGTCGTTAATCAAAGCCCCGTTGGACCATGTGTTGTTGACGGAACCGGTATCGGGTAATTTGAAAGAAAACCTGGAGATTATGCATAAAAATACCGACCGCTTATTGAGTCTGGTGAATCAGTTACTCGATTTCCGGAAAACCGAAGCGGAGGCCTATGCCTTGCATCTGGTACGGTATAATGTGACCGATTTGCTTCGGGAGACGTTTATCCGGTTTCTCCCGTTGGTAAAGCAGAAGAATACGACCTTCCATACCGATTTACCTCAAACGGATATTTTGGCCAAAATCGATAAGGAAGCGTTTCTGAAAATTATTAGTAACTTATTGAATAACGCGTTGAAATATGGGGAGTCTTTGTTGAATGTAAACGTGTTTGTCGATGAAAGGGAACCTGTTTTTCATGTCGTGGTGCAAAATGATGGCGATGTTATTTCCCCGGAGCATCGGAATGAGATATTCAAACCGTTCGTACATATCGATAAAAACAAGGATAAGGTGATTACCGGCACGGGTATCGGATTGGCTCTTTCTCTTTCGTTGGCCGAGTTGCATAACGGCTCATTGTTTTACACGGTAGACGATGGGCTGAATGGGTTTCATCTGGTACTGCCGATCGGGGATGCCGAACCTGTCCCGCCCCCTGCGCCGGAAATACAAGGCAAATCATCGTCGAAATCAACCCATGCCGATTCCTTACTGGTCGTGGAAGATGACCGTGAGATGCTTCAATTCATCGCGAAGTGTCTATCGCCGCATTACGAAGTGTTTACGGCTGAGAACGGAGAGCAAGCCTTGAAAATTCTGCAAGACAACGGGGTGAATTGTATTATTAGCGACGTGATGATGCCGGGCATGGACGGATTTGAGTTTACAAAGCGGATTAAGTCGGATGTGGAGTTCAGCCATATTCCGGTCATCCTTCTCACGGCTAAGACGAATGTCCAGGCAAAGGTGAAAGGGTTCGAGATAGGCGCCGACGATTATATTGAAAAGCCTTTCTCCATTGAGGTGCTTTTAGCGCGTATAGCCAACCTGTTGAATAACCGCAATAAACTTAGGGAGACGTTCTTAAAACATCCTTTTATCGGTACCAATACGATTGCTTTGACAAAATCGGATGGAGAGTTTCTGAAGAAACTGAATGAGATCGTCCAGGAGAATTTACATAATCCTGATTTTAATGTCGAGATTATCGCCGAGTTGGTGAATATGAGCCGGGCGAGTTTTTACCGTAAAATAAAGGGCATACTCAATTTAACGCCGAATGAATATATCAAAGTGGAGCGGTTGAAGAAAGCGGCGCAACTTCTAAAGGATAAAGAATACAAAGTGAACGAGATTTGCTATATGGTGGGCTTTAATTCGCCGTCGTATTTCGCGAGATGTTTTCAGCAACAGTTCGGGATGCTGCCAAAAGACTTTTAATAATTACAAATTACGAATTACAAATTACAAATTACAAATGACAAATTATGAATTACAAATTATGAATGACAAATTACAAATTATAAATTACGAATTTACGTTTCGCAAGTTATTTCGTCAGAAAGGTTGCAGTTATCTTTTACTGTTTACTGTGAAACTTGAGTTGTTAATTGCTAATTGATACAGGGTCTAACGTTTCCGGTCCGCTATTCTTTAGACTTTTGACTTTAGGCCTCATTTGTCATTTGTCATTTGTAATTTGTAATTCATAATTTGTCATTTGTAATTTATATGAGATGATATTCGCACTTTTTGAACAGATTGTCGCAGGATTTTAAAAAGAATAAGCCTAATTTCGTGACGTCGAATTTAAACATGTAAAATAATTATGATGAAAGTAAGAGCAACTTTATTATTCGCCTTATGCGTTATTTTTTCCGCATCGGCGCAATGGAAGCCTGCGGGTGACCGGATTAAGACCCGATGGGCTTCAGAGATCGATGTAAACAATGTGCTGCCTGAGTATCCCCGCCCCATTATGGAACGGGCTGAATGGCAGAATCTCAACGGTTTGTGGAACTATGCGATCCAACCCACCGGACAACAGGCTCCCGCATCGTATAATGGGCAGGTTTTGGTTCCCTTCGCTATCGAATCGAGCTTGTCGGGAGTACAGAAAACCGTCGGGGATGCGAATGAACTGTGGTATCAACGTGAATTTTCCATCCCTTCGAAGTGGAAGAACAACCGCGTATTACTGCATTTCGGAGCCGTCGATTGGAAAGCCGATGTGTGGGTAAACGATATGAAAGTCGGCCAACATACGGGCGGATACGCTCCCTTTTCTTTCGATGTTACCGCTGCACTTGCTGCGTCGGGCAGCAATAAGCTGGTGGTGAAAGTATGGGATCCGACCGACCGTGGATACCAACCGCGCGGAAAGCAAGTGAATAAGCCCGAAGGCATCTGGTATACTCCCGTCAGCGGCATTTGGCAAACGGTTTGGTTGGAGCCGGTGCCGGAAAAGCATATCGAAAACATTAAAATCACTCCCGATATCGATAAAAACACCTTGACGGTGGAAGGGTGTGTGAACGAAGCCGTTCCATCGGCGCGTTTACAGGTCAAAGTCACCGACGGTTCGCGTGTGGTTGCCGAGGGGCAAGCCATCAATAATCAACCGGTAGAAATAACCATGCCGGCCAATGCCACATTGTGGTCGCCCGATAATCCTTTCTTGTATCAGTTGGAGGTGACCCTGTATGACGGAGCCAAGCAAGTGGATAAAGTGAAGAGTTATGCCGCCATGCGCAAGTACTCCACGAAGAGAGATGATAAGGGAATCGTTCGTTTTCAACTCAATAATAAAGATGTGTTCCATTTCGGGCCTCTCGATCAGGGCTGGTGGCCCGACGGGTTATATACGGCTCCCACGGATGAGGCGTTGAAGTACGATATTGTTAAGACGAAAGATTTAGGATACAATATGATCCGGAAGCACGTCAAGGTCGAGCCCGCGCGTTGGTATACGCATTGCGACCGGCTGGGGATGATTGTATGGCAGGATATGCCCAATGGCGATGCGGGTCCCGAATGGCAAATGAGACAATATTTTACCGGAACGGAACGGGTGCGTTCTGCCGAATCGGAAGCGAATTTCCGCAAGGAGTGGAAAGAGATTATCGATTATCTTTATTCCTACCCTTCCATTGGCGTGTGGGTGCCTTTCAACGAAGCGTGGGGACAGTTTAAAACGCAAGAGATTACCGAGTGGACCAAACAATACGACCCGACACGGTTGGTGAATCCGGCCAGTGGGGGAAATCATTATACCATAGGCGATATATTGGATTTGCATCATTATCCCCATCCCGAAATGTTCCTTTACGATGCGCAGCGCGCAACGGTGCTCGGCGAGTATGGAGGTATCGGTTGGGCGAATAAAGAACATCTTTGGGAACCGGATCGCAATTGGGGATATGTACAGTTCAACAGTTCGAAAGAAGTTACCGACGAATATGTAAAGTATGCCGAGCAGCTCAAGCAACTTATCCGCCAAGGGTTTTCCGCCGCCGTATACACCCAGACGACCGATGTGGAGGTCGAAGTGAACGGCCTGATGACGTATGACCGGGCGGTGATTAAAGTCGATGAGCCGAGGATTCGGAAAGTCAATCAGGAAATTTGCCGGTTGTTGGAAGATTGATATAGATCGATGGAAAATTGAAAATAGATTGATATAGATTGAATAAGAATGATGATTAATTCATCTTTATCATGTACATTTGCATGTCATATATCGTTTATTTAACTAAAAAAGAAAAAGTATGAAAATCAAACAAGTATTTGGAGCGCTTCTTATCGCGGTTGCCGTCTTGTCGTGTACGGGAAAGCAACAACCGGCGGAAGAGGCCTCGACCCTTTCGGGATTGAAGAGAAGTGATTTTAAATCGGAGGTCAACGGAGATTCTACCGATTTATATGTATTGAAAAATGCCAACGGCATGGAAGTAACGCTTACCAATTACGGAGCGCGTATCGTTTCGGTGATGGTTCCCGATAAGAATGATACCTTGCAGGATGTTGTCTTGGGGTTCGATTCTATCAGCGACTATGTAACTGTCTCCAACAATTTCGGAGCCACTATCGGACGGTACGGCAATCGTATCAATCAGGGGAAAATAAAGGTAGCCGGCGTGGAATACCAGTTGCCGCAAAATAACTTCGGGCACTGTCTCCACGGCGGTGACAAAGGGTTCGACACGCGCGTGTTTGCCGCGACCCAACCCGATAGCCAAACGGTGGTGTTTACCTACCTGTCGGCTGACGGAGAGGAAGGTTTTCCCGGTAATTTGCAGGTGAAAGTGACGATGAATCTCACCGATGACAATGCCATCGATCTGCAATACGAAGCGCAAACCGACAAGGAAACGGTTGTGAATCTCACCAACCATTCGTATTTCAATTTGAGCGGCAATCCCGCCAATACGGTTCTCGACCAGTTACTGACCTTGAATGCCGATGAATTTACGCCGGTCGACAGTACGTTTATGACTACCGGTAAAATTGCGAAAGTGGAGGGTACTCCAATGGACTTCAGAACTCCTACGGTTATCGGTGAGCGCATTGATAATTACGATTTTGATCAGTTGAAGAACGGCGACGGATACGATCACAATTGGGTGTTGAATACCAAAGGCGACGTGTCGCAGGTGGCTGCTACGGTGTATGCCCCGTCTACCGGCATCCGTTTGGATGTATATACCACAGAACCCGGATTGCAGGTATATTCGGGGAACTTTCTCGACGGATCGGCAACGGGAAAGAAAGGCATCGTCTATAATAAGCGGACGGCCATCTGTCTCGAATCGCAAAAATTCCCCGATTCGCCCAATAAACCGCAATGGCCTTCACCTTACGTAAAGCCGGGTGAAACGTATACCAGCCGTTGTATTTATAAGTTTTCGGTAGCAAAATAAACTGTAAATTATCGGGAGCGTCCGCTCCAGGCGGCGCCCCCGATAATCTTCAAAAACAGGGATATTCAAGTTTGGAGTACTTGCTTTTTTATTTATCTTTGTGAGGAAAGAAAAACAGGAGGTAATTATATGAGTACGGAAACATTAAAAATAAATTTAGCTCAGCAAATTTTAGGTATTTCTGATGAGGGCTTATTGGAGAAGGTGAACGACTTGCTCAATAGAGAGACTATTGTCGGTTATGAGCCGGATGGAACGCCTGTTACAAAACGGCAATTCATAGCAGAAATGGAAGAAATAGAGCGGCAAAGACAGAATGGTACTTTAAAGACATATTCCTCAACTGAAGTACGGAAACGCATATTGAAAAATGATAATAAGATGGATAGATAAGGCTTTAAATGATTTACAAACCATCTATGATTATATTTATACCCAAAGTCCGCATAATGCCGAAAAGGTAATCGACAGCGTTCTTATTTTACGTGTTTTTCACACTAAACAGAATCCTAATAAATTAATGAGTGATGAATGATGCCCCTCTCCTAATGGATAATGGGTTGACGGGGCCCTTAGCTGCCCAACGGCAGGGGACAGTTGCACGGGAGTGCCGCAATATCTACTGAAAAAAATATTTTTTTTGTTGACAATTCACAAAAGAACGACTACCTTTGTGTTTGTATAATTCGGTTGACGATTGGAAACCGACAAGGCTACGCCGATAACGCTCACGATACCAGCCAATACCTTCCGGCTTTATGATGAGATTCGCAGTAATCATCTTCCTTCTATCATCCTTTCATTCGATCGAATGATGTGTTTTTATCTGGTAATTTGGCGTATGCGTACTATTTTGTTTCCTATTTATCCGTTGTCTTTGCAAAAACTCGGAAGAAAACCGGCCCGCCATGCAGACAGGTTTCCGCCCGCCGGGAGGAGTCGTGGATGACAGACCGAAAAAATTAAATCCGACGAGCGGAAAACACCCTACAGGGATTGCATGATACTTTCCGGCCAGTGGAAAATGATTTGCACTATGTGTAATATATTTTCCGGCGAATGGAAACCTTCTTGCAATACATGCAGCAATCTTTCCACTGAACGGAAAATGCTTTCCACTACATGTCATACGCTTTCCGGCGGGCGGACGGCTCCAAACATAATATAATGAACAAAAATAATAAACAAAAGTAATCGATATGATTAAAAAAGCGAATTTGCAGGAGGTTCAGTTATTCGATTTTTTTCAGGTGATAACCAATATCGATAATCATTTGAAGAAAGCCGATCTGGAAACCTTGAAGCTGAAAGTGGTGTACGATAGCGATTTCGTGCCGGCTTATGCTTCATTGGATACCGCGATTGAACCTGTACAGAACAAGGCGGTCACTCGAAAGGTCTGGGATACCGACAAAGACAGGGATCAGGTGTTGACGGGATTACGCCGTCACCTGAAGGCCCAGTCGAGTCATCCTGATCCGGAAGTAACCGAAGCGGGTAGCGCCCTTTTGGAAATATTGAATAAATACGGCAAAAACATTCAACGTAAAGCGTTGCGTGAAGAAACCGGTATTATCACCAATATTCTCCAAGAGTATGCTAAGCCGGAGAATGCTCCGTTGGTAACCCTTACCAATACAAATGCTTGGACGGATAGCTTGGGCAGTTTTAACAGTGAGCTCGAAGCCATATTCAACGACCGCACGCGTGCAGAAGCCCTTACCGAAGTGGGCCGGGCCAAAGCCGCACGGCATACCATGCAACGTGCATTCTCGAAACTTGTGAAAACCATCAATTCCCTGGCGTTTATCGGCGGGGAAGCGCCTTACCAAGCGCTGATGGATAATATCAACCAAGAGGTGAAACAAGCGATGACAACGGTACTTCTTCGTAAAGCCGCCAAGGAACCGAAGAAGACGTCGAAATAGATAGTGGTGTTTGATGACTCTTGTTGCGAGAGCTCCGCATAGCGCGGGGCTCTTTTTTACAACCCAACCGAGTCTCGGTAAAAGTCCAATGCTTCAAAAATAAGCTCCTTGTCGGCATTTTGATCGATTTTCACATTCCCGATATCGGATAAAAGCGTGAAATTAATGACGCCCGCTTCATTTTTTTTATCATGCTGCATGATTTTGAACAAAGCCTCGTAATCATCACATCCTATTGGTAATGCCCCGTAATTGGCTTGCAGGAAACGAACGGTTTTTTGTACTTTCTCCTTGGGGAAATCACACAAACGATGCGATAAATACAGTTCGGCAATCAGTCCCCAAGCCACGGCATATCCGTGGGGAACCGGCTTGCCCGCCTCTATGGCAAAGCTTTCGAAGGCATGGCCGACGGTATGCCCCAGATTAAGCGCTTTACGGATGTTTTTTTCGAACGGATCTTTTTCGACAATCGCTTCTTTGATCGATACCGATCGGTGAACCATATCGTTAAGCCACGCATAATCGATATCATTCGCGGAGAAAGTAAGCAATTTCTCCAAATCGAGTTGCGAGTGTATCAACGCGTGTTTAATCATTTCGGCAAATCCCGACAGAATTTCTTTTTGAGGCAGTGTACGGAAAAACTCCGACCAAATCAATACATATTCTGCCGGATAGAAGGCGCCGATTTCGTTTTTCAATCCTTCGAAGTTCACGCCGGTTTTCCCCCCTACCGCGGCGTCTACGGCCCCTAAAAGGGTCGTGGGGATATTGATGTACGTAATGCCCCGTTTGAAAGTCGCGGCGGCAAAACCTCCGAGGTCGGTCACCATGCCGCCCCCCAAGTTAATCAATAAAGAATGCCGTGTGGCGCCTTTTTGAGTCAGGTTCCGCCAGACTTGAATCACATTCTCAATGGTTTTGTTCGTGTCGTTGGCCGGAATCACGATCTGTTGCGCTTCGCGGATCGCCGGTATGCCTTCTATCATAGGCAAACAATAGCGATTGGTGTACTCATCGGTCAGAACGAAGAGTTTATCGTGGCGGATGGTGTGGATTGTCTGTTCGGTGTCGGCGGTGATATTACCGCATTTAATGATCTGTTGCATGATGTATGATAAAGTAATTCGCAATTTGTAATTTGTAATTCGTAATCCGTAATTCGTAATCCGTAATTAGTAATTTGTAATTCGTAATTAGTAATTTGTAATTCGTAATTAGTAATTTGTAATTCGTAATTAGTAATTTGTAATTCGTAATTAGTAATTTGTAATTCGTAATTAGTAATTTGTAATTTGTAATTTGTAATTATTAATTATTCGTTATTCTCGTTAATAGCGCTGTATAGTTCCGATTGAATGCGTTCGCGTATTTTTAGCGACGACAGGCGGTCGGGAGAACGCGAAGGATTGACCCGGTTGGAAAGGAAAATGTAAATCATATTGTTTGCCGGGTCTATCCAGAAGCAAGTCCCCGTATAACCGGTGTGTCCGTAAACCGCGATGGGTACCTGCGGACTGGTGGGGCTGGCGTTGTTGTTGCGTGGATCGGGTTTGTCGAAGCCCAATCCCCGGCGGCTGATACTGCTTTTGGTCGTCGTAAACAGTTTAACGGTTTCCGGGCTAAGATATCGTTCACCCCCGTATTCGCCGCCGTTGAGCCACATCTGGTAGAGTTTCGCCAAATCGTTTGCGTTCGAGAAAAGACCCGCATTGCCCGATATGCCGCCGAAGAGCGCCGCGCCTTCGTCGTGTACATACCCCTGTAAATGCTGTTTGCGGAAGAACGGATCGTTTTCGGTAGGCGGAATGATGTCCACGGGCATGTACATCAGCGGTTGAAAAGTCGTAGAGGCTGCGCCGAGTTTGTCGAAGTAATTGCTCCGGACATACGTATTGAGGTCGGTGCGGGTTAGATGTTCCACGGCCTCTTTCAGCAGCATGAAGTTGAGGCAACTATACGCATAGCCGCGCCGGTTGCGTAACGGCGAGTCGATGATATCTTTCAGCAACGCATCATGCATCGCCTTGCCCGCATAGAGGTTTTCGGCTACCGGCATCGGAAAACCCTCCGAGGGGCGGGTCGCGATAAGCGACGGCAAGAAGCGGTAGTCTGTCCGGCCCCATGCTCCCGCATAACGGACATGATATACGGCCGATCTTCTTCCGAATAACTCACCCGCATAACTGTTTTTATCAATGGCCGATACGTAGTAAGGAATGAACGGCTTGATACCCGATTCGTGAAAAAGCAACGACCGGAGGGTGATGCCCGCTTTATTGCTTCCCCGGGTTTCGGGTACGAACTTGCTAATAGGGTCTTGCAGGCGTATTTTCTTCTCATCATAGAGTTTCATGATGGCCGGGAGGGTGGCGGAGGCTTTGGTGACCGAGGCCAGGTCGTACACGGTTTCTTCGGTTACTTCGGCGCTTTTGCCGTAATCGAAGTTCCCGAAAGCCCGGTCGTAAATAACCACGCCGTCTTTCGCCACCAATAGTTGGCATCCCGGATAGGCTCTTTGCCGGATTCCTTCCAACGCGATGGATTCAATCTGCCCAAGGCGTTCGGAAGAGATGCCCACTTCTTCGGGCAGGGAATACGCCAAACGCGTTTTGCGGGTGTCCATGCCGCTGTTTACCGCAAAATCACCCGCCGATACGGGGAGTTTGCCGCTTAGCGCGATACCTCCGAAGAGGGCTTGGGCGGCGCTCATCTGGGCGAAATCCGTTTGGTCGTATGCCATCAATACCGCGCCGGCATGGGCGGCCGATGCCGAAAAGGCTTCTAACCGATACGGAGAGGTGAAGAATACGATAATAGAATTCTTGTTTTTACTGATCTGTTGTTGCAGGGCAGAAGCATCGGCCTCTTTGCTGTTGTGTATCGAATAAATGACGAGGTCGAAATCGTTGAGGGCCGCGGTCGGAACGCCGGCAGCCGACGGCGCTTGAAAGAGGGTGACGGGGGCATATTTCTTCAACTGTTTCTGAAAGGCGTTCGAAGCCGGTGCGCCGATAGCGACCGAGGCGATCTTCTTCTTGTCCAGCTCTTTCAGGGGAGTCAGTCCGGCGTCGTTTTTGAGCAGCGTCATCGCGCCGTCGTAAATCTTGCGTTGCACCCATTCGGCCCGGGGCGAGTGGATGCGCCGTGCGAGCGTTTGCGTTTCAATCGGTTTGAACGATTGCACCTGTAAGATATATTTATAGGAAAGGATTTTTTTGACTTTCTCTTCAAGAAGCGTTTCCGGAATAGTCCCTTTACCGATTGCTTTCTTAACCGATTCGAACTCCCGCTCCTGATGAACCACCCCGAGAATAATATCATTCCCCGCCAGCAAGGCCTTTACACTCATGTCGGCTTGGTTCGAAACGCCCTTCATGGCCATGGCGTCGGTAAACGTAAGGCCGTCGAAGCCCATTCCGCCGTGCAGCAGATCGACGCCGATGACGGGCGATAACGTGGCCGGCAGCCCTTTTGTTCCGAGAGCCGGCACATTCAAGTGGCCGATCATCATGCCCGAAAGTCCTGCTTGGATATATTCTCGGAAAGGCAACAGTTCCACTTTTTCCAACCGGTCGGCAGAGTGGCTGATGGTCGGAAGCGTTTTATGCGAATCATCCGATGTGTCGCCGTGCCCCGGAAAATGTTTCGCTACGGCCATCACGCCCCCTTCTTCCAATCCTTTTGCATAAGCGATGCCCAACTTGGCCACGGTTGCGGGGTCTTCGCCGAAGGAACGCGTACCGATGACCGGGTTGCGCGGATTGCTATGCACGTCGATGGAGGGCGCGAAATTGATGTGTATACCCATTTCCCTGCATTGGCGCGCAACTTCCTGTCCGTATAGCCGGAGAATGTTTTCGTCCCGGATGGCGCCGATAAGTTGATTGCGGGGGAATTTCGGGGCGTCGCTCAGGCGCATCGATAGTCCCCATTCGCCGTCGAGAGCGATGAGCAGGGGAGTCTTGGAAATCGATTGGGCGTAGTTGGTTATCTCGGCTTGCGATGCCATGGAGCCCTTGGAGAAGAGCAAGCCGCCTACTTTTTGATTGTTGATATAACCTGCCATACGGCTTTTATAGGTCGTATTGGGTTCGACGATGGGCATAAACAGTTGGCCTATTTTTTCGTCGAGGCTCATGCTGTTGTATACCGAGTCGACCCATTGATGGAGCTCTTTTTTATCTGTCTGTCGATAAAGGGTGGGTTCTACCTGCGCCGATGTGATACCGGCGGAAATAATCGATAAAAATAAAAAGAGGATGTTATATCGTTGCATTTATTGTCATTAATTAGCAAATTAGCAAATTAGCGAATTAGCAAATTATTTAATCTTCCTGTCTTTAACAAAGGATACGTCGATGCGGCCGACGTATACCCCCCGTCCATTGGTTTGATGGATCATGACGTCTTTCCCGTCGAGATTCTTCCGGATATCCGGTTGCGCCATATAGGTATGGCTGTGGCCGCCGATGATCAGGTCGATGTTCCGGGAAGCTTCGGCCAACTTTATATCATCGAGATATCCCAAATGAGAGAGACATATCACCATATCGCATTTATCCTGTTTACGGAGTTTTTCGGCTATCCGGTTGGCGGTTTCTATCGCCGGGCGATATTTCATGCCCTGATAGTTTTCGGCGGAAACAAGTCCTTCGGGCTGTACGTCGATGCCGATAACGCCAATCTTGACACCCGCTTTTTTGAGGATGATAAACGGTTTTACCAGATCCTGCAACGGGGTGCCGCTGAAATCGTAATTGCTGCTGACGATCGGAAAACGAGCTTGGCGGGCAACCTGTTCCAATACTACCAGTCCGTAATCGAACTCATGATTGCCGATGGTGGCGGCATCATAGCCGAGCAGGTTCATGGCTTTTACTTCCGCCTCGCCCTTGAACATGTTGAAATAAGGAGTCCCTTGCAGAAAATCGCCGGCGTCGAGGAGCAGCACGTCTTTGTTTTCGTTGCGTATTTGTTGCATATACGATGCGCGGCGTACCGCCCCGCCTTTTCCTGGAGCGGTTTTATCGGTTCCGGGGAGGGGTTCCATACGGCTGTGCGTATCGTTTGTATGAAGAATGACAATCTGTTTCTGTCCGAAAGCAACGGATGCACAGAGTAAGAATACGATAAAAAAGAAGGATCTATATCGGGTTGACATAATGTATATTTATTTTAAGGGATAAGCGTGATGCGTCCGTCGAGCCGGGAGGAAATGCTTTCGCCGCGCCGGGTTTTTTCTTTTACGAAATCGATCATGATATCCCGCAGCGTAATGCCGCTATTCGTTTTTTTCTTCGCGTCGCGAAAAGCGTCCATATGGTCATTGCCTTCCGCCAGGTAATCGAGCGTTACGATAGAATACAGGCGGTTGTCGTCGATAGGCTTTCCGTCTATCAGGACGCTTTTGACTTTTCGATTCTGAATGACCAGCTTCACATTCGACGAAATGCCTGCCCCGCCGATGTGCGCGTATGCGTCGAACATCTTTTTCAGGTCAGTCCCTTTCAAGTCCAGGTAGGTGATCGTATTATCGAAAGAATAAATCTCATACAAATTACCTATCGTGACGGGCCCCTTAGGCATGGTGGCCCGGTGTCCGTGTACATTCATGACCGCCACATCGGCGCCGTCCGGCAAGTGCTCATCGGCATACGCTTTCATCACGTCCGAGGTGAGGTTGGTGAGAAGACTTTCCGGCCTGCCGTAATCCATCAGTTGCTCCGATGTGCCGATAACTTCGTTCATTTCTTTGTCGAGGCGTACTTTATACGATTGCACCAGCGATTGCATCTGCGTGTGGGGGGTAGCATCGAACGAGTCGTTCATCTCCACGATGCTTCCTTTCATCTCGGCAATCCGGTAGGCAGGTTTGCAGGAGAACAGGCACAAGGCTGTAAGAACGAGATAAATACTTTTGAATTTCATTACAAAATAGGTGAGAATAAATTTATAAACCGTTTGAAATCTTTTTAGCGTAGCCAAAAATACACTTTTTTCGTTTTTTATGTGCCGAAAAAACGAAAAATAAATATAAAAATCTGTTCCGCATGGTAAATTAAAGATTTATTCCTACCTTTGTCCCCGCTTTGCGTAATCTCTGCCGAAAAAGAACCGGTTACATTACGTTCAGATAGGGTTAATTATTAACATAAAGCTTTATAATAAGATGGATTTGATTAAAATAGCGGAAGAATCCTTTGCTCCGGCAAAGAAAGAGTTCCCGAAGTTTAAGAGCGGCGATACCATTACCGTTGCTTATCGTATTGTGGAAGGTAGCAAAGAACGTATCCAGCAATATCGTGGGGTAGTCATCAAGATTGTCGGTCATGGCGATGGCAAGCGTTTTACCGTCAGGAAAATGTCCGATAATATCGGTGTGGAACGTATCTTCCCGATGAACTCTCCTTTCATTGATAGTATCACGCTGAACAGCGAAGGAAAGGTTCGCAGGGCGAAGTTGTATTATCTTCGTGCATTACGCGGAAAAGCAGCCCGCATCAAGAAGAAAGTATATTAAGCGAATGGGGCGAAGCCCCGTCATTCCGCGCTTGACACGGAATATTCCGCGAAAACTTATAAGAGAACGCTCCGTATTTCGGGGCGTTTTTTGTATTTTTGCGCATTAGGATCTGTTTCTTACATTCACACAACGATGCTTTTCAAAACACAAGGTATTGTCTTAGGCACCTCGAAGTATAGCGATACGTATTCCATTTCGCAGGTATTTACCCGCGACTTCGGGCGCGTGAGTTACCTGGTGCCCAAGAGAGGCCGGAAGTCCAAAATAAAAGCATCCCTTTTTTATCCCCTCAGCATGTTGGATATGCAGGTGGAGCATGTCCCTTTGCGCGATATACAACGACTAAAGGAAGTGGAATGCCGGCTTCCGGTATATGAGGGCGATACCGATATGACGAAGTGGTCGATTTCGTTTTTCCTGTCGGAGTTTTTGTCGCGTGTATTACGGGAAACCGGTCGGGACGAATGGCTTTTTACGTATCTCGAAAATTCGGTCGAAACGTTGCATGCCGCTAGCCATGGGGTGGCTAATTTCCATTTGGCTTTTCTTTTCGGCCTTTCGCGCTGCATGGGGATTTATCCCAATATGGACACGTACCGGACGGGCGCTTACTTCGACCTGTTGAATGGCGAGTTCGTGCAAAAGCAACCGTTACATCCTCATTATCTTTCCAAGTCATTGAGCGCCGACCTTACGCTCATTCGCCGGATAAATTACGCCAACATGCATTTGTTCCGTCTCTCTAAAAACGACCGGAATACCATTATCGATTATTTACTGGCTTATTATCGATTACACCTTTATGATTTTCCCCCGTTGAAATCGTTGGAGGTGCTCAGGGAGATGTTTTAAGATTCAAGATTCATTCTGGAAACGCTTGAAAAACAACTACCCTTCCTTGTGTGTCTATGGAGAAAACGGTTCCGGTTGAGGCATTAAGCGTTCCTTGCCACCAGTTGGTGAGTACGCGGTTTTCAACAGGATATAGCAGTCCGCTGAATGTGAGCGGAAGCGGATCGAAGGAAAAGATCGATACGGTTTGGCCGGGAAAACTGCTGAATTCGGTATACGTATCGATGGGCGTAAAGGTGCCGTAGTCCGTAATCATTTTCACGTTTGCCGTAGCCCTGTAATCTAGCAATAACGAGATATTTCCCAGCGTATGATCTTCCCGTTTACCGGTTGCGGCGACAATGATTAAGTCGGTTTTTCCTCGTGCCACGCAGAAGCGCACCGCTTTCGAAAGGTCGTTAGTTTCCTGTTCGCTTTCCCTGAAAAGGATATCCGCAAAACGGTTTTTATTTTCAGGCGATATGGAGTCACAATCCCCTACAATCGCATCGGGGCGCCCCCCGCGACGGATAAAATCGTCTGCCGCTCCGTCGCAACACACAATAAACTCCGCCCGCTCGATATGGGCGAGCGGAATAGCATGACGGGGATAACTCCCGTTGGCGATAATAACCGCAGTCATCCGTAATTAATCATTTGTAATTCGTCATTCGTCATTTGTCATTTGTCATTTGTAATTCGTAATTTGTCATTTATCATCGACCGATGGGTCATAATCCTTTAATCTTTTAAGTAGTATTCGATAGTGCTCACCACCCGTACATTCTTAATATGGGGCGTGTTGGCGTCGCGATCGGAAATAGAGAACTGCCCCTGATTGGCGCTTTTTATCTTCCCGAGTTTGCTGTTGGAATCCTCCGCAAATTTAACGGCGGCTTCGCGTGCGTTTTTAGTTGCCTCTTCGATCATTTGCGGTTTGATGTCGTTGAGCTGGGTAAATGAATACTGCACCTGGTATTGATAATCGCCGCCTGCCACGGCGATGCCTTGCTTCAGCAACTCACCTTGTTCTCCGATTAGTTTCCGAACCTGATCGACATTGTCGGAACTGACCGTGATGACCGAGGTAATATTGTAACGGTAAGGCGACTGGTTATTGCCGTATCGTTCGGCCTCCATATCCACGATTTGCGGAGCGGAGATGCTTATTTCCTCTTCTTTGATACCGTTAGCGATTAAAAAAGACTTGACGGTTTGGTTCTTGGTGCTTAAATTGTTGTAAAGCACGCCCAAGTCGTTGCCTACTTCTTTATATGCCAACGGCCAGATTACTTTATCGGCCGGAATTTCCCTTTCGGCCAATCCCTTTACATTCACTACCCGATCGCGTTGGGAAAATAGTTTAATCCCACTTTTGATGCTTGCGCCTAAAAGAAATAATCCAAAGGCGATAATAACGGCTTCGATAATTCTATTTTTCATTAGATCAATGTTTTTATTTGTTCTTAAAATACATCTGATGTTTGTTATTCTTGCAAATGTAAAACAAATAAGGCAATAAAGAGTTTTTTTAAGACCGATTTATTCTTCTATCAGCCTTGCCGCTTTCCTGTTAAAGCATCCTGCGAATAGAAGTGCGAGATTGTTTACGGAAGGGAATGCTATTGATGGCATCGATTATGGTTCAATAAAAATAATGCCTGTCGATAAACAAATAGGAGAATATAAATGTTACTTTACTAATAGATAATTGATTTTAAAACTTCAATAAATAATGACAATAATCCAAGTGTAAATATGGCGGAATCAAAAAGAACAAATCTCTCAAAAGAAAAGTTGCTGCACATGCATAGACTTATGCTCGATATACGCAACTTCGATAATAAAGTCAATCAGATGGTGAAAAAGGGAAAGGTTCCCGGGATGACTCACTTTTCGGTGGGCGAAGAAGCAGCGAGCGTAGGGGCTATCGCCGCTATCCGTGAAGGAGACCTTATCACATCCAACCATCGCGGGCACGGGCAAACCATTGCCATGGAAATCGACCTGAATGAAATGATGGCCGAAATCATGGGTAAAGCCACCGGTACCTGTAAGGGCAAAGGCGGATCGATGCATATCGCCGACCTGGCCAAGGGAAACCTCGGTGCGAACGGTATTGTTGGCGGCGGTATGGGGATGGCTGTCGGAGCCGCTCTGACGCAGAAGATGAAGAAAACCGACAACATTGTCGTTTGTTTCTTCGGCGACGGAGCCTGTAATGAAGGTACTTTCCACGAAACGCTGAATATGGCGTCGGTGTGGAAACTGCCCGTTATTTTTTATACCATCAACAATCTGTATGGTATCAGTACACCCATAAAGAGTGTGATCAACATCGATTACAACTATCAACGGGCAAGCGCTTATGGAATCCCCGGCCATTTTATCGAGGACGGCAACAACGTGTTGGATGTATATGAAAAGTTTGAGGAGATTGTGGACTATGTGCGCAGCGGTAACGGGCCGGTGTTGGTGGAAAGTCTTACGTACCGTTGGTACGGGCACTCGACTTCCGATCCCGGCAAGTACCGGACGAAGGCGGAAGTGGATGAGTGGAAAAAGAAAGATCCGATTGAGAAATTCAAAAGCTATCTTACCGAAAGCGGAATTACGACCGAAAAAGAATTGAACGACCTCGACAAACAATCGAAAGAGGCGGTGGAAGAATCCGTAAAGTTTGCGGTGAATAGTCCCGAGCCTTCCCTGGAGTCGGCTTATGAAGATATTTTCGCACCCTGATGTCGGCGCACGTTCGTATATAATCATACATAAAAACAATCACATACAATCGATATGGAAAAAGAAACAAAAGTAATGTCCGTAAGGGACGCTATTATATTGGCGATGTCGGAAGAGATGCGCCGCGACGAGAATGTATTTTTGATGGGAGAAGATGTCGGCATCTTCGGCGGGGACTTCGGTACTTCGGTGGGGATGATTGAAGAGTTCGGGCCGGAACGCGTGCGCGATACGCCTATTTCGGAGAATGCCATTTCGGGAGCTGCTATCGGGGCGGCCATGACGGGCATGCGGCCTATTGTGGATGTCACTTTCATGGATTTCATCGTATACATGATGGATAATATTGTCAATCAGGCAGCCAAGACACGTTATATGTACGGCGGAAAAGGGCAGATACCCGTAGTGTTCCGCTGTGCCGCGGGGTCGGGCGTAGGTTCCGCCGCGCAGCATTCGCAATCGCTCGAAGCCTGGTTTACGCATATCCCCGGCCTGAAAGTGGTTGCCCCGGGTACGCCGGCCGATGTGAAAGGAATCCTCAAAGCCGCCATCCGCGATAATAATCCCGTGATATTTCTCGAATACAAAGCCCAGTTCAATATGAAGGGCGAAGTGCCGCTCGATCCCGAGTTCGTACTTCCCTTGGGAAAAGCCGATATCAAGAAAGAAGGAAAGGATGTCTCGGTCATTACTTATGGACGGATGCTCGAAAGGGTGATGCAAGCGGCCAACGAAGTGGAAGAGGCCGAAGGCGTCAGCGTGGAGGTGGTCGATTTGCGCACATTGGCGCCGCTCGATAAAGAGGCCGTGCTTGAATCGGTAAAGAAAACCGGGCGGGTGTTGCTCGTGAACGACGCGCACAAAACAAGCGGATTCATCGGAGAGGTGGCAGCGCTGATTGCCGAGAGCGATGCCTTCGATTATCTCGACAACCGTATCCTGCGCCTGGCCGCCGACGATATCCCCGTGCCGTATAACCACATTCTCGAAAGCGCCATGCTGCCCGATGTGGAAAGGATTAAGAAGTACATCCTGAAGTTAGTCAATAAACGATAAACGCGTCAACAAAAAATGGAAAGACAAAAATTAAGGGCTACGCCGGCAGCGCGCGCGTTGGCAAAACGACTGGGAGTAGATCTTTTTAGTGTGACCGGAACCGGCTATAAGGGCCGGATTCATCAAGACGATATTGCCGGTTTCAATTACGAAGAGAAGATCCATATATCGCCTCTTGCCAAGCGGATTGCCGATGCCCATCATATAGATTTGAAAGGGGTGGCCGGATCGGGACACCACAATAAAATAATGAAGGAGGATGTGTTGCCGCTTATTTCCGACCCGGATCTGAAAGCGCAACTCACCCGTGATGATTTCGCCGAGGTTACCGCTCCGCCCAAGGCTGCGGCTGCACCACAGGTGAAAGAGGATAAGGCTGTGGCAGCCGAAGGTCAACAGCCTGCTGCTCCGTCGACCCCGCAGGGCGAGACCGAGGTCGTACCGATGAGCATGATGCGCAAGATTATTGCCAAGCGTATGTCGGAGAGCTTCTTCGGCGCGCCTACGTTCACCCAGACGTGGGAGGTGGATATGACTGAACTGAAGGCTCTGCGTGCGAATCTGATCGAACCGATTAAAGAGAAAACCGGTAAGAAACTGACGGTGACCGATCTGCTCTCGATGGCGGTGGCCCGTACCCTGCCCAGACATAAATATGTCAACGCCAGCCTCAACAAAGAAGGTACGGAAGTGACGTTCCACAATTATGTGAACCTGGGAATGGCTGTCGGATTGGACGACGGGCTATTGGTGCCGGTGGTGAAGAATGCCGACAAACTGTCGCTGAGCGATTTGGTGTCGGCGTTGAAAGATGTGACCGAGCGGACGTTTTCGAAGAAGCTGCTTCCGGATGAACAAACGGGCAGTACGTTTACGATCAGTAATCTGGGAATGTATGGTGTGGATAACTTTACGGCGATTATCAATCAGCCGAATGCGGCCATTCTCAGTGTGGCTTCCACAAAAGACACGCCGGTGGTGCGCGACGGACAAGTGGTTGTTCGCCCGATTATGAAGATGAGTCTTACCAGCGACCACCGCCTTATCGACGGACTGACGGCTGCTAAGTTCATGCAGGAAGTAAAGCAGGTGCTGGAAAATCCGCTGACATTACTGATATAATGTGCCAATGTGCCAATGTGCGGAGGTGTAAATGGGTGGCTGGCGACCGGAGACCGGCGACCAGACATTGGAGACTGAAACCAATAAAAAATAAAATATAATACATAAATTATGGCTCACGAAATAATAATGCCCAAAGCCGGTATCGATATGACCGAGGGGCAAATTGTAAAATGGTTGAAGAAAGAAGGCGATCCCGTCTCTGAGGGCGAGATCATTCTCGAAATAATGACCGACAAAACCAGCATGGAAATCGAAGCGGAGGCTTCGGGGATATTGCTGAAGATATTGCATCAGGATGGCGAGACGGTGCCTATTGCCGAAGTCATCGGATATATCGGTCAGGAGGGCGAATCGGTGGACGATATGCCGCAGGGAGAGGAAGAACCCGAAGTGGTGCACGAAGGCGACGAAAAACCCCTCATCCGTATGGAAGACTCGTATCACGTGGCGGTCATCGGAGGCGGCCCGGCCGGTTATGTGGCGGCTATCAAGGCGGCACAGCTCGGAGCGAAAGTGGCGATTGTGGAAAAAGGCACTTTCGGCGGAACCTGTCTCAATGTAGGCTGTATTCCCACCAAAGCGTATCTGAAAAACGCCGAAATCATCGAGTCGATCGCCTCGGCTGCATCGCGCGGCATTCTTATCGAGAATCCGACGGTAAAGGTCGATATGGAAAAAGTGCTCGAGTTCAAAAACGGAGTGGTCAAACGGCTTACCGGCGGTGTGGTAGCGTTGCTGAAAAGTAATGGCGTGGATATTTATAATGGTATCGGGAAGGTCAATAAAAATAAAGACGTGGTGGTGAATGACTCCCAGATCATCAAGGCCGACAAGATCATTCTTGCCGGAGGTTCGAAAGCCACGAAGATCAACCTGCCGGGTATCGACAATCCGAAAGTCCTTACCAGCGACGATATCTTGTTCCTCAACGAAGTCCCGGAGACATTGGCCGTGATTGGCGGGGGTGTCGTGGGGATTGAATTAGGGCAGTCATTCGCCGGGCTTGGTTCGAAAGTTACGGTTATCGAGATGATGGACCGCATCGTGCCGGCATTGGATCATGAAGTATCCGACGAGTTGGCCAAGATCCTCAAGAAAAAGGGAATGAATATCATCAACTCGGCAAAAATCACCGAGATTGTCGATAAAGGCAATAAATTGGAGATAAGGATCGACGGAAAGGATCCGGTGATTGCCGACAAGGCGTTGCTTTCCATCGGACGCGTGCCTGACCTCGACGGTATCGGCGAAGTGAAGTTCGAAACCGAACGCGGTAAGATCAAAGTCGATAAATATATGGAGACGAGCGTCAAGGGAATTTATGCTCCGGGTGATATCAACGGCATCAAGATGTTGGCGCATGTCGCTTTCCGCATGGGAGAAGTGGCTGCCGAGAATGCCGTAAAAGGCAACGAGCGCGGTATTAAATTATTGTCGTCACCCTCGGTTGTGTACACCTCGCCGGAGGTAGCGATGGTAGGGCTTACCGAAGAGCAGGCGCGGGAACGGTACGACGTGCGTGTGGGTAAGTTCGGCTTTGCCGCTAACGGGCGAGCCATGGCCTCGGGCGATAATGTGGGCTTTGTAAAAGTGATTGCCGACAACAAATACGGCGAGATACTGGGCGTGCATATCATCGGGCCTTCGGCTGCGGAAATCATCAACCAGGCTTCGCTCATTATGGAGTTGGAGATTACGGTGGATGAGGTGGTGAAAACCATTTACGGGCATCCCACCTATTCCGAAGCGCTCTTCGAAGCTTGTGCCGACGTGCTCGGCGAAGCGGTGCATGTCCCCAAAAAGCCCAAGAAGTAAAAAACCGCGTGGAGCGCGTAGGGTGATTCTTTTTTCCGGCATCTTAGAAACTGTTTTGAATTTTCCGAATTCAAAACAGTTTCTTAAAACACACTTTTCATAAAGGGCTTTAAACAAATCCCTACTCGAAACATTGAAACGTGCTGATTGTAGTCCATAAGGCTTTCGCCATATCCGTTAAACCATTGTATAAAAAGAAATTGATTCGACTTTTTACTTGCTCTGAAACTGACTTCAAATTGAGTATTGAGAAATTTCGCCGATGGATTTAAAGTCGCGGAGAATCCCATATGGTCATTCCTGCTCCTATAGGCGACCGTAAGCGATCCGTAACCTCTATAATCGAATAAGTCTTTATTTTCCTTTCCGGGTAAGCCTATCCACAGTTTGGGTTGAATCGTTATTTGTTCGTTAAAAAAAACAGAGCCGGATAAAGTAACGAAATTCCAATCCCTCGAAGCGGTTGAATCTTTTCCATTCGATTCATGTTCAAGAGAAAATAGAATGATCCCTTTAAATTTATTATCATGCAAAATAGGCCTTATTATCGCAATTCCGGGATTGTAATTCAAGTCGATAAAAGGGGAAGATTTTTCGTAAATATTCCAAAATGATTTTTGTGTATACGTAAGCATCAGATACGTATTATAAGGTAATATGTTTTTCATAAGTCGCTGTTTAATACTAATCTGGAATTTGGCATCTGCCGTGTGCTTATTTATTTTTCCGGCCAAAGGGATGCCGGTGATAAAATAATTATCCTTATACATCCCGAAATTAGGCTGCTTGTTCATACTCTCATTAAAATCTTTTTCTCCGATATATCGATAAGACGGACGTACAATAGTTATCTTCTTGCCATTAAGAGTATCTATCGATTCCTCTTGCGAAAAAAGGAATGTATGCACCCCCATTAATAATACAATCAATAAGAGCGAGTGAAGAGAAAATTTCATTCTGATATCGTTTTTTTTGCATTGGTTTCAACAACCAATCGCTGTGTTTATAATTACACTATTTTCTGTTCGTTCCTTACCGGCGTTAAACGATCTTCATTTTTTCAGATACGCTCTATATCGGGCGATAGCGTACTTCTGTCTACCGAATTGATGGAACAGTACAAATAATAAAATACCCAATCCGGCGACAATTACATAGCCGAGCAGCCTTTTATTGGCCGCCAGTATTGCGCCTAATTGAACATCCCGCATAGAGCCGCCCGTACCCAGATTATAGCCCAGCGCTAAAGAGTCGAAATAAACAGCCATATCGCCGATACTCTGCCACTGAAATTCGTACTGCAACCATCCGATTAAAGAGGTAAAAAGTCCCAGCATAACAAAACTTCTGAAAATCATAACCGGGGCAACCGATGGGAGTATGGTGCTTTGCGGAACTTTATCAAAGGTGTATATCCATATTGATATGAACAGGGAGCACATTCCATAACCGTTTAGTATTTGCGGAAAATACAGTTGAGTGATATTAAGCTCCGGAACCATCATGAAGTAAAGCATTACCATATACAGGAAATAAGCGGCGAACCCGCTGAAAATATACATCTTGATCGGTATTTGGTTCTTTGTCCAGTGAAATGCGACAAAACCCGCCAGAACGATCCCCGGCAATGTCATTAGGCCAAGTTCCGCATTAGTCAACCAGTTATAGCCTAAAATAGCAGAGGTATAAATCGACAGAATCGAACTCGCCCCCATAAACAGTCCTTGTCCGACCAAAAGAAGTATCCCGAAGCGGACATCCCTTATTTTGTACAGTTTAAAGGAAAGGAACGGATGTTTGATGGTGAGTTGTCTTATTATCAGTGTAAATATTGAGACGAGCACAATAATGGCAGCCACCAGTATGTTCGCGGAATTAAACCAATCCTGTTGTTTGCCGAACGCATATATGTATGCCAGGCTCATTAATATTGTTCCGAATAACAGCAGCCCCAACCAATCAATATGAATAAACGGCAACTTTTTAGCAAAACGCTGATTATGCATGACAATCACACAGATCATGGCTAACAACAGTAATGTCGCCGCGCCATAGTAATGTAAATATTGCCAACCGGTATCCAGTGAAAGGACGGCAGGGAGGAACGTGCCTAATTGTCCCGAGCCTATGGATATCGGATAAAAAATAGCATAAAATCTTTTTTTATCACCGTCGGGACTGAGGATAGCTTGAATGGGTAAAAGCATTTCCACCATACCGATCATTTTCGCGATCCCGAATATCAGGCAAGCCACCACAACAATCTCCCCGATGTGGGTGGTTGCCACAATCATCGTCATTGTAGCCATAACAACCAATGCCGTGATGAGAAGTTCCTTAGAACGGAACCGGAATTTGATGCGTAATATAAATGGAAGAACCAATGATAATCCGATGATAACGGCATAGTTTCCCCACATATAGTATTCGGCAAGGATGCCTGTACTACTGGCCATCTGTCCGATGTTTCCCGCGTAAATCGGATTGATAAGCATCACCATGGACTCGATAAGTATGATGAACCCCAACATCCCGAGTCCGGGCACCCATTTATACAGCAATCCTTTGTTATATTCAGTCATCCTTCTTTTATTTTCCGATATAAATATCCATATTCATCCCTGCTCTAAGACTTTTTATCGCCTCCGGATCATTATTCTCCGTGAACTCGATATGCACGGGTATTCGCTGCTGTACCTTCACAAAATTGCCGGTACTGTTGTCTACCGGAATGCTTGAATAACGGGAGCCGGTTGCTGCCGAGATGGCTGTTACCTTCCCTTCAAACTCATGTCCGCCCAACGCGTCCGCCTTCATGACTACTTTTTTACCGATGGTTACATTCGGCATTTGTTTCTCCAGAAAATTGGCCGTCACCCATTTTTCCTGCGATGAAACAATGGTCGCCACCTGCATCCCGGGCTGTTGCAATAGTTGCCCTTCCTGTATCAACTTTCTGCCCATTATCCCGTCATAAGGTGCGACAATGACCGTATAAGAAAGATTTAGTTTGGCCATCTCCAATGCAGCTTCGGTTCGTTTGATTTCGGCATCATTCAATGCCAATCGATTTTTGACTTCTTCCGTAGACAAATTGGCCGTCTGCTTTTGGTTGACCAATGCTTCGTACGATGATTTCGCCACATCATATTCTGTCTTCACCTGATCGTATTGGAAACGTGTTACCGCCTCCGAATTCATTAGATTTTCGTATCGATGCAGGTTTTTTTCGGCATTATCCAGTCTTGCCTTAGCTCCGGCAATATTCGCCTGAGTGGTGTTGATGCTGCTTGCGGACGTATTGACAGTCGACAATGCCACATTCTTCGATGCCAGGGCATTCAGGTATACGGCTTCGGCCTGAGCTAACTGTGTGCGAATCTCGCTGTCATCAATAATAATAAGAGTATCGCCCTTTTGTACCTGCTGATGCTCCATGAAGCGTATTTCTTTAATATATCCCGATATTCGCGCATTGACGGGATTGATGAATTCTTCGACTTGCGCCGAGTTTGTAAAATCATTTTTTCCGATGTGGAAATAGTTCCTTACCAGCCAAAAGAAACCTCCTACAAGAAAAAGGAATACGAAAACATTGGTTGCGATGACTTTAATTCTTGTTTTTTTCTTAGCTGCTATATTTTTATTCACTGTCATATTTATGAGTTATTTACATTAATGAGTAGAGTCGTTATCGGATCGTTATAGGGTGCCCGTGGCTTTCAGTAAATTGTAATATTGGAACAATGCTTTTACCACGGCATTGGCATATTCCAGTTCAGCATTCAATTTGGCATTGCTGGCATCGGTCATTTCCGCCGTAATAGCCAGTTGGTGCAAATATTTATTTTTTACGATATCGTAATTCTCATTTGCCAATGCTCTTGATTTATCCGTTAATGCGATTTGTTGTTTCGCCTCCTGATATTTCACATACGCTGCATTTATTTCTATTGCAATAGCTTGCCGGGTATACGTTAAGGATTCCCGGGTAATGCGCGCCTGGCTTTTACTTAAATTGACCTGCCGTTTGGTTCTGAATAAATTATCGAGATTGAAACTCAGGTTGAGTCCTACTTGCCATGAGTTGCTATACAAGTCCAAAGCCGGCGTACTCGTAGTGATCGGCCTTTGCATCGTGTAGCCGCCGAAAGCAGAGATGCTTGGAACCCAATTTGTTTTTTGGATGCTGACGTTTTTTTCGGCTATTTCGACATTTTTCTCCGCCGATTGTAAATGCGGATGTTGACGCGCTAAATCGGTATAATACGATTGCGACTCTATCATAACGATGTCTTCTATCTTTTCCGTAGGGATAATGATGATGTTGTTCGGCAAACCGAGGGCATAGCTCATCTGATTGCTTAGAATGGCATGGTTGTTTTTGACGGTAAGGATAGACTGTTCCAGATTTTTTATCAGGAGTTCCGATCGTATCACCTCGTTGCGGGTTACCATGTCTTCCTTATACAATTTTGTGACATTCGCGAGCAATTGTTCTGCATGCACTTTATTTTGTTCCAGTACCTGTATTTGGTTTATCAGCTTATAGATATCCAGATAATTGGATACTATCAGAAATTTTATTTCCTGCTCATTACCGGCGAAATCCAATTCGGCCAACTGTTGCTTCAGTTCTGCCATTTCGATCGATTTCTTAACAACTCCGCCTTTATACAGGAGTTGCGCCGCCTCTATGCCGAATGTGTTGCCGAAATGAGGCATGTCGACAGTTTGAACTTTCGCCAAATCTTGATCCAAGATGACGGCATCGCCTAAATAAAAAGCGTTGGCTGTTAAAGTGATGGAAGGCAATTGTTGCAATTTTGAGACCTTCACCTCTTCTTCGCTGGCTTTAACTTGCGCGGAAGAAATTTTTAACTGCTGATGGTTTTGCAATCCCATCTCCACGGCTTGTTCAAGGGATAGCCTGTATTGTTCCGTCTCCTGCGATAAGGCGTTAAACAATATACTGATAGCGATCCCGAAAAAGAAGATTCTTTTGCTGTATGATTTCATATACCTTTACCTGTTTCGTTGCTTTGTACATCTTATGTTAAAGCGTATTCAATTTATTAGGAGCTGTGTGAAGGGCGTTCGAGCCGGCTAAATCTACCGGGAAAAGGGACGGATACGGTTTCCATTGACGAATGGATACACCTCCCATTCCGTTTGTCAGTACCTGTTTGTGCCCGTCTTTGCCGGTGAAGGTGCCTTCCACTTTATCCCAATTGAGCGTAGCCACAGGATTGTCGGGAACTTTACCGGTTACCCCCCATACCGTCGCATTGGCCACATGCGCCGTATATTCCAGCACACCTCCTTCGGTTTCCATTGTCACCTTGTAAACAGTGGGAATAAATGCGCCCAAGGCGGGGAAGAACACCCATTCCTGATGCTCGATATGAAAGTCGCCGGCAGGGAAATATTGCTTGCCGTCTACCACATTCAGCACCATATCTTTCAGGCCGAGCCTCATTTCATATAAACTACCGAAAACTTCGTCAAAATGAAACCACATCCAATCTTCCCACCCGCCGATTTCGGCGGCCGATGAGTCGACGGCGATATAGCGTTCGCGTACGCCACGGCCTTTTATTTTTATTTCCCGCCCGTGGATAGTCAGTTTTCCTTCCACTATCCCCGACCAATTATATCCGTAAGCGATACTGTGCTGTGTGAGGTAAGAAGGCGCTTCTTTACCGTACCAAAGCGGATATCCGGCGCCGTAGTGAACAAATTCGGCCTTGATGCCCTTCGCTTCGTCTTCGAGCGTATAATGCCACGACTTATCGTCTTTGCAAATCACCTGGAAGTTACCCAGACTAACCCTTACCTGCGTGTCGGATTTCTCTACTTTCAGCGTTCCTCCGGGATATACGAACTGTCCGGTAATGTTTACGGGCGGAAAATCGGCTACCTTATAAATAGAGGTGGGCGATTGAATGACTTCACCGGTATCCCAACACAGTTCGTAATGCCATAAGTCTTTGTCTTCGGAGGCTAAGATAAGCGGCGAGCACCCAAACCAATACTGTTTTCCGTCGTCGCCGACAGCGACAAACGAACAGAGCCAGTCTAAAAATGCCGCATCGCGTGCGTCTTCGGGAATTCCATGTCCTTCTATATCCAGCGTTACTTCCGGATTGTTTACTACTTTTGAAAAAGATTTTCGTTTCATACGTCTATTTTTTAGTTGTTTATAAAATATGTGTGATATCGTGATCACATTGACGCTGCAAAGGTAGGTGCGATTTTGTTGGTAAAAAAGGCCATTATTCCACTAATGTTGGAATATTTGGACTATTGTGTGTAAAAATACGTCTAAAGTTCCATAATAGGGGTTCGGCGGATGTGCTTTTTAAGTCATCGGCGGACGGGGAGATTTGCCGGCAAGTCCGATTATGCGCACCGGAAAGCATTCGGAGCTCCCGGGAGCCGAAAACGTATGGGCGGAGGGCTCAAAAAGCAGCCCCCCTCAAAAAAAACAGAAAGGGATTAGTCGTTCTTGTATTCTTTGGGTGATAGACCGGTTTGTCTTTTAAAAAACTTTCCGAAGTGCGATTGTGAAGGGAAATTCAGTTCGTCGCTGATTTGCTGTACGGTCATGTCAGTCGATTTCAACAGCGCCTTCGCTTCGAGTATTACATAGCTGTTTATCCAATCGGTTGCCGACATTCCGGTATTTTCCTTAATTACTTTGGATAGGTATTTAGGGGTGAGCGACAATTTTGAAGCATAAAATTCGGTGTCGCGATGTTTTTTATAATCTTTCTGCACATAGTCGGTAAATTCCTCGACCAGCAAATCTCTTTTCGATTTATTTTCCTCTTTCGGCAGTTTATGGAACTGATATCCTAATCCCATAAAGAATGCCTGCGTCAACAATTTGAGGATTTGCATGCGGTTGGGATTGTCTTTCATCCGGATCGTTTGCTGCAACATTTTATAATAGAGTATCATTCCGTCTATTTCTCCTTCAGCCAAAGGTATCCATGGATTATCTTTTACCGAAAGGTTCAGGGGGTATTTGTCTTTAAGATCTATCAGGCTGTTGGTGAATTTTTTGGACATTACAATAAAATAACCGGAGAAATTTTCACTGTATGCTTCATATTGCAGGATCTGATCGGGAAGGACAATAAACAAGGCCGGAGCCGTACAATGATACTGCTTCAGGTCGATAAAACCTTTTATGCTGCCTTCCGTACAGATAATAGCGGTTACCACATCGACTTTGAAAGGGTAGTCGAATGCCGTGGTGATGATCGGGTTCTCGAGCAATATAATATCGTCGCCGATTGCATCCGCTTCTATTTGATTTAATTCGGATCTCCAGTCAAAAAGAGAAATTACTTCTTTCATCCGTTCCTTTTTTGAGAAATTATTTTGCAAAAATAGGAAAAATAGTCGGAAAAACAAGCCGTATGAGCCAAAAGTTCCAATAATGGTGGAATATTGGCCTTTTATTGTGCGCAAAAACATCTTTTCTTTGCAGTGTGAAAATACAACGAACATAAAAGAGGAGGATTAACAATGAAAAGAGGATTAAGAATTGTATTTGTGTCGGCGGCGTCGCTGATAGGATTTGCAGTAATGAGTTCCCTGGGAGCATTATTGTTAAGGAGAAAAATTTTAAAAGGATAGTATTTTATTTTAAAGACAACAGGAATTTATTTATTAAATCATTAAACAGTAAGAAAAAATGAAAAAATTTTGGTTAGCATCATTTGTCGTAATGATTAGTTTGAGTGCATCACAGATTTATGCACAGTCCCCAAGTTTCGGAGTAAAAGCAGGAGCGAACCTGTCGAACCATCTTTTGTCGGATTTGGACGGAGTAAAAAGTAAAATGGGCGTGGGCGCGCAGGTAGGTGTTTTTGCCGCCTTCGATTTGGCCGATTATTTCACCTTGCAACCTGAAGTGCAATTGCAGTGGAACAACTCGGAATTGACGTATAACGGGAGCAAGGGCGATTTTTCGTATTGGGGAATCAGCGTGCCGGTATATGCGTTGGCCCGTTTTGAACAGGAAAACGGCGAAAGAGCGACTTTCGGTGTGGGCCCGTTTGCCGAGGTGGGATTGAGCGCTCAGGCAAAAGCCGGCGGTACGGAGTATGATTTGTATGACGGAAGCGACTTCCTGGGCAGTAAACTGCAACGGTTCGATGCCGGTTTGGCCGCAACTGTCGGATATGAGTTCGATTTCGGACTTAGTGTTCACGGCTCGTACAAGCTGGGGCTTGTCAATGCGTTGGACGAAGGAAGTGGTAAGTTGCGTAATCAACAAGTATCCTTGCAATTAGGCTATCGTTTTTAGGTATTCATCGATTGGCCGTTGTGCCTGTAGATTTCTACGGAACACGGAGGAAAATAAAGATCATCAACACATCACAAAGAACAATGACAGATAAAAATAAGCGATCGGATTTTGTGGCATACGAATATTTATCGGTATATGTACCGATCGAGTTCGAGCCGATCTACAGCGATATGTACCGGAATTTTGGATGGATAGATAATTTGACTGCCGTTTCAATGCCGGAAACTCCGTTGAACAGAAACCAGACAATCCTGCGTTTCAAACGAGACCGGGACATTCCTAACCGGAGCCGGCTGGCTTTAAAACAACGAAAATGCGAAGAGGCATTGAAGAAGATTGAGCGACTGGAAAATCTCAAATCCGCCATTCCGTTTATCGTTACCTTAACAGTGGGTTTAACCGGAGCCGCCTTGCTGACGGTGTCGATATTCAAACTGCTTGAGGCAAAGTTTGTGGCGTTCTCCCTGCTCGCCCTGTTGGGCTTAAGTATCTGTTTGATTGCCTATTTCTGTGTATATAAAAATATCCGGAATAAACAGATCTCAAAGCTGACTCCCATTATTGAGGAACAATATGAGTTGGTCTATCAGTTGGGGGAAGAAGGCCGGGAGTTATTTTTATAAAAGGAAGATGTGAATGCATGAGCGCCCTCCTGAATAGGATGGGCGCCATGCTATTTTATATGAAGGTATAATATGGAGCTTGGAATCAGCGCTTTTTACGGAAAAAGAAAGAAATAAAAAACGGATAAAATGGGAGATGTTTTTCATAATTTACTTAGTTATAATTTGGTGCGAGCCGAAGGATATGGAGAGCCTTTAACCGTAAGGGCGTTCTCGGAGCCGGATATCAACAACCTGAACTTGTGTTTTCGCGGAACATGGGTCTATGATCATATTCCCGACATCGATGCCATGAAAGCGGCTTTCAGAAAACTGCTGGGCTATTATCCGCCGTTGTCGGGAAGGGTCCATCCAAACGGCTCCGGAATTGTGTTTTCGAACAGAGGAACGCCTTTTATTGTGAAAGAAGAAACGAGCGTGTCCGTAGAAGATATCGGGAAAACGGACAAATGGGCCAGGAGGTTCACAACGCCGCTCGATTTGGGTGAAGTCAAAAGGGGAAACATCGCTCCGATGAATGTGACGCTTAGTTTATTAAAGAACGGATCGGTCTTGAGTGTACAATGTAGTCACGGTTGTGTCGACTGCGTAAATTTTTATACGATCGTGAATGACTGGAGTAAACTGTGTAGGGGGGAAGATATTGTAGAACCGGTGTTTGAGCAATCGTTGTTTTCAACAGCGCAATCCTCTGCCCGGGAAGACGGCGGTTACCCGTCTTTCGCTCAAGGATGGAAAAGTTTATTTTCCGGCTCTATCATCAAAATGTTCTCCGATTCGTTATCGGGAATTGCCCTTGAAAGAACGGGAGCGTTTCATTTCTCCTCTGCTGCCATCAAACGCCTGAGAGATAAAATTTCCTCCGAATGCAGTTTCGAATGCACCACCGGTATTGCCTTGTCTGCCTATATCGGAAAAATGTTTGCCATCCTCAACAATCTGCCTGACAGTATGGGCTATAAACAAGCCGTCACGATCGATCTCCGTGGACGCCTTGATGGAATTCCGGCAGCTTTTTTCGGAAATGCTTCCATGACGGTTCCTACCCGCCCTTACAAAAGAACCGCCACATTGAGCGAGATCGCACAGATTGTATATGATTTATTGCAGAAAATTATTCATCAATCGCCTCAGGAATTGGCCGGATTTTTAATGAACAACCCCGATAATCTGGGGACAAGGTTACCCGACATGCCGATTGATACGGATTCCTTCAGTTTGAAGCGTCCGTTAGTCTTTTACAATCATAACTTTTCGACGTTACCCATCTATTCTGTCGATTTCGGGAAAGGACGTCCCGTACTCTCTCTTCCCCATAACCTGCAAAATCATCAGATTCTTATTTGGCCGGTGTCTTTATCTGAAAATGACGGGGTGGAAGTATATTTTTCGGGATTGCTTGCCCGTCAAATTAAAAAGCTCAATCCCAACGATCCTTGGATGCTTGCTATGAGAAAGATGGAACGATAAGCATCCTGTTTTCTCTGTTCCAATTCGGCATCGGAAGAAATAAACGCCCGTTATACGGTTGAATAATGGCCCCGACAAGGTTGTAAAATGTATTATACGGTTGAATAATGGCTCCGACAAAGTTGCAAAATGCATTATACGATTGAATAAAGGCCCTAACAAGGTTGCAAAATGCATTATACGGTTGAATAAAGGTGCTGACAAGCTTGTAAAATGCCTCGTACGATCGTATAAAGCTTCAAACACGCTTGAAAACCGGTTTATACGGTTGAATAAAGGTTCAAACAACTTTGTAAAGCCATTTTTCGAAGGAAAAAAGGCTTATGCAAGCGTGTAAGGTGGTTCGTACGACGAAATATCGTATTTTTGTGCCATGGATGATACGTTCCACACCATAAAAGCCATAGCCGAGGGGCACCTCACCGAAAAGAAAAGCCGTTTCCTCGCCTTCGCCGTTCCCGTACGGGATGTCGAAGAGGTGAAGACTGTTTTGGATGAATATCGAAAGAAGTATTACGATGCGCGCCACGTGTGCTGGGCATACATGCTGGGGTGGGAGAGGGCTGACTTTCGAGCCAATGACGACGGCGAACCTTCGGGCACGGCCGGAAAACCCATTCTCGGGCAAATCAATTCGTATCAACTGACCGATGTGCTCATTCTCGTCGTGCGTTATTTCGGCGGCACGCTGCTCGGTACCGGCGGCCTTATCCGGGCTTATCGCGAGGCGGCGAAGGCTGCCATCGACAATGCCTGTATCGTGCAAAAAACCGTCGACGACCGTTTTACTCTGCATTTCGATTATCTGCTGCTGAACGACGTGATGCGTGTCTTGAAACAATTCCCCGAGGCGGACTGGGAGCAGGATTTCGCCGAGCGCTGTGTCATTCGCCTGCGTGTGCGCCGGTCGTTGTCGCTGCCTCTCTACGATGCGTTCGCCGCGGTGTATGGGGTGGAGATTGAAAAAATTGATGGAGATTGATGGAGATCGCAAATCGAGTCCGCAAAGATGAAAAGACTGTTGACTGCCGATTGTTGACTGCCGATTGTTGACCGCCGATTGGCGACTGAAGACCGGTGACTGAAGATCGGTGATGAAGACCATCGGTCGGTGACCGAAGCCTGTCGACCGATGGCCGATTTCAAATGATTTTCAGAAAAAATTGGTGTTACTTGCCTAAAATTACTACTTTTGCAGCGCGAAGCAAAAGCAGCACATGCGTTTTTATAAAGAAGAAAGATTACTGAATGAAGAAAAACCTGGTTATTGTTGAGTCTCCCGCCAAAGCCAAGACCATCGAACGGTTCTTGGGTAAGGACTATCACGTGATGTCGAGTTACGGGCATATCCGCGATTTGAAAAAGAAGGACTTCAGCGTAGACATTGAAAATAATTTCACCCCCATTTACGAAATACCCGACGACAAGAAGAAAGTCGTTGCCGAATTGAAAGCGGCGGCCAAGCAAGCCGAAACGGTCTGGCTCGCTTCCGATGAGGACCGCGAAGGGGAGGCCATCTCGTGGCACTTGTTCGATGCCCTCGGCTTGAAGGACGATAATACCAAGCGCATCGTCTTTCACGAAATCACCGATACGGCTATTCATCGCGCTATCGAAACGCCGCGTAAGATCGACAAGAATCTGGTCGATGCGCAACAGGCGCGCCGTGTGCTCGACCGCATCGTCGGCTTCGAACTTTCGCCCGTTTTATGGCGCAAGATCAAGCCTGCTCTGTCGGCCGGGCGCGTACAGTCGGTGGCTGTGCGGCTTATTGTGGAGCGCGAACGTGAAATACAGCAGTTCAACAGCGAATCGGCCTATCGCATCATCGCCATCTTTACGAAAAAAGAAGGCGGCGAATCGTTCGAAGTCAAGGCCGAATACAACAAGCGGCTTAAGACCAAAGAAGAGGCGTTGGCGTTGCTCGAAAAGCTCAAGTCCTCGCTCTTTTCCATCGAGGATGTCACGGTAAAGCCGGCCCGCAAATCGCCCGCCGCGCCGTTCACCACCTCCACGTTGCAACAGGAAGCGTCGCGCAAACTGGGCTTTTCCGTTGCGCAAACCATGAGTGTGGCCCAGCGCTTGTACGAATCGGGAAAGATCACCTATATGCGTACCGACTCTGTCAACCTGTCGGGACTGGCCATCAACACAGCTAAAGCCGAAGTCACACAGCTTTACGGACCGGAATACGTCAAAGTCCGTCAGTATACGACGAAATCGAAGGGGGCGCAAGAGGCGCACGAAGCCATCCGTCCCACCTATATACAAAACAGCGCCATCGACGGCACGGCGCAGGAGAAAAAGCTTTACGACTTGATCTGGAAGCGCACCGTGGCTTCGCAAATGGCCGATGCGCAACTCGAAAAAACGACGGCGCTTATCGATATCTCGAATGATAAAGGAAAGTTTGTCGCCAACGGTGAGGTGCTGAAGTTCGACGGATTCCTCCGAGTCTATCTCGAAGGAACCGACGATGAAGATGCCGAAGTCACCGACGGCATCCTGCCTCCGCTCACACAGGGAGAGGCGCTCGACATGCGCGAGACGATCGCCACGCAGCGCTTTACGCAGCGTCCGCCGCGTTATACCGAGGCTTCGCTGGTGCGCAAGCTCGAGGAACTGGGCATCGGGCGTCCTTCTACCTATGCGCCTACGATATCGACTATCCAGAACCGCGAATATGTGGAGAAACGCAGTCTCGAGGGCGAACAACGGCCTTATAACGTACTGGCGCTGAAAAACGGCAAATTGAAGGATACCGACAAAACGGAAACCTTCGGCGCCGACAAGAACAAACTCGTGCCTACGGATATCGGGATGGTCGTGACGGACTTCTTGATGGAGTCCTTCCCTTCGATCCTCGACTATAACTTCACGGCCGATGTGGAAAAAGATTTCGATAAGATAGCCGAAGGCAAAACCCAATGGAACAAATCGATTGCCGACTTCTACAAGGTGTTCCATCCCATTGTCGAAGAGGTGTCGCAGACGCATACCGAACACAAAGCGGGCGAGCGAATCCTCGGGTCCGATCCTAAAACGGGACGGCAGGTATCGGTAAAAATCGGTCGCTATGGCGCGGTGGCTCAAATAGGGTCGTCGGAAGAAGAAGAAAAGCCGCTTTTCGCGCCCCTGCAAAAGACGCAATCCATCGAGACCATCACCCTGGAAGAAACGCTCAAGCTATTCGATTTGCCCCGTACCGTGGGGACATTCCGCGACAAGGACGTCGTTGCTGCGGTAGGACGTTTCGGCCCCTATCTCCGCCACGATGGCAAGTTCGTTTCGTTACCCAAAGGGATCGACCCGCTCGAGGTGTTGCTCGAGGAAGCCATCGAACTGATTGAGGCGAAAGAGAAGAAAGATCGCGAAAAGACGATTAAAACTTTCCCCGAAGAACCCGGACTTCAGGTGCTCAACGGCCGTTACGGCCCTTATATCACTTTTGAAAAGAAAAACTATAAGATTCCCAAGAATCAGGAACCGTCGGAACTGACGCTCGATAGGTGCCGCCAGATTATAGCGGAAGCCACCGACGGCACAACGAAGAAAAAGAAAACGACCCGCAAGACGACCGCAAAGAAAACGAAGAAATAACTTCCGGCCGATGCGCCTTGCCGGCGTGGTTTCCTATTCCTAAATTAGAAACAGCGCATAAACCTGTATGAAAACGGTTTATGCGCTGTTCTTGCCCATTGGCTCAAGCATTGGCTCAAGCCTTATCGGGGGTATGATCTTACAGTCTTTTTACTTCTTCGACAGACAGGCCGGTTGTTTCGGTAATAAGATCGATCGAAAGTCCCTTTGCTTTTAGTTTCCGGGCGATTTCTATCTGCTTATTTCGTTCACCTTCCGCCTTCCCTTCCGCTTTGCCATAGGCGATTGTAGCCAAGTGGTCGCGATACGCTTTAATGCTTGCATCGTATTTAATCCGTTCCGCTTTGCTAAGGGAGGACAGGTCGGCGATCTTTTCCAGTTTTTCAAAAACCGATTTGCGGGCTTTAAAAGGAATTCTCTTTAATGTTTCCATATTCTTTAATACATAAATCCATCGTTCGAAATCTGTTTCGCATTCCTCCTCTTCCTTTCGAAAAGAGGGGAGTTCTAGAAAGATAAAACGCAATTTGTCACTGAATTGTTCATGCGTTTCACGGTCGGTAAGTACTACGTCTGTTCGTAGTTTGCCGGGTCTCCCGTTCAATCGGAAGTTCATAAAAAACACCCCGTATACCGCATTCAACTCAAACTGCCATTGGGCGCTTTTCTCCCCTTGATAGGCCAATGCGCGTGTTAAATAATACAAGGCGCGTTCGCTGAAATGCACTTGCCGGATATTTTGCATTTCCACAATAAAATGTTCTCCGGCATCTGTCTGGCAAGAGATATCGTATATTCCGGTTCGATCGTTTTCATATAACGGCAAACTCTCTTTGTCTAAAAAACGAATATCTTCTATACGCTTCTCTCCTTCCAGCAGGTCGTTTAGGAACTCGATCAAGAGCTCTTTATTGATTTCCTGACCGAATATTTTTTTAAATTCCACATCCGAAAAGGGATTGATAAACCGTCGCATATATCTCGCTTTATTTACCTTACAAAGGTAAATAAAAATTGAACGGCAAGAGGAACAAAAGGATTATTTTTGACTCTTACCCTTTATGTTCAATAAAGAAGCACGCCGGCTACACCGGCTATCAAAATCAGCAGGATAGGATCGACTTTCTTTAAAGAGGCGATGAATATGACCAGGAAAATGCCCCAACTGGTATAATCGGGAAAATTCCGTTGATTCATCAGTATCAATGCTGCTGAAGCTATCAGTCCGATAATGGCCGGCTTCAGTCCTTTCAGGGCTGCTTGTATCCAAGAGTTATGTTTAATCTTGAAAAAAAAGGTGCAGACGAGTGTCATGATGATGAGTGGGGGAATGCTCACTCCCGCAGTGCAAATCACCGAGCCAAGAATGCCTTCTAATGTGCCGTATCCTGCTGTTGTAACCGCCGAATAACCGATATACGTTGCCGAGTTCAGCGCGATGGCGCCGGGAGTAGTTTGAAAGATAGCCACTAGGTCGGTAAACTCTTCCAAGGCAATCCACCCGTAGCGATATACCACTTCGTGCTGAATGAGCGGAAGCATGGCATATCCGCCGCCAAAGCCGAACAGCCCGATTTTCAGGAAGGCAAAGAACATCGATGCGTATAGTTCAATCAGTCCCATTTCCCCGCTCTTTTCTGTTTTGAACAATGAATTTGTAATAAGCGATGCCCCCCGCAATAGAGAGCACGATAATCAGGATGGGCGACACGTTCAGCAGCCACACCGATAAAGCGACCGCTATCGGAATCCATAGCGTTTTCAGGGTGATTCCGGTGCTTTTGCCCAATTGGATGAGCGGGGCAGCGATTAAGGCTACCACTGCCGGGCGGATGCCTTTGAATATCCTTTCGACCAGAGGATTGTCTTTAAACTGTGTAAAGAACAAGGCAATCAACAGAATGATGATAAAAGAGGGAAGAATTACGCCGAAGCCGGCTGCCAGACTGCCTTTGAATCCTTGCCTGCGGTTTCCGATAAAAAGAGCAGTATTTAATGCCACCGGGCCGGGCATCGATTGCGCCACCGCCAGCATCTCCACAAAATCGGTGTCGTTGAGCCATTTTCGTTTGAAGACGGCTTCATTTCGGATAAGCGGAATCATGGCGTACCCTCCGCCAAAGGTGAATGCGCCGATTTTAAAGAAGGCGAAAAATAATTCAATGTAGGGTTTCAAAACGATACGCATAAGGATAGCTAAAAATAAAAAGCAGACTGCGTAAGTGTAACCTTTTGCACATCTGCTTTTTTCTATAAAGAAGCCGCACTGGTGGAATAAGTCGAAACTCCTTATGACAGGATTTGAGTGTTCTGGCATCTTTGTAATCCGCTGGGCTAAAGAAAGCCTCTTCCGAAGAAGTGCGGCCCGCCATTAATACCAAAAACTAGTCTCGGTTTCTTGATTTTTATTGATGAGTTTCCCAATCGACCAATGCGGCAATGGCTCATTCGTTTTAATGACTCAAAGATATAACACGCGGATGAAACTTCCAAATATTTTTACATCTTTTTTTATGTTTGTCCGGCAGATTATATCTTTTACGCTGTTTAATCATTCTGCTTCCAGCGATTTCTTTATATCTTCGTCGCTAAGGGAATAATTAATTAAATCGCCTGCCAGATATTGGTCGTAAGCCGACATGTCGATTAATCCGTGTCCCGATAAGTTAAAGAGGATGGTTTTCTTCGTTCCTTCTTCTTTTGCCTTCAGCGCTTCGCGGATGGTGGCGGCAATGGCATGGTTCGATTCGGGTGCGGGCACGATGCCTTCGGTGCGTGCAAACAATATGCCGGCTTCGAACGAATCCAACTGGTCGATATCGACGGCTTCGATTTGTTTGTCCTTCAGCAGTTGACTGACGATGCTGCCCGCCCCGTGATAACGAAGTCCGCCCGCGTGGATATTGGCCGGAGCGAATTTATGTCCGAGCGTGTACATGGGAATAAGCGGCGTGTAACCGGTTTCGTCGCCGAAGTCGTATTGGAAATGTCCGCGCGTGAGTTTCGGGCAGGAAGCCGGTTCGGCGGCGATAAAGCGTGTGCTCTTTTCTCCCGATAGATTGTGCCTGAGAAAAGGAAATGAGATACCCGAAAAGTTCGATCCTCCGCCGAAGCATGCGATAATGATATCGGGATACTCTCCGGCAAGTTCCATTTGTTTTTCCGCTTCCAAGCCGATAATCGTTTGATGCAGCGACACGTGGTTCAGCACGCTTCCAAGCGCGTATTTGCATTTCGGCGTTTGCATGGCGAGTTCGATCGCTTCGGAGATAGCCGTTCCCAAACTGCCTTGATAGGTCGGGTGGTCGGTAAGTATCTTCCGTCCCGCTTTGGTGGACATGCTGGGCGAGGCGATGACTTGTGCGCCCCATGTCTGCATCAGCGAGCGGCGGTAAGGCTTCTGTTCGTAACTGATCTTCACCATATATACGGCCAATTCGAGTCCGAAGGTTTTGGCGGCGAACGACAGGGCGGTGCCCCATTGTCCCGCACCGGTTTCGGTTGTCAGGTTTGTTGTGCCGTCGATTTTGTTGTAATAAGCCTGCGGTAAAGCCGAATTGAGTTTATGCGATCCCACCGGGCTGACGCTTTCGTTTTTAAAATAAATGTGCGCCGGAGTATCCAATGCTTTTTCCAACCCATAAGCGCGTACCAGTGGAGTGGGGCGGTAAATCTTGTACTTATCGCGCACCTCTTCCGGAATGTCTATCCACGCATCGGTTTCGTTCAACTCCTGCCGTGCCAGTTCCTCTGCGAACAACGGGTAAAGGTCTTCGGGTTTGAGGGGCTCTTTCGTCCCCGGATTGATCATCGGTTGGGGTTTGTGCTTCATTTCCGCTACCACATTATACCATTTGGTAGGAATTTCCGTCTCCGGCAACATAATTTTTTTTCTCTTTTCCATAATGAATCTTTTATTGATTGATAACTAATGCAGTCCTGCCGGTATAAAAAGCAAACAGCCTGTTGCTTTTTTAACAACAGGCTGCTTTTTATTCGGTTTATTACTTTTACGATCCGGCATAAACGTGTCCCTCCCATTGTTTACAATGTGAACGCCACCAACGCCAAGATAATAAAGAGTAACTCATTGTTCTTTTTTTGATGATTTGAACTGCAAAAGTAAACGTTATTTTTGAATGTGCAAATAAAATGAAAGAAAAAAGTGGCCGGACGGTTTTTGTCTTTATCCTTTGCTCTTCGTTTTTTATTTAATCAAGTGATTAAATAATTTGCTCAAATGAAAAAAAGCTTTTATCTTTGCACGTCAAAGAAGAATAAAGATGAATCATAAAGAAAATAGCGATTCCGGATTATCTACCGAACAAAGAATAAAGAATGCTGCACGCAAAGTATTCCACGAAAAGGGTTTCGCCGCTACCCGCACAAGGGATATTGCGGAAGAAGCGGGAATGAATCTTGCCCTTCTTAATTACTATTTCAGGAGCAAACAAAAGCTATTCGACATTATTATGTTCGAAACCTTACAGGACTTTCTCAAAATCATCGCGACGGTAATCAATGATCCTGAAACTTCTTTAGAGCAAAAGATTTCGACTTTTGCCTCCTCGTATATTGATCAACTGTTGCAGGAACCGCAAGTCGCCTTCTTTGTTATCAATGAATTAAGGAATAATCAGAAAGAGTCTGTATTGTCGTCTTTAATTAAAAATGCGATTTCCGACACTGTCTTTATCAAACAATATCAACAGGCGGTAGCAGAGGGGAAAATCGCTTCTGTATCCCTTCTTCATTTTTTGATTAATACGGTTAGCCTGACTATTTTCCCTTTTCTCGGAGCTTCTATCCTTAAGAATATCGGAGAAATAAATGAAAGGGAATTTAAATCATTGATGATAGAGCGGAAAGAGTTGATTCCTATTTGGGTGAAAGCGATGTTTGAAGCAAAATAATTTTTTTTGCCTTGTCATTAATCAAATGATTAAATCAAAACAATAGTATAGCGATGAACAAGAATAGAAAGTCTTTCATAAAGAGTTGTTTCATAGGGCTGCTTTTAGAAGTGAATTTTATAGGTATGGCTCAGCAGCCCCTTGTGTTGACGATTGACAGTTGTTACTGGTTGGCGGAACGTCATTATCCGTTGGTAAAGCAATATGCGCTGATCGATCAGTCGGAAGCTTATTCCGTCAGTAATGTGTCAAAGGGATATTGGCCGCAGGTAAATCTTGTCGGACAAGCGACTTACCAATCGGATGTGACGAAGATTCCTATTTCCTTACCGAATATCGAAATCCCGGGGCTTAGCAAGGATCAATATAAGATATATGCGGAAGTAACGCAGCCGGTAACCGATTTGCTGACGGTCACGAATAACAGGCAACTGGCCAAGGCGAATGCTGCGGTGGAACGACAAAAAACAGAAGTGGATTTATACAAATTGAAGGAGCATATCAATGCGCTTTTTTTCGGTATCCTCCTTATAGATGCGCAAATAAAACAGGCCGCATTGAAGCAAGAAGATATCCGCACGGGATTATCCAAAACGCGCGTGGCTATTGAAAACGGGACGGCCTTCAAAAGTAATGCCGATATGCTGGAAGCCGAATTGCTCAATGCCGATCAACGCATCATTGAACTCAAAGCGCTCCGGCGGGGGTATGCCGACAGGTTATCGCTTTTTATCGGCCTTCCGGTCAACGAAACAACGGTTTTGGAAAAACCGCCTGCTCCTTGGCTGTCGGCGACCGTTAACCGGCCGGAATTGCGTTTGCTTGAAAAACAAAAGAGCGTCCTCGATATCCAGGATAAACTCGTTACTTCGAAAAACCTGCCCCGCGTCAGTCTGTTTTTGCAGGGCGGTTACGGCCGGCCGACGCTTAACTTTCTGGACAATGGCTTTGGAGCTTATTATATCGGTGGCGTCCGGTTGAGTTGGAACATCGCGGGACTATATACCTACAAAAAAGAAAAGAAGAATCTTGTCCTAAGCAAAGATATGTTGGACGTTCAGCAAGAGGTGTTCTTATTCAATACGAATCTGGCACTGAAACAGGAACATGCTGAAATAGTGAAATGGCAGGAACTGATGGAGGCCGATACGGACATCATACGGCTACGGGAAAACGTAAAGATTACGACCCAAAAACAATTGGAATACGGAACGGCTACGGCAAACGATTATATTTTGCAGGTAAATGCCGAGGATAATGCTCGGCAAAACTTGCTGCTGCATGAAATTCAGTTAATGATGCGAATCAGTATTTAAAAAATTAGATAAATGAATGCGATGGCGAATTTTCCCATCATATGTATAAGTAATCCTTTAGAGGATCTTACTTTTTGCGCTCTTTGAATAGTTGTTTTTTCGTTCAGCCAATTGAAGAATGATTCTATGGGTTGCCTGACTTTGGAAACAGCGGTAGAAAATAAATCATTATAGGCTTTTCGGCTCTGTCTATCCTGTTCGGATTGTCCTTTGACTGCTTTAACGGGAGTAAACATTTGGATATGCTGTTTTTGTTTTTTATCGCCATTAAAGTATTCAAAGTCAGAATATATCTTGTCTCCAAAAATGGTGGTCTCGCAGATATAATCACCCCATACCTGTTTAAAAACAGTCAGGTCATTATCTTCGGCAGGAGTAATCATTAGGGAGTCGGGAAAGGGGATTGTTCCCTCCCTGCGCAAAGCCAATGCATGGAGTTTCAACCCGTAATAATACTGGTTCTTTGTAGAACAGTATCCCTTGGAAGTTATTTCACGGGCCACTTTTGCTTGCCTGTTCCTGCCTGCACAAGTGATCACGGGAAGGGAATCAACAAGGGATATGCCTTTCTCAGAGTCAGGCGGCGTGAATGAAGATATCAATCTCCCGGATAACACCCTGAAAGCTTCACTAAGACGGTTTAATCTGAGATTAAAGGTCTGGTATGAAGGTAATTTAGGGAACCAGGAGGAAAGATATTCTGATGCAAAGTTGTGTATGTCTTTGATTTGGAAATATTTTTGACAATGTCCTGCAAACAGGTAAATAGTCATTATTTCCTGGTCGGTGAATGCCGGATTGGAATTATTGCTGTATCTTTGGCAATAATATTTCAATTCCTGATCGTATACATCACATATATACATATAAATCTTTATCAATTTAAGCTCTTTCTTTCTGGGGATCATAACTGAAAAATAAATGGAATTATTCTTCTAAGTTAATGATTTTCAGGAGAAAGAGCAAATATTAAACGTCTTTATTTTATTGGTTTTAAATACTTTAACTAAATAAACTCGCCAACAGTTTCAACTACTGATTCGCATTAATGATGGTTCTATACAACTATAAGGCCACAACCGGAAACTGAAATACTAATGGACAATTGACAATGGATAATGGATAATGATCAGGAAATCAAATAAACACAATATGGAATATATGAATTTAACAGGATCAAAGAGCTTCTTTAAATTAATGCTCTCTACCGTCATTTTCTTCCAATCGGCAATAACGATGACTTCTTGCCAGGGAAAGCAGGGATTCGATGCTTCCGGTTCTTTCGAAGCGGAAGAAACCGTTATCGCTTCGCAAGCGCAAGGGGTAATCATGCAGTTCGATATAGAAGAAGGACAAACATTGAAGAGCGGAGAGAGGGTGGGTTACATCGACAGCCTTCAACTATTTCTTAAAAAGGAGCAGTTGCTGAGCCAGATAGAGGCTTTGGCGAGTAAGAAGCCCGATATCGCCGTGCAATTGGCTTCTTTACAGGAACAACTTCGTACAGCCGGGCACGAAAAAGCACGGCTGGCTAATTTGGTGAAAAATGATGCTGCCACCGGCAAGCAATTGGACGATATGGACGCGCAGGTGAATGTGCTCCGAAAACAAATAAACGCGCAAAAGTCGTCCCTCGAAATTTCAACGACAAGCATCGATAAAGAGATCAAAACGTTGGAGGTTCAAGTGAAACAACTAGATGATCAACTCAGCAAATGTACCATCCTGAATCCTGTAACCGGAACCGTATTGACACGATATACGCGGGCGAATGAAACGACTTCGCCGGGCAAGCCGCTTTATAAAATTGCCGATTTGTCGGAGATGATCCTGCGGGTATATATCTCCGGAAATCAATTGCCGAAGCTTTCCTTGAATCAACCGGTAAAGGTATTTACCGATGACGGCGACGGGGGATTTAGAGAAGCGCAAGGAACGGTCGCCTGGATAAGCGAGAAGGCGGAGTTTACCCCTAAAACTATTCAGACAAAAGACGAACGGGCAAATCTGGTCTATGCCGTAAAGGTGAAGGTAAAGAACGACGGATCGTATAAAATCGGAATGTACGGCGAAATTCAATTGACAATGAATAATGAATAATGAATAATGAGATGCGTTAGTATGAAGTTTGTAAGTTGGTTATATGGGAGGGAATAAGATGAAAAACAATGATTGTCAATCGTCACTTATTAAGTGTCAAGCAGTGAGCAAAAGTTATGGAGATGTGCAAGCGCTGTGCGAGGTGTCTTTTCAGGTGGAAGAAGGGGAACTCTATGGCTTGATCGGGCCGGATGGAGCCGGTAAGACGACGTTATTCCGTATTCTGACCACGCTGATGCTGCCCGACAGCGGCTCAGCCGAGGTTGCCGGCTTAGATAGTATCTCTGACTATAGGGATATCCGTAACCGGATAGGTTATATGCCCGGCAAATTTTCGCTATATCAGGATTTGTCCGTGGAAGAAAACCTCAACTTTTTTGCGACGCTCTTCGGAACATCACTTCATGAGAATTACGATTTAATAAGGGATATCTACGTTCAAATAGAGCCTTTCAAAACACGCCGTGCAGGGAATCTTTCGGGTGGTATGAAGCAAAAGCTGGCGTTGTGTTGCGCGTTGATCCATCGTCCTTCGGTGCTTTTTCTCGATGAACCGACGACGGGGGTGGATGCCGTATCGCGCCGTGAATTTTGGGGAATGCTCAAGAATCTGAAAAGAGAAGGCATCACCATCCTTGTTTCGACGCCTTATATGGATGAGGCGACGCTGTGCGACCGGATCGCCCTTATCCAATCGGGGAAGATTCTTTCCATTGATACTCCGCGACGTATTATTGATAAGTATGCCGGAACGCTGTATGCGGTAAAAGCGGAGAATGTGGGGCGTTGGGCGCGCGATATCCGTAAGAAGAAGGATATCAAAAGTTGTTTTGCTTTTGGCGAAAGCTTACATGTTTCCTTTACACAGTCTACGGGTACGGCTCCGGACCATTTACGCGATTGGCTGCTGGCGAAGGGCTACAACGATGTCGAGGTGAAACCGGTTGCGCCGAATATTGAGGATTGTTTTATTCAATTAATGGAGGATAGAGGTTGGAGGTTGGAGGTTGGAGACCGGAGACCGAAGACCGAAGACCGGTGACTAAAAAAGAGTATTATGAAGGAGATTGTGATACAAGTAGATGAGCTGACCAAGGAATTCGGTCATTTTGTCGCTGTCGATAAGATAACGTTCGAAGTATATAAATCCGAGATCTTCGGGTTTCTGGGGGCAAACGGTGCGGGCAAAACAACAGCCATGCGCATGTTGTGCGGGCTTTCCGTGCCCTCCTCGGGAAGCGCAACGGTTGCGGGCTTCGACGTCTATCGTCAAACGGAGCAAATAAAGAAAAGCATCGGTTATATGAGTCAGAAGTTTTCTCTCTATGAGGATTTAACGGTCGCAGAAAACATCCATCTGTTCGGAGGAATCTATGGATTAACGAATCGTCAGATGAAAGAAGGACGGGATCGCCTCGTCGAACGTTTGGGATTACACAACGAAATGAAAAAACGGGTAGGCGCGTTGCCGATGGGATGGAAACAGAAATTGGCTTTCTCGCTGGCCATCCTTCATCGCCCCCGTGTCGTCTTTTTGGATGAACCGACGGGAGGAGTGGATCCGATTACTCGGAGGCAGTTTTGGGATTTGATATATGAGGCGACCGAAGAAGGAATTACCGTATTCGTTACCACGCATTATATGGACGAAGCCGAATATTGCGACCGTATCTCGATGATGGTCGACGGCAAAATTGAAGCGTTGGACAGTCCGGCGAATTTGAAACGGCGGTTTTCCGCGTCATCGATGGATGAGGTGCTTTTTCAATTGGCGCGGGGAGCGAAAAGAAATTGATGGACGATCGGGGACAGGGAGACAGGGAGACAGGGAGACAGGGAGACAGGGAGATAAGGAGACAGGGAGATAAGGAGACAGGGAGATAAGGAGACAAAGAGACAGAGGCAGACGTCTGATTGACTGTTGACTGGAGACCGATGACCGGAGACCGGAGACTGGAGACCGGAGACCGGAGACTGGAGACCGGAGACCGGAGACCGATGATATATTGATAAAAGATTGATGGAATGAGGAAGAAGTTAAAAATAAAGGGTGCGATTGCGGCGAACAGAAACACGCAGTTCTTAGCGTTTGTCCGGAAGGAATTCCGGCACATGTTCCGTGACCGAAAAACGCTGTTGATATTGTTCGGATTGCCCGTTGTGCAGATTCTATTATTCGGCTTCGCGCTGACGAATGAGATTAAGGATTCACGAATCGTTATTTGCGATTATGCCAAAGACGAGGCGTCGCGGCGGATTATCGAGCGGTTTGCCGCGAACAATCATTTTGTCGTTGAAGAATCGCTGAAGAGTCATTTACAAATAGAAGACGCTTTTCAGGAAGGCCGGATAAAATTGGCGGTGATCTTTCCCGCAAATTTCCTGTCGGATTTGCATCATCTGCATCAGGCGCAGGTGCAACTGATCGCCGATGCTTCCGACCCCAACACCGCTAATATCCTGAAAGGGTATGCCACGAATATTTTAATGGATTACCAAAAGGAATTGTCGATGGACAGCCCGTTACCTTACCAAATCGGTAGCGAGATGCGCATGCTGTACAATCCCCAACTGAAAGGCGCGGTAAATTTTGTGCCCGGCGTGATGTCGTTGATCCTGATGCTTATCTGCGTAATGATGACCTCCGTGTCCATTGTCCGTGAAAAAGAATACGGAACCATGGAGGTACTATTGGTTTCGCCCGTCAACCCGTTGCTGTTGATTCTTTCCAAAGCGGTGCCCTATCTGTTCCTTTCGTTAGTCAACCTGACGGTCATCGTCGTGTTGAGTGTTACGTTACTCGAGGTGCCGGTCAACGGCAGCCTGATTTTACTGTTTTTAGAAAGCACCCTGTTCATCATCACGGCGCTTTCCCTGGGATTGTTGATATCCAATCTGGTAAAAACGCAGCAGGCAGCCATCCTTTTTTCCCTCATAGGATTGATGGTGCCGACCATTTTGTTTACCGGCTTCATGTTTCCCATCGAAAATATGCCGGTTGTCCTTCAATGGTTTGCCAATGTAATCCCGTCCCGATGGTATTATGTAATTATTAAGTCCGTGATGATAAAAGGAGCCGGAATTCAAGCGGTTTGGAAAGAAACGGTCGTATTACTGTTGATGACCGGATTCCTTTTATTCATCAGTTTCAGAAATTTCAAGACGAGGCTGGAAGCCTGACGAGCGATAAGAATTTTTACTTTCATGAATTAAGCAAATGAGGACTTTATTATTTTTGTTGCAAAAAGAATTCAAACAAATATTCCGTAATAAGGTGTTATTGGGAATGATATTTGGTATGCCTGTTATTCAATTATTGATTTTGCCTTGGGCGGCGGATTATGAAATAAAGAATATCGCAATCGCCATTGTGGATCACGATCATTCCGATTATTCGCAAAGACTTATTTCGAAAATAACAGCATCGGAATATTTCCACTTGAATGTATATGCCGGCTCTTTCCAGGAAGCAATCCGCTATATAGAAAGAGATCGGGCTGATTTGGTCTTGGAAATTCCTCCTGATTTTGAACGCGGGTTGATAACCGAAAGCCCGCAAAAAGTTTTTGTCGCCGTCAATGCGATCAACGGAGTAAAAGCGAATTTGGGAGGAGCTTATCTTAACCGGATCCTTCGTGATTTTAATGACGATGTTCGTTTACAATGGGGACAGCCGGAGCGTTTTCAGCCGGCGCCGGCTATTCAGGTCACTTCTTCCGATTGGTTTAATCCGGCCATGAACTACCGCCATTATATGGTTCCGGGCATATTAGCGTTTCTTACTACATTAATATCCGCCTATTTATGCGCATTAAATGCTATTAGGGAAAAAGAAACCGGGACGATGGAACAACTCAATGTTACCCCCGTCGGAAAATATCATTTTATTTTGGGAAAACTAATTCCTTTTTGGATTGTGGGGATCATCATATTCAGTTTCGGATTATTTATTATAGCCCGTTTCGTGTATGGTATCGTTCCTATAGGAAACGTGTGGGCGCTCTTTACGTATTTAGCGGTTTATTTGGTGGCAATGCTTGGTTTCGGGTTGTTGATTTCCACCTATTGCGATACACAACAGCAAGTGATGTTCGTGATGTTCTTTTTTATGATGATTTTTATATTGATGAGCGGGCTGTTTACTCCGGTCGAAAGTATGCCTGTCTGGGCATACGCGATAGCCAAATGCAGTCCCGTTACTTACCTGATGGACGTAATCCGGATGATCATACTCAAAGGAAGCGGTTTTGCCGATATTCGGAATCACTTTATGATGATGATCGGATTTTCCGTACTTTTTAATGTATGGGCAGTCGTCAATTATAAAAAAACAACCGGATGATCGGCGGCAAATAATGCGACAATCAATTTTTATCGTCTTCTTCCGAAGAGGGCGGATTGTTTTTTCTTTTGGTGTCGCCGATAAACCATTTGTCGGCCTTTTTTAAGGCGGTGTTGATCAGGACGATTAACAGGGTGCAAATAAGTGTTTCCTTAAACATGCCCAATCCTGACAAACAACCCAAGGCGGCGCTACACCATATTGTCGCCGCTGTGGTTAATCCCTGCACATTGGCGCCGCGATGCAAGATGACGCCGGCTCCCAGAAAGCCGATACCCGTGATGATCTGCCCGATGATACGCGCCGGGTCGCCCGCGCCTCCACTAATCTGCGTGCCGATCAATACATAGATGCACGCCCCCACGGCAACCAGCGTGTTGGTACGCAGGCCGGCGCTTTTATTATTTATTTGCCGTTCGATTCCCACAACTCCGCCCGCGGCCGTTGCGGCCAGCAGGCACCAAACAAAATCTTGAATTTCCATAGGCCATTATTTATTTTTCGGGACGAATAATCCGTTCGGCATGGGTTACAAAGGTATTCATTTTTTGTTTTTCCTCTTGAGTCATTTCGGGCGTTAAGTCTTCCTGATTTTTCCACGAAGGCAGCAGGACATACCGGTATTTGCCGTTTTGAAAAAACTTCCGCACCCACACCAGGGAATAGTCGCACGACTCGATACGCACCGGCGAATCGTCATCCTCTTTGCTTATCACCACTTCCGCCAGCATACCGCCGTCGGTGTGTACTTTTTGTTGATTCGAAATGAAGTTGCCCATCGAATAATAGACCACGTGCTTGATCGACTCCCCTTCGCGCTCGAGAACCATCGGTTGCACCACATGCGGATGATGCCCGATAACAATGCGTACGCCATGGAGGAAAAGGAACTCAGCCAATTGCTTCTGTTGCACGGATGGCAGAGTCTTATATTCTTCACCCCAATGCATATTGGCTATGATGATGTCGGGACGGTATAAGTCCGTGAGGGCTAAATCTTTTTTTATCTGCATGGTGTCGATGAGATTGATGACGTTCGGCCGCCGCACCGACAAACCGTTTGTTCCGTATACATAATTCAAGAAAGCTATCCGGATGCCGTTCTTGATAATCATCAGCGGATAATAGCGCTCCCGGGCTTCCGGCGATTTGAAGGTGCCGGTATGTTTTACGCCCAGCGAGTCTAGCACATCGATTGTTCGTTCCAATCCTTTTTGACCTTTGTCCAAGGCATGGTTATTTGCCAGAAAGAACACATCGAAGCCGGTGTTTTTGAGTGCCTCGGCAAACGCATCGGGCGCACTGAATGCCGGATACCCGGTATAAGGCTTGCCGGACAGCACCGTTTCCAGATTGACGCATGCAATATCGGCGCTGTCGATCTTTTCTTTTATCCGATAGAAGCAAGAGTCGTATTCGTATCCGGCGCCATTGTAAGCGGCTTTTATCTGCGGAAGATGCTGCATGGCATCGCCGGCGAAAAGCAGGGTCACTTGCTGCTTTTGCGCTTGTGCACCTGCAAGGAAAGAAAGAAGAAGGAAAACACACAGAAAGCGGTTCATAAGGTCGCGTTAAACGGACGGTTGTTTGTCTTTTTTAGCCAACGCTTTGGTCGGGGACGGTTTAAGCGTGCTTTCGTATAAACTCTTATCGGTAAGCACTTCAACCGCCTTTTTCAGAGCCTCGTCTTGCTGAAGTTCATTAATCAGAACGCCTTTCTTGTAATAGTATCGTTGGACGATTTCCGTTTCGATAAAACGTTTTATTTCATCATGGAAACGCGTTAAATCGCGATCGAGATCCGGCTTTAATTTTGCTTCGAGCGCATGGAATTCAGCCGATGCCGGCTCGAAATATCCTTCGAACTCCATCACGTCCTTAAGCTGCTGCAACGAACGCGCGCTCATCTGATCATATTTAAAGTCTTTTGTTTTGACAAACTCTTTAAACGCGTCGTAATCGCTTTCGGGCAAGCTGAACGTTTCGGGCGAAGCGATGGTGGGATGGCTTTGCACCCACTGCGTTACGTAATCGAAAACGATATTGCCCGTAATCAGATAATACGAAATCGTGCCCGAAGACTTCTGGGGAATGGTTAGGTCGGGGGTAATTCCCCCACCGTCACGTACCTCACGCCCGCTTTCCGTGTAGAACACATTGGTCAGGCTGTCGGGTACGCGCGCAACCGAGCCGTCGGGGTTGCGGTGCGAATAATCGAGCGCTTGGATGCAACGGCCGCTCGGAATATAGTATTTAGAGGTCGTTAATTTGATATTTCCTCCATAAGGCAACTCGCGGGATGTTTGCACCAGTCCCTTTCCGAAAGAGCGGTTTCCGACAATCACAGCCCGATCCAAGTCCTGCAAGGAACCTGCCACGATTTCGGCTGCCGACGCCGAACCGGTATCGATGAGCACCACCATGGGAATCAGTTCGTCGAGAGGTTGGTTTTGCGTCCGGTAAGAACGATCCCATTGTTTCACTTTTCCTTTCGTGGAAACGATTTCTTTTCCCTTCGGAACGAAAAAGTTCACCACATTCACCGCCTCTTCCAAAATACCGCCCCCGTTACCGCGAAGATCGATAATAAGCGATTGTGCCCCTTTGTTTTTCAAATCGAGCACGGTCTTCTTCACATTGTCCGAACTGTTTTGGGTAAAGCTTCCATAATGCAGGTACCCGATATTGTTATCCATTACGGTTGCGTAGGTTATGGGATCCATCTCTATTTTTTCGCGAAGGATCTTAAACGTGCGTTCTTTCTTCTCCCCCGGACGTTGAATCTTCAGGTTGAGCGTGGTTCCGGGCGTCCCTTTCAATTTATCGCTGACGTCCTTCACCGAAGCCTTGCTCATATCTTCGCCATCAATTTCGAGAATGATGTCTCCTGCTTTCAGTCCCGCCTTGGCAGCCGGAAGCCCTTCATAAGGCTCATTAATAACGACGCGGTTGTTGTTATAAGAAATAATGGCGCCGATGCCGGCATACTCACCCGTAGTCAGGAACCGTAAATCGCCCATATTTTCCTCCGAATAATATTCGGTGTAAGGGTCCAGCCGGGAAAGCATATTGACGATGGTCCCTTGCATAAGGCTGTCCACCTTCAGGCTGTCTACATAAAACATATCCAATTCCCGGATGACGGAATTGAAAATATCGATATTCTTATTGATATCGAAATAACGTTTGTTTTTATGGGTCGCAGGTGCCTGAGCAACAACCGCCGATCCCGTACCAATGACTAACAGGATAAGGAAAAGAAACTTCTTCATATTTTGGACTTGAATTGAATATTTTACGAGTAAGCGTATAGTACGCAATGAAACAAGGGACAAAGGAACGAATTTTTTATCAAAATCTATGTTTGTTTTCGTTATATGTTTTTAAATAGCCTTATAGAGTAGCAATAATCATTATCTTTGCCATCATTTTAGGAAATCAAAAAGGACAATGAAATTGTACTGCCGTCATATTCTTCTTCCGTTGTTTGTAGGCTTGATTATTTTTGTAGGCACCTGCCTGTTAGGTTCGGACGACATCCCCGACATGCCGAACGATATCCCTTGGGATAAACTGGCTCATTTCGGAATGTTTTTTCTGCTTTCGGCCGTATGTTTATGGGATTATTTCAGGTTATATAATGGAAAGCCGTCGAAAAGGAAATGGATTTTCTGGGGATTTCTCATCCCCGTGTTATATGGCGGAGCGATTGAATTGTTGCAGCACTATGTCTTCACTCAACGAAGCGGCGAGTGGGGCGATTTTGCCGCCGATGTGATCGGGTCGATGACCGCTACCGTTCTTGCTATTATTTTGATACGCAAGAAGGAATATCCAAAAAAAAATATATCTTTGTAACTCCATTAACGGATATAAATACGGATATAAATTATGAAATACGAAGACTTGAAGATTCTTGACGAGCTAAGAGAAAAAGGAAGTATCACGGAGGAGGAATACCAACGTGAAAAAGCCCGACTCCTCAACGATACTCCCAATCCCAACAGTTTCGGAGCCGGTAAACCGCTGTTCGGATTGCAGGAGAATACCTATTTAATGTTGATGCACCTTACACAATTAATGGGTATTTTCGTGCCTCTCTTAGGTTTTATTATCCCGGTCATTATGTGGTTTACCAACAAAGAAACCAACCCGCAGGTAGACCTTCACGGCAAGAATGTCCTCAACTTTACCATCAGTTTTCTCATTTACACCGCGATACTGAGCATAACAATCGTCGGGATTCCTCTTCTTATATTAGTAGGAATTCTGTACCTGATCTTTGTTATTATGGCGGCATTGCGTGCCAATAACGGCATCTATTGGAAGTATCCTTTATCGATAGAATTCATTAAATAAATGGGTGACGAAACTTTAGTAAATTATTCCGACGTACAGCTTAACCGCGACGAGAACACCATCCTGCAGAATATCAGCCTCACGGTAAAACGGGGGGACTATATGTATATCATCGGGAAAGTGGGTTCGGGTAAGAGCACGTTGCTGAAAAGCATCTACGGCGAAATACCTATTGCTTACGGCGATGCCCGGGTGTTCGAGTATCAACTCTCGAAAATCAAACGCAAAAACATCCCTTATTTAAGAAGAAAGATCGGGATTGTTTTCCAGGATTTCCAATTGCTGATCGACCGCTCGGTCGAGAAGAACCTGGAGTTTGTATTGCGGGCTACCGGATGGCGCAACAAGCGGATGATTAAAGATCGTATTTATGAAGTATTGGTGCAGGTAGGTATGCAACAGAAAGCGTATAAAATGCCGCACGAACTGTCGGGTGGGGAGCAGCAGCGCGTAGTGATTGCGCGGGCATTGCTCAATTCGCCTCCCTTGATATTGGCCGACGAACCGACGGGCAATCTCGATCCGGATACGGGCAGCCAGATTGTCGATCTCCTGCAGGAGATTTCGGAAAAAGGAACCGCCGTATTGATGTCGACCCATAATTATTCCATCGTACACACGTTCCCCGGAAAGATTATGAAATGTGAGAACATGCGCCTGATCGATATGCAACAGTAGTTAGAGATTGGAGACTGGAGACTGGAGACCGGGAGACAAGGAGACCGGGAGACAAGGAGACAAGGTGACTGGAGACTGATGACCGGAGACTGATGACCGGAGACAGGAGGAAGTTCCGAAGAATTTTTGTATCTTTGCGCGTTATTTTATTAAAACATGGCAAAACAATTTAAACGCACTCTTATCACCTCGGCATTGCCTTACGCAAACGGCCCGATACATATCGGACACATGGCAGGAGTATATATTCCGGCGGATATTTACGCTCGTTATTTACGCTTAAAAGGGGAAGAAGTCATTTTTATCGGCGGCTCCGACGAACATGGAGTGCCTATCACCATCCGGGCGCGCCGCGAAGGCGTTACCCCGCAGGATATCGTAGACCGTTATCATTCGCTCATCAAGAAATCGTTTGAGGACTTCGGTATCGCATTCGATATCTATTCGCGTACCACATCCGAAATCCATCGTCAAACGACGACTGAGTTTTTCCGGACTCTCTATGATAAAGGTGAATTTATCGAACAGGAGAGCGAACAATTTTACGATCCGGAAGCCGAACAGTTCCTTGCCGACCGTTATATCACGGGAACCTGCCCGCATTGCGGAAACCCCAATGCGTACGGCGACCAATGCGAGTCTTGCGGTACATCGCTTAGCCCTACCGAACTCATCCATCCGAAATCGGCTCTCAGCGGAAGCACTCCCATCATGCGCAAAACCAAGCATTGGTACTTGCCGCTCGATAAGCATGAGGAATGGCTGCGCAAGTGGATATTGGAAGATCATACCGAATGGAAGTCGAATGTTTACGGACAATGCAAATCGTGGCTCGACCTCGGGCTGCAACCGCGAGCCGTAAGCCGCGACCTCGACTGGGGAATTCCCGTGCCCGTGAAAGGCGCCGAAGGTAAAGTGCTGTATGTATGGTTCGACGCTCCCATCGGTTATATTTCCAATACGCGCGAGTTATTGCCCGACACGTGGGAAAAGTGGTGGAAGGATCCGGAAACGAAACTCATCCACTTTATCGGAAAAGACAATATCGTTTTCCACTGCATTGTATTTCCTGCTATGTTGAAAGCCGAAGGGTCGTTTATCCTTCCGGAGAATGTACCCGCCAACGAGTTCCTGAATCTCGAAGGCGACAAGATATCGACCTCCCGCAATTGGGCGGTGTGGTTGCATGAGTATCTGCAAGACTTCCCCGGCAAGCAGGATGTCTTGCGTTACGTGTTGACGGTGAATGCGCCCGAAACAAAAGATAACGACTTTACGTGGCGTGATTTCCAGGCCCGCAACAACAATGAATTGGTCGCCATCTTCGGAAACTTCATCAACCGGACATTGACGCTCACCCATAAGCATTTCGAAGGGCAGGTGCCGGCGCGCGGCGAACTCACCGACTACGACCGCCAAACGCTCGAAGACATTGCGGGGATCAAGGAACGGGTGGAAGGCCATCTCGACCGCTTCCATTTCCGCGATGCGGTGAAGGAGGCGATGAATCTGGCGCGTGCCGGCAATAAGTATCTTGCCGATACGGAGCCTTGGAAAACGATAAAGACCGATCGCGAACGCACGGCGACCATCCTCAATCTATCCTTGCAAATATCGGCCAATCTGGCCATCGTGTTCGAGCCTTTCCTGCCGTTCTCGGCTAAAAAGCTCTCTCATCTGCTGAATAAAGAGGGCTTGTCGTGGTCGCAACTGGGCGATTTCGATCTTCTTTCCGACGGGCATGAACTGAGAAAGCCCGAACTGCTCTTTGAGAAAATCGAAGACGAAGCGATTGAGAGACAAATTCAGAAACTCCTTGACACGAAGAAGACCAACGAGGAGCACCAACACACGGCGACTCCGGTCAAAGAGAATATACCTTTTGACGTATTCGAAAAAATAGATATCCGTGTGGGAACCGTCCTCGAATGCGAGAAAGTGCCTAAAGCCGATAAACTGCTCCGCTTCCTGTTGGACGACGGCTTGCAGAAACGCACCATCCTGTCGGGGATTTCCAAATGGTATCCGCAACCGCAAGAGTTGGTCGGAAAACAAGTTTGTTTTATCGCGAACCTCGAGCCCCGTAAATTGCGCGGCATGCTCTCCGAAGGGATGATTCTCTCGGCCGAAAACGCCGATGGGTCGCTCTCTTTAATCGAGCCGTCGGTGAATGTGGTGCCGGGAAGCGAAGTCAAATAAGCATCATCTTTTATGAAGATACATCTCGTTACTGTTTTTTGCATTCTTATTATTCAAGCATCCATTCTTCTTGCACAAGTGTCTGAGGTCAGAGGCTCTATTTCTATTTGCCAAACAGACATTTTTTATTCCAAAAAAGTAAAGGTCAAAAATACTATAGAATATTATTTGGAGAATGGTATTATTTACATTCAAGAGTATTATTCGAATGAAAAACTCCAATCGGAAAGTTATTGGGTAAATGACATTATTCCGGTCTATGAAATCACATTATATCATCGGGACGGTCGTATAAAGAAAGTCATAGACAAATCCGTCGGGAAGTATGACTTGTGTTATATTTTACAGGCTATCAAAATAAATCCGAAGTTAAAGCAGAAGAAAGTGTTTATTTCCCTTTCAAGCAATCTGGATGCATCTTCCCGGAAAAAATGGCATGTAACATATGATCTCCAAGCGGATGAGCATGGCGAGACTGCCGAAGGCATCGGTTATGATCCGCAAACCGGAATATCTTTCAATGCCCCACATGGGTTTGAAACAATGCCCGACAGGTCAAAAGGCCCAGACCCTCAACAACGGCCAGGCTATCCGGGAGGGTTTGAAAAAATGACAATCGATTTAAGGAACCGTTTGTCTATCCCCCGGGATTCATTGATAAATGAGCGGGCTATAGTGACATTTGAAGCAAATACCCAAGGAGTAATAAGTAATGTTCATGTACAAGGGAACATTACCGAGTATATAAAATCGTCAATCCTCCGTGAAATGAAAAAAATGCCGAATTTAACCCCTTCTGCCAATACAACCGGTTTCGTATTCGGCCAGAAGCCATATACTTTTGCGCTTATTGTGCCTTTGCGGATATTTGAGTAAAATCAATCTACTTCTGCGACAAATTTTCCTTTTCCGTTTTTCCCGCATTTTGTGGCTAAGCACTTCCATAAACTCTTTGTACGGAAGAAAAGTTTCCTCTTCGGTCATATCATACTTGGCTGAACAAATGTAATCGTCGAAGGTAAATTCGAATGCATAATATTCATTGATGTATTCGAAAAGATCGATATCCGTGTGGGAACCGTCCTCGAATGCGAGAAAGTGCCCAAAGCCGATAAGCTTCTCCGCTTTTTGCTGGACGACGGCTTGCAGAAACGCACCATCTTGTCGGGGATTTCCAAATGGTATCCGCAACCGCAAGAGTTGGTCGGAAAACAAGTTTGTTTTATCGCGAACCTCGAGCCCCGTAAACTGCGCGGCATCCTCTCCGAAGGGATGATTCTCTCGGCCGAAAATGTCGACGGATCGCTCTCCTTAATCGAGCCGTCGGTGAATGTGGCGCCGGGAAGCGAAGTCAAATAAACCTTCTTTTAAATTTCTGTTTGGTTATTTTAAGAATTTGTTGCGTCACATTTTTGTAGCTGCATCATCTTATACATGTATTTACATTAAAAAACTACACTTATGAAAAGAACAGGGATTTTGTTAGTCGTGTTGGCCGTTAGTTTGGCTGCCTTTCCGCAGAAGAGCCGGAAAAGAGTGGTACTGGAATGGGGCGGAGATAAAGAATACGCAAAGCTGAACGAAGTAAAGCTTAATTTGGTAACCACTATCTTCGGGGCTTATCCCGAAATATCGTACGAGCGCATTTTGGATAGTGATATCAGTGTGGGAGTTGCGGCCGGGATTGGCTTTGATGAGGATCTGTACGACATGCGTTTTGCCCTTACGCCGCATTTCCGTTGGTTTTTCGGCGGAGCGTATAAATCTCTTGAAAAAATCGGTTCGGGATTCTTTATCGAAGCCAATGGAGCCGTATTTTCGAGAGAGTATGATGATTCTGATTACAACAGCGATGTGTGGAACAACACGACTGATACCAAAACAGGCGCCGGTTTGGGATTGGCTATCGGTTGGAAGTATCTTTCGAAGAACAATTGGGTCGGCGAAGTATTTTTAGGCGCCGGCCGTGACTTTGTGAATGATGGGGCTTATCCCCGAACGGGAATTACCATCGGCAAACGATTTTAACAGAATAAGGAGGGTATCGCTTGAAGCGATACCCTTATATTATTGTTCTTGGCAAGATTTTCTTACATCTGCGATAGCTTTTTCTTTTCCATCTTTTCCCCTACTTTGCGGCTAAGCACTTCCATGAACTCTTTATACGGAAGGAATGTTTCCTCTTCCGTCATATCATACTTGGCTGCACAAATATAATGGTCGAAAGTAAATTCGAACTGGTAATATTCGTTGATAAGAAGGCTGTAAAAGACCACCCATGTCTCCTTGTCGAAATCGCCAAGAGAAGGATAATATTGGACCAAGACATTGACCAACATATCGGTAAACATTTTCTTCCGGCCATATTTCCAATCAAATGCTTTTTTTTCTTCCCGGTAACTCTCTTCTTCCAATTGTTGCCTCTGTTCGGAAGTCAACCACGGAGCGCTTTTTTCATAATCGAACGGATAAGGAGTAAACGTGCCTCGTTCATCGAAACTTTTTTCCATCTTATCGAAATTCTCATATACTTCGCGCAGGTTATAGCCGTATTTCAAGTGCATGAGCAGTTGGAAAAAAAACATCAAAAACGTATCGCCCACCCGATAAAAATCGGCATCCATCCTTTCCAGTATGCGGGGACGGACCAGCCGGTTCATCACCGGATACAGAGTGTACAACACACGCCGCGCCTCCCGCCGGTAATCCTGCATCGCTTTTTTGTATACATTATAATAGAACGGATACATGTCCGTATCCGGCCAGCATTCCCATTTTCCTTTTTCTTTCAACAAAAAACCGGTATGGTTATCGTACCAATCGTCATAATCCGACCGTACATATTCGTACAGTTCATCATCATCATCATCATCATCAAATAAATCCTCTAAATCGTCTAACATTCTTTTATGCCGTTAAAAATTTGACTTATCACCAGCGCCGTTTGAAGAAACGCGCCTTTGCAAAAAGCAAATCCATCCCGAATGAGGTCGGAATGGATTTCGCTAATTACTGTCTCCTCCGGAAATAAAAAATCAATGTTTATCTTCTATTCCGAATTCTTTCCACTGAGCTTCCGGAAATTCCAGCTTCACCACCTTTTTGGCTTCACCGTACTTATCCTGAAGTTCATCCGTTTTAGCTTCTAACGCATCGGTTTGGACTTTTAAATCCGCTTTCAACTTCTCCTGCAAATCATTCGCTGCGATAGATTCACTGGTTAAACCGTCGAATCCGGTGATGAAAGCTTCATCGATACCGCGTTTTGCTACACGCTCTGTGTTATTTTTCAAGCCGGCACTCATAACCTGAGCTTTAGAAATAACATCTGCGTAACTCGAGTTTCTTTTTCTTTTCCCCATGGGCATTTTATTTTAATTAATAATTGAAACATGGGGGATAGCACAAGGTGTATATCAGGTTGGTTATCCCTCGTTATGATAAAGATACTATACTTGCCGTTCGTCATTCTTGCGAATGTTTTTATCAAAAGACCGTTCCTGCACTCCTTTCCGACTGTTGAGCAAACCGTGCGCCATGTTGAGCAAGGCCCGCTCATGATGAAGTAACTTGTGCGCAATGTGGAGCGGAACGTGCGCAATATTGAGCGCTTCCTGCTCAACGTTGAGCGAAGAATGCGCGACATTGAGCAACCCTTGCGCAACATTGAGCAACTCTTGCGCGACATTGAGCGCCTTTTGCTCATGATGAAAGGCACCGGGCATAAAGACATTTTCAGGATGCTTCAGAGCCATACATCTGTTGTAAAAGAACGATGTAGAGGCAAAATTATGTATTATTTCGGACAAAAGCAATAAAAAACATTTTTTTTATTACCATGTCTGTCGGTAAAGTTTCAAAAAAGCTTTATACATGGGATGTAGTAGAATGTTTTTATATCGGTAAAGGTGAAAAAATGTCGTGTCGGTTCCCACATATCGGTTATTTTGCGTAAGTTTGCAGTCCCGGCTGTCAGACGGCCGGCTTCAAAGAAAACAAGTACGGAGCAAACCCAATAACACGCGAAATGAAAAATTCCGACTCATTCAAAAAATTCCTTCCCGATCTGATCGTTATCGGGACTTTCATTCTGGTTTCATTTATCTACTTCGCTCCTGCCGTCATGGACGGACGGGTGATTAATCAAAACGACTCGCTGGCCGCCATCGGGCAAGGGCAGGAGCAACGCGACTACATGTCGCGCCACGACGGCGAACGCTCGCGCTGGAACCTCTCGATGTTCGGCGGCATGCCTACCTATCAGATGAGTCCCACGTACGATTCGACTCATCCGCAGGATCTGCTGAAAAAAGCCTATTCGCTGTTCCTTCCCAATTATGTGGGATTGGTATTCATCATGCTGCTCGGTTTTTACATCTTGATGCGGGCGCTGAAAGCCTCGCCGTTACTCAGCGCATTGGGTGCCGTGATATGGGCCTTTTCATCATACTTTTTCATCCTTATTGCCGCCGGGCATATCTGGAAGTTCATTACGCTGGCCTATATTCCGCCCACGATCGCCGGACTCCTCTTCGCCTATCGCGGCCGCTACTGGTTGGGCGGATTGCTGTTTGCGCTGTTCACGGCTTTTCAGATATCGGCAAACCATATACAGATGAGCTACTACTTCCTGTTCGTCATGCTCTTTATCGTGATTGCCTTTGCCGTCGACGCGGTGCGCAACCATACGCTGCCGGCGTTTCTTAAGTCTTCGGCCGTGTTGGTCATCGCGGGCCTTCTCGGCGTGATGGCGAATGCGTCGAGCCTCTATCATACCTACGAATATTCGAAAGAGACCATGCGCGGCAAGTCGGAATTGTCGCATCATGGCGCCGAAAATAAAACCTCGAACGGCCTCGAACGCGATTACATCACGGCGTGGAGTTACGGAGTGGGAGAGACCTGGACATTGCTCGTGCCCAATACCAAAGGCGGGGCGTCGGTGCCGTTGGCCGACAATACGAAAGCGATGGAAAAAGCCCGCCCCGAGTATCGCGAATTGTTTTCGCAGATCGGGCAATATTGGGGCGAGCAACCCGGTACCTCCGGCCCGGTATACGTGGGCGCTTTTGTATTGATGTTGTTCATATTGGGACTGTTTATCGTGAAGGGCCCTCTGAAATGGGCGTTGCTGGCGGGAACGGTCTTTTCCATCCTGCTCTCGTGGGGAAAGAATTTTATGGGACCGACCGATTTCTTCATCGATTACGTGCCGATGTATAACAAGTTCCGAGCCGTATCGTCCATATTGGTCGTGGCGGAGTTTTGCATCCCTCTGTTGGCGGCGCTTGCGCTGAAAGAAATTATTTTGAAGCCGGAGGTGCTGAAAGAAAAGAAAAACGCTCTTTATATCAGCCTCGGACTGACGGGCGGCATCGCCCTGTTGTTTGCCGTGGCGCCCAAGCTTTTCTTTTCGTCCTTTGTCTCGACCAGCGAAATGCAGGCCTTGCAGTCGTTACCACCCGAACATATTACGGCGGTGATGGATAACCTGACTGCCATCCGCGTGTCGATATTCACCGCCGATGCCTGGCGGAGTGTGTTTGTCGTCCTTATCGGGACGGTGCTGTTAGCGCTTTTTGCGGGAAAGAAGATCAAAGCCGAATGGGCCGTAGCCGGTATCCTCGTGCTCTGTCTGGTCGATATGTGGAGCGTGAACAAACGTTATCTGAACGATAGCGATTTTGTGCCGAAAAGCAATCAACAACAGCTTTTCATCCAATCGCCCACCGACCAGTTCATTCTGCAAGATTCCACCCCGTATTACCGGGTGCTGAATACCGCTACCAGTACCTTCAACGATGGTGTAACGCCTTACTATCATAAGACGATCGGCGGATACCATGCGGCGAAACTGCGCCGTTACCAGGATCTGATCGATGTGCATCTGAGCAAAGAGATCCCCGAGTTGCAACGGAGCATCATCCAAACGCAAGGCGCTCTTGATTCGGTCGATACCGAACGTTTTAAAGTATTGAACATGCTCAATACCAAATGGGTGATCATGCCCGCTCAAAACGGGGGGACGCTTCCCGTCGAAAACCCCTATCATCAGGGCAACGCTTGGTTTGTGGACGGGATTGAGTTCGTAAACAACGCCGATGAAGAAATCGATGCTCTCGGACGCATCGACCTGCACCGGCAGGCTGTCGCCGACAAACAGTTCGAACCGGTGCTGGCGGGTTTTAACGTAAGCCCGCGCGATTCGCTTTCGACGATCCGGCTCACCGGGTACGATTCCGATTTCGTTACCTACCGGGTCGATGCGAAAAAAAATGAATTAGCAGTCTTTTCCGAAATTTATTATCCCAAGGGATGGCAGATCACTATCGACGGACAACCGGCCCAAATGCTTCGGGCGAACTATACGTTGCGGGCGCTGCCCATCCCGGCCGGCGCACACGAAGTGACGTTCCGTTTCGATCCGCCGAGCATCCGCACGACCGATACCATTGCGTATGCGGCGCTCTTGGTGATGTTGCTGGCGGCAGGTCTTTTGATCTATCGATCGGTAAAAAAATCGCGTAAATGAACACACGCTGTCCAATTTGTGGAAACGACACCTTTCATGAGGAATTTTGCTGTCGCGATCATTTGGTGGGCGGCAAGACTTTCCCGCTGATAAAATGTTCGGAATGCGGCTTTCTTATGACGGATCATCCGCCCCAAGGAGACGCGCTGAACGCCTATTACAAATTTCGCACAGCGATACTCGAATACGAAGGCGTGTTTCATGAAAAATCGCGTATAGAATCGCACACACGGTATGCTGCTTTGAATGTGAATGCAGGGTATTTTCTGTCGCCTATCCCTAAGATACATTTAATTCCATATGTGGGGGTATGCCTTTTTCATGAGAATATCGACGGGTATTTCGACTCCGACGGTACTTACGTTTCTTATCCGGGGAATGGTTATCCTCCCGTTCATGTAAGTATCGACGACCGTATCACGACCCCCACGGCAAATATCGGGCTTCTTGCCGGCTATTATTTGACGAATAGCTTCTTTATTACAGGTGGAATAAAATATATGTGGGATCCGTATGACGGTACCTACAACAGTTTCCCCTATACTTCTATGGGTATCGGATACCGTTTCTGATTGGTTTATCAAGAAAGACAATTACCCTATGCTCCTAAAAATTGACGGACAAATCTCTTTAAGACAACTGCAATTGTCCGATGCAGAGGACATCTTCCATACGATCGACTCACAAAGGCCTTATCTGGGTAAATGGCTTCCTTTTGTCGAACAGACAAAGGATCTCCGCGACAGTGAAGAGTTTGTCAGAGCGTGCATAGACAAGCACGAAGAACGCCTTGAATATACCTTTACCATTCGTAAAAACGATGTGTTTGCCGGATTGATCGGCTTGAAAGATTCGGATAGTGCCAATAAGAAGACGGAAATCGGTTATTGGTTGTCGGAGCCTTACCAACGGCAGGGGATCGCGACTCAATCCGTACGTGCTTTGTGCGACTACGCCTTCCGCAAGTTGGGCTTCAACCGCGTTCAAATCAAATGCGCTGTCGGCAACGATCGGAGCAGGAGCATTCCCCAAAGACTAGGGTTTCAATTGGAAGGAATTGAAAGACAAGGCGAGCTCCTCTCCGGAAACGTGTTTGCGGATATCGAAATTTATAGTTTATTGAAGAACGAGTTCCTCTAATTCACCGCACCTCTTTCCCTCTATTTAGTCACTAAAAAATGAATAAACCCCCGTTAAACGAACAACTATCAATCCAAGATTTTCGGGATTTTTACTGGTTGAAAGAAGAATTAATAGCATTCTGCCGTACAGCCGGCCTATCAACCCGTGGAGCAAAAAAAGAATTAGCCGAAAGAATCGCGTCCTATCTGCAAATGGGGGCGATCCCTACAGAAGTCAGACAACGCAGAAACGATTCCCATTTTGATTGGAAGCGTGCTCCGCTTTCATTGGATACACAGATTACGGATAATTATAAAAACACGGAAAATGTAAGAGCTTTTTTTATAAAAGAGATTGGTACACACTTTCGCTTCAATACCTATTTTATGAATTGGACAAAACAAAACGCCGGTAAAACATTACAGGAAGCAAAAGAAGAATGGATACGTTTTTATTCCCTGAAAAAAGAGAACAAAGATCAATCGGAAATACCTGCTCAATTCGAATATAACACATATATTCGGGATTTTCTGAAAGATAATGAAAATAAGACTTTCCAAGAGGCAATTCAGTATTGGAAAGTAAAACGGACACAACGGGGAAGTAAAAAATATAAGAAAACAGACTTACGCCTGTTGCACGATACTCGCCACACGAGTAACGATTTGAGCTATTTACAAGCATTTGCACCCGGTTATTCCGATGAAAAAAACTACCTCCCCGTTCCAGCGGTTACCGACAAAAAGATGATTACCGCAAGTGGTATTGCGCCCATTGAATTTGCACGCGAAATATTTACAATACTGCAACTATGGAATGAGGCGGACATCGATAAATGGTTTCAACTCTTTAAGCATGGGGTGTGGAATGAATAACGGCTTCAGCTCATATTTCCCATATTCTTCTAATTACAAGGCGATACCCCATTGCCACCTCAAGGAAGTTCCGTATATTTGCCGCAAATGATGTGCATCTGGCGATCATAATCAACACTTTAATAATAACGAAATGAAAAGAACCATTTATTTACTTTTTGTGGCGCTCATCGCGATGAGCGCGTGCCATTCGGGCAAAAAGAGTGCTCAAAACAATTTATCGGGAAATCCGGATCCGGCGCATACCAGCGAAAATGCATTGGACTGGGCCGGAGTGTACAAAGGCTTGTTGCCTTGTGCCGATTGCCAAGGAATACAAGTTGAAATCCGTCTGAATGACGATTTGACGTATGAACGCGTGATGACGTATATGGGAAAAGGCGATAACCGCTATGCCGATAAGGGGCGGTTTGAATGGGACGTAAACGGACGTCGAATCAAACTTACGCCGGACTCCGCCGACAATGACGGCAATACTTGGTTTCAGGTAGGCGAAAATCAATTAATTGTTTTGGATACGGCAGGTAACCGCATCGAAAGCAATCTGCCCCCCGGAACCTATAATTTCAAGAAAATCGATCTTGACAATGTTGTTACTGAAAAGTATTGGAAATTGATCGAGTTGGACGGGAAAGCGATTGCCTCCAATGAAGAGGGCGCCGCTCGTGAAGCGCATTTTATCTTGCATGCACAAGACAGCCTTATATCGGGCAGCACGGGTTGTAACCGCCTCACGGGAAAGTATGACTTGGACGAACAAGACGGTCGTATTGGGTTCTCGCCGTTGGCAACCACTCGAATGGCTTGCATCGGGGTGGATTACGAACAATCGTATTTGGATGTGTTCGGAGCTACGGATAATTATACCGTTAGCCATGACACGCTTTCGTTAAACAATGCCGATAAGAAGGTGTTGGCGAAATTTGTGGCCGTTTACTTGCGGTAAGCGAAGAAGTAGCTACAAATAAACGGGGCTGTCGAAATGTTACTTCGACAGCCCCGTTTGTTTGTAGTGGGATTGTGCGGGATTAAAAGGTAAAGGTAAATCCACCTAACACATTCAATCCTTGCGCCGCATACCCGTGCCACCGGTCATACTTTTGAAATAACAGGTTGTTGGCTTTTAAATGGATGGATAGCGATGGAAGAATGTCGTAAACAGCGCCGGCGTTGAGGTCGTTGATGGCGCTCATCTGAATGTTCTCCCCACGGAAATAGGTCTGTCGGTCTCCGGCCAGATAATAATTCAGCGACAGCTTGAGTGGCGGAATGATTTGCAATACGGCACGTGCATCGATTTCATAGCCGGGCAGATTCCATGCCTTCGCATCATCTATAGGAGTTTCGTAAATCGAAGCATCTTTTACCGTATAAAAATTTTTCTTTATCCGTAACGAAACTTCCAACGGAGACCATACTTGCGAATGAACGGCGCCTCCTACAAACGATCGGGTTAAAGAACCGTAAACCGGTATCAGGGCTTCGGTAGCCGCTTCTCTTTCCGGTGTCGGTTGTTCGGTGGGCAATAGATCTTTATAACTCTGCGAGGAGACGAGAAAATGTTCATCATCCGTCATTTTATACCCGCCGAACAAGTCGAAGCGGAAACCGTCCGCATCGCCGATCTTTACTCCGGCTTCTACATCGGCTAAGGTAAATGACGGCTTCACCGCCGCGGATGGAGCGATGTACCGGCTTTGGTTGATCATGTCGAGATAAGTGTTCGAGTCGAAGCCGCCTTTAACGGTCGCGTAAAGCTTGGTAAATTCCGTGACGTTCCAATGCAGATCGACATTCGGAGCAACACGGACTTTCGTGCCGGCGCCGCCTCCCGACTGAAACAATACATCTACGCCCAGCGTGGCGCCCCAATTCAATCCTTCGAAGTGGAGATAGGGATTTCCGTTAAGAAGCAGGTAATTTCGGGCGTTGAGAGCTTCATCATAAATAACCGACAACACGTTAGCGTTTAATCCGATTTTACTATCCCCGTCTTGAAACGGTTTGTCGAGACCGATACCTGCATCCAACTGATGCCCTTTGATGCCCGGCAAATCGGTCGTTATCCCGAATTTCGTATTAAAGTTCTTGTAATCTAAATGCCCTCGGTAATGAAGCACGTCGTTATCGACCGATTGAATAGCGATATTCGCATTTAAGACCCCCAATCGCTGTTTGGCGTTATCGAACGTCCGTACAGCATCAAAGGGATTGCCGTAATAGTTGAAAAGAGAGTGCAGGTACGAAGCGTGAAGATCCAGCTTGAAGGCCTCGAAAAGATGCCCGTATTCCAATCGTCCGAAATTATCCATGAGATAGGCGTTATTTCCGGAAGGATCGGTTTTCTGCACATAATCGATATCTCCGTTTGTTGACTGATGAAGGAACGAGAAAGCGAGCGCATCGCGTTCGGTTTCTATCAACCGGTAGCCGAATGCGCCATCCATATTGGCATAGTTGCCCGCGCCGAACGTCAGATACCCTTTCTGCGTACGAAAAGGAATCGTTGTCATTTTCTCACCCGGTTTCGGCAAGGCAATCTCCAACGGAGGAGTGACCCGTTCCGTCCAAGTAGAATAAGCCGTATTGGCTTTTTTTACGGTAGGTTGGGGCCGGGATGGTAACGAACTGATTTTATTCGCATCTTGCAACGTGGGATTGAATTCGCGCTGCAACTCTATTTGACGCCGGAGCAGGGAGTCTTGCTGTTGAGCATACATTCCGGTTGCGAGGAACAAACCGGCTATACAAGTATATATATATCTTTTCATTGTCAATGGGATATTATTCATTACTGAAGTTTATTTAATCGTTCGCGGATCATTTCTTGGATATCGGCTTCCCCGCCTTTATAATTTGCCTGTAGGCTTTCCAAATATTGACGTGCCTGGAAGGTGTCACCTTTCGCGATGTAAGTGTCCGATAACACAATCAAGGCTCTGGCCATCCAATATTGATGAGAGGTGCCTTTCTGCATAAAGTCTTTCGCTTGTGCTTCGGCTTTGTCGTACGACTTCCACCGGTAATACGTATCCGCGAGAATAAATTGCGCTTCGGCTCCGTAGGCGCTGCGCGTGTCTTTTGCGATTGCCTGCAAGTCGGCCACGGCTTTATCCGTTTCGTTGAGTTGCAGATACGCTTTTGCTCGCAGGTAGCGTACCTCGGTCGCCGTTTCGGGTGAGAGATTACTGTTTTCGAGTAGTGCCGAGGCCGCTTGTGCTGCTTCGCGATAACGGTTGAGTAGCGATTGGGTGCGGACCACACCCAATTGTCCCGTTTGACGGTTGGCCGCATTACGTGCCGCATTCGCCATTTTCGTGTAATCGGCCAGTGCTTGTTCGTAATTTTTATTGGCAAACTCTTCCTGTGCCGCAAATAATAGTACATTGTCGAGATACTTGGCGCTGTTGGCATCAATCACTTTCCGGAAATAGGAGAGAGCCTGTTGCTTATTGCCGTTTTCATTGGCGATCATACCCAGATGATAATTCGCATCGCTGCCATAGGCTCCGTTCGGATAGGTTTGCAGGTATTTTTGCAAAGCTGTTTGAGCTTCGTTACGCTTCCCTTTCATATATATATTTTCGGCGGCCAGATAGGTCAAGGAGTCTTGACGGGACACGGTAATCTTCCTTCCGCCGGGAAGGGTGTTTGCATAATTGATATAGGATTGAATATCGTTCATGTCGTTATAAACCGTTTCGAGAGAGATTAATGCCGTGCGGGCATCATCCGATCCCGCAAAACGGGTTATCACGTTTTTATAAGCGGCAATGCTTTGCTGATGATTGCCTGTGTTATAATACAGTTGTCCCAATTGCACACCCGCCTGGCTGGCAAGGAGACTGTTGGGAAAATCCGTTACCAGTTTCTGCAATACGGCGATCGCTTCATTTTCCCGTCCGGCCATCGTCAGGGCGCGGCTTTTTTCGTATAAAGCATCATCATAATAGGTCGAGTTGGGATATCGGCGCATCAGCTCATCCAATGCCTCGATTTTTCCTTGATAATTATGTTGTAATCCCATGACGAATGCTTTTTGATACGCGGCATAGTCGCCGGCAGAGGGGCTGATTTGAGTGGCTTGTGCATAAAAACGTTCGGCTTCGGCAAAACTCCGGTTATAATAATAGCTATCCCCGATGCGGTTGTAAGCATCGGCCAGCTCGGATTTGCTCTTGTTTGTTTCCGCCGAAATATACTGTCTGAAAGCATTGACGGCTGTTTGATATTGTCGTTGTTTAAATAAAGCATATCCGAGGTTGTACCACCCTAAGGCGTAATTTTCATCGGCAGCCGAAGCATTTTGAGTAAATTGCCTGAAATCATTCGCCGCAGCCTGGTAATTGCCTTTCCGGTAATGGGATTCCCCTCGCCAATAATAGGCATTATTCCTTGCTTTTGCATCATAATTACCTAACTGGATGGTTTGATCGAACAACCGGATGGCTTGCTCCATGTTTCCGTTGATAAATTCCTGTGCACCGAGTTGGAAAAGAATCATTTGTTTGGCTTCGAGTACCCTCCGCCCGGGTTTGGCGATACGGTTTATCGCCGAAAGAGCGGCTTCGTAATTATTCGTGGTAAGGAATGTCTCGGCCAGAATATCATTTACTTGTTCCGCATAGGGGGAATTGGGATATTCACGAAGAAAGTTTTCGAACAGGGTGATGGATTCGCTGAATACCGAAAAGTTTGTTTCGTGCGCCAGCAATGCATAGTTGAAAAGCGCTGTTTCACGCACTTTCGGATCGAAGTTGTCTCTTCCCGCGGCTTCGAAAGCCATCTGCGCTTGCTGTTTTTGCCCTAATTTCAGATAAGCCAAACCCAAGTGCAATTGCGCGTTTTGAGTCAGTTCATCCCGTTCGCCGGTCGTTTGTTGGAACATCCGGATAGCCTCGTTGTATCGTTGCGCTTCGAAATAAGCAACGCCCAGGAAATAAGCATCGCCCCGTAATGGTTTTTCGGTCGACGCCAGATATTTTTCGTAGTAAGGAAGTGCCCGGCTGACACGCCCCAACCGGTAATTACTGTTACCTAATATACGGTACATTTCGCCGATATGCTCGCTGTTCGGATAGTTTTGTGTAAACGATTCGGCTTGTCGTATCGCTTCGTCCGGTTTCCCGTCGAAGAAGGTGCCCTGCGCCGTGTAGAAAGCCACGTCTTCCCGGTATTCGGGGTGGTCTTTAAGTCGTTGGAACCGTTGTACAGCGGTGTTGTAATTGCCGTTTGTATATTCGATGTAGCCCAGATAAAAATCGGCCGCATCGCGATAAGTCTTACTGTTTTGAGACAATAGGCCGAACAAACGGGTCGCTTCGTCTTTGTGATTCAATTGCAGATTCGTATAGGCGTTGCGGAAACTATAATCCTCCTGTTCACGGGGTGTAAGATAATCGATGTTGGTTTGATCGAACCGGAATTTAGCTTGTTGCCATTCTTTTTTATTGAAATGACCGGATCCGATCAAAAAATGAACCTGATGGCGATGCACGCTTTCCGGATGAGTATCTAAAAACTCTTTCAATACTTCCCCGTTATCGGGTGTATTACGGTAATAGGCCGCTGCCGCAATCATATATTCCGCTTCTTCTTGGAGTTGCGTGTCGTTGCTTTCGGCGATATAGTGGCTGAGAAAATCCTGTGCGCCGGTATAATTCTGTTGCAGGAACATCTCTTTTCCTTGATTAAAAAGCTTTTCCGGCGGAAAATGGTAAGCGGTTCGTTGGGCGCTTACAACGTGCGTTGCCACCAGAAAGCTGAACAGTATAATCCAATTTTTCATAAACTATGTTTTAGCAAATTTTTTATTCCTTTTCGGATGGACGCCAGTCCGAAATCCTCGGGGTTGAGTTGATTTTTATCCATAAAAAAGACTTCTGCCACGTCGTCTTGTGCTTTTAAGGCACGAAAATCGGAGACGTTGCAAAGGAAGAACATATCGACGGTATGCACTTCAAAGTCCGAATATACATAAATATTGGGAAGGGAGAAAAGATACCGCAAGTTATTTACGTGTAGACATGTTTCCTCCAGTACTTCGCGTTTGGCTGCCTCTTCGGCCGTCTCGTACATATCCACAAAGCCTCCGGGCAGGTCGAGGGCGCCTTGTGCCGGCGCTTTTGCTCTTCGCGAAACGAGTATCCGGCCTTCGTCATTTTCGATCACGGCGACTACCGCGGCCGAAGAATTAAAGTAATAGACGAACCCGCAATCGCGGCATTTTTTCGACTTTTCGTTATTTTCGATAAAGTTTGCGGAGCCGCATTTGGGGCAAAAACGGAATAACTCCAGAGGATGTGTTGTCGTCATTTTGTGGTTATTTGTACAATATGTGTGGGAGGCTGTTCCCGGTTGCGTTTATCGACGGCTTCCACCACCTTGTCTGCGAGTTGGGCGAAAGCGATGCCGGTGATGCTGTTGGTGTTGAGTGCGACCGGTTTGCCTTCGTCGCCTCCTTCGCGGATGCTTTGGACGATAGGTATTTGGCCAAGGAGGCTATACCCTCCTTCTTCCGCCAGTCGCTTACAGCCATCTTTCCCGAAGATATAGTATTTGTTTTCCGGAAGTTCGGCAGGGGTGAACCACGCCATGTTTTCGACTAATCCCAGAATGGGAACTTCCACCTTATCGGCGGTAAACATGTCGATTCCCTTGCGTGCATCGGCCAACGCCACTTCTTGCGGCGTGCTGACAATGATCGCTCCCGTGATGGGAAGTGTTTGAACAAGTGTCAGATGGATATCGCTCGTGCCCGGTGGAAAATCGATCAAAAAATAATCGAGGTCTCCCCAGTCTCCGTCTGTAATAAGCTGCTTCAGCGCATTACTGGCCATGGCTCCACGCCATACGACCGCATTTTCTTTCTCCACAAAGAATCCTATCGATAGCATTTTTACGCCGTAGTTTTCGACAGGAACAATGAAGTCACGGCCTTCTTTCTTTTCCAGCATGGGGGCTGCGTCTTCCACTGCAAGCATTTTAGGCACCGAAGGCCCGAAAATGTCGGCATCCAATAGGCCGACTTTATATCCTTTCAGTGAAAGGGCTACCGCCAGGTTTGTACAAACGGTGCTTTTTCCCACGCCGCCTTTTCCCGATGCCACGGCGATAATATTCTTCACACCCGGCAGTAAGTTGGGGAAGGAAGGACGGGGAGGTTGCTTCGAGTGCACCGAAATGTTTCCCTTTATATCGATATTTTTATCGGCATAGGTAAGAATGGCTTGTTCCGCCATTTTTACGACCGATTTGATAAACGGGTCGTTTTGCTTTTCGGTAATCAACGAAAAGCTTACTTTTTTCCCTTCTATACGAATGTTATCCGCCACCATCCCTGCCGAGACAATATCTTGTCCCGTACCCGGATAACGTACATTTTTCAATGCCTCAATAATAAGTTGTGGGTAGAGTTTCATATACTAATTTGCTAATCTGCTAATTTGCTAATTTACTAATTTGCCAATTTACGCCATTGAATTTCCTTTTCGACCGAAACTTCGGTAGTCATCCGGCTCGATTTTTATGTCGGGTTCTTTCCACGATTCTTTTGCCGGACATTCGAATTGGATATACCGTATGTTCAAACCACGTGAAAGCCATTGTTGTTCATAGAAAGTTCGAATATTCAGTATCGGATCTTCTATTCCTGAGCCATACAGGTTGTCTGTATCAAAATGAACAGTCAGATTGTTTTCGGCAATCATCGCTTTGGTGTAAGTGTATAAAAACGGACTGTCTGTTTTCAGATGGATAATTCCGCCCGGAGCGAGGAGCGAACGGTACTTTTGCATGAAGCGGGTGCCGACGAGCCGTTTATTCACTTTATTCATCTGTGGGTCGGGAAAGGTGATCCATATCTCCGAGACTTCTCCTTCGGCAAAAAAGTAACGAATCAATTCGATACGGGTACGGATGAAAGCGACATTGGACAGGTTGTCGTTCAATGCTTCAGTCGCGCCTTTCCACATCCGTGCGCCCTTGATGTCGATGCCGATAAAATTCTTTTCCGGGTACATTTTTGCCAGACCGACCGTATATTCGCCTTTTCCGCAACCTAACTCAAGCACGATGGGATGATGGTTGCCGAAATACGTATGCCATTTTCCTTTTAACGGAAACACTTCTTGTTGCAAGGTATCAAAGGTGTATTGAAACACATTTTCATACGTTGCCATGTCGGCGAATCTCGATAGTTTGTTTTTAGCCATATATACCTGTTTCAATCCGTTTAGAATGTGCAAAAATACGAATTTAACTTTAACAATCCTAATCTCTCCGTCCCCCCTATCCAGGGCGTTGCTTTAAGCGATGGTCTTGGTGAGAAAGAGAAAAAAATATCTCCTAAAAAGAATACTGTATATATTAATTTCTTACCTTTGTCCAGTAAATCACCTTAAAAAACAGTTTTTATTATGAGGGTAGTTGACATAATGACACAACTCGAGGCTAAATATCCCGGACAGTCGGAATATTTGCAAGCAGTAGGGGAAGTTTTGACTTCCATAGAAGAAGTTTATAACGGACATCCTGAATTTGAAAAGGCACGTATTATCGAACAGTTGGTCGAACCCGACCGGATTTTCATCTTTAAAGTACCTTGGGTAGACGATTCCGGTGATGTGCATGTGAACACGGGTTATCGTGTGCAATTCAACAACGCGATTGGCCCGTATAAAGGAGGACTTCGCTTCCATCCTTCGGTTTCGCTTTCATCTTTAAAATTTCTGGGATTCGAACAAACGTTCAAGAACGCGCTTACATCGTTACCGATGGGAGGAGCTAAAGGAGGATCGGATTTTACGATTAAAGGCCGGTCGAATGCCGAAGTGATGCGTTTCTGCCAATCGTTTATGTTGGAATTGTGGCGAAATATCGGCCCGGATACCGATGTCCCGGCCGGAGATATCGGCGTGGGCGCCCGTGAAATCGGTTATATGTACGGGATGTACAAAAAACTGGCCAGGGAAAATACCGGCACGTTTACCGGTAAAGGATTGTCGTATGGCGGATCGCTTATCCGTCCCGAAGCTACCGGTTTCGGCGGATTGTATTTCGTGCATCAGATGTTGCAGGAGCACGGCATCGACATCAAAGGCAAAACAGTCGCGATTTCAGGCTTTGGAAACGTGGCTTGGGGAGCAGCTCTTAAAGCGACCGAACTGGGCGCGAAAGTGGTGACTATTTCCGGTCCCGATGGTTACATCTATGATCCGGAGGGTATCAGTGGAAAGAAAATCGATTATATGCTCGAGTTGCGCGCTTCGGGACAGGATATCGTGGAGCCGTATGCGGAAGAGTTCCCCAATGCGGAATTCTATGCGGATAAACGTCCTTGGGAACGGAAAGTCGATATCGCTTTGCCGTGTGCGATACAAAATGAATTGAACGCAGAAGATGCTCAGGCTTTGATGGATAATGATGTGACGTGTGTCGCCGAAATATCCAATATGGGTTGTACGGCGGAAGCTGTCGAATTATTCCTTCATCATAAGATGCTGTTCGCTCCCGGGAAAGCCGTGAATGCCGGAGGTGTAGCCACATCGGGATTGGAGATGACGCAAAATGCCATGCACTTGAATTGGTCGGAAGCCGAAGTGGATGAAAAGCTGCATTTTATCATGTCGAATATCCACAAACAGTGCGTTAAGTTCGGGACTGAAAAAGACGGATACATTAACTATGTGAAAGGCGCCAATATCGCCGGCTTCATGAAAGTGGCCGATGCCATGATGGCTCAGGGCGTTGTCTAATTAAACGTTTATTCGTAGATTCAGGACTTTAAAATAGATATCCGGGAAACAGATAAATTTAGTTTCCCGGATATATTTATTGAGACGGAGGCGTCCGAGCCTAACCCCGAGCTTACAAATAGGGAATTACTTTTTCTAAATGTACCGAATGCGATCCTTTCAGTAAGATATAGTGTCCGGTAAGAGGACGGTTTTGTAATTCTTCCATTAGTTCTTCAACCGTATTGAAGAAACCATAAATATGGGGGTCTTTTCCGTCATTTTTATAACGGTTGAAGACTTCTCCGACCAGATATATTTTATCGAGCGATGGATTGTCGATCAAATCCATTAAATCGGAGTGTTCTTTCTCACTGCTTTCTCCGAGTTCTTTCATTTCGCCCAATATGACCGCTTTCGGTAAGGAAGAAGGAATACCGTTAAAAAAATCAAGAGAAACCCGCATGCTCGTAGGATTGGCATTGTAAGCATCTACAATCAAGTCATTACGTTCAGTCCGTTCGAATTGAGAGCGATTGTTTTTCGGCTCATACTCCTGTAAAGCCTCGCTAATCAGTTCCGTGTTGATTCCGAAAAATTTTCCTACCGCTACGGCTGCCAATGCATTATCCAAGTTATACTCTCCTACCAGTTTTGTTTTAACCAGGTATGATTGGTCGAAAAAATTCCAGTTAAACTCAAGGAAAGGGTTGGCTTGATTCATGGCGCCTGATGCAAAAAGAGAAGGATCGTTTTTACCGTAAAGAATACGGTTCATTCCGTCGGACATTTCCAGTAAATACGCATTATCTTTGTTTACAAAAACTTTTCCATCGTGGTTGCGGATAAAGTCATACAATTCTCCTTTGGTTTTAATCACATTCTCGAAAGATCCGAAGCCTTCCAAATGCGCTTTTCCTACGTTGGTTATCAATCCGAAATCCGGTTCGACAATTTCGCATAGTTCCTTAATTTCACCGGGATGGTTGGCTCCCATTTCCACGATGCCTATTTCGTGGGAAGCGTTCATGGAGAGCAGGGTAAGCGGAACACCAATGTGATTGTTGAGATTTCCCTGCGTGTACGCCACTTTGAATTCCCGGGACAACGTTGTTGCAATCAGTTCTTTGGTGGTTGTTTTGCCGTTCGTTCCGGTAATCCCGATGATGGGGGTTTTCAGTTTGCGACGATGATAATTGGCTAATTTTTGCAAGCAAGCCAATACGTTATCGACCACGATCACATGGTCGTCGTGCGCATCATCTTCCCATTCGTCCACCACCGCATACGAACACCCTTTTTTCAGGGCAGCCGTAGCGAAAAGGTTTCCGTTAAACCGTTCCCCTTTCAGTGCAAAGAAAATCGAATCTTTCGGACAGACTCGCGAGTCGGTCGAAATACCCGGATGTTGCAAGAAAAGGTCGTATAATTCTTCTATAGTCATTGTCGGGGACCGTTACAATTTAAGCTTTCGGGCGATTCCCTTCGGCAACGAGTTTTTGTTCACAACCACATTCAAGGTTTTGTAACGCACAAACGCTTCCGAAGCATACCAGATGCCGTCGTTATTTCCGGCTTTACCCCATGAGTTCTTCACCAGATAATATTTGTTTCCGTTTTGATCTTTGGCGATACCGTATATCAGCATGCCGTGGTCGTCGGTGGTTTGGTAGTTATTAAATGATTCCTGACGCATCTCTTGAGAGATTTGTTTTTCCGCAAGCAGTTCTTTACCGATGCGGCCGCGAAGAGCTTCATCCCGTTCGCGGGGCGATAATCCGAGCCAGTGAGCCTGGTCGCTGCCGGCATTTTCCGCTGCTTTTTCATCGGGAATGATAGCCATCCCCGTCCGGGAAAACCCGATTTCGCTCACGTCCGAAGCCCATGCCACGGTATAACCCTGCATGATGGCATGATCGATTGCCTCTATCATTTCATCGATCGGGAGATTGTATGATTTTGCCCATCGCCAGTTATCGGGCACTTCAATGGCGAATGTCGTATAAAAAGGATGATGTGTGAAAGAAGATAATGAAACGAATAGGTCGCTTTTCAGCCCTAAATGCTCGGCAAACGATTGGGGCGTATATTGCTTCCCTTCGTAGGTGAATGTTTCGGGAACTTTACCCAGATACGTGTCGAGAATGGCGCTGAATCCCTCATACCATACGGGTGAGAGGCTTTTTGCGTTGACAATGCCATCCATATAACCCTTTAAAACTTTATCCATTTCGTTATGGTTGTGTTGTTCACTCCCATAGTTTAGGCCGTTGTAAGCCGTGTCCGGAATGAGGCCGTATTCATCGATTGTTTCTATAACGTCGGCGAACGATCCTCCCGCAGAGAAGTTCAGGCTACCATGCAGCCGTGCATATTTAGTGGCTTTATCTTCATAATTTCGGCGGACAATATACATTTCGGAGAGATCGTAAGTGCCTTTTCCCGTACGCAATAGTTCGGATTCGAGCAATCCTACGCCTGAAAAGCTCCAGCAAGTGCCGCTGTTCGCTTGGTTCTTAATGGGGGTAATCGCATTTTCTTTTATTACCTGAAACGTGTAAGCGTTCGTTTTGACTTGTGCGGCAACGGTCAGAGAGATTGTCAGCGCAACAAAAATAAAATAGAATTTTTTCATCTTTATTTGTTTATGGATATTCATGAATTTCTGTTCGTGATAGCCACACAAAGTTAGCTTAATTTGGCATATCCGGGATGTTTTTTGTCTCAATAATTATCTAAAAAAGTAAAAAAAGCTTACCTTTACATCCATAATTAAAAATAGAAACAGGATATGAATGATTTTAAACCAAAGAGAAAAAGGAGTAAAAAAGTACTGTGGTGGTTTCTCGGAATCCTGGTACTGGCGTTGTCTATTTTCTTTTATGTACGCTACTATTATGTGTTCGGTACGGGGGTGAAATCCGGAGAACTGAATTATTTAATCTACAAAGGGGTTGTATTCAAGACCTATGAAGGAAAGCTTATTCAAAGCGGTTTCAGAGCCGATAGACCAGGCGGATTACAGTCGAATCAGTTTGATTTTTCGGTCGAAAATGAAGAGATAGCTAAGCGCCTGATGATTTCCAGCGGAAAAGATGTCCAGTTGCACTATAAAGAATACTTTGCTCCCCTTCCCTGGCGCGGATATACCCGCTATATTGTAGATAGCATCATCACCATCGAAGAGTCTGTGCAGGAGCCTCCACTCGAAGAAGAGCTCACGCCCTACATCCTGGAAAGCATGTAATGGCCGCCAAAAAATATTATGTGGTATGGCGGGGAGCAACCCCCGGCGTTTATACTACTTGGGATGAATGTAAAGCGCAGGTGTCGGGATATGACGGTGCGCTATATAAGTCTTTCTCATCGCTTGAAACAGCCCGGAAAGCATTCTCAGGGAATCCGTGGAGGTACATCGGTTCTGCAAAGAATAATGTGTCAGGTAAAAAACTGTTGGCTGAAGGGGTTATCTCCGGAAGTCTGGCGGTCGATGCGGCTTGTAGCGGTAATCCGGGTAAGATGGAGTATCGCGGTGTGTGGGTCGACGATTATACGGAGGTGTTTCGTGTCGGTCCTTACGACGACGGAACGAATAATATAGGTGAGTTTCTGGCTATTGTGCATGCATTGGCTTTGTGTAAGAAAGAGAATAGGGCGGTTGCTATTTATTCCGACAGTGTGAATGCGATGAAGTGGGTAAAGAAGAAGAAATGCAATACGAAATTGCTGCAAACATCGGCTAATCGGCCTGTTTTTGAGTTGATAGAGCGGGCGGAAAAATGGCTGCAAGAAAATACGTACGTTAATCCCATCCTGAAATGGAATACGGAACATTGGGGCGAAAATCCGGCGGACTTCGGACGGAAATAAAAATTAGCCCATTAGCAGATTCGCTAATGAAGCTAATTTACTCATTTTCTTCTTCCTCTTTTTTGTAATGGTACGTCGGGGGAGTATGAAGGGTGGGGAATACCCGGTGCACATTCCGTGCAATGTGTTCCGAGAACGTTTCGACATCCATCTGAAGCGATTCAGCGGCTTGTATGTATACGTCACGGATATTCATTTCGTCTTCATCGGTTTCGCAAAAGAGCGAGTGTATAGGTATCAAAGGCATGGAGGCGGCGTTGATCGTGTCGCCGACGGAAAACAGGAAGCCTTCCTTGACGAGCCTTTTGGTGAGTTCCGGTTTACCCCGATAGCCGTGAATAATCCAAGGCTGTGAAGGAACCGTTTCGCGTTTGACGCGGATGAGTTCTTCCCATGCTTTTACACAATGGATAATAACCGGCTTGCGCAATTTTTCCGACAAAACGATATGTCTTTTAAAAACAGGGATTTGCACATCGAACGAAGGTCCTTTGAGCTTGTCCAAACCTGTTTCGCCGATGGCTACAATTCGCGGATCAGGAGCTATTTCGGTTAAATAAGCCATTTGTTGGTCGCTATCCTCTGAATACCACGGATGGATTCCGCAGGAAAAACTATGACGGGTATACGATTCTTTGGCGACTTCGAATTGAAGAGGATATACATCTAAGATACACGAGTGATAAGGGTCATCGCTATCTTCTAGAATAATTTGATGGGTATGAACGTCGTAAAGTATCATTTATTAAACTTTCTCTGCTTTCGTCTTGCCGGTCTTGGCTTTTGATTTCGGTTCGGGCACCGGATCGTATCCGGAACCTCCCCAAGGATTACAGCGCAAGATTCGTTTGGCCGACAAGTACGTTCCCTTGAAGGGGCCGTGCTTTTTTAATGCTTCTATCGTGTATTGCGAACACGTAGGGGTATACCGACAACTGGGCGGAAATAAAGGAGATATAACGGCTCGATAAAAATAAACCGGAAGCAATAACAATTGTGTGAACACATTTTTTAAAAACTTCATTCCTTTTGTTTCCTGTCTGTCAATAACCGTTCTTGTATATTTCTGACCGCTTTCTGCACACTTTTTTGTACGTCGGTAAATTCCGAGAGGTCATCTTTTACATATACAAAAGCGATATCCAAGTGAAGCCCGCCGGGGATTAAAAGGGGATCGAAAAGATGTTTGTTCAGCCTGTACGCTTCTCTGAGACGCCTTTTCATTTGATTTCTACCGACAGCCGATCGGATTCTCTTTTTTGGAATACTGACCATCATAGAGATCGGAGTCGACGCCGGGAAATCGGTTTCCACAAATATCACCCTGAACGGGTACGCAATAAAGGACTGTCCGTTGGCGAAGAGATTTTCGATTCTTTTCAAGCCCGTTACGCGTTCCTCCTTGTTAAAAGTAAAACGTTGTCCTTTGTTCATAGATCAATAGCATTCCACCGAAAGCAATTATGACAGCAAAGATAACTGTTTTTATCATCCATTGTTCGTATAACAGAATAAAAAATAAAGCCTTTTCGCTCCGTTTTGATTAAATTTAACGCTTTTGTTTTTTCGAAAGCTTATACATGCGCCTTGTGATTGTTTTCTAAGAAAGCTTCGAGCGCAGCCGCCATAGACGGATATTCGGGTTGCGGCGCTTTACAATCGAGTCGCAATCCGGCATCCTCAACCGCTTTTGCGGTGGTGTTGCCGAAACATCCGATGGCGATATCACCCTGCTCGAAATCGGGAAAATTTTTCAATAAAGATGCTACGCCGATAGGGCTGAAGAAAAGCATCATATCACAATCGAGTGTTTCCCCCTCTTCGAAGTCGTTGCTGACGGTGCGGTACATCACACTTTTGGTGTAATCGATCTTCTTTTCGTCGAGGAAGTTGGCAAATTCTTCATTGTGTTCTTCCGGGACGGGAAAGAGAAATTTCTCTTTGAGGTTTTTCGCGAAAGCGCCGTTCAGTCCTTCTATTTTCCGGGTAGGACTAAAAAATATTTTCCGTTTCCGGTAAACGATATATTTTTGAAGATATAGGGCTATCGATTCCGATATGCAGAAATATTTCATTGTATCGGGGATAGCGATTTTCAATTCTTCGCAAAGGGAAAAGAAATGATCGATTGCGGTCTTGGAGGTGAAGATGATTGCCGTGAAATCTAATATATTTATACGTTGCTGGCGGAATTCTTTGGATGTTAATCTTTCTACTTTGATGAAGGGACGAAAGATAACTTCCACATTAAATTTCTCCGCTATGTCGTAATATGGAGACTTTTCACTACTCGGTTTGGGTTGAGAAATTAGAATTTTCTTTACTTTCCGTACGTTCATAATGCAATGCTACCTATAATGTTTACAAGTGAAACAGCACCTTTATACAGGTATAAATATGGTACGAATTCCACGCCGCAAAGGTACGCAATAAAATATAGAAAACCTACTTTGTTTTTAACAAAAAAATATAACGTTTCGGCGATGATGACGATTCGCCCTATAAAAAAAATTATAATAAGTGAATGAAGCGCTAATTGATTGAACTCATGTAAATAAACCAAAACCAAAGCCGGTATAAAAACGATAACGCCCATGATTTCGATAAGGCGGAAATAGCGTTCGGCCCATTCATTGGTCGAATGTCCGTTGAGGAGGTATCCGAAGAGCCTGTAAAGAAGGTATTTGACGGCAAAGAATATTCCGATCGCCACAAAAAACACGAGGATGGAAAAATATTGATAACGGGCGGGAAAAGCCGATAGCCCGTTCTGTAATGAATACATAAACAGCACGATGGTACTTAACGTACCTGTTTGCAGTATTAAAAATATCTCCCCCCAGATTTCGCCGGTCGTTATTTGTTCTTTATAAATATACCGATTGTGTGACCTGGAGGAAAGTACGCTCTTGAAGCTGGCATATAAGGCCGATCCTTCTTTCCGCATCAAAAAAGCAGAAACGACGAAAAACGCCATAAAAATGAGGAAAAGAATGCCCGCCGTGGCATGTGATAACGGAAGGGGAATGCCTTCGTAGCCGCCGTTCATAGCGTAGGTTGCATGGGTGGCGAAATCGTTTCCCGAAAGCAGGCGTGTAGAATCGGCCCCTAACGGGGAACTGGTTCCGGGGAATTGAGGAAAAGCCGGAACGGTAGACGACGCAGGCACATCTTTTCTTAAAAAGAAAGACAAACTGTCTGCAACGGGCGTATATGGAATGTTTTGAAACACGTATAACGATGAATTTGCTGCAAATTTACAATTCTTTTTTGGGATATTTGGAAATTGAGGTATCCCAGGCAGGTATTTTTTGCAGTACCTCGACCGCTTCTTCGGGGGAGGCCGCTACAAACCATAGATCGCGATAGAGGGAAGGCATGAATTGCTCCCGGATCATCTTTTCGAAGAAATCGAGCAGGGGAGTGTAATATCCGTCGATGTTTAGAATGACGATGGGGTTTTTGTACAGGCCCAATTGCTTCCAGGTAATGAGTTCGGCGAGCTCTTCGAGGGTGCCCATTCCGCCGGGCAGGGCGATGGCGGCGTCGGCCATTCCGGCCATTTTCGATTTGCGGATGTGCATGGTTTCGGTAACCTGCAATTCGCTCAGGCGGGAGTGACACCAACCCGAATCGACCATGAAACGGGGAATGATGCCGATGGCTTGTCCGCCATGTTGAAGGACGGCATCGTTCACGGCGCCCATCAGTCCTTGCTTGCCGGCACCGGTGATGCAGGTGATGTGCTTTTCGGCCAGCAGTTGGCCGAGACGCGTGGCGGCATCGGTATACCGTTTATCGATATAAGAACTTGACGCGCAGTAGACCACTACGCGAAACGGAGAGGAAGGAGTAGAAGAGGATTCCATTTTTTTCGGATAATAATTGTATGGATACCGAGGGTGTCCGCTTCAAGTGACGCCCTCGGTAAAGTTACACATCCCGTCTGACGGGAAGACGTCGTTACAAGCCGAAAGCTTTTTTGATTCTTTCGACCTGATCGAGTTTTTCCCAAGTAAACAGTTCGACTTGTTTTACAACGGGTTCGGGCATATAGCGCGAGGCAAACGTTTTGGTAACCGTCTGCGGTTGCCGGCCGAAGTGTCCGTAGGAAGCCGTTTCCAAATAAATAGGATTGCGTAGTTTCAGCAGGTCTTCAATCGCCTTGGGGCGCAGATCGAAAAGCTCTTTCACTTTGGCTGCAATAGCCCCGTCGGAGAGGGAGACGTTGCTTTTTCCGAACGTGTTTACATAGACATTCATGGGTTGCGCCACGCCGATGGCATAAGCGACCTGAATGAGTATCTCGGGGGCCACGCCGGCGGCAACGAGGTTCTTGGCGATGTAGCGCGCCATATAAGCGGCCGAACGGTCGACTTTCGACGGGTCTTTCCCCGAAAAGGCGCCTCCGCCGTGCAAAGCTTTTCCGCCGTAGGTGTCGACGATAATCTTTCGCCCGGTAAGTCCCGTGTCGCCATGCGGACCGCCGATAACGAATTTGCCGGTAGGGTTGACGTAGTACTTGATGTCGTCGCTGAAAAGGGCATATACATCCTTGCGCTGTTTATACTTTTCTCGGACGCGCGGGATGAGGATTTCGATGACATCGCGGCGAATTTTGTCCTGTATGGCCAGGTCGGCTTCAGCTTGTGCACGGGGAGAGTTGTCGGCGGGAGCGATAAAATCGTCGTGCTGCGTGGAAAGGACGATGGTGTCGATGCCCAGGGGCGTGCCGTCTTCGGAATATTCGATGGTGACCTGCGACTTGGAGTCGGGACGGAGGTAAGGCATGAGGTTCGATTCGTTTTTGCGGATGGATGCCAGTTCGCGCAACAAAGTGTGGCTCAAGTCGAGCGGCAGCGGTATGTAATTATCCGTTTCGTTGGTGGCATAGCCGAACATCATCCCCTGGTCGCCGGCCCCCTGGTCGAGCGGATCGATTTTGCCGTCGACACCCCGGTTGATGTCTTCCGACTGTTCGTGGATGCTCGAAAATACGCCGCAGGAACGGGCTTCGAATTGATATTCGCTTTTAGTATAGCCGATGCCGGCGATGATGTCGCGCGCCACTTCGGCCACATCCACATAAGCTTTGGATTTCACTTCACCGGCCAGCACCACTTGCCCGGTGGTGACTAATGTTTCGCAAGCGACCTTAGAGTTGGAATCGTAGGCTAGAAACCAGTCGAGTAAGGCATCCGATATTTGGTCGGCCACTTTGTCGGGATGTCCTTCCGATACCGACTCGGATGTAAATAAATAGTTCATATATAGGTTGTTTTGTTAATGATGAATGTATCATAAACAAAGGACGATCGAAACCGGAGCAAGGAAAGAAAAGGAATGCGGAAGCAGTCGTTTTAGCATTTTTTTCGGTGGTTGCAAGCAGTCAAATCTGTCCACGAGTTTATGTTGAGTGCAAAGGTAAAGGATACGGGCGAGAAAAAAGCCGTAAAACAGTTAAAATGTCTTATAATCGTGGAGCGACCGTTTGGAAGGCGTGTAAATTCGTATTTTTGTATGAAAAAGTTTTTCCGGTCTATCTGTTTTCTGGGATTTGACCGATAAAGAAGAGCGGGGACTGTTTGATCCGTTAGACGGCATGTAGCCGGCTAACAATAATGTATGTGTTCTATGAAGTTTGATCGAAATTGGTTTTACGTGTTTGTTTTTTGTGTGCTCCTTTCGAGTAACATGCAGGCTCAGGATATGGCTTATCCTATTGAAGGCGATGGCGTTTATTCGTTTTTGCGCCGCTGGAACAGGGTCGATACATCGTATGTGCGCGAATTCACCGACCTGAATACCGGCCGGTTCAACGACCGGGGCGGATTGGAACTGGGAACGGTGTATCTGATACCGCTGTTACATCCCGGCGATGTGTATCCGCCGCTGGAGCCGGTTTATCAACCGGTCGACGTATCGATATTCGGAAAAGCCTATCAGGATATCTCCGTCCGGTCCCAACGGCTTAAGAATGCCTGCTTTTATATTATAGGCGGGCATGGAGGCCCCGATCCGGGAGCGGTGGCGCGAGTGGACGGGCGTGAGTTGCACGAAGACGAATATGCCTATGACATCGCCTTGCGCCTTGCCCGTAACCTGATGATGGAAGGGGCGACCGTGTATGTCATCATTCAAGATCCGGACGATGGTATCCGGGACGATCGTTATCTGAATAACCGTTATAACGAGACGTGCATGGGCGACCCTATCCCGAAAAATCAACTCGATCGCCTGCGCCAACGGGTGAATAAGGTGAACGGCTTATATGAACGCGATCAAAACAAATTCGATTATTTCCGCACCATCGAACTGCATGTCGACAGCCGTAACCAGGGCAAACGCCTCGACGTGTTTTTTTATCATTCCGACAACCGGCATGCTCAAACGCTGGCCACGGGCATGCGCGATTTGTTCCGTATGAAGTATGATACGCATCAGCCGGGGCGCGGTTTCGGCGGTTTCGTGGAATATCGGGGATTGTATACGTTGCGTAATTTGAAAGTGCCTTCGTTATTGATTGAAGTAGGAAACATTCAGAATGAGTCCGACCGCCGCCGGATTGTGTTGAACAATAATCGGCAAGCGCTTGCCAACTGGATGTCGCAGGCGTGTGTGGAAGATTTTGAAAAGTCGAAGTGGTAATCGCTCCGAAAGGGGCTTCGGAAGAAGATTTTTGTGGAGATGAAGACGAGACGCGGTATATTCTGCGTGAATTTGTTTTACATCTGGATTTATCCTAACTTTGTCGTTGATAAACAGAGCGAAGGATTATGGATAAGGAAGTAAAAAATAAAATCGAATATATGATTGCCTGTATTTCTGAATTTGCCGATCGGTATGGCCTTTCTTCGCGGCAGGCATTCAGTTATTTGTATTTTTATAAAGGCATCGCATTTCTGGATAATAGTTACGAAGCCGAACACCAGTTTTCGATAGAAGATGCCGTGGATGATGTGACGGATTACTGTAAACGTCAAGGAGGGGCTTTGGCATGAAATTGTATCACGGATCGAACATGCGGATCGATACAATCGATTTGTCTAAATCCAAACCACATAAAGATTTCGGACAAGGATTTTATCTCTCCGACAATGAAGAGCAGGCATGGGCAATGGCATCGCAGAAAGTAATACAAACAGAAGTCGGAACAGAAACCCTCAATGTATATGAATTTGACGAAAAAAATCTCACTGCCGGCCGTTTGCATGTCTTGCGATTTGATGAATATACGAAAGAATGGGCCGAATTTGTCGTGGCTAACAGAAACCGGACCAACAGAAAATTTGTTCATGATTATGATATAGTTATTGGCCCGATTGCCGATGATAAAGTAGGGGTGCAGATTCGCTTATACAATGAAAACTATATTGATATGAGTATTTTACTCAAACGGTTGAAATATATAAAAGGAATAACCTTGCAATATTTTTTTGGTACGCAACGGGCTATTCAAACATTGAAAAGAATATGACGGATAAACAGTTTTTGATAGAAGCAATCACCAAAGACTTGATTGAATATTTGATGGAAGACTATCGGCTTAGTTTGCCGGAAGCTTTTCACAAGCTTTACCATTCCGACACATATTCCAAGTTGCTTGATGAGCGTTCGGGGCTATATCTGCAAAGTTCCGGTTATGTGTACGATTTTTTGCATCATGAAATTAAAACCGGAAAAACAGGTTAGTCAGGCGGAAAATAACGACCTTAGGCATGGAAATTATCCATCAGTATCCGGAAAAGAATATCCATGAGTGCAGAGAAATCTTCATTCCGGCTATTGATGCGGAATTCAGATGGGGAATCGAGACTCCTGCCAATAAATTAACAAAATTTGCACCGATATAGTTGGTGTAAACGAGTTATTTTCAGGAAAAAAGAAGTAAATTTGGGCATTTATTACAATAAAAAGAAATGGGACAATATTTGGCATTGGGTTTGGCGCACACGATGAGTATTTCTCTTGATGAAATACGCAAACAAGAGATTTCAAACGAAGAACTGCGGCAAGGGATTGAACGGGAACTGCTATTTGATCTAAACTTGTATGATGAGGCGGAGGCGGACGAAGAATTTTTGTTCACTTTAAAAGGACAGTCGCTCGAAAAGGGTTTGATACCGTTTTTAGAGGTATTGTACCCCATTCTTTACAGAAGAAAAGATGAAAAGGAATACCTCTCCCTTCTGAAGCAACTCCGTGAAATGCCGTCTGCGAGATGGTTGGATTTGGCAGAAGAGAAAAACAACGCTGCTTTTCAATATGATCGGTTCGCCGGATATGATTACATCACTATTCCGAAAGCTTTTTATCCGAGTATTCGTATCGATTTTAACTGTTTTCTTTTTTACATTGGATATGGAAAAATCATAACGGAAGGAATAGCCGATTTTCTCTATTTCTTCAAGTATTGCATCTATAAAACCTTTAAGGATCATCCTCTCGTAAGATCCGTCCGGGTATATATAACCGGCTAAATAGATTCCGCTGCTTGAAATGATACTAAAAGATGAAACGATTAGAGACCTATTTATCAGATATTGTTGTATTATGTAAAAAGCATAAAGTGAAATCTTTATATGCTTTCGGATCCGTCCTGAACGAAGGGCTTCATCCTGAAAGCGATATTGATTTCATCGTCGGTTTTCTGTTTATTGGTTCTTCATCAGGCCTTTCAGCGGATGGATAAGGATAGCTGCTCTCAGAAGATTAAAACAAGATATCTCTCGGGGGAATATCGCTCAGGAAAGATGAAACGAATAACCTCCGTCATTTTTTTAAATACGATACGAAGATGGCAAAAACTCCGGATAAAGGCAAGATAGACCGGGACGAATATCTCGATATGCGGTACATGTACTACAAATTGCGGAAGTATTTTCCCGATGATTTAAAAGAAAAAGGGGACTGGATCATGGATTTTTTCCATGCCCGAGTCGAAATTATCCAGCCTGCAAAGTATGACCTACAGGATGCGCTCATTGAACATACGAAGAGGCAATATCCCCAACTCGATGTTGCCGGGAAACCTTATCTCGACGAATGCATCGATGAGATCGCGTTGATGGCCGCTGATTTCCTCGCGGCCGATCTCTACGAAGAACTCAAGAATATCCGCGAAGGAAAACCGTATTACATGCCGGAAAAATTTGCAGATCATGTCGCGTTTTTCTGTCGTCCGCGCATCCCGAAATTGGAAAACGGCGATAACTACAGAGTCTCGAAATCGGGTAAAATAACCGAAGAGATGATACAACAGTGGGTCAAAGAGGATAATGACGATGAAATAGCTTACTGTAACGAAGTCAACGGCCGGAAATCGGCATTTATCGAAACCGTGCAACCCATCCTGTTCAAGCATTTCAAAGAAGGGCTCGATGAGTTGGACGTTGACGGATGGAACCGCTACGGCATCGTCGTCGGAAATGCTTTCGAACTTTATTCCGACGACTGCCGCGATTTGGCCGGTTATCTCGAAGACGGATTGCTCGACGTACATCCCGGCTTGGACTTTCATCGTTTCGCCCTCAAAACAGATAAAGAGCAAAGGGAGGCTTATAAACTTTCCGGGGGTAAAAAATAAGCCGGCAAATTATTCGATAAAAACAGAAGCAAAAAGATGAAAACAATAGACAATGCCCGGTTTGATAGAGAGCGATTCCGCCGGAACAAATACGAGTACGGCGAAATACGGGATGCTTTTCCCGAAAAAATTCAGGAACTGCTGGATTCGAGTTTCGAACTGCTAAGCCCTTTTATCGAGATTATCGACCCCGCAAGAAGCGAGTTGCGGGAGGCTCTTATCGAACATACCCTAAAGCAATATCCCGAACTCGATGTGCCCGGAAAGCCTGGGTTGACACGGTATATCATAGATATTGCCGATATGGCTGCCAATTCGATCGCTTCGGATATCTTCCGGGAACTCCAACATATTTCCGAAGGACAACCGTATAATCCTCCGGAAAAATACGAGAGATATGTGACGTTTTACGCCCGCCCGCGTGTGCCGAAACTTAAAACGAAGGAAGATTTCCGTTTTTTGAAGGATATCCCCGATGAGGTGTTGACGCAATGGGTGGAAGAAGATAATCAGGAAGAAATAGAGGCCTGCGAGTATCTTAACGGCTTGAAATCAGCTTTTATAGAAGTCGTCCAACCCACCCTGTTCAAATATTTCAAGGCTTCGCTCGACGAGTTGGATGCCGAAGGATGGAACCGTTATGGAATAGCCGTCGGAGCTGCTTTTGAATGTTATCGCGAGGATTGCGACGATTTGTGTTATTATCTCGAAAAAGGTTGTCTCGACGAGGATTCCGGCTTGGATTTTTATCATTTCGCCATACAAATGCAACACGAACAAAATGAGAAGTACATGTCTCCTGCAAACAAGTGAATTATCTTTACGTAGTTCCGCAATGAGTTCTGTACGGAAGTATGAATATTACGAAGAATAAATCCTTCGAGCGCGAAACAATCTTATCAAAAAATCCGTTCATAAGAAAGTCTTGAATTTTATAAATCGACCGGATAATGACTGAAAAAGAAAAATGTTTGCAAGGGCTTTTGTATAACGCAAACTATGACGAAGAATTATTAAGAGAAAGAGCGGTTTGCAAAGATCGTTGTCTCGAGTATAACCAAACAAAAAGTTCGGATATAAAGCGGAGAAAGGAATTACTAAAACAACTCGTCCCGAATTCCAAAGAAAATATCTCCATAGAACCTCCTTTTTGGTGTGATTATGGCTATAACATCGAATTCGGAAATACTATTTTTGTCAATCACAACCTTGTGATATTGGATGAAGCAAAAGTAACCTTAGGCGATAACATTTTTATCGGTCCTAATTGTAGCTTTTATACGGCAGTCCATCCGCTCGATGCCGCTCAAAGGAACGAAGGCCTTGAATACGCCCGCCCGATTTCCATCGGCAACAATGTCTGGTTGGGAGGAAATGTGGTCGTTCTCCCCGGAGTGAATATCGGTGATCATTCGGTTATAGGCGCGGGGAGTGTCGTTACGAAAGATATTCCGGCGAATGTCGTTGCCTTCGGAAATCCTTGTAAAGTGATAAGACAAATCGAACAGAAGAACACTCCGGACATTTCTCAATGAAGATTTTGCCGGGTGATAATCAGAGAATACTTAACGGTTTAATTAAATAGATTCAAAATGAAAGAAACAAGATTTTTATTCATGGTATTATTGTTATTGGGTGTTTGCATCACACTAAATGCGAATGATTTAACGAAGTCCGTTCAAGGAGTTTGGACGGTGAGAGTTGTAGGAGCGCCTTATGGTTATCAGGATTATCAGGTGACGGTAAAGCAAGTCGAAGGAAAATCCTTTGCCGACGTCAAGAGTTCGGCTTTGAATTTGAAGGATCAGGAATTGAAAGAAGTCGATGGCAAACTGACGACGACCGTGGATGTCGGTGAGAGTGTCCATGTCGTGATCTGGAAGGAGAAAGGCCGGATAAAAGGTACGGCCGATACGTCTATGGGCAAATTACCGATAGAATTCAGCCGTCCGGAAGTAAAATGACATCGTTCATGAGCAACCGGGGAAGAGATATCTTAACCGGTTGCTTTTACAACACGTTCATTTCCTTCAATACCTTTTCGAGATTGACCCTTTCGGTGAAATGAATCGTTTGGAAGCCCATTTGCCGGGCCGTCTCGATGTTGCGGGCATTGTCGTCGATAAAAAGCGACTCGCTTGCATTCAGATTGTACCGGTCTAAAAGCACTTGATAAAGCCGGGGATCGGGTTTGGCGACTTTTTCCTCTCCCGACACCACGATCCCTTTCAGATACCGAAAAAAGTCATATCGTTTAAACGCAACCGGAATCATTTCACTCGACCAGTTCGTGAGGCCGTATACGGGATATTTCTCACTCAACGGCTTCACTAAGCGGACGTTTTCCTCTATTTCGCCTCCCAGCATTTTTTCCCACCGGTCGTAAAACAGGGTAATCTGCTCGCGGTATTCCGGATGTTCCGCTTGTAACAGAGCCGTCGCTTCGGCTAACGGGCGGCCGGCATCCTGTTGAATGTTCCACTCCGGAGAACAGATTTCCCGAAGAAAATATTCCATCTCCTCCTTGCTTTTAAACACATTATGATATAAGTAAAGCGGGTTCCAATCGATGAGAACACCTCCGAAATCGAAGATAATGTTTTTTAATTCCTGCATGATCTGTTTTTTATGCCCAAAAATACATGATTTGCTTTCAACATCGTTCGTTTTTGTGCAAGATATCTTTAATAAATCTTTATTTATTGTTAAAATCAGGCGAAAGAGATCGTCCGTTCATCCAAATTCATTACTTTTACCACATCAAAAAGTCAACGATTCGTTCAAATCCCGATAGTTAAAGTAATATTGTGTATAAAAAAATCGCCATACTTATCTTTACGGTAGTAGCTTTCGCTTCTTGCGGAACGAGCAAGAAGGCGGCCACCGCCAAGAAGGGATCATTCGGTTTACAGAATGAAATTATCGATTACGGTAAGAAGTATATCGGTAAACCTTACCGGTATGCGGGTAAAGGACCCAATTCATTCGACTGTTCCGGCTTCACTTCTTATGTTTTCCGGAAATTCGGATATACACTCAGTCCGAGTTCTTCCGGACAAGACCGGCAAGTACCTTCTATCCGTCGTAAAAAAGATCTGACCAAGGGCGATTTGGTTTTCTTCGAAGGCCGCCGGCACAACGGAAATGTGGGGCATGTCGGCATCGTTACGGAAACAAGAGGCAACGGCGAGTTCAAATTCATCCATGCCTCCACCCAATACGGAGTCATTGTCTCCTCGTCGGAAGAAGCTTATTATGCTTCCCGGTATTTGCGGGGAGGAAGGATATTGGACGACCGGACCCTCGCGGCGTATGAACGGAAAGAGAAGGATAAGGAACCCTCGTCCGCGCCGTCGGCCAAGGAAAGAAAACCGATGGACGATCCGAAAAAGATGACTGTATTTACACCTGCTGCGGCCGATCAACATGCCGTTGCGGCCGTTTCTCCCGTTTCAGATGCGCCACGCTCCGCCGATGCTTCCGAGCCGGTTATCCTGGTACAAACGGATCCCCTTAAAAACGAACAGGCCGCCCACCGTAAAAAGCCGATTGAAACCCCTCCCGATACGATTGTCGCGATCGTCAAACAAGCGGTCATTCGAGATGATTCGACTCTCCCGAAGCCTGCCGAACAATCGATTCCGGATCATGAGCCCGGCGCTTTTTTGTCGCATGAGGTGAAAATGGGCGAGACTCTTTACTCTATTTCGCGACACTATCGATGTACCATAGACCAGTTGCGAATGTGGAACCCGCAACTGGGCGCGGTCTTGCAAGCCGGACAAACACTGCGCATCGCACAATAAAACGTTATTTGCCCGATTGGCGTTTTTTCCTTACTTTTGCGCTCTTGAGTGCGCTCCGAAAATTCAGCGTTGATATTTACACAGAGTTACGCGGAGGTTTCACAGAGAACGCAGAGAAAACAACTCTGTGACGCCTTCCGCGCTTCTCTGTGTAATCCTCTTTTCGGAGGAAACACACTCTCACAAAAAAAAACTGAGAAACTGTTTAAATTTCTTGCGAAAGGCTTTAATTAAACGATTCTTCGCGATTCAAAAAGAATTATTTTTTAGCAGTGTTCTTTCTTGTTTTGGCGATAATAGCGGGCTGTTTGAGCCAAATAAGAGGAAGAAGAATACAAAAAAGAAACTTTTTGAAGGCGAAAGAAATTTAAACAGATTCTAAATTTTATAACTTATGATAACGACAGACCAACTTAAAGATGTGTTGGAGCGCGAGCATGCGCTGAGGGGATATCTTTGACATCGATGCAAAGACTATCCAATTGGAAGAAGAAGAATTAAGAACGCAATCGCCCGAATTTTGGAATGATGCCAAGACGGCGGAGGCACAAATGAAGGTCGTCCGCGAACTGAAGGGCTGGATCAAGTCGTATAACGAAGTGAAATCGGCAGCCGAGGAATTGCAATTGGCGTTCGATTTTGTCAAAGAAGGAATCGTTTCCGAAGAGGAAGTCGATCAAGCATACGCCCGTGCGGTGCGGTTGATCGAAGACCTGGAGATGAAAAATATGCTTCGCCGCGAGGAAGATCAATTGGGAGCGGTGCTGAAAGTGAATGCCGGCGCGGGTGGAACCGAAAGCCAGGATTGGGCGTCGATGCTTTTCCGCATGTATCAGCGTTGGTGCGAAAGCAAAGGGTACAAGACCACCATTACGAACTGGCAGGATGGCGACGATGCCGGCATCAAGACCGCTACGTTGCAAGTGGAAGGCGACATGGCATACGGTTTCCTGAAAAGCGAGAACGGTGTGCATCGCCTGGTGCGCGTGTCGCCGTACAACGCCCAAGGCAAACGCATGACCTCTTTCGCATCGGTGTTCGTGGTGCCTCTGGTCGACGATACCATCGAGATCGAGATCAATCCGGCCAATTTGAGTTGGGATACATTCCGGTCATCGGGTGCGGGCGGACAGAACGTCAATAAGGTGGAAACCGGCGTGCGGCTGCATTATATGTATAAGGATCCCGATACGGGCGAGGAGCAGGAGATCGTGATAGAAAATACCGAGAGCCGCTCACAGATGGGCAACCGGGAGAACGCTATGCGTTTGCTGCGCTCGCAATTGTATGATATCGAACTCGAAAAGCGTCGTGTGGCGCAGGCGCAGGTCGAGGCGGGAAAGAAGAAGATCGAGTGGGGGTCGCAGATCCGCAGTTATGTTTTCGATGACCGCCGCGTAAAGGATCACCGCACCAATTATCAAACGTCGGACGTGACGGGAGTCATGAACGGCGATATTGACGACTTTATCAAGGCTTACCTGATGGAATTCGGAGGGGAGAATTGAGACGGGGAGACAGGGAGACGGGGAGACAGGGAGACAGGGAGACAGGTAGACAGGTAGACAGGGAGACAAAGGGACAGAGAGACAGGGAGACAAGGTGACGAGGAGACCCGGAGACCGGGACTGACGACCGGCGACCGGCGACTGAAGACTGGAGACCGGAGACTGGAGACCGGAGACTGGAGACCGGAGACTGGAGACAGATTATTTAAAGATTGAATAGGGAATCATTCATGGATATATTCGGTATACTGCGCCAACGTATCCTCATCCTCGACGGGGCGATGGGTACGATGATACAACGATACAAGCTTCAGGAAGAGGCGTATCGCGGCGAACGCTTTAAAAATGTGGAAACGTTGCAGAAAGGCAATAACGACTTGCTTTCGCTCACGCGCCCTGATGTCATCGATGCCATTCATCGCGAATACCTCGAGGCGGGCGCCGACATTATCGAAACCAACACGTTCAATTCTACGACCATTTCCATGCAGGATTACCAAATGGGACATCTGGTGCGGGAAATCAATCTCGCTTCGGCTCGATTGGCGCGCCGTGCGGCGGACGACTTTACCGCCCGCACGCCCGACAAGCCGCGGTTTGTAGCCGGCTCGATCGGGCCGACGAACAAGACCGCCTCGATGAGTCCCGATGTCGAAAACCCCATGTACCGGGCCGCCGTGTTCGACGATTTTAAGGTGGCGTATAAAGAGCAGATCGAAGCATTGGTGGAGGGCGGCGTGGATTTCCTGCTCATCGAAACCATTTTCGATACGCTCAACGCCAAAGCGGCGATCTTCGCCGCCGAGGAAGTGGCCGCCGAAACGGGAAAAGAAACGCCTATCATCCTGTCGGTGACATTGTCGGATAAAGCCGGCCGCACGCTGTCGGGGCAGACGCTGGAAGCGTTTGTTGCATCGGTGAGCCACGCCAAGCCGTTAGCCATCGGGCTGAACTGCTCGTTCGGCGCATCGGATATGAAGCCTTATGTAAAGGAGTTGGGGCGTATTTCGCCATTCTTCGTAAGCGCTTATCCCAATGCCGGACTGCCGAACCAGTTGGGCGAATACGACGAGACGCCCGACGTGATGGCGCCTCAAATTAAAGAGTTCATCGACGAAGGATTGGTGAATATCATCGGGGGATGCTGCGGCACCACGCCCGACCACATCGCCCGCTACGCCGAGTTGGTGCCGGGCAAAAAGCCCCATGTCCCGCCGGCTCCGGCGCCTTACCTTCGCTTAGCCGGGCTGGAAGAACTGAAGGTGACGCCCGAACTCAATTTCCTGAATATCGGCGAACGGTGCAACGTGGCCGGCTCGCGCCGCTTCCTGCGCCTTATCCGCGAAAAGAATTACGAAAAAGCCCTCGAAATTGCCCGCAAACAGGTGGACGACGGCGCGCAGGTCATCGATGTGAATATGGATGAAGGACTGCTCGACGGCGCCCGAGAAATGACCAACTTCCTGAACCTGCTTGCGTCCGATCCCGATGTGGCGCGCGTTCCGGTGATGATCGACTCTTCGAAATGGGAGGTGCTCGAAGCCGGATTGAAATGCACGCAGGGCAAGAGCATCGTCAATTCGATTTCCCTGAAGAACGGAGAGGCTGAATTTCTCCGTCATGCCGAACTGGTGCAGCGCTACGGGGCGGCCGTCATCGTGATGGCTTTCGACGAAACGGGGCAGGCGGCGAGTTACGAGCGGCGCCTTGAAATATGCAGCCGCGCCTATCGCCTGCTGACCGGCAACGGTTTCGATCCGCAGGACATCATCTTCGACCCCAACATTCTCGCCATCGCCACCGGTATGGACGAGCACCGCCATTATGCCGTCGATTTTATCGAAGCGGTCGTATGGATTAAGGCGAACCTTCCGGGCGCGAAGGTGAGCGGCGGGGTGAGCAACTTGTCGTTTTCGTTCCGGGGAAACGATTATATCCGCGAGGTGATGCATTCGGTGTTTCTCTACCACGCTATCCGCGCCGGAATGGACATGGGAATCGTCAATCCCGCCCAATCGGTGATTTATGAAGATATTCCCGCCGATGTGAAAGAGCTGGCGGAGGATGTGGTGCTCGACCGCCGCGACGATGCCGCCGAACGCATGATGGAATACGCCGAGCGCGTGAAGAACGAGAAGAATCTCGAGCCCGAGCACGAAAAAGTGCAGGAATGGCGCAGCCTGCCGTTGGACGAACGGTTGAGTTATGCGCTGGTGAAAGGCATCGGCGATTTTATGGAGGAAGATATCACGGAGGCGCTGGCCACCTATCCGCGCGCAGTGGATATTATCGACAAGCCGTTGATGTCGGGCATGAACCGTGTGGGCGACCTCTTCGGCTCGGGGAAGATGTTCCTGCCGCAGGTGGTAAAGGCCGCCCGTACGATGAAAAAGGCGGTGGCCGTCCTGCAACCGACCCTCGAGGCCGAGAAAGCGTCGTCGCCCGATGTGCGCAAAGCCGGCAAAATTATACTGGCTACCGTGAAAGGAGATGTGCACGATATCGGCAAGAATATCGTATCGATTGTCCTCGCGTGCAACAACTATGAAATTGTGGACTTAGGCGTGATGGTTCCGCCCGAAAAGATTATCGAGGCGGTGCGGCGCGAAAAGCCTGACATTGTGGGCCTCAGCGGACTTATAACGCCTTCGCTCGAAGAGATGAGCATCGTGGCCAACGAGATGGAAAAAGCCGGATTCCATATTCCGCTGCTTATCGGCGGCGCCACCACCTCGAAATTGCATACGGCGCTGAAAATCGATCCGAAGTACGACAACGGCTCGGTGGTGTATGTGAAGGATGCTTCGCAAAGCCCCGCCGCTGTGGCGAAACTGCTCAATCCCGAAACGTCGGTGGGCTATTGCGCCTCGGTGCGCGAAGAATACCGCGTGCTGCGGGAAAGCGCCTTGGAGAAGAAAATCGATTTGGTGTCGTTGGAAGAAGCGCGGCGCAATCCGTTCCGTATCGATTGGGAGCGCTTTACGCCGGCTCCGCCGCTCACAACCGGACGGCAGGTGTTGCCGCATATCGATGTGAAGGAGATTATTCCCTATATCGACTGGAAATTCTTCTTCCATAGCTGGAAGATTTCGGCCAAGTTTGCCAGCCTCAGCACCATTCACGATTGCGAACATTGCCGCGCCCAATGGTATGCCTCGTTTCGCGACGAGGAACGGGCTAAAGCGCGCGAAGCCGCCAAACTCTACGACGATGCCCGTGAGTTTCTGGGCAAGTTGGCGAAAAGCAACGCCGGCTACATCCGTGCGGTTTACGGAATCTACGAAGCGTATAGCGAAAACGATACGGTGTTTATCGACGGGAAGGCATTCCCGATGCTTCGCCAGCAAAAAAGAACCGATAAAAACGAATACGTGTGCCTGAGCGATTTCATCGCCCCCGCTTCGTCCGGCAAAACAGACTATATCGGGGCGTTTGCCGTTACCGGGGGAGCCGGAGCCGACCCGCTGCTGAAGATGTACGAAGACGAAGGCGACGAATATGCCTCTTTGCTGGTCAAATCGCTGCTCGACCGCCTTGCCGAAGCCGCTACCGAATGGCTGCATGCCCGCATGCGGCGCGAATATTGGGGATATGCGGCGGACGAAAACCTGACCATCGCGGAAATGCTTTCCGTGAAATATCAAGGCATCCGTCCGGCGGTAGGATATCCGTCCATTCCCGATCAATCGGCCAATTTCCTGCTGCATGACCTCATCGACTCAAAGGAGATCGGCATTTCGCTCACCGAAAACGGCGTGATGTTCCCCAACGCTTCGGTAAGCGGATTCTTTTTCGGACATCCTTTGTCGAAATACTTCGCCATCGGGCCCATATCGGAAGCGCAGATGGAAGATTATGCCTTGCGGCGGGGTGTCCCGGTGCAAGATATCCGCAAGTTCTTACTCGCCAACCTGCCATAAATAATTAGCAAATTAGCGAATTAGCAAATTAGCAAATTAGCAAATTAGCGAATTAGCGAATTAGGGAATTAGGGAATTAGGGAATTAGCGAATTGTTTTCTTTTGTATCTTTGCAACCGATTCGATAAATAGAATATGAGAAGTTTTGGTAGTGATAATCATTCGGGCGTGCATCCGCGCATCATGCAAGCCCTTTTCGACGCAAATGCCGACCATGTGCTCGCTTATGGCGACGACCCTTATACCCGTCAGGCTCAAGAGGCTCTGGAAGAGCTTCTGCAAGGCCATGCATTCCACCCGCTGTTCGTTTTCAACGGCACGGGCGCGAATGTCGTTGCTCTCGAAGCCTGCACGCTTCCTTTCCACAGTATTTTATGCGCCGACACCGCCCACATTGCGGTAGACGAATGCGGCGCCCCGGTGAAACTGACGGGCGCTTCGATAAAAGAAATCCCAGCGGACGACGGGAAGTTGACGCCCGAACTCGTAACGCCTTTCATTCACGGTTTCGGCTTCGAACATCACTCGCAGCCGAAGGTCATCGCCATTTCGCAATCGACCGAACTGGGAACGGTATATACGCCCGAAGAGGTGTCGGCTTTAGCCGCATTGGCGCACCGCCACGAGATGTATTTGTTTATGGACGGAACGCGTATCGCCAACGCCTGTGCCGCCGTAGGGTGTTCGTTGAAAGAAATGACGGTGGATTGCGGCGTAGACCTGTTTACATTCGGCGGCACGAAGAACGGGTTGATGATGGGCGAGGCGGTCGTGCCTCTCCGGCCGGAGTTTGCCGAGAATTTGAAGTATTACCGCAAGCAAGCGACGCAGTTGTTCTCGAAGATGCGGTACCTGTCGGCGCAATTCATTCCGTACATCGAGGAAGGCCTCTGGCTCGAAAACGCCCGCCGTTCGAACGCCGCCGCGCGCCGCCTGGCATCCGCGATGGCTACGATAGACGGTGTGCGCGTGACGCGGCCTGTAGAGGCGAACGCCGTGTTTTTTATTATCCCAAGGGAAATCGTGGACGCCCTTCGCGAACGTTATTTCTTTTACGAATGGGACGACTCCATCGGCGAGATGCGCCTGGTCTGTTCATGGGACACCAGCGACGAAGACATCGACGCCTTTATCGGCTGTCTGAGGAAATTGGCGATTCCATAATTCAATTAGCAAATTAGCACATTAGCAAATTAGCACATTAGCACATTAGCACATTAGCAAATTAGCAAATTATTTTTCATGTTCGATTTTTTAGACCAATCCCCTTATTTATTGCCCCTGATGATTTTCTTCGGTAGGATTATCGATGTGACATTGGGGACGCTGCGTATTATCTTCGTTTCGAAAGGTGAACGTTACAAGGCTCCGCTGATCGGATTCTTCGAAGTGTTCATTTGGGTCGTTGTCATCTCCCAGATTCTCTCGCGAGCCAACGACATGACCGCTTATCTGTCGTATGCGGCGGGGTATGCCACCGGCAACTTTATCGGCATCCTCATCGAACAACGCATTGCTTTCGGTATCGTATTGTGCCGTATCTATACCAACAAGAACGGTTTGGACGTGATCCGGCTGCTGAAGGAGTGCGGACATGGAGCTACTTTGGTGCATGGAACCGGCTCCGTGGATAAGGTCGACATTATCGAAACCGTCATCGAACGCAAGGAGATGAAAGGCATTGCCCAAAAGCTTACCCAATTCGACCCTAACTTGTTTTATGTGATTGAAGATGTGCGCACCAAGCAGAACGGGATCTTTTATAAACGCCCCAGCATTTTCTCCCGTTGGCGTCCGGGAAAATGAACGGTCGACCCATTTGCCATTGACGGATGCCTTTGCAGAACGTTGTTGGGCGGGCGCTCCTTCTAAATCGGCCGGTGTGCGGTTGTCGCTATTCATTGAACGGCCGGAATAGGCCGCTGAAGCGCCTGAAGATATCATTGAACGGCTTGGAGATGTCAATGAAGCATCTAAAGATGCCGCTGCATCGCTTAAAGATATCGCTGCACGACCTAAAACTGACAATGAAGCATGTAAAGCTGCCATTGAGGCACCTGAAGCTGCCATTGAAGCATACAAAGCTGCCATTACGTCATCCGAAACTGACAATGAAGCATGCTCAACTACCATCGAAACACCCAAAACTGCCATTGAGGCAGTCTCAGCAATCATTGAATCACTCTGAACGGTCATTGAATCGGTTTCGACGGTCATTGCCCGGTTTTTACCGGCTGCATAACGGTTCCGCGGTCACTATCGGCTATGATATTTAGGAACGGACAAACAAAATTTTGAGGGATTGGAGGATGATCTCTTTGTCGGCCGTGGGGCGCAGCAAAAGCATCAGCGTATTGTCGGCGGGGATGGCGCCCATGATGCCCGGAATGTTGTTTGATTCGATATCGCAGGCAATCCCCCGGGCGTATCCGGGAGGTGTTTTGATGACGGCGACTTGTCCCGAGAACTCGATATTCAATGTTCCCTGCCGCAAGAATGGCATCACCATGCCGTGTTTATCCCTCGGCGAAGGGGGCAGTTGCATCGAAGGCAAACGGTACACGTAGTTTCCCGCGGCGTCGGGCGTTTTAGCCACCTTCATTTCGCGAAAGTCGCGCGAGAGCGTGGCCTGTGTGGGCTCGAAGCCCAGGAGTGAAAGATGATGCAACAATTCGTCCTGACTGTCTATAGCCGACCGCGAGAGTATTTGCGCGATCGCTTCCTGCCGTTCTTTTTTATCGTTCTTGGCCATAAACGGTTATTTACCCCCGAAAGTGAATTCCAACGGGATGGGAGCCGGAACCTTAATAGGCGTTTCGCCGACCAGCACTTTGGGCCAAAGCTTCACCGTGACCTTGGTTTCATCGGAAATGATGCCCAGAAAAGCGCCCATCTCTTTCGCCACCCGCTCCTGCGAATAACGGTTCATTAAGGTTTTCAGGTCGACCCCTACCGATATGGGAAGCGTCTTGGTTTCGTTCGGAGCCAAGTCGAACGGGATATCGATTTTCCCTTGCGCAAAATCCAGTTCGTTAATCGCGATGCTGTAATCGAGAGCATTGAGGAACGCAGCTTTTTGGTTGGGGTTTTTCACATCGATATTAAGCGTCATGTTAAAAGGGATGGCTTGAAGGTTTCCCCCCGCCAATATGGTCGAAATAGACGCCAGGCTCGACAGCGAGATGCTGGAGGCATTGCCCAGGTTGATTCCGGCGAGTTGGATATCGCTCAGCGAACGGTAGCTATATTCGCATTGAGAGAGGTTATAGGCGCCTCCGATTTGATTTAATACATCGCAACTGTTGAATACAAGAGCAGCGAAAATAAAAACGATTATTTTTTTCATCTTTTGTTCGTTATTTACGGGCTGCAAGCCATTTTGTCCGGTCGTTTGGAGGCTATAGTCTCCGGTCTTTAGTCTCCGGTCTCCGGTCTTCAGTCTCCGGTCTCCGGTTTACTTTGTATTGTCTGCCGTCTTTTGACCGTTGACGGGTGATCCTTAACCGATACCTTTCAAAATTACCTGCGAAAGTTTAGTCTGTTACTAATGTGTTTACTTGATGGTCACCATCGTCGCCCCGTAGCCGTATTCCTGAAACGATGCGTCCTGATGGTAGCATTTCTTGTATTTGTTTTGTAATTCCTTTAATATCGCATTCTTTAATACGCCGTTGCCTTTTCCGTGAATGAACACGATCTTGGCGTTTTTCTCCGCCGCATGCGCTTCCATCGCCTCGTGGAACTTTTGCAGTTGGTATTCCAGCATGTCGGCGTTTGTCATGCCCGCCGTCGTGTCGAGCAGTTGATCGATATGCAAATCGACTACCAACGGCGCTTGTTGCTCTTTCTTTTCGATGCGCTGCCTGCGCGGGCGGGCGGGAGCGGGGCGCTCTTTTTCGATGATGGCGCGCTGCACGTCGGTGGCCGAGACAAGCAGTTGATGCTCGGGGACATCGTTGCGGGCGATATAATACACCAACGCATCTTCATCGAAGTAATCGTTCTCCCGGAAACTGTGCAGCTTGTAGAATTTCACCGTGTCGACAGCCAGTTCCACCGAATAGGGCTGTTTGATACCGAACGGTTTATGATGTTTAAAAGCGATGAACTGTACACAAATCTTTTCGATCTCGTTGAGTTGCGTTTTGTCGAACTCCTCCATGAAAATCTTGGTGTTGGGCTCCACCGAACCCTGATAGCGGCATTTCCAGGCGCTGTTTTCGCGGCTGAGATAGGTGAAGAACAGGTAATAATTGCTGTCGTTAACGAAATAGCATTCATACGACGTGTTGGAGAGGGTCTTTACGTCGGTCGGAAGGTAAGCCAGGCAGGCCGTTATTTTTTCACCTTCCACCGTTTCGGCGGGCTCATCGTCTTCGGGGGTTATCCGGGGCAAGTCGGGCGAGGATTTCTTCTGCCCGGCCTGCTCGTTTTCCGTTTCGGTTTCGCTGAGTTTTTTATTTCCTTCGGAAGCGACAACCACACATTCCGAGGCTAGTACGGGGACATCGAATCCGTTTTCATCTTCAACGATGACCACTTGTTTGTTGAGGAAGCCTTTTACTTTTCCTCCTCCCACCGAATTCAGGAAGCGTACCGTGTCGCCTGTTTGTAATTTATTCATTTGCTCTATGCTTTGTTTTGTGTATGCAACGAATTCATAAGATAAAAAGGTTTTGCGTCGTTGCTTATTTTTGTTCCGTGTTGCAAAGTTGACTATTTTTGTCGGATTATTCATATAATATTCCGAAAAAAGAAGGCGTACGATAGCCAAAAAAATGAAAAAAGAAGAGATAGAACAACTTCGCATCGGTGATTTCCACTACGATCTGCCCGACGGGCGCATCGCCAAATATCCCGTCGAGCCGCGCGATGCGTCGAAATTATTAGTTTATTCCGGCAGGACGATCACCACCGCTGTTTTTCGCGATTTACCGGCTTTTCTTCCGCCGGAAAGCCTACTTGTTTTCAATAATACCCGGGTCATTCATGCGCGCTTGCTCTTTCGCAAACCGACGGGGGCCGTGGTGGAAGTGTTTTGTCTGTCCCCTTTGGTGCCCGAAGAGTACAATGTGAATTTTCAGCAACGGGAGCGGTGCGCGTGGTCGTGCATGATCGGCAATGCGAAGCGCTGGAAAGACGAATCCTTGCAAATGGAGGTGGCATCGCCTGCGGGCTCGCTTACACTCGTAGCCCGGCGGAAAGGAACCTTCCCGTCGGGAGTCGCCGTGGAGTTTTCGTGGAACGATCCTTCGTTTACGTTTTCGGAAGTGTTGGAGTTTGCCGGGAAACTGCCCATTCCGCCGTATCTTAACCGGGCGTCGGAAGAAAAAGACGACGAAACCTACCAAACGGTGTACTCGCACGTCGAGGGTTCGGTCGCCGCGCCTACAGCCGGATTGCATTTCACGGCGGGAGTGATGGAGAAACTACGGCAAAAGGGTTTGTCGACGGTCGAAGTGACGTTGCATGTCGGGGCCGGAACGTTCAAACCGGTAAAGTCGCCCACTATCGGAGGGCACGGCATGCACACCGAGTGCCTGTCCGTGTCGCGCGACGCCATCGCTTCGCTGCTTGCCCATAACGGCAAAACCATTGTGGTGGGAACGACATCGCTGCGCACCGTCGAGAGCCTGTATTATATCGGCGCCAAATTATATCGCCGTCCCGACGCCCTGCCGCACGAGCTCTCCGTGTCGCAATGGGAACCGTATGAACCGGACGAGGAGATTCCACCGAAGACTGCTTTGCAAAGCATTCTCGATTATCTGGACCGTCACGGCGAGGAGCAATTGATTTCGTCCACGCAGATTCTTATCGCCCCGGGATACCGCTTTCGGTATGCCGATGCGCTGGTGACCAATTTCCATCAACCGGAGAGCACCCTTCTGCTTTTGATATCGGCTTTTGTGGGAGATGACTGGCGACAGATTTACCGGTATGCCCTCGATAACGGTTTCCGCTTTCTTAGTTACGGCGATAGTTCGCTGCTCTGGAGGGAATAGATTGAAGGAAGATCGAAGGAAGATCGATGAGAGATTGAAGGAAGATTGACCGGCGACCGATGACCGAAGACTGGAGACCGAAGACTGGAGACTGTAGACTGGCGACCGATTGACCGGCGACCGGCGACCGATTGACCGGCGACTGTAGACCGGACCCTTCGACAGATTTAAAAAAGTGTGCAATTACAAAGCGTTTTACGTGTTTTTTTTGTATTATTGCAGTTTGAAATAAATCCACATAACACCAACAAAGCAATTGGTTAAGAAAGTCGTTAAAATATTCGCTATTATTATAGTAACTATCATACTATTGAATGTAATTCTTTTCCTTACATTCAGTATTCCTTCCGTTCAGAAGTACGCCGCCGATTTCGCATTGAAAAAGCTCAAGCCCATGATCGGTACGGAGGCATCGATTGACGGCATCCGCATCAAACTATTTAATACCGTCGAGTTGAAGGGCGTTTATCTCGAAGACAAGCAGCAGGATACGCTTTTCTATGCCGGTACGCTGTCCACCCGTATCCATCCGTGGGATTTGCTCGACAACCGGGTATCGGTCCGGAAAGTTGCGTTGGAGAACTTCACCGGAAGCGTTTATCGTGAAACGCCCGAGGCGCCGTTCAATTTTCAGTTTCTCATCGACGCTTTCGCCGGAAAGGATAAAGACACCACGCAGCAAAAAAAGGAAAAGGCGCCTTGGCATATCGTCGTCGAAGATTTGTTGTTGAAGAATGGTTCGTTACGTTATCATATCCTTTCGGAGCCGGAAACTCCGGGGAAATTCAATGCCGCGCATATCGATGTGAAAGGATTGCAATTGCGCGCATCCGCCGACTTCCTCCGCGTGGAAGATATGCGCGCGCAGATAAAGAAGTTGGAGTTTACCGAACATTCGGGAATACAACTCACCCGTTTCCAGGCGGATGTGAGGGGAAAGGACTCGCTGTTTTCAGGCGATAAGATTCTTGTGTCGTTTAATGATTCGGAACTCGAAGTGAAGGAGGCCTCGTATCACTTGTCTTCGAAAGCCTTTGTGGTGAGGGCGAAAAGCGATCATATCGATGTGCGGAATGTCGCTCTCTTTGCCGACGGCTTCGGGCATCTCGGCAAGCCGCTGTCATTCGACATCGATGTGAAAGGGCAATTGCCGCAAGTTGAACTGCAAAAGCTGACGGCCTCCTACGGTTCCGGTACGAAAATACGGATGGAAGGCATGCTTTCCGATTATTCCAACTATAACGACAGTAAAATCAATCTGAACATACAAGAGGCAACCGTTTCGCCCGACGATATGGAGGCTTTCGCCGCGGTCGGCTCGCCGAAACCTTTGCCCGAACAATTATTCGCCTTGGGGAATATCTCGTTGCGGTTGAAAGCGCAGGGAAAGATGAGCCGTTTTGCCTACGACGGCGCTCTTCGCACTTCGCAAGGCAATGTATCGTTATCGGGACAAGGGATGCTTGGGAAGGATTTCAAATCGTTTTCGTTCGAAGGGCCTGTGAATGCCGATAATATACAAATGGCGAACATTATGGGGGAAGAACTCGGCGTGGACGATGTCACTCTGGCTACCCACATCCGGGTGGCTTCCGATAGCCGTAAACAATTGTCCGCTTCGGCTGACGGGAGTATCGTTTCCGCTTTATACAAGGGCTATCAGTATACCGATTTGTTTTTCGACGGCAGTTATTCCCCCGATAAGATTGCCGCTCATATTCATACCGATACCGAACGCAACAAGCTCGACATTTCCGCGGATATGACCATGGGGGGCGATCAGGCGATTCTGGTAAAAGGCGTCATCGACAAACTCGACCTGAATCCGTTCGTGACCATCGAGAAATGGGAGAACCCTTCGCTCACCACGCGTATCGACGGACAGTTATCGGGAGGCTCCATCGATAATATGGTGGGTACCGTCGTCATCGACAGCACGTCTTTATCGGCGGCTTCTTTTATTTACAATCCCGGGCCGGTTTATTTACAGGCGCTGGCCGATGAAGGAGAGGGAAAGAAACTCCAGCTTTATTCGTCGTTTCTCGAAGCCGAACTATCGGGCGATTATTTCTTCTCTACGGCGGGACGCGAGTTGATGGCGGCGTTGCATCCGCATCTGCCTTCCCTCATTCCCCAGCCCGAAGAGGCCGAACCGCTGGAAGGCCTGAATAACTTCCGGTTTACCGTCAACCTGAAAAATACGGAGGATTTATCTTATGCGCTTTCCTTGCCGTTTTATAACGTGGAGCCGGCGACCATACAGGGAAGTGTGGATATGGTTTCGGGGCAATCGGTGGTGATGAACGCGCATGTTCCCCGGCTGATGTTCGGAAATAACGATATACGCGAAACGAAAGTAACCCTTCAGAGCGGCCCGGCGAAAGGTATCGCTATCGAAGCCAATACCTATCTGGTGCAGGACGACGGTTATATCAACGCCCGCCTCAATACCGACGTGGCCTCTGACTCGCTCATGAACCGTTTGTTTTTCGACGTGCAGAACAGTGTCGCGCAGGCCAACGGTCAACTTCAGATTGGGCTGCAACTCGATCGGGATGCGGAAGAGCAGTTGATGGCGGCCATCCGCTTTTACTCTTCCGACGTACTCTTCAATAACAAAACCATTTCCTTCAGCGATGCGACCATTGATTACCGCAAAGACCATATCGACATCCGTAACTTTGGAATGAGGGAGCGCGATATGTTGATTCTCGGCATTGAGGGGATTGCTTCTAAAACTCCCTCCGACAGTATCCGCGTATATTTTAATAATACCGAGCTGTCGAACCTCCTGGCCGCCTTCAACGTAAGCAATATCGAGGGAGCCATCAACGGTGATATCTTCATCTCCCAAGCCTTGGGCGATCCCAGAATACGCACCGAACAATTGCGCATCGACGACATTAAAGTGTATAACGAGCCTGTGGGCACCTTTCATGTCGATGCCCGGTGGGACAACCTCCATTCGGGACTCGGGCTGGATGCCTATCTGGACAATAAGACGGGCGTCCGTCCCCTTGAGGTGAAAGGCTTTATCCCGACCGGCGACACCATCCGCCAACCGATGAACGTAAAATTAAACATCCGCGATTTTGCCTTAACGACCTTCAAACCTCTGACAACAACTATCTTCAGCGATTTGTCGGGAAATATCAATTCCGATATATCCGTGACCGGCAGTGTTTCCGAGCCGGAGGTGAAAGGTTGGCTGGGTATTGACGGCGGAATGATGAAGGTGGCTTATACCGATGTCACCTACCGTATTTCCGATACCATCCATGTGGATAAAAGCAATATCGGATTGAACAACCTGGTCATTTACGATGAGGACAACCATACGGCTACGTTGAGCGTATCGTTATCGCATAGCAATTTCGGGCGCATGGTCTATAATGTCGGGTTTGAAATGAACGATTTCCTCTTGTTGAACAATTCGCGCCGCACCGACCTGATGGCCTATGGTACGTTGCGCTTGTCGGGAAACATCAAGGTGTCGGGATCGCAGGCCGGGATATTCGGCGATGCGTTTGTCTCTTCTTCCTCCCGCTCGGATGTGACCGTCGTCATCCCGCAGTCGGCCGCCACGGCCGAGCAATACAGCGGCGTGATATACATCAACACCCCGACCGAAAAAGAAGACTCGTTGTCCTTCCTCCGGAAAAGAGAGGAGGGGAAATCCAACGCCAAAAGAACAAGCTCCGCCAACAGCATGCCCATAAACATGCGGGCAATCGTCAACCTTACGCCCCTGTTGCGGACCAAAGTTTTTATCAATCCCACCACGGGCGACGCCCTCGATGTGAACGGTACCGGAGAAATGACCATTTCGTATAATTCGAAAGCCGTGTCGCCTATGCAAATCCATGGCGATTACGTCATCGAAGAAGGGAAGATTCATTATAATCTTCTGCAAAACTTGCGGGCGATCGATTTCAATATCCGCAAGGGAAGTACCCTCACCATGATCGGCGACCCGATGAACACGCGCTTCAATATTATTGCATATCATCAGGTGACGACCGATTTGGCCACGCTCAATACGAGTTTTACAGCCGAGCTCTCCAATACCCGAGTTCCCGTGAATGCGCTGCTCGAAATCAGGGGCGATCTGCAACGGATGGATCTGCAGTACGGCATAGAATTACCGGATGCGACGAATGACATGCAGCAAAAAGTGAATAGTTTGATCAGCACGGAAGAGGCGAAGATAAGGCAGTTCGCCTCGTTGGTCGCCACGGGTAGCTTTTTTTCTTCGGGTGGAGATACCCAGAATACGAATCTCGGTACAAACATGTTTACTTCGCTGGCGGCAACAGGCCTGACGAAAGGATTGGATGCCTTGTTTGCAAGGGCTTTGAAAAATAACTGGACGGTGAGCACCAATTTCGAGTCGCAGGACGGTACGTTCGATAACGTGCGTATGGGCGTCGATGTGTCCACCCGTTTGTTTGACGACCGCCTCCGCATTACGACCAACTTGAGCTATGGCGACCAAAGCACGTTGAATACCGACCAGGCATTCATGGGTGAGTTCGAGGCCGAATACGATATCAATAACTGGTTGATGTTGCGCGCTTATAACCGTGCCAACCAACGTTTCTATCGCCGTTCACCCTTTACACAGGGCGTAGGGGTGGTGGTGACCAAACAGGGACACACCTTTAGGAATCTGTTCCGGTTTGATTTTCGCCGGAAGGAGAATGAATAAATAATGTTTGACGACTGTGAAATGAAGAAATATATAGTTTACCTGGCTTTCTTTTTAGGATGTATCGCTTGCGAAACCACGAAATACGTGCCGGAAGGAAGTTATCTGCTCGATAAAGTAAATATCAATTCCGACGTGAAAAGTATCGGCAACTCGCAACTCAAACCGTATTTGAGGCAGAAGCCCAATAGTTCCCTGCCGGTGTTGGGAAAGGTGCGGCTGCATATATATAGTATTCCCGATAATGATTCTACTTGGTTAAACCGGCAGTTGCATAAATTCGGCGAGCCGCCCGTTTTGTATAGTTCGCAGTTAACCGAGGTATCGGCGGAACAAATGCGCCAGTATCTTCACAATAAAGGGTATTTGAGGGCGAGGGTCGATACGTCTTTGGTGAAAAAAGAAAAGAAAGCGCTGGTCAGTTATCAGATTACGGGAAACGACGCTTATCACGTGCGGAACTTCCGCGATACGATTCAGTCGGCCGATACCACCATCTATTCCATCTTGTCCGAGTCGCGCAGGCTGCAAGTGATGAAGGAAAAAGATATTTTCGATCTCGAAGTGTTGGAAGAGGGACGTGTCAAACTGGCTGATGAATTGCGCAATCGCGGCTATTACAATTTTAATCAGGAGAATTTCTACTATTTAGCCGATACGACGCTCGGCAACCGGGAGGTCGATTTGACCCTCGGAATGAATAATCCGACCGATAGTACCCTGCACAAGCGGTATACCATTGGTAACGTCACGGTTATTAATGGTATAGATCCTGTTATATTGCAGGATTCCTCCCGGCATCATGCCTTGGATACCATTGAGTATCGAGGAATGAGGGTGGTCTCCGAAAAAGAGAAGTTCTTATTGCCTCAGGCTATCTATTATAATAATTTTGTTCGTCCGGGACGGCTCTATTCCGATCGGCTCGTCGAAAGAACCTATTCGTCGTTGAGCCAATTGGGTTCGGTGAATCAAACGAGCATCAATTTCACCCCAGTGGTGAGAAATGACTCTAACTTTTTAGATGCGAATATTTTGCTGGTGCCCGGCAATTTGCACTACATGCAGTTCGGTGTCGACGGAACCCATTCGGCGGGTGACTTGGGGGTGGCGACAAACCTCACGTATGAACATCGGAATTTGTTTAAAGGGGGCGAACGGCTTCGCTTGCGCCTCAATGGTGCGTATGAGTTTATCTCGGCTACCGATAGTACCGACCTCCTCGATCATAGTTTTTACGAGTATGGCGCGGAAGCTTTTTTGTCGATTCCCCAGTTATTGCTCCCCTGGTTGATGAAGCGCCTGAAGGATCGTCCTTCCGCTTCGACCGAGTTTTCTATCGGAGCCAATTTCCAGAACAGGCCGGAATATTTGCGCCAGTTCTTCAATTTATCTACCCGACTGCAATGGTCTGCCTTGAACTGGCAGGTGACCCATGAGGTCAATCCGGTGGACATCACTTATATACGGATGCCCAGAACTTCCCAAAGGTTTAGGGATTTGTATCTGAACGACGACGCCAATCCTATCCTTCGGTATAGTTACGAGGAACAGCTTATTGTCAGAACCGCGTATAGCATTAGTTATACGAATGCTTCTTTCCGGCATACTCCCCTCATTCCTTTCCGTCTGCGTGTCGGGGGCGAAGTGGCGGGCTGGATACCGAGAATTGTGACTTCTCTCAACAAAAGTAAAACCAATGATGAGGGCTATAAGAAAATTCTCGGAACCCGCTATGCCGAATATGTAAAGGGGGATATCGATTTTGCGCCCGTATATCGACTGAATGAAAACAGTACGTTGGCGGCGCATATTGCCGTCGGGGTGGCTTATCCGTATGGGAACTCGGTGGTATTGCCTTTTGAAAAACGCTATTACGGCGGCGGCGCCAATAGTGTCAGGGGGTGGAGCACGCGTACGTTGGGGCCGGGAATATATGGTAGCGATACGTTACGATACGACTTTGCGAACCGTACGGGGGATATCCGCCTCGATATGAGCGTCGAGTACCGGAGGAAGCTCACCAAAATGTTCGAATTGGCCGGCTTTATCGATGCCGGAAATATCTGGACCATTAAAGACTATTCCGGTCAGCCGGGAGGTTATTTTCAGTTCTCTGAATTTTATAAACAGTTGGCGATTGCCTATGGTGCCGGTGTCCGGCTCGACCTGAACTTCCTGCTGTTGCGTTTCGATTTCGGTATGAAAGCGCATAATCCCGCTATGCCCGAAAACCAACGATGGACAATCTTTAAACCTAAAATGAGGCGCGATTTTGCCTTCCACTTCGCTATCGGATATCCTTTCTAAAGGAATTAATCAATCGGAATTTGTATAAATGTAATAAATAGATTATTCAAGTTTCGCAAGCCATATCGTTGCACCTCACCTTCGCCTCCCGATGTTTTGTGACCCGGTATCGTTCTTGTTCGCTAAAAGAGTAGAACTCGCTTCGCTCAAACAGCTCCTCTTTTTACGCTCATTGCGAACGCCGGGTCCCCACAAAACATCTAAAGGGCTCCGTTTGAGTTGCAACGATTACAAACACACTTGCGAAACTTGAACAGATTATTATTTCTCAGTATGTTGTCAATGAAAAATTTGTGAAGAAATTGGATTCGGCGGATTTATACGAAATGCGAGTATCCGTTGGACACAATGAGTATCGTACATTGTACAAGAGTGATTTTATTACATTCTTTTCTAAAAAAAGACAGCAAACAGTATCGCAAAGAAATAGCAAAAGCGCAGGAAATTTTAAATCATTATAGGGTATGAGTACAGTAAAAATAAATACGGAATTAGTGGATCGATTGCCGACGGCGAATAGTTTATTGGAGGAGAAGTACGGAGAATATGGCACACAAGCGCGTGAGGAGTTTTCCGTGAAAGCTCGCGCATGGTACTTGGGCGAAATATTAAAAGAGAAGCGCAAGGAAAAAAAATCACTCAAAATGAACTTGCGAAACGGATCGGAAAGAAACGAGAGTATATTGCATTGTTGGAAAAAGGTGAAACCGATATGCAGCTATCCACTTTTTTAAGTATATCGGATGCGTTGGGACTGCAGATTAAATTGACGGAATTATTATAGTATGGGTAACCGATTTACTTGCGATTTCGCCCTACACTTCGCTATCGGATATCCTTTCTAAAAGGATTCAACAACCGGAATTTGGATGAATGTAATAAATAGATTCCTTTTGCGTAAGAGATAATCTAATGACGTCCAAAGATAAGTTGATAGATCGGTTTAAAAGTCTTCCTAAAGATTTTACATTTGAGGAATTGGTAAAATTGTTAGGTTTATTCGGGTTTGAACAAAGCAATAAAGGGAAGACATCCGGTTCGCGTGTGCGATTTATGAATATGGATAATTTAGAATATAAAGGTTATTATGGTACTGTTGAGTACAGTAAGGCAGATAATTGTCTCTTCGGTAAAGTTCTTGGAATGACGAAAAACAGCATTACCTATGAAGGAATCACCTTAGACGAATTGAAATCTGATTTTGAGGCGGGCGTCGATAGTTATCTGGAAGGTTGTGACGAATTGGGCGTTAAGCGGGGCTATCCATCAATACTTTTATAAAGAGAATATTAGAAGAGAAAATCTATTCTAATAAATATTGAGTATAATAAAATGCTTTTTGTCCGGAGCGTAAAAAAACCTTTCAGTCAATCACAGAACTTAATAGCCCTGCCGTTCTATAGGGAGGGGTTGCCGATAGGCATTTGCATAAATGTAGCAAAATTACGAATCCTTTCGCACTCCTTTTGGCACAAAGGTTTGAAATAGTGCGAAGAATAATAGCGTAGTTGGTCGTTGAATGTAGTATTAAATATTATCGCGAATCCTCTGAAATCGGTTCTGGTAAAAGAAAAACCCGCCCCTTGTGAGCGGATTGTGAAAGTTTGAATAGTTGTCTTACCAAGATTCGAACTTGGACTAACAGGACCAGAATCTGTTGTGCTGCCATTACACCATAAGACAATTTGCGACTGCAAAAGTATAAAATTTTCCTTTGATACGGTAACTTTTTTGTATTTATTTCTTCAGGATGACGAACGCACTACCCAAATCATCGAGTAACGATGCGTAGATGGGATGGTTCCGTAGCAGGGCGCCGTTGCCGATAAGAAACAATTGCTTGCGCGCACGGGTGAGGGCGACGTTGAGCTTGCGATCGACCTTGCCGTCGTGACTGAGATTGCATAGAAAATCGAGTTGATAGGGCTTGTTGACGCAAAACGATAATAAAATGATGTCGCGCTGGCTTCCCTGAAAGCGTTCGACCGTATCGATCAGAATGTCTTCAGTGCCGGGTATGCGGGCTTCCGCCAAACGGCTTTTTATAAGGGCGATCTGATTGCGGTATGGAGCGATAATGCCTATCCGATTGCCTCGGAAAGGACGTCCGTTGGCTTCGTATACGGCTTTCAGTGAGGCCACGAGGCGGACAATCACCGATGCTTCCTGTTCGTTCATTTTGTCGGAACCGGATGTGACGGCAACTGCTTCCGTAGAAAAGAATAATCGTCGCCGGGATGCGACGGAACGTTGAAATAAATCATTCTCCGAATCGTATGCTAGCTGCCATGCTTCCGATTGCCATTCTTTTGCCGCAACGAGGGTCCCCGAATAAAAGAAACGCGACGGAAACGATGCGATGTCGTTGTGCATGCGTCCCTGCTGCGTGAGTTGGGCGTATGCCTGCGTCCAACCGTTGGTTTGGCAACGGCGCAACAACCGTTCGAAAAAGGAGTCGCGGCAATCGATGAGGCCGATATGGTTCAGTTCGGGTTCGCCGATGCGCGATGCGGCCGGTTTCTGCAATACGATGGTCGATAACTGGTTGTGATCGCCGATAAGGATGAATTTATCGAAACGCGGCAGCAGTCCGATGAGTTGCGGCTCGAGTATTTGCGAAGCTTCGTCGATAATGGCGATGTGAAAATGCTTGAGAGAGAAGAGTTCCATCCTTCCGACGATGGAAGCCAGTGTCGCTACATAGATACGGGTCGATTCGATGCGCCGGCGCAGTATTTCACGGTTCTCCGATTCTCCGGCGATTCGCTGCAACAAGCGGTGGCGGTAGGGTGGGGAGCAGGACAATTCCGTACCCACCCGTATATAGGTGTCGCAGGTACCGTCGTTACAGTCGAACGCTGCGTTGATCGCCTCGCAAAGCTCGTCGACGGCACGATTGGTATACGCCAAGACCAAGATGTTTTTTTCCGGATCGGCATAATATGTTTCGATGAGGCGGCGGGCGAAGATCGATGTCTTACCCGTGCCCGGCGGCCCGACCAACAGGAAATAATCGTTGGCGGCCAGCGCTTTGGAAAGAATGTTTTCGGGATATTCTTCCGGCGACGGTGCGGCGGGGGATACGGCTTGCGGTTTTTCGAGGCCGAGCAGTAAGTCCCGTTTTCGATGCGGCGCCCGGAGGAAGGCGAACAAGCTCTTATACATGTTCATATACGATGTGTCGAGCGTATCGTGTTCGACCGCCCACAGCCGATGGCGCGTAAAAAACGACCGGTTCTTTTGTTTGTGGCGGAACCGTACTTCGACCGATTGCGGGGTGATTTGTGCAATGTACCCTTTCAGTATTTGCGTGTTGAGCACCGTATCGTTATCGTTTTGACGAGGGTAGACGATACAAATTTCCCCTTCGCGGAAATTCACGATGCTTTGCTCGCCTTCATGGCGTTGAAAGACGATGGTCATGTGTTCCGCAACATCGTCGATGCCCTCAATCGAAAGGGGATAAAGCACGTCGAGCGCTTCGGCGCGTTCCGAGAAATCGGTGTTCCACAACACGGCTGTGCCGGTCGGCGATTCATAATCGACGTCTCCGGTTTTTTGCAGGTAAATCTCTTTCGACAGAAACCGTACAAAACGGTAAAAGTAACTTACTTCCGTTTCGGTGCATTGACGAAGTGTTTGCGAAAAACGTTCGATGCGGGCGGTAAAGAACGACGGAAGTCGTCTGCCGTTGGCGTCCGGCGACAGCATTTCGTTCATCAGGCGGTTTACCGTGCCGTTATCGCCGTGGGCAATCCGGTATTCGTTTGCTACGATGCGGTTGCGGATATCGATGATTTGTTTTTCGAGGATATGGTAAACGGCTGCAAAACGGAGATTCTCTCCTGCACGGTTTCCGGAAGAGTACAAAATGGCGGCGCTGATGTGACGGTCGTCTATTCCGTACACGCTTTGTATCATCAGCCGGTATACGGCCGTTTGCACGGCATGGTTCAGAGCAATTTTTCCGGCGTTGGAAGGCGGATAAGGAAGGCGTCCCGATTTTAATTCCACAATACCGGCATCTGTCGCTGTCGGAGGCAAATACAGGAGGTCGAGGCGTCCCTGAAACCCATACTTTTCACTAAAGAAAGACGGCTCAAGGGTACAATCCCGCGAGACGATGCCGTGGCGGGGGAAATCTTCCCGAATGACGCGCCGGATGTTTTTGAACTGTTCCCGGGCTTGTTGCATGAACCGGCGGAAATCGTCGGGCGAAGCGATGTCGGGGCAACTGGTATATTCAAAAGGCGATTGTTTGAAGGAGCGCAGGAATACTTCGTCGAAAGAAACCTTTTCCGCATCATCCGAAAAAAACAGTTCATCGAGAAAAAAGTTCGCCAGATTTCCGAGCAACAAGTACGAGCGGTTTTCTTTCTCCTCAAATTTATTCCGCAGATAATGAAAAGGCGAGACTTCATAATCCTGAAAACATTCGGCGACGGCGGAAGCGTCAACCAGATAATCGGGCTCGAAAACGATGAGCCGGGGCACCCAACATCCTTCGGCATCCATCGTGCTGTCGATAAGGTTTAGTTGTGCGCCGGCGCGGAAAATATCTTCGGCTGTTTCAACCTGCCGATCTTCACATGCCGCAGTATATCGTATGGTTATCTCACTCACGGGAAATGCTTCGGCTTTGCAAAAGAGTTGCTTTGCTTCCGTATCGACACGGAGGATTTGTACGCGCAACCGCCCTTCGGTAAGTTTTACTTCGGGCGGCGCAAAAGCCTTGTCTTGTGCCGGGCGTATTTCCCCTGCAACTATCCGGCAGAGAGTTTTCACCGCCTTCTCGGCCTGCCGGTATTCTTCTTCGGAAACGGGCCGTTGGGGCGCTTGAGGCGATGCCGTTACGCGAAGATGCTGCAATTGCCATTCCAGTTGTTTGGGAAGAGTGTATTTTTGAGCGATGAAGACCAGTCGCGAGAACAGATTGGAAAACTGTACCGCCTCATCGCGGGTTACGGCCTTGCAGAATCGTTCCATGATCCGCTTCAGAAGCCGCATTCGTTCCGGCAATTCGTTTTCGGACGTCGATAAATCCTGAATATCCCTCAGGTAATAAGATGTTGTATTCATAATCCTAATCGATTATCGCATCATTCAACGAATAGCTCGATGAGTTTCGGCAAGAAAATAAGCGCGCCTGCAACGACCGATGCAATAGCCGTAAGAAGAACGGCCGCCGCCGCCAGATCTTTGGCTTTTTTAATAGACGGATGAATACGGCCTCCGCAGGCAAAGTCCGCCAGTTTTTCTATCGCCGAATTGAGCGCTTCGGTTGCCGGCACGACGCCGAAAAGGATACAGACGGCAATCCATTCCATCCGCGAAATATGCAGCCAGAAGCCCAATACGATCACCAACGCGATAATGACTAAGTGAATCCTCGCGTTCGGCGTTTCCGAAAACAGGGTGCGTACGCCTTGGAAAGCATAGGAAAACGAGCGGATACGTTCTTTAAAATACAAAAACCTTTTCATCAGTCTCGTCAAGAATATCTTTTATAAGATCTATTTTTTGTATGTCTACATCAATAGTCTTCATCATTATTACCTTATTAATTGATTGATGCAAAGTTAGGATTTTCTCTGAAAATGAGAAATAATTAATAACTTGCGAAGCCCTATCAAGCAAGTAAACCACAAGTTATCTTGGATACGACTCCAATGCAAAGTACGGTTCCGGTTTGCTCGTAATGAAATACTTGGTTCCAATGAGACCTTATAGAAGATTATCATTGTTTAAAGCATCCGGGCTTGATGAGGCTTTTATTTATTCACAAGTTAAAACTATGGCAAAGAAAGCGAAAAAAATCAAGACAGGCAAGGGATTGAAATTGGAAATCGTGAATCCCAATTCGGCGGGTATCGATGTTTCTTCCACCGAAATGCAAGTATGTGTCCCGGAAGACCGGGATGGGGAAAACAACCGCCGCTTCGGCACGTTTACGCAAGATTTACACCTTATATCGGATTGGCTTAAAGCCTGTGGCATTGAAACCGTCGCCATGGAATCCACGGGGGTGTATTGGGTCCAACTCTACATGATACTGGAATCGGAGGGATTTGACGTGTTGCTGGTCAACGCCAAGGCCATCAAAAATATCAGCGAGAAGAAGACCGACCGGGTAGATGCCGAAACCATCATGGTCTTGCATAGTTACGGGCTTCTGAGAGCCAGTTTCCAACCCCAGAACCATGCCCGGCGCATCCGCAATGTATCGCGCCACCGTGACGGGTTGTTGAAAGCTTCTTCGCGGGAAGTGCTCCACATGCAAAAGGCCATGGAATTGATGAACATCAAATTGGGCAATGTCATCAGCGATATTTTGGGAAAATCGGGACAGGAGATTATTCGCGCCATTCTGGCCGGGGAACGCGATGCCCGAAAACTATCGGCTTTGGCCGATCCCCGATGCAAATCTCCCAAAGAAACCATCGCCAAATCCCTGCAGGCCAATTGGGACGAAGACCTGCTGTTCATGCTCAAACAAAGCTATGAACTGTATGTATATTACCAAAACCTGATGAAGGATTGTGACAAGCAGATAGAGGGCATCCTGCAGGAGTATCTCAAAGACGTTAAGCCCGAAGAAACTTCCAAGCCGGAGCAAAGGGCGAAAAAAGCAAAAGCTCAAAAGAATGCCGTCACGATAGATATCGAAAAGCACGCGATCCGATTATGGGGTGTCAACGCGATGCGCATACCGGGTGTCAGTGAAGCGGCCCTGTTGCGGTTGGCCGGTGAGCTGGGACACGATTTTACCGATAAGTTTGACTCATACAAACAGTTTTGTTGTTGGTGTAACCTCACACCCAACAACAAAATATCGGGAGGAAAACTCCAGTCCAGCAAAATTCCAAAGCGCAAGAATCCTGTTGGACAAATCCTGCGTTCTTCGGCAAACTCCCTGAAAACAAGTAAAACGCCCTTAGGATATTACTTCCGGCGTATACAGGCAAAAAGCGGTTACTTGCCGGCTATTATCGCTACTGCGAACAAATTGGGAAGAATACTCTATACAATGGTTAAATACAAGGTCGAGTTTGATGACTCTTTTACCCAAACCAGCGAAACCGAGATACTTAGAAGAAAATTGATTAAGACCCAAAGAACCCTCGAAAAACTTCAAAATCAAATCAAAGAATGCGGATGAAATGGTTTGTTATATAGAAGATAAATTTTTTCTCAATGATTGAGAAATGAATCGGTGTATTTAACCGGGATACTTTATCCTCTCCTCTATCGTTGCAAAGATGCAAAACCAATCCTCCGGGAGGTTTTCCCTTCATGAGCATGGTGAATTTGTAAAAGCCTGAAGGGGTAAAACCCAATCGTTTGGGCACAGCTTTCATAATTATCCGGCTGTCGGTTGATGACGTTTGTAGCCATACGCAGCAGGCGATGTTTTCCTTCCGGTGGAAGAAACTTTTCTCCGAATCTTCTGTAGGATTCATGATGTAAAAGTTGCGGGAAATAATATATGTGCCTTGTTAGTATTTTTTCTTGAATCTACTGCGAAGCTTATGAAAGTATCCTTCCAAAGGGCCTATGTAAATCATTTTCCATAATCGGTAATATATCTTGGGCCTGAGTTCATCTTTTGCCGTGAGCAGGCTTTTGAGTTTCTTTTTCATCACGCAGAGAAATTCCTTACCTTCTTTTTTATCGGCTAGTAATTGCCCGTTCCTGAATGTTGATAAACAAGTATTGAGAATTCCTGATATGATTTCTCGATGCTCTTCCGCATTGTAGATATGATGTTTACGGATAAATTCGAGTCGGTCATAATCGGCAAGGAAAACATGATAGTCTTTTGTAAAACTCCAGTCATGAGAGATACTTCCTTGACGTTGAACATAGTGGTAAAATGGGTGATCTATGTGGGCGACGGTTTGGCAAAGATTAACTACTTTATAGATAAGAGCATGATCTTCATAGAAATATCCTTCCGGAAACATGAGGGTATCAAATAACTCTCTTTTGAAAAGTTTAGAACAGAACGAATTATCGACTTTATCTCTGAAAATATCCTTAAGAACTTCCAAGGCAGGCATTACCCTAATTTTTCCCGTATTGGAAACCGGTGCAAACAAAGTACCGTTTTCATATTCATACCTCAAATTGCAAAAGACCATTTCGACATTCTTCGCTTGAAGAGTGTACAGCAGATATTCATACATGTCCGGATCTATATAATCATCACTGTCGATAAATCCAAAGTAAGGCGAACGGGCAATTTTCATTCCTTCATTGCGAGCAATAGAAGGCCCACCTACATTTAAGTGCAATACTTTAATACGGGGTTCAATCCGGGCGTATTCGTCGCATATTTCCGCAGATCCGTCTGAAGATAAATTTTCTACGAGAATGATTTCGATATCTATCAGCGTTTGATTACGGATGGAATCAATACATCTTTTCAGATATCCTGCTGTATTATGTACAGGAACGATGACACTTATTATACTCATAAATGATATGTATGTAGAAATAATTTATCTCGCAAGGATGTTTTAGGAATTACTATTATAGACCTTTTATCAATATCGATTTTTTATTTCTTTGAAAGCCGATAAATAAGCTTTACCATATTTTAGGTCCGGTTCCATATAATTGCCTTCCCCCCATTCATTCCACGATTTTATAAAACATATCTTGTGTCCCTTTTTATGGGCCAGTTGAGAAAATACTTGTTCGACATGTTCTTTGAAAAGCTGTGGAGTAGATTGGTCAATTACAATGCCGTCTTTTTGGCTTCTTGGCGTATGGTCCCAGTTGGGAATAATAGTTGGAAAAACATCGGGATAATTATCCTCTTCGATGTTAAAATATTTCATAGCTTCTTTATATTTAACAATGATAGGAGTATGTCTCCACTTTCTAATCTTTTTGATAATCTTTCTTTCAAAAAAATTACGATGATAAAGGAATTCGAGAATATGTACGGGATTTACAGCATCAAAGCCCTTATTTAATATCTGTTCCCTGAATTTTTCGGGGCTCCTGTATTGTCCGATAAAGTAAATACCATCCAAACCGTTTTGAACAGCGAGTTCCTGCCATTTTTTTATAAAGTTGGCTACCTCGGGAAAGTCTAAAGGTTTATAGATCATAAAGGCCGGCTTATTATCTATCTTTATATATCGCTTGTCTTTAAAAGCTTCTAATAGTGCATAGAAATGGTCTTCATATTCTTTACTATCTCCGTACGTTTGCTCCATTAACATCTCTTTGCTGATGAATGATCCTTCCATTTTCCAGAATTTAGAATGCCAGCTTTCATTTGCCCAGCAAAGCATAAAGGGGAAATCGGGGGAGCCGGATTGGAGGACTTCGTTAAAAGGTCTTTCCAATAATTGTCTACCGTGTCCGAACCAATAATGATAATAGCAAAACCCATCTATACCATGTTCCTTTGCCATACGCGCCTGTTCAAGTCGTACCTCCGGTACTCGTAAATCGTAATAACCTAAGTCTCCCGGTACTTTAGGTTGGTCATGTCCTTTAAACAATGGTTTTGCTTTTCCTACGTTTGTCCATTCGGTGAATCCCTTTCCCCACCATTCATCGTTTTCGTTAATAGGATGGTATTGAGGAAGGTATAGCGCAATAGCCTTTATAGTAGTTTCATCTTTCATTTCAATCTATTTTGTACCAGTTGTTTTAATCTCCAACATTAATGTCCGCAAAATTACAATTAATTATTAATATCAAAAAAATATAGTACTTTTGCTTTCAAAATTGATATTTGTCATCAGTGAAAAAACATGCGAGTTAATATGATCGCTATTGTTATGGAAAAAATTTGTTTTGTTGTTTGTCAGTATGGTGATGACGTGAATGGAGGAGCTGAAGTGCATTGCAAGATGCTGGCCGAACGTTTGTCTTCTTACTATAAAGTGGATATTATTACTACGAAAATTATAAATTACCATACATTTGAAGAATACTACACAACTTCTCATGAAATAATCAATGATATCAATGTCTTTAGGTTTTCAACGATGCCTTTTGATGCCGAACTTCATAATCAGTGGAGAAAACGGACAAAATGGCCTCGGAAATTTCGTAGAACCTTGTTCAGGGTAGGGCTTTTAAGGCCGATAGCAAAAATTTTTCCGATTTGGAATTTCGGAGTCGGAAAAGAGATTGAGATGGTAAAAACCCATGGGTTTTATTCTGCCGATTTACTTACTTACTTGCGAGATCATAAGGACGATTATAAAGCCATCATCTTTATGACATATTATTGGTCTCATACTATATTCGGTTCAATGATTGCTCCGGAGAAAAGTATTCTCATCCCTACGGCACATAATGAAAGCGATCTTTTCCGGCCAATTCAGACACACGTGTTCACCAAAGTGAAACATATCGCTTTCAATACAGAGGAAGAACAAAAATTGGCTGAAAATATCTTCGGCAGTAAGATGTCCGACCATTCAATCGTGGCCGTCGGAGTGGAAATGAATGCCGATATACCTTCTAAAGAAGAATTGTATGAAAAGTTCAGTCTTCCCGAAATGTATATCCTTTATTTTGGTAGAATATCTCACTCAAAAAACGTAGATACATTAATTGCTTGGTTTATCGATTATAAACGGAAATATCCGAGCGAACTGAAATTGGTTTTGACCGGAAGGCTTTTTCAGGATAAAATAGATCATCCGGATGTTATGTATACAGGCTTTGTAACGGAGGGCGAAAAGTTGGGATTGATCAAACATGCCAAGTTAGTCGTAAATCCTTCCAAACATGAAAGCTTGTCTTTATTACTTTTAGAAGCCATGAAGTTAGGAAAAACGGTACTTGTCAACGGGCGGTCGGAAGTGATGAAAGCGCATTGTATAAAAAGCGGCTTTGCAGCGGATTATTATCTGTCAAAGAGAGATTTTGAAAATAAAATGCAGCAATACGTTTTCGGAGATAAGGCGATAAACGGCGATAACGACAAGGCAATAGCGTATGTAACTCAGTATTATGATTGGGATGTCATCATTAACCGATTAAAAAATATTATTTCATGTATGTAAAACCCACCATAGCTTTATTGATTTCGACCTATAATTGGCCTGAAGCGTTAACACTTTGTTTGGAAAGTGGCCTCCGTCAAACCGTACTCCCTAATGAATTTATCATCGCCGATGATGGATCGGGGCCGGAAACAAAATCTGTTGTGGATCGCTTTCGCGACGAAACAACCGAGCAGTTCGTACATGTCTGGCATGAAGACAAGGGATTCCGACTGTGCCATATCCGGAACAAGGCTATTGCGCAAGCCAAATCGGATTATATTATCCAAATCGACGGCGATGTTATCCTTGACAAAGACTTCATAAAAGATCATGTCGCTTTGCGAAAAGATAATCGTTTTGTAATTGGAAGCCGTGCGATGCTCAATAAAGAATTTTCCGAAAGGCTTTTGGCCTCTCAAACATTGTCAAGTGCTGAAGAGTTTAGGCGAAATGCAAAGAATAAAATGAATGCTAAAAGAATCCCATGGCTGACGCCGTTATTTTCCTCCCGTTATAAAAATAGGGGAAAGTATACATACTATGCCAAAGGATGCAATATGGCTTTTTGGAGAAAGTCAATCATTGAAATAAACGGTTATAATGAAGATATAGAGGGGTGGGGAGCAGAAGACTCCGAACTCATCGCTCGATTAATGATGCTGGGAGAAAAAAAACTCTTCTTAAAATTTGCAGGAATTCAGTATCATATTTGGCATAAATTTGCTTCGAGAGATCGAGAAGAGACCAATGATGCTATTTTAGAAAATACGATTGCATCGCAATCTTTCAGGACTGTTAACGGGATCGATAAATATTTGTAATGTATATGTTTGCATCGGTTATTATCAGCACCTATAATTCCCCCGAATGGCTGGAGAAAGTTTTGATCGGGTATGCCGTTCAATCCAATCCGGATATCGAGATTGTCATAGCGGACGATGGTTCGGAAGAAGCAACGAAAGAGGTAATCGATCGGTATAAAAGCCAGTTTCGTTCACTCAAGCATGTATGGCATGAAGACATGGGTTTCCGAAAATGCGAGATTTTAAATAAAGCGATCTTGGCATCCACCACCGATTATCTAATCTTCACTGATGGAGATTGCATCCCTCGAAAAGATTTTGTACAGGCGCATATTGATCACCGTAAGGAAAATTGTTTTCTTTCGGGAGGATATTTTAAGCTTCCCATGAGTATTTCACAACTTATCAATCCTGAAGATATTATTCGACAAAACTGTTTTTCTCTACGTTGGCTTAAAGATCGAGGACTGGCACATTCTTTTAAAAACAATAAATTGAGCAAAAACAATATGTGGGTTGATCTGCTGAACAGGATAACGACTACTAATCCGACGTGGAACGGGCATAATGCGTCTGGTTGGAAAAAAGATATTGTAGCGGTAAACGGATTCGACGAGCGGATGAAATATGGTGGTGAGGATAGGGAGTTGGGAGAACGACTGGAAAACACCGGAATAAAGGGCTTACAAATAAGATATAAGGCGATTTGTATTCATCTCGATCATAGTCGCGGCTATGCCAACGAAAAAGATTGGAAGATCAATAATCAAATCCGTCAAGAAACAAAACAGAATCGTGCAAAAAGGACATCCTTTGGGATTGTCAAAAGCTAAGGATACTTCAATTTTTGCAGTAACGCTTTTATTCGGGAATATGCGGATGCGAATTATACTTAGGAGGAGGACTATAGACGCTGATCTTTTCTGTTTATTAGGAAAATTCATAGATAATGTAAAATAGACCTCGCTATTTCTTTCCCTTTGTAACTATTCTTCGATTTTTGCAATGACTTTCTCGTATGGTAGTCCATACATGCAGGCGTAGTCGCCCCGATAGCAGGCCTTTTTGCCGGATACGGAGCAGGGGCGGCAGTATAAGTCTATTTGCAGGGCATCATCCATGGACTGCTTCCATCCCATAAATCCGGCATAAGGATGGGTGGCTCCCCATAACGAAATGACTCGCGTCCCCACGAGGGATGCCAAATGCATGTTGCCCGAATCCATGGAAATCATGACATCCAAATAGGACATTAACGCTAATTCTTCATCCATTGTTAGTTTTCCCACTACCGATACGAGGGCGGGATATTTCCTTACCCATTGTTCCACGGTTTTTTTTTCTTCGGCTCCTCCGCCAAAAAGGAAAACCTTTGTGTCGTCTTGCCGGGCCAAATGTGCCAATACTTTTTCTTGCAACTCCAACGGATAAATCTTACCCTTGTGACGGGCAAACGGGGCAACACCGATCCATCTTTTTGTTTTGCCTTCGGCTATTTCCGGAATGGGGGGGAGCGGAGGCTGATTATCTTCAAAAATGGATGAAAAAGAATATTCGAAAGAATAGCCTAAGGTTTCCAAGACTTCCTTATAACGTGTAAAAGTCGATTTGAGCGGGATGTAAATTTTATTTTTTTTTCGAGTCAGTTTTTCTTTCTCACGATATCCTTTATGCATGCGTACCGTCCGTATGCCGCTCCATCGAAAGCGAAAATCAAGATAATAGGTGCGCAAAACCGAATGAAAGTCCGCGATCATATCGAATTGCTCCGCCTTTAGAGTCTTGTATAATCGGTTTAGGCCTTTGAGCCCTTTATATTCTTTTTTCAGATCGACGCCGATGAACCGTACGTTTGCGGGCATATAACGGAATATGGGGGCAAACGACGTACGGCTCAAGACCGATATTTGGTGTTGAGGATATTGTTTTGCGAAAGAATGGACGACCGGAACGGTCATGGCCACATCTCCCAAAGCGGAAAGCCGTATGATCAATATTCGGGACATATACGAGCAAGTGAAGCCTGTACGGATGTTATTTTTTATTTTTACCGTATAATACAGGGTTGAGCGAAGGGTCGTTATACATTTTCATCTGTCGATAAACCTTCATGTATTTCCGGCCTTGGGCAATGTCGTCCAGAAGCCGGTCGATGGCTGCCGAAAGATCGACTCGTTGCTCCATCAGAACATTTAGTTTTTGCCGGCAGGAAATCAGATGCTGCTGATCGGTATCCATCCGGTTCACCTCTTCGCGCATGTGATAGATTTTAATCGCCAATATCGATAACCGGTCGATGGCCCATGCCGGACTTTCGGTATTGATGACCGCGTCATTTGCCGGAACAATAAGTTGAAAGTGGTGCAAAAAGTAGTTGTCGATTTTCTCAACCAAATCGGTACGTTCCTGATTCGATCGATCGATCCACCTTTTAATTTCCAATGCTTCTTTGGGGAGTATGTCCGGGTCACGGATAATATCTTCCAAATGCCACTGCACTACATCAATCCAATTCTTTTCATACAAGAAATACTCAATGGTGTCCGGCTCATAAGGGTTTTCCATCTGAGCGGATACGGAGTTTTTTAAATGATACGCTTCTGTTGCCTCGTCAAAAATAGCATTTGCTTTTGCACTAAAACTTTTCATGTTCAGTTGGTTTAGTTGGTGCAAAGATAAATAAGTTTTTGGTAGCGGAAAAATTTTCCCTACTTTTGTCGTCACATAGTCTGTTATCTTCATGAAGTTATCATATTCAATCTTATATTTTGATGAATAAAATTGTCTCAAAGGTCGTTTTTTCAGATCGGGTCGTAAGCTTCGAGATCGAAGCTCCTCTTATCGCTAAGAGCCGAAAGGCCGGGCATTTTGTCATTGTACGTGTCGGTAAAAAAGGCGAACGGGTGCCGTATACCATCGCTTCATCGGATCTAAAAAAGGGAACCATTACGCTGGTCATTCAGCGGGTGGGTAAATCGTCGCAAAAGATATGCGATTTAGAGGTAGGGGATTCCATAACCGATATGGTCGGTCCCTTGGGACAGGCCACGCATCTGGAAAAGTTCGGAACGGTACTGTGTGCCGGAGGCGGAGTAGGAGTCGCGCCCATGTTGCCGATTATTGAAGCGATGAAAAAAGCCGGTAATAGGGTCGTGAGTGTGTTGGCCGCCCGTACTAAAGAGTTGATTATCCTCGAAGAACAGGTCCGCACTTTTTCGGATGAGGTGATTGTGATGACCGATGACGGCTCGTATGGCGAAAAGGGATTGATTACGACCGGAATCGAACAAGTTATCCAAAGAGAACCGGTGGATCAGTGTGTGACCATCGGGCCGGCCATTATGATGAAGTTTGCTGCTCAGATGACTAAAAAGTATAACGTGCCGACAATCGCTTCGCTCAATACGATTATGGTAGATGGTACCGGAATGTGCGGGGCTTGCAGGGTTACGGTGGGCGGAAAAACACGTTTCGTATGTGTGGACGGCCCCGAGTTTGATGCGCATCAAGTCGATTTCGACGAGATGATGATGCGGTTAAAAGCGTATAATTGAGATTCGAGATTGGAAATTGGATTGGAGCCTGATAATTATTGAATCTTGAAATGAAAGAAATGGAATATTTACAGATAGGACGCAATCAGCCCTGGCGCGAATCGCTGCGGAAGAACATGAAGAATAAAGAACGGCTGCAATTGGCGCGCACTAAAATGCCGGAACGCGATCCGGACGTCCGTAGCCGGAATTATCAGGAAGTTAATTTGGGGTTGACTTACGAGCAGGCGCTGGCTGAGTCCCATCGCTGTCTGGATTGTGTCAATCCTACGTGTATTTCGGGGTGTCCGGTGGGTATCAACATTCCCAAGTTTATAAAGAACATCGAACGCGGAGAGATACTGGAGGCGGCAAAAACACTGAAAGAAACCAGTGTGCTTCCCGCTGTGTGCGGGCGGGTATGCCCCCAGGAACGTCAATGCGAAAGCCAATGTTTTTATACTCAGAAATTGAAGAAAGAACCGTTGGCCATCGGTTATCTCGAACGTTTTGCCGCGGATTACGAACGTGAAAGCGGCGAGGTATCCCTACCCGAGGTGGCGCCTTCGAATGGACTGAAAGTGGCTGTTGTGGGATCGGGTCCTGCGGGGCTCGCTTTTGCGGCCGATATGGTGAAAGCCGGGTATCGGGTTACGGTTTTCGAAGCGCTACATGAATTGGGAGGCGTGCTTCGCTATGGAATACCGGAGTTCCGGTTGCCTAATGATATTGTGGAAGTGGAGATTGAAAGCCTTCGAAAAATGGGTGTGGAGTTTGTGACGAATTGTATCGTCGGGAAGACTATTTCGCAAGAAGATCTCCGGGAAGAAAAATTTAAGGGCCTTTTTATAGGAAGTGGTGCCGGATTGCCCAACTTTATGAATATCCCGGGGGAGAATCTCATCGGTGTGATGTCTTGTAATGAGTATCTTACCCGTGTAAATCTCATGCAGGCGATTGATCCCGAAAGCGACACCCCCGTATATAAAGGAAAAAAAGTCGCTGTTATCGGCGGAGGAAATACCGCTATGGATGCCGTGCGTACGGCTCGCCGTTTGGGAGCCGAAACGGCGATGATCGTGTATCGGCGGTCGGAGCAGGAGATGCCGGCGCGTCTTGAAGAAATAAAGCATGCCAAAGAAGAAGGGGTTGTTTTTCTTACATTGCATAATCCCCTCCGTTATGAAGGCGATGAACGGGGACGTGTACAACGGATGCTGCTTCAGCGGATGGAACTTGGACAACCCGACGGGTCGGGGCGTTGTCGTCCGGTACCCGTGGAAGGCGATACGGCCTGGATAGAGGTCGATGAAGTGATCGTCAGCGTGGGAGTATCACCCAATCCGTTGATACCGCAATCGTTCTCGGGGTTGGAGGTTACTCCCCGGGGAACGGTGGTGGTGAATGCCGAAACGATGCAGACGGGCGAAGAATCTATCTTTGCCGGGGGCGATATCGTACGAGGCGGAGCCACCGTCATTCTTGCCATGGGCGACGGCCGGAAAGCAGCGAAAACAATGGATGATTTTTTAAAGATAAAAGCATGACCCTCTTTATCCTTTTATTTTCCATTTTTTCCCGCAACGGAAGCAGGTGTAAGTCTTTTTATAAAAAGGGAATATTGCACCGATGACAAAATACGGAAGGAAAGTAAGCCATGAAGGCCTTTTTCTTACTCCGATATTATCGGATAAGCAGAAAGGGCAATGTGTCGTGTCTTTTATCTGTCGTTTGTTGAATGCATAGACGTTTTCTATTGGCCCTTCTGTTTCTTCAATTATTTTTTGAGCCCGTTGGGTATCCTTTTCCCATATTTGAAGCTTGACTCCTCCGATTGCGTTCGAATAGAAGTTGTAAACCTGGACGGTTTTCTCGTCTTTCAAGAATGTTGGGATTCCCTCATCCTCCAACTTCGTTTGGAGGATGTACGCTTCGTGCGGGTAGGTGAATGTTTTAATGGTTACTAATCGTTCCATAATCGAGAGATTCTTAAAAAAACAAAGATACTAAAAAAACAATGGTGTCGCTTATATAAAAAAGGATGATGAATAGAAATGGGGAACGCGGAGAAAAAAGGAGGAAGAATTTATTTTATTTCAACAATTATTTCTATCTTTGCAGCCTGAAACAATAAAATGAACAGTAACTCACTAACAATAACTTATAAATAAAGAATTAATAGGGGGTTGTAGGCGAGTCGAAGAATGGCTATTTTACAAAGAAAATTATTATAAACAATAAAATAAAATATGATCATTGTACAACTAAAAGAAGGCGAAAATATAGAAAGAGCTTTAAAGAAATTCAAACGTAAATATGAAAAAACCGGTGTTGTAAGAGAACTCCGCAGCCGTCAATCATTTACCAAACCATCGGTTGTCAATAGGAAAAACAGACAACGTGCCGCTTACGTGCAGAAGCTAAAAGAAAACGAAGACTAATTTCTTTTTTTAAACAAAAAACCGTATCTTCGTAATCCGTTGCTATTGTTGCTATCGGATTACGTTATGTGGATAGATAAATTTATACAGTATCTCCGTATTGAGAAGAATTATTCTCCTCATACGGTGATTTCTTATTTAAATGATCTTACACAGTTTGAACACTTCATTATCGAAAAATGTGGAGTGTTCGATCCCGTGCAGATTGACGCCGATTTGATTCGTATTTGGATTGCCCAATTAATGGAGGCGAATCTTACGGCTCGAACGGCCAACCGTAAATTGAGTGCCGTAAAATCTTTTTATACCTATTTAAAGAAAAAATCGGTGGTCGCACATAATCCCGCGGAGATGATCACGGGCCCAAAAGTAAACAAAAAGTTACCTGTATTTGTCAAGAATGCCGATATGCAGCATCTCTTGGATGACGAGCTCAATTGGTCGGATAGTTTTAAGGATCAAAGAGACCGTTTTATCATTGAACTTTTGTACGTTAGCGGAATGCGTTGCGCCGAGCTCATCGCATTGAAAGATTCCGATATTGATTTTACAAATTGTACGGTTCGGGTAACCGGAAAAAGGAACAAACAGCGCATCATCCCTTTTTCGGATACGACACGACTAAAAATGTCTGATTATATTCGTGTAAGAAATCGGGAAATCGAGAACAAAGGTCCTTTCCTGTTTGTTAAGCAAAACGGAGGCCCGTTGTATCCTTCACTGGTATATAATATCGTTCACCGACGCTTAAACAGCATTCCGACATTGTCTAAAAAGAGCCCTCATGTGCTCCGTCATTCGTTTGCGACCGAAATGCTGAACAACGGTGCCGAAATTAATGCCGTAAAGGAATTGCTCGGTCATTCCAGTCTGGCTTCTACGGAGGTTTATACGCACGTAAGTTTTGAAGAATTGAAAAAAGTGTATAACATTGCTCATCCACGAGCTAAAAAATGAAGGAGGTAAATTTATGAAACTGAGAATTCAATCAATCAATTTTGACGCCACGGAACAATTGAAAGCATTTATTGAGAAAAAGATCAAAAAGCTGGAACGTTTTAGTGATGAAATCATTCAGACAGAAGTAAGCCTGAAAGTAATTAAACCGGATACCGCAAAGAACAAAGAAGCGCTTGTTAAAATGAATTTGCGGCATAGCGAAGCGGTCGCTACCAAAACGGCCGACACCTTCGAAGAGGCCATTGATCTGTGCGCTTTTGCAATAGAAAAACAAATCCTTAAAACAAAAGAGAAAAAGGATCATATATCTCCCAAAAAAATCGTTTAAAAAATTTGGCAATCAAAAAAATATCATTACCTTTGCGACCGTTTCTCTCTTATCTGGAGGAGAGGAACGGTTAATTATAAGACTATAAGCCTCTTTAGCTCAGTTGGCCAGAGCACGTGATTTGTAATCTCGGGGTCGTTGGTTCGAATCCGACAAGAGGCTCTCCGGTTCAAAAGGGATTGATCGGGTTTTTAATACGGGGGCAGTTACCAGAGTGGCCAAATGGGGCTGACTGTAACTCAGCTGGCTTACGCCTTCGGTGGTTCGAATCCATCACTGCCCACAAAGGAATTAGCAAATTTGCATATTAACTAATTTGCTAATTAAATTCGCGGAAGTAGCTCAGTTGATAGAGCATTAGCCTTCCAAGCTGAGGGTCGCGGGTTTGAGTCCCGTCTTCCGCTCTCTCGCCTATGTAGCTCAGGGGTAGAGCACTTCCTTGGTAAGGAAGAGGTCGCGGGTTCAATTCCCGCCATCGGCTCGACAATGCAATGGTAGAATGTAGGATAGAGGGAAGATAATAGTTATAGTAAATAAGAATACAACATTTTAATTAAACGAATTAATAGAACATTTTATGGCAAAAGAACATTTTAACCGAACGAAACCGCATGTGAACATCGGTACAATCGGTCACGTTGACCACGGTAAAACGACTTTAACGGCTGCTATCACTACTGTATTGGCTAAAAAAGGTCTTTCGGAAGTGAAATCATTCGATTCTATCGATAATGCGCCGGAAGAAAAAGAAAGGGGTATTACAATTAATACTTCACACGTTGAATATGAAACGGAAAATCGTCACTACGCACACGTTGACTGTCCGGGTCACGCTGACTATGTGAAAAACATGGTTACAGGCGCGGCTCAAATGGACGGAGCGATCATTGTGGTTGCTGCTACTGACGGTCCTATGCCTCAGACACGCGAGCACATTCTTTTAGCTCGTCAGGTGAATGTTCCCAAGCTGGTTGTGTTTATGAATAAATGCGACTTGGTGGATGATGAAGAGATGTTGGAACTCGTAGAGATGGAAATGAGAGAACTTCTGTCATTCTATGATTTCGACGGTGATAATACTCCTGTCATTCGCGGTTCTGCATTGGGCGCTTTGAACGGCGATCCCAAATGGGAAGAACAAGTACTGGCGTTGATGAAGGCTGTTGACGAATGGATTCCGCTGTCTCCGCGTGATATCGACAAACCTTTCTTGATGCCTGTTGAAGACGTATTCTCGATCACGGGTCGTGGAACGGTTGCTACAGGACGTATCGAAGCCGGTATTGTTAAGACAGGCGATGAAGTCCAAATCATCGGTTTGGGATCGGAAGGTAAAAAATCGGTTATTACCGGTGTGGAAATGTTCCGTAAGATTCTTGATGAAGGACAAGCCGGTGACAACGTAGGTTTGTTATTGCGAGGCATCGATAAGGATGAAATCAAGCGCGGTATGGTTATTACGCATCCGGGCACCGTAAAACCTCACTCTAAATTTAAAGCAGAGGTGTATATCTTGAAAAAAGAAGAAGGTGGCCGTCATACTCCGTTCCACAATCATTATCGTCCTCAATTCTATATCCGTACATTGGATGTTACCGGCGAAATTCAATTGCCCGAAGGCGTTGAAATGGTAATGCCCGGTGATAATGTTACCATCGAAGTGGATTTGATCTATCCGGTAGCATGTCACGTAGGACTTCGTTTCGCTATCCGCGAAGGAGGACGTACGGTAGGTGCGGGTCAGATTACGGAATTGGTAGACTAATTTTATATAGTCACATTATACAATACACTTAGAGGGAGGTGTGTTTTAACCGCCTCCTGACTAAGTGGTATACGGGTCTAGCTCAGTTTGGTAGAGCACTGGTCTCCAAAACCAGGTGTCGGGAGTTCGAGTCTCTCGACCCGTGCATAAAACGATCCGAATTAAATGAAAAAAATTGTTGCATATATCAAGGATGCTTATAACGAATTGGTTTATAAAGTCTCCTGGCCATCCAAAGAGGAACTGACAAGCAGTACGATAATTGTTATGATTGCTTCCCTTATCATTGCCGTAATAGTGTTTGTGATGGACTCTTTGTTTGAGTGGATATTGAAATTTTTCTATGGTATCTTATAACTTACTGAACAAAAGGAAACATGACTGAAGATGGAAAAAAATGGTACGTTCTGCGTGCTGTTAGCGGAAAAGAGAATAAAGTCAAAGAATACCTTGAGTCAGAAATTAAAAAGACCGATTTAGGAAAGTATATTTCTCAAGTTCTTATCCCGACCGAAAAAACTTATTCTGTACGAAACGGAAAGAAAGTGCTCAAAGAACGCGCTTACCTTCCGGGTTATGTATTGATTGAAGCTCATCTGACGGGAGAAGTTATTCATGATCTTAAAAACATCAATTACGTAGCCGGTTTTCTGCCCAACACCAATAATCCTCAACCTCTCAGAGAGAGTGAGGTGAAACGTATTTTAGGTACGATGGACGAATTGGAAGAAGCCGGGAGCGAAATGGATGTAAAATACTATGTCGGAGAGAACGTGAAAGTGATTAGCGGTCCTTTCAGCAGTTTTTCGGGTGTAGTGGAGGAAGTGAACGATGAGAGGAAGAAACTCAAAGTGATGGTAAAAATTTTCGGACGTAAACAACTCTTGGAGTTGGGATATATGCAAGTAGAGAAAGAATAATCAGATTTGGTTACGCAGATTCTGTAGATTCTTCTATGTGTTTCGAAAACCGTAATTAATTAAAATCAAAAAAATGGCTAAAGAAGTTGCTGGACAACTAAAATTACAAATCAAAGGAGGGGCTGCGAATCCATCTCCCCCGGTAGGCCCTGCATTGGGTTCCAAAGGGATCAATATTATGGAGTTTTGCAAGCAGTTCAATGCCAGAACTCAAGACAAAGCCGGAAAAGTATTGCCAGTGGTCATTACGTATTATGCCGACAAGTCTTTTGATTTTATTGTTAAAACACCGCCGGTTGCAATTCAATTACTGGAAGCCTCTAAACAAAAAAGTGGTTCGGCCGAGCCTAATCGTAAAAAAGTAGCAGAAGTGACTTGGGAACAAGTACAAACGATAGCTCAGGAAAAAATGCCGGACTTAAACTGCTTCACACTTGAATCTGCAATGCACATGGTTGCCGGAACGGCTCGAAGCATGGGTATCACAGTTAAGGGGGAATTTCCCGGAGAGGTTACTAACTAAAACTTCAATTGAGACATGAGTAAACTGACAAAAAATCAAAAATTGGCTGTAAGCAAGATTGAAGAGGGGAAAGCCTATTCACTGAAAGAAGCATCGGAAGTGGTGAAAGAAATTACCACCACAAAATTCGATGCATCGGTTGATATCGATGTACGCCTCGGCATAGATCCGCGTAAAGCGAACCAAATGGTAAGAGGTGTTGTGTCTCTTCCACATGGAACGGGGAAACAAGTAAGAGTTCTTGTGTTGTGTTCTCCAGAAGCTGAATCCGCTGCTAAAGAAGCGGGAGCAGACTATGTAGGACTCGATGAATATATCGAAAAAATTAAAGGAGGTTGGACGGATGTGGATGTGATTATTACACAGCCGCAGATTATGGGTAAAATCGGTGCTTTGGGGCGTATATTAGGTCCTCGAGGTTTAATGCCGAATCCCAAAAGCGGAACGGTAACTCCCGATGTAGCAAAAGCTGTAAAGGAGGTTAAGCAAGGTAAGATCGACTTTAAGGTAGATAAAGCAGGTATTATTCACACTTCTATTGGAAAAGCATCTTTTACGACGGAACAGATTAGAGAAAACGCGAAAGAGTTTATCTCAACGTTGATCAAATTAAAACCGACAGCGGCAAAAGGTACTTATATTAAAAGCATTTATCTTTCCAGTACGATGAGTCCGGGTATTAAAGTGGACTCTAAATCAATAGAAGAAATCTAATCAAAAAAGGAAAAAATCTATGAAGAAGGAAGATAAAAGTAAAATAATAGAACAGATAGCTGTAAACCTGCAGTCTTATGAGAATTTCTATCTTACGGATATTGCAACGCTGAATGCAGCAAAAACAAGTACTTTACGTAGAGAATGCTCTAATCAGGATATAAAGCTCTTGGTAGTTAAAAATACCTTGTTGCATAAAGCATTCGAATCGCTTGAAAAAAATTATGAAGAGCTTTATCCCGCTTTGAAGGGAAATACGGCTATCATGTTTTCGAATGTGGCGAATGCCCCAGCTAAACTCATCGATAAATATAAAGCGGACAAAATACCGGCTTTTAAAGCTGCGTATGTTCAAGAAAGCTTCTTTATCGGTGAACCGGCTCTGAAAGACCTGGTTAATATAAAGAGCAAGACCGAGCTTATTGGAGAGGTAATCATGTTGTTGCAGTCTCCTGCAAAGAATGTGATATCGGCCCTTCAATCCGGAGGTTCAATTCTCCATGGAGTTTTGAAGACTTTATCGGAAAAAGAGAATTAAAATTTATACAAACAAACAGAACTAGTAATCAATTTAAAAAATACAAAAATGGCAGACTTAAAAGCATTTGCTGAACAATTAGTTAACTTAACAGTGAAAGAAGTTAACGAACTTGCTGAAATCTTAAAAACTGAATACGGTATCGAGCCCGCTGCGGCTGCTGTAGCTGTTGCTGCAAGCCCTGCTGCAGGTGGCGGAGAAGCTGTTGCAGAAGAAAAGAGCGAATTCGATGTAATTCTTAAAAGTGCAGGTGCAGCAAAACTTGCTGTAGTTAAGGCAGTGAAAGAACTTACCGGACTTGGTTTGAAAGATGCGAAAGATTTGGTTGACGGAGCCCCCAGTGAAATTAAAAAAGGTATCTCAAAAGACGAAGCAGAAGCTTTGAAAAAACAACTTGAAGAAGCTGGAGCAGAAGTTGAACTTAAATAGGGGTAACCTAATTTTAGGTTAGGTTGGTTAGGAATCTTCTAGCAGAGAAGATTCTTAACCTTTTGTGTCATTACATATTAAGTTCAAAAACTCATTATCCATATTCATGTCTTCAATTAACGTTAATAACAGAATAAATTTTGCGTCAATCAAGAATCCTCTGGATTATCCGGACTTCTTGGAAATTCAATTAAAATCTTTTCACGATTTCCTTCAACTCGACGCAACACCCGAAAATAGAAAAAATGAAGGATTGTATAAGGTTTTTACGGAGAACTTTCCCATAGCAGATACCCGTAACAACTTCGTCCTTGAGTTTTTAGATTACTATGTTGATCCCCCTCGCTATACGATAGAGGAATGTATCGACAGAGCACTTACTTATAGCGTGCCGCTGAAGGCTAAGCTTTACTTATACTGTACCGATCCCGATCATGAAGACTTTACACCTGTTATTCAGGATGTTTATTTAGGCACCATTCCTTATATGACCGATAAGGGGACCTTTGTTATCAATGGCGCCGAACGGGTTATTGTATCGCAGTTGCACCGTTCGCCGGGGGTATTTTTCGGACAAAGTCTCCATTCGAATGGTACGATGCTGTATTCTGCCCGTATAATCCCATTTAAGGGATCATGGATCGAATTTGCGACGGACATTAACAATGTCATGTATGCGTATATCGACCGAAAAAAGAAATTACCCGTTACCACACTCTTACGCGCAATCGGTTTCGAAAGCGATAAAGATATTCTCGAAATTTTCGATTTGGCGGAAGAAGTAAAGGTGACGAAAACCAACCTCAAAAAGTCGTTAGGGCGGAAATTGGCCGCCCGTGTCCTCCAGTCATGGATGGAAGATTTTGTGGATGAAGATACCGGCGAGGTTACTTCCATTGAACGGAATAAAGTGATTATCGAGCGTGAAACCATTCTTGAGCAAGAACATATCGACGAAATACTCGAATCGGGTGTTTCCACGATTCTGCTCCACAAGGAAACGGCCACTACGTCCGATTATTCCATTATATATAATACCTTACAAAAAGATCCGAGTAACTCGGAAATCGATGCTGTCCGGCATATTTATCGTCAGTTGAGAAGCGCCGAACCGGCGGATGACGCCAGTGCACGTGAAGTCATCAATAATCTTTTCTTCTCGGAAAAAAGATACGATTTGGGCGATGTCGGACGTTACCGGATCAATAAAAAATTGAATCTCCAGATCGATGATTCGATTCGGGTACTCACGAAAGAAGATATTATCGAAATCATCAAGTACCTTATCGAATTGATCAATTCCAAAGCGATGGTGGACGATATCGACCACTTAAGCAACCGTCGCGTGCGTACGGTGGGAGAACAATTATATAATCAGTTCGGTATCGGGTTGAACCGTATGGCCCGCATCATCCGTGAAAGAATGAATGTGCGTGACAATGAAGTGTTCACCCCGATCGATTTGATCAATGCCAAGACGATTTCTTCGGTCATTAACACCTTTTTCGGAACCAATGCCTTGTCGCAGTTTATGGATCAAACCAATCCGTTGGCTGAGACGACGCACAAACGCCGTTTGTCGGCTTTAGGCCCCGGAGGGTTGTCGCGTGAGCGTGCCGGATTTGAGGTTCGTGACGTTCACTACACGCATTACGGACGTTTGTGTCCGATTGAAACCCCTGAAGGTCCCAATATCGGATTGATTTCTTCGTTGTGTGTATATGCGAAGATCAACGATCTCGGATTTATCGAGACGCCCTATCGGAAAGTCGAAAACAGCGTGGTCAATGTGAATAATGACGAAGTCATTTACCTTGCGGCTGAAGAAGAAGAAGACCGGATCATCGCGCAGGGCAATGCCCCGTTGGATGAAAAAGGGAACTTTTTAAGCGACCGGATAAAGGCGCGTCAAGATGCCGATTATCCTGTGGTAGGTCCTGAGGAAATAGAGCTCATGGACGTGTCGCCCATGCAGATTGCCTCGATTGCGGCGTCGCTGATTCCTTTCTTGGAACACGATGATGCGAACCGCGCCCTTATGGGATCGAACATGATGCGCCAGGCGGTGCCTTTGTTGCAATCCGACAGCCCCATTGTGGGTACCGGTATAGAAGGACAACTGATCCGCGACTCCCGTACGCAAATCGCAGCGGAAGGCGAAGGGGAAGTGACCTTTGTAGATGCGACGACCATTAAAATTAAATATGACCGGACGGAAGATGACGAATTTACTAGTTTCGAAGACTCGGTCAAAACCTATATTATTCCAAAATTCCGCAAAACCAATCAAAATACGACGATTGATTTGCGACCTATTTGTCAATTGGGGCAACGGGTGAAAGCCGGAGATATCCTGACGGAAGGATACGCTACCCAAAACGGCGAACTGGCGTTAGGGAAGAACCTCAAAGTGGCATTCATGCCGTGGAAGGGATATAACTTTGAAGATGCGATCGTTTTGAGCGAACGCATGGTCAGCGAAGATATCTTTACTTCGGTACATGTGGAAGAGTTCTCGCTGGAAGTGCGGGAAACCAAACGCGGGATGGAAGAGCTTACTTCCGATATTCCCAATGTGAGCGAAGAAGCTACGAAAGATTTGGACGAACGAGGAATTGTTCGTGTGGGAGCCCGTATACAACCCGGAGACATCCTTATCGGTAAAATCACCCCTAAGGGAGAGTCCGATCCGTCGCCCGAAGAGAAACTCTTACGCGCTATTTTCGGTGATAAGGCCGGCGATGTGAAAGATGCATCGTTAAAGGCATCGCCTTCGTTGAAGGGGGTTGTCATCAATACGAACCTTTTCTCGAAAGCCGCTAAGAAAGGGCGTGCGAAACTGGCTAACAAGGCATTGCTTCCCAAACTCGACGAGGAATATGAAGTGAAGATGGACGACTTGCGTAAAGTCCTTATCGAAAAGTTACTGGTATTGACGGATGGAAAAACGTCCGCAGGAATAAAAGATTATACGAGCATCGATGTGGTCGCGAAAGGAGCGAAATTCACGCAGAAAATCCTTCAGGATATCGATTATCAATCGGCTCAATTGAATAAGTGGACGACGGATGAACACGCCAATAAGCTTATCCGGGCAACGGTGGTTAATTATTTGCGCCGTTACAAAGAGCTGGATGCCGAATTGAAACGCAAACGTTTCGACCTGACTATCGGCGACGAACTGCCCTCGGGCATTATGCAAATCGCGAAAGTATATGTCGCTAAAAAGCGTAAGATACAAGTAGGAGATAAGATGGCCGGCCGCCACGGTAATAAAGGTATCGTATCGAAGATTGTCCGTAAGGAAGATATGCCTTTTCTGGCCGATGGAACACCGGTTGACATCGTGTTGAATCCGCTGGGTGTGCCTTCGCGTATGAACCTCGGGCAGATATTCGAAACCGTGCTCGGTTGGGCCGGAAAAGAACTGGGTGTGAAGTTTGCGACTCCTATCTTCGATGGGGCGTCGTTAGACGACTTGAATACTTGGACCGACCGTGCGGGAGTCCCCCGTTACGGGAAAGCGTATCTGTATGATGGCGGCACCGGAGAGCGTTTTGACCAACCGGCAACGGTAGGGGTCATTTATATGCTCAAGCTGGGTCACATGGTCGAAGACAAGATGCACGCACGTTCTATCGGTCCGTACTCGTTGATCACCCAACAACCATTGGGCGGTAAAGCTCAGTTCGGAGGACAGCGTTTCGGAGAGATGGAGGTTTGGGCGCTCGAAGCATTCGGCGCCGCTCATATTCTTCAGGAAATCCTCACCATTAAATCGGATGATGTCGTCGGCCGTTCGAAAGCCTACGAATCGATTGTAAAAGGTGAACCGATGTCGCGCCCGGGAATTCCCGAATCGCTCAATGTATTATTACACGAGCTCAAGGGTCTGGGATTGAATGTAACGTTAGATTAATTAAACTCTTTATACCCAATTAAATATTATGGCATTTAGAAAAGACAATAAAATAAAGAGTAACTTTTCAAAAATTACTATTGGCTTAGCTTCTCCCGAACAGATTTTAGAGAGTTCTTACGGTGAAGTCTTAAAGCCTGAAACTATAAACTATCGGACGTATAAACCCGAACGTGACGGTTTGTTTTGTGAACGTATTTTCGGACCCGTAAAAGACTATGAATGTCATTGCGGTAAGTACAAGAGAATCCGTTACAAGGGTATCGTGTGTGATCGATGCGGTGTGGAAGTGACCGAAAAGAAGGTGCGTCGCGAACGTACCGGACATATTCATTTGGTCGTTCCGGTTGCCCATATCTGGTATTTCCGGTCGTTGCCCAACAAGATCGGTTATTTGTTGGGAATAGCCACCAAGAAACTCGATTCGATCATTTATTACGAACGGTACGTCGTGGTACAACCCGGTGTGCTGGAAGACAAAGTAGCCGAAAGAGACCTTCTTACGGAAGAAGAATATCTGGAACTGCTGGAAGGGCTTCCGAAAGATAATCAATTGTTGGAAGATACCGATCCGAATAAATTTATTGCCAAGATGGGCGCCGAGGCTATTTTGGATCTTCTGGAACGTATCAATCTCGACAAATTGGCCAATCAACTTCGTAACCGGGCCAGCACCGATACGTCGCAACAACGTAAGAACGAAGCTTTGAAACAACTTCAGGTGGTCGAGGCATTCCGCTCGTCGAGAAATATCAATAAGCCGGAATGGATGATTATGAAAGTAATCCCCGTGATTCCTCCCGATTTGAGGCCTTTGGTGCCTTTGGACGGAGGGCGTTTCGCCACTTCCGACTTGAACGATTTGTATCGCCGTGTGATTATCCGGAACAACCGGTTGAAACGATTGATGGACATCAAAGCGCCCGATGTGATTTTGCGTAATGAAAAACGCATGTTGCAGGAAGCGGTCGACTCGTTGTTCGACAACTCGCGTAAATCGAGTGCGATTAAAACCGAATCGAACCGTCCGTTAAAATCACTTTCGGACAGCTTGAAGGGAAAACAGGGACGTTTCCGTCAAAACCTGTTGGGTAAGCGTGTCGACTATTCGGCGCGTTCGGTAATCGTTGTCGGTCCCGAATTGAAAATGAACGAATGCGGCTTGCCGAAAGATATGGCAGCCGAACTATACAAACCCTTCATCATCCGTAAACTGATAGAGCGGGGGATTGTGAAAACGGTGAAATCGGCAAAGAAAATTGTCGACCGTAAAGAACCCGTCGTTTACGACATCCTCGAATATGTGATGAAAGGGCATCCTGTTATGCTGAACCGTGCCCCGACATTGCACCGGCTCGGTATCCAGGCTTTCCAACCGAAACTAATCGAAGGAAAAGCCATTCAGTTGCACCCGTTGGCTTGTACGGCTTTCAATGCCGACTTCGACGGCGACCAGATGGCCGTTCACTTGCCGTTGGGCAATGAAGCCATTTTGGAAGCGCAATTGCTGATGCTGGGGTCGCATAACATTCTGAATCCGGCTAACGGCGCTCCTATTACCGTTCCTTCGCAGGATATGGTGCTCGGACTGTATTACATTACCAAAATACGTCCCCATGCCAAGGGCGAAGGCCTGATTTTCTACGGCGAAGAAGAAGCCATTATCGCTTACCAGGAAGGGAAGGTCGATATCCATGCGCCGGTGAAAGTCATTGTCGACGATATCGACGAGGAAGGTAATCCGATCCGCAAAATGCACGATACATCGGTAGGGCGGGTTATCACCAATGAGTATATTCCGAAAGAAGTAGGATATATCAATGAACTGCTCTCTAAAAAATCGCTTCGTGATATCATCGGAAAGGTGATCAAGACCTGCGGGGTTGCCCGCACGGCACAGTATCTGGATGATATTAAAGCCCTCGGATATAAAATGGCTTTCAAGGGCGGATTGTCGTTCAACCTCGAAGATGTGATTATCCCGAAAGAAAAAGAGACATTGATCAAGCAGGGGTATGACGAAGTAGAGCAGATCATGGAGAACTATAATATGGGTTTCATTACCTATAACGAGCGCTACAATCAGATTATCGATACATGGACGCATATCAACTCCAAGTTGTCGAATATCCTGATGAAACAATTGGCCGAAGACGACCAGGGTTTCAACTCCGTGTATATGATGCTCGACTCGGGCGCCCGTGGTTCGCGCGAACAGATCCGTCAGTTGTCGGGTATGCGTGGATTGATGGCGAAGCCGCAAAAGAGCGGCGCCGAAGGCGGACAGATTATCGAGAACCCGATTTTGTCGAACTTTAAGGAAGGCTTGTCGGTGTTGGAGTACTTCATCTCGACGCACGGCGCCCGTAAGGGACTTGCCGATACCGCCTTGAAGACGGCCGATGCGGGTTACCTCACGCGTCGTCTGGTAGACGTGTCGCAGGATGTGATTATCACCGAAGAAGATTGCGGTACGTTGCGCGGATTGGTCGCTACGGCTATTAAGAAGAATGATGAAGTGATTGCTTCCCTTTACGAACGTATTTTGGGCCGTGTTTCGGTTCACGACGTTCAGCATCCGACAACCGGCGAAATACTGGTGCAGTCGGGAGAAGAAATAACGGAAGAAATCGCCCGGAAAATAGAAGAGTCACCCATCGAACGGGTCGAAATACGCTCGGTGCTTACGTGCGAATCGCATCATGGCGTGTGTGCAAAATGTTACGGACGTAACCTGGTCACCGGACGGTTGGTACAGAAGGGCGAAGCCGTTGGCGTTGTTGCCGCCCAGTCTATCGGTGAGCCGGGTACGCAGTTGACGCTCCGTACGTTCCACGTAGGAGGTATTGCTTCGAATATCGCGGCCGAGAGTCAGATTGCCGCCAAATACGATGGTATTCTGCAATTCGACGAGTTGCGTGTGGTCGATGTAAAAGATGCCGAAGGCAAGCCCTACAAAGTGGTGGTGAGCCGTTTGGTGGAAATGCGTATTGTCGATCCGAATACCAAGATTGTGTTGTTGACGCACAACGTGCCTTACGGTTCGAAACTCTATTTCGGCGAAGGCGATAAGGTGCAAAAGGGCGAATTGATTTGCGAATGGGATCCGTTTAACGCGGTGATTATTTCGGAGGCGACCGGTACGATTAAGTTCGAAAGCTTTACCGAAGGGGGAACCTATAAAGTGGAATCGGATGAGCAAACCGGATTGAAAGAAAAGGTTATCATCGAGTCGCGCGACAAAACCAAAGCTCCATCGGCTCATATCGTTAACGAAGACGGAGATATTCTGCGCACGTATACATTACCGTTGGGCGCGCACATCGTCAGGAATGAAAACGATACGATTAAAGCGGGTGACGTCTTAGTGAAAATTCCTCGCGCGGTGGGTAAAGCCGGCGATATCACGGGAGGTCTGCCTCGCGTTACCGAGCTTTTCGAAGCGCGTAACCCTTCGAATCCGGCCGTTGTTGCCGAAATCGACGGAGAGGTTTCTTTCGGTAAAATCAAACGGGGTAACCAGGAAATTATGATCACTTCCAAAATAGGGGAAGTGAAAAAATATCTTGTTCCGCTGTCCAAGCAGATATTGGTGCAGGAAAACGACTTTATCCGAGCAGGAATGCCGTTGTCCGACGGAGCCATTACTCCGGCCGACATTCTCGCTATCATGGGGCCGACGGCTGTACAGGAATACATTGTGAACGAAGTACAGGATGTGTACCGTCTGCAAGGAGTGAAGATCAACGATAAGCACTTCGAGGTGATTGTTCGCCAGATGATGCGTAAAGTGGAAGTGATCGATCCGGGAGACACCCGCTTCCTCGAACAGCAATTGGTCGACAAACTGGATATTATGGAAGAGAACGACCGCATTTGGGGCAAGAAGGTCATTATGGATGCCGGCGATTCGCAGGTATTCGAACCGGGACAGATTGTTACCGTGCGCAAATTGCGTGACGAGAACAGTTCGCTGAAACGGCGCGACCTGAAACTGGTGGAAGCACGCGATGCGGTTCCCGCTACGGCCAACCAGATTTTGCAAGGGATTACCCGTGCCGCTCTTCAAACGACCAGTTTTATGTCGGCTGCTTCTTTCCAGGAAACGACGAAGGTATTGAACGATGCCGCCATCAATGGCAAAGTCGATCTGCTGGAAGGGTTGAAAGAGAATGTGATTTGCGGACATTTGATTCCTGCCGGTACCGGTCAGCGCGATTTCGACAAATTGATTGTCGGGCCGCGTGAGGAGTTCGAAAAGTTGAAATCGAATAAACGTTCCAACCTGTTTCAGGAAGTAGAAGAAGAGTAACTTACCGTTATTTGCTACATAATAAAAGGGTGTTCCGCAAGGGATGCCCTTTTTTTGATGTTAATCATCATTCGTTTCATCCATAGCCGATGGTTTCAAACACCGGCCAAAAAATGGAAAGGATGAAGTGAGTGTAATAAAAAGGGAGAAGAAATTGTACAAACGGACAACTTATTCTATTTTTGTACAAAGATTATTTCTCTAACTTCTATAAACAACAAAAACAGAAAGTAAAAGAATATACAAAATCAGATCATTCGGAAAATTCAAAACAGTTTCTTAGATTAATCGAAACAATTCCGCAAATTCCAACAGAATATCTTAAACATCTTGAGAAAACAGACGGTTTGTATGAAATAAAAGTTCAGTCAGGAAGTGCTATTTTTAGAATTTTCTGTTTTTTCGATGAAGGATAATTAGTTGTATTAGCAAATGGATTTCAGAAGAAAACAAAAAAAACGCCAAAGCAAGAAATTGAAAAAGCATTAAAAATAAAAGAGGAATATGAGCACGGTGAATACTAAAGACTTGAAATCTCTTGACCAATTTGTCGATGAACAATATGGCAAGAGAGGAACTGAAAAACGTGAAACCTTTGAAAAAGGATACGAAAGGTTCAAACTTGGGTTTATTCTCCAACAAGCTCGTCTTGAAAGAGGAATGACACAAGAAAAACTTGCCGAAAAAGTCGGGACAAACAAAGGTTATATTTCGCGAGTTGAAAACAATATGAAAGACGTTCGTATTTCGACACTTCAAAAAATCATCGAAAAAGGTTTTGGAGGACATTTGGAATTGACGATAAAAATGTAATGCGTCTATGCAATTATATTTTGATGGTGGAAATAATTCTTTAAATTTTTATAGTTTATGAAGAATACAAAGCCGGCAATGAAACAAATAGCATTGATTTTTTCTTTTCTTTTGACGACGGGACTGTGTCTCGGACAAGAAAACCATTTAAAACCGGCAAGAGACTTTAGCCGGTATGAAGGCGTTTTGAAAGAGTATTACGACAATCTGTTTCTTTTACTTTATACAGGGTTTTCGCAAAAACCGTATGCCCGTTATACTTCCAAGCCTTCTTTTTCACAAGAATATGCCTTTTCTGTGGAAATGATTGAGGGGAAATGTTTTATCCTTTCGAATAGCCTTTCAGAAAATTATTGGTATGCGAAAGATAAAAAATCAGTCAGAATGGATACGTCCAAAATAGAAATCAATCAAGACTTATATCTGAAAATAGGGGAATTGTTTGACCTTTTACTGAAGCAAACGAAAGTGCCGGAGCGGAAATTCAAAAAAGGACCCAACGGAGAAGTCTATGAAATAGAAACGATAGTATTCGATGGAACCGTCTATTATTTTACGATAACCGGCAAAGACGGAAAAACTGAATCGGGTGAAACGTCGTCCCCCGGCAAAAATTCAGTATTCGGCAGGCTGGTGAAGATTTGCGACGAGTTGCATTCGCTTGAATTTGAAAGCCCTCTTATTTTAAAAGAAATAGACTTATTAGTGAGTGATTTAAAACAATGAAACGCCGAATGATCCACTTGCCGATACTTTGGTCCCTCCACTATCGCAAGTCCGGAAAATTGCACTTGCCGGAAGGCAAAACCATCTTCGGAGATGATATTATCGCTTGATTACAGTTTTTCGACCTCTTCGGTAGAAAGGCCGCTCACTTTAGAGATCAGCTTTACCGGGATGCCTTCGGCTTTGATATTTCGGGCAATCTCTATCTGCTTGTTTTTTTCACCTTCAGTAATTCCTTTTCGCTTTGCCGAATTGATTTGAGCTAGCCGGTCGCGATAAGCTCTGATATCCGCATCGTACCGAACCCGGTCTTCCTTGCTCAACGATGCCAAGTCTGCAATCTTCTCCGATTTCTTGAAGATCTTTTTTTCTTCCTTAAAAGGAATTTCTTTTAATGTTTCCATATTTTTTAATACATAAATCCATTTGTCCAAGCCTGTTACACATTCCTCTTTTGTTTTTTTGAAAAACGGAAATTCCACGAAAATAAAACGTAGTTTATCGCTGAATTGTTTACCGGTATCACGGTCAGCCAATATGACATCTGTACGTAACTTCCCCGCCAAATTAAAATTCAGAAAAAAAAATACCGTAAACTGCTTTTATACCGAACTCCCATTTCATGCCCCGTTCGCCTTGATTGGCCACTGTCTGAGAAAGATAATATAACGCCCGATCATAAAAATAGTCCTGATGTGTGTTTTGCATCTCCACAATAATATGCTCTCCTTCTTCCGCCTCGCAGGCAATATCATAAATGCCCTCGCGTCCCTTATAATACAATGGTAGTTGCTCTTTATCGATCAACCTTATTTTCTTGATTTTTTTCTCGCCGGTGAGTAAATCATTCAAAAAATCTTTACTGTTCTCTTGGCCGAAAATTCGCTTAAACGCCACGTCATATGTCGGATTAATAAAACGTGTCATATATTTCCGTTCAATTTAATCGCGCCTTATATCCTCTACTTCTTACTCTACTTCTTATTTTCGCCTTTTTTCTCCTCTTCTTTCTTTTTCGACTTTTCGGCGTTGAGTAGCGCTTTTATTTTAGTCAATGTATATTGGGCGCGTTTGACAGGATCTTTTTTGAAAACGATTTTTCCGTTGTAGCATATTTCGGTAATATAACGATCTACATTGTCATAATACACTTGGTTGTCCGCATTAAATTTCCGGAAAGATATTCGTTTTTGGTTTTGCTCATTGTTTAGGGTTGCAATTTCGGTAACATCCGTCGTAAGACCTTCGACAAACCCGTCGGGCATGTAGGACGTAAGTTCTTCGGCATGCGTGGTTGCATAAGCGATAGCCTCCTTGGAAGCTGCCACTCCGCCTTCGATATTACCCGAATGGAATTCTTTACGGGCGAGGATTATTTCTTCCTTTTTCAATCCCGCCGATTGGAAGTAATTGCCCAAAAGCAATAGCTTGTCGTTGATATTCTTGCTTTTGTCTGCAATGGAGTCGGTTAGTATGGTCAGTTCTTTTTGATGTACATATTTCGACTCGATTTTTTGCAAGTCGGCCAATGAGGTTTGTGCTCCGGCCAGATAGGTTTCGTTCATGTGTTTAAACAGAGCGGTAAAAGCCGGTAGATCCGTGCCGAAGTTCCCAAATATCATGGTTGCTGCGGGTGCGTATTCTTCTTTTCTTAAATTTGCCATAACATCGATTTTTTAGTTATTAATTATCATTCGTTTGTTTATAAATAAATTATTTTGAATAGTATCGGACATTTCATACCGAAAATTATTCACTGCATAAAATGAATTTAATATATCATAAGTTCGATTCTTCATCGCACGATTAAAAGTGCTCAACGCACAATATAATTTGCCTATCGCACGATATAAAATACTTATTACATAAGGAAAAATACTTATTACATAAGGAAAATTGGTTATTACATAAAGGGAATTTAATATTTCACGAGAGAAACAAGCTTTTGCACAACAAAAATTTCGCTTTGCACGATGTAAATTGATCTTTTCAGAAAGTAAAAGGGTTATTTTGCCCTGCACATTATTCACCTTGCTCGGGTTTTTAACAAGTTCACTCGGGTGATTGACACTCACGCATCGGATTTTACATGCGGTGCTTGGTTTTTTTCCTATTATACACCATTCAACGTTCATTGCATACATGTTAAAAAAACCTGTATACCTTTTTTCTATGTTTATTGCGGTTTGATTGCGCTGCAGTTCTATATGGCGGCGTATTTTTCAAATCGTTAGATGCTGCAATATTAGAGATCTTTTTTGAGATAAACAAATTTTCCGGAGATTTTTTATATGATTATCCGCAAAACGACCTAAAGGTAACCCCTCCGCTCGTTCCTCGCTCGTCCCCTTATGCTTAGGGGACAGTTGCGGAGTGCAACTTCTCTACTCTCCCCCTTACGATAAGGGGAGTACCGCGAAGCGGGGAGGGGTTAAAAAAGAAATTGGACGCTTTGCAGATAATCAATTTTTTTTATAAGTAATTCAAGTTTAGCAAGTTATTTCTCTTAAAAGCCAACGGGTTGTAGCTTACAGTTAACAGTTACCTTCTACTGCTTACTATTGACTTCTCACTTCTTACTCCTAACTGTTCGTAATTTGTAATTTGTAATTTGTAATTTGTAATTTCTTAAAATCCCTTGCGAAACTTGAGTAAGAAACTGTTTCAATCTCCCCTCAATCCCTACCGTGTATGCCAAAGGATACTGTCCATATCGGAGTCGTAATCGGGTAGGCGGTCGGATGATTCGGCTTTATTCCGGACGGCGGGTCTTGCTGTCCTTGGCGGGTTTTCGCGGGAAATATACCGGAAGCCGAGCCACAGCAAGACCATGAATGCCATGCCGATAAGAAAGGTCGTAAAGTCGCGCCGCAGCTTGCGCCTCACGTTATACGGGTCGGACGGATCGTAGAGAGGATTCGGGAGCATTTCGCCGCACGACAGGCAAAAGAGTTTCTTTTCGTGTTGCATTTCGGGTGTATGAAACACATCCGCGCCGCATTTGGGGCAGGTAGTCCGGTAGATTCGGGAATCGGGGAAAACCGGAGACGGCAACTGTTTCCGGTTTTGTTTGTTGGATTGCTTTTTCATCGTCAATCATTATCCATAAAATCGATAAAGGCTTTTTCACCTCGCCGTTCCCCAAGGTCGGTATGAAATACTATAAAAAAGAGGCGCAGGAACTGTTTGACTTTACGGCTTGTCAGGCTCTACCAAAGCCCAGTCCCCAAGTAAAGCAACAGCCCCACGCCTTTTAGGCGCGAGGCGTTTGTTGCTATTATATTGGGGGCTGAAATTCAATTTGGTAGATTTGACTAGCCTGATAATATCAAAAACGCTTCTCGTTATAATCTGTAAAATGTTACGCCACCGCGTATTTCCGGCAAAGGTATTGTTTTTTTGCGAAAGACAGGTCTTTTGAGCCGTTATTTATTTCCTCCTGAAAAAATTAGTCAATGCTCTTGTTCGGGTTTCATTCTATTGTCCACTCCGCTTTTCAGGGTATTTTTTGCGTTGATACAATATAGAAACAATCGATTGAATAAATTTCTATATAAATAATTTCTTTCGGTATCTTTGCACCACAAAACAATTCAACTAAGATTAAATCAAAAAAAATTATGACATCAATTATTAATTCTCAACTCACAGAATTTAAAGTACAAGCTTATCATAAAGGAGCTTTCAAAACAGTTACTCACAACGATGTATTAGGAAAATGGGCGGTTTTCTTCTTTTATCCCGCTGATTTTACGTTTGTTTGCCCTACCGAATTGGTAGACGTGGCCGAAAAATACGACCAGTTGCAACAAATGGGTGTGGAAGTGTATTCGGTCAGTACCGACAAACACTATACCCATAAGGCCTGGCACGATACTTCCGACAGCATTCGTAAAATCAATTATCCGATGTTGGCCGATCCGACCGGATTGTTGGCGCGTGCATTCGGCGTGATGAAGGAAGATGAAGGAGTTGCTTACCGCGGTACGTTCGTGGTAAATCCTGCCGGTCAAATCAAAATTGCCGAAATTAATGATAACGGCATCGGCCGTAACGCGGAAGAATTGGTTCGCAAAATAGAAGCGGCCCAGTTTGTCGCTACACATGACGGGGAAGTATGTCCTGCGAAATGGAAACAAGGTCAGGAAACCTTGAAACCCAGCATCGACTTAGTAGGTAAGATTTAAAACGATGTTAGATGCTGCTTTAAAAGAACAACTGCAAGGTATTTTTGCCGGACTTGCCCATCGATACACGTTTGATGTCGCCGTAGCCGAACAGCACGAAAGCCGCAATGAGCTGCTGGAACTGTTGAACGATGTGTCCACGACTTCGGACAGGCTGTCGACTGAGGTCCGTTCGGGAAATGCCTTGGAGTTCGAACTGTTGAAAGACGGGGAGAAAACCGGCGTGAAGTTTCGGGCGGTGCCCAATGGGCACGAATTTACCTCGTTGCTGCTCGCCGTGCTCAATGCGGACGGGAAAGGGAAAAACCTGCCCGACGATTTTATTGCCCACCGCGTGAAATCGCTCAAAGGGCCTATCCGTTTAACGACGTATATGTCGCTGACGTGTACCAACTGCCCCGACGTGGTGCAGGCGTTGAATGTGATGGCGTTGTTGAATCCGTCCATCACGCACGAGGCGGTCGACGGGGCGATTTATCAGGAAGAAGCGGATGCCTTGAAACTGCAAGGGGTGCCGGCCGTGTTTGCCGACGGCGAACTGCTCCATGTGGGGCGTGGCGAATTCGGCGAATTGCTTTCGAAACTCGAAGAGCGCTACGGATCGGAACAATCGGCGGTGAGCAGCGCTCCGCGTGAATATGACGTGATTGTGGTGGGCGGAGGCCCTGCCGGATCGGCGGCAGCCATTTATTCGGCGCGCAAGGGACTGAAGGTGGCGGTGCTGGCCGAACGCATCGGCGGGCAAGTGAAAGAAACGCTCGGCATCGAAAACCTCATATCGGTTCCTAAAACCACCGGCGATGAGTTGGCCGACAATCTCAAACGACATATTCAGGAATATTCTGCGGATATTTTCGAACACCGTATCGTGGAGAAAGTCGAGTTGGAAGGTAAAAACAAAGTCGTATCTGTTGCAGGAGGCGAGAAGTTCGTGGCTCCGGCGTTGATCGTGGCCACCGGCGCCAGTTGGCGCAGGCTGAATGTGCCCGGCGAAAAAGATTCCATCGGTAAAGGCGTGGCTTTTTGTCCGCATTGCGACGGGCCTTTTTATAAAGGAAAGCATGTGGCGGTGGTCGGAGGCGGAAACTCCGGTATTGAAGCCGCCATCGATTTGGCCGGCATTTGTTCCAAAGTCACGGTATTTGAATTCCTGGACGAACTGAAAGCCGACAAAGTCTTGCAGGAGAAGGCAGCCAGCCTGCCGAATGTCGAAATCTTCCTTCATTCGCAAACGACGGAAGTCCTCAGCAACGGCGAGAAGGTCGTCGGCCTGCGCGTGAAAGACCGCAAAACCGGGCAAGAGCGCGTAGTCGATTTGGACGGCGTGTTCGTTCAGATAGGTTTGGCTGCCAACAGCGGGGTGTTTAAAGACGTCGTCGCGACCAACCGCTTCGGTGAAATCGAAGTCGATACGCATTGCCGCACCAATGTGCCGGGTATTTATGCCGCGGGCGACGTAACGACCGTACCCTACAAGCAAATCATCATTTCGATGGGCGAGGGGGCCAAAGCCGCCCTGACCGCTTTCGACGACCGGATACGCGGTGTGATATAATATTTTTTAACCAAAGTGTTTATTTAGATAACGGGGATGTGGCTTTGAGCCATGTCCCCGCCCTTATTTTTGGACTGTTTTATTTGTCTTTCAACAAAAAAAACATTATTTTTGCCTCTAATTTTAGCACTGAAACTACACCTTTGCTGACATCGGCAAGTCTCTGAATCTTACCTTATCTATCAACGAAAGATGCAGTTCCCCCTGCTTTTTGTATTCATTTTGCGAGATAATCGCATACAATTGTAAATTAAATATCAACTTAAAGCATTTTTTTATGAGATCGGGAAGCATTTATTTTTTATTTTTATTGTTTCCGTTCCTGTTGTTATCATGCGGAAATGATGGGGAAGACACGGAACGCAAATGTATATCCGTAACTGTAAAAGCAGGTATCGAAGGCATGAAGGTAAAATCGTCGAAAACACGTGCGTCCGGCACAAATTGGGTAGAAGGAGATTTGATAGGAATCTATATGAGTAAGAATGGCGAGTTGCTTACCCAAAACGCATTAGCTACCAATGTGAAGTATATAAACGTGGGGGAGGATGCATTTATTCCTGCCGATCCTGAAAATCCCGTTGTATATCCTCTTGACGGCTCAAAGGTCGATTTTATCGCATATTATCCCTATAAAGAAACCATAGACAATCTGATATATCCCGTAGATGTGAGCAAACAAACCGACTTGGCGGCAATCGATCTGTTGTATTCCGGCAATGCCAAAATGAAAGATTTTACCACGCCGGATGTTGAAATAAATTTCTCTCACCGGTTGTGTAAAATCGTATTGAATTTTACGACGAACGATGCCGGACACAGTCTGGAAGGAATATCCGCCTCAATAACCGGAGTAAATACCCAAGTTGGCTTCTCGCTGGCGGACGGAAAATTTTCGGTGCCATCCGGAAAGAAAAATGTAGCTTTTAATATGGCATCCGATGGAAAGACTGCAGAAGCGATTTTATTGCCTGTGGAGAAGCTTGACGGTATCGGTTTGGAATTGGAAACAGGACAAGACACCTACACTGCGGTATTAAGCGAAAAGCTTGTAAAAATCAATTCCTTAGACGAATCCACTCTTTATGCGTTGAATGTTATACTGAATCCGAGTGGAACGGTTCCCATGTCGGTATCTTTAGGAACCATTCATGATTGGATTTCCGCTCCTTCCGAAAGTTTTTCTATGGATAAAGAAAAAACGATTGAAAACGAAGGTGATGGAACAAAAGAGTATCCGTATTCTATTGAAGAAGCAAGAAAGCATCCGGGAAAAAGAGGTGTATGGGTAAAAGGATATATTGTCGGGTATATGAAATCGCAAAAAGGTGTAGTGGCTTTCGGAGCAAGTGGCGCCAGCGATACGAATATGGCTATAGCTACATCGCCGGATGAAACGGTTTCTTCCAATTGTATGTCCGTTGAATTGCCGACTAGCGGCTCTAAAAGAAAAGAGTTAAATTTAAAGAATAATCCCGCGAACCTCGGAAAACGAATAAAAATACAAGGAGATATAACTAAATACTTCGGTTTAACAGGAATCAAAGGTGGCGGCGGATTTGAATTTATGTAAATCCTATAGATGAAACAGTATTATATCGGGGACTATTAAGAGATAGAGTTTCCTATTTAATGGCTACGGCCGGCCTATTGGAACTTTATTATGAAAAACGGTTAGGAGATTTTTCGCCCAACCGTCTTTTAGTGTACCGTGCATGAAGTCGGCTATGTGAGAGGGATGAAGTACCTTGGGGTTAGTTTCTATATCCACTCGGAGTAATGGCATGGGATAGTATACGCACAGCGTAAGGAGAATCGCTGCGCTCCTTTATCATGGGCTGGTTTGATACTTCAAGCTGGCGGATACGAAGAGCAAACTCCACGAAATGGACATGTGGTATCGACGGCGATTGCGGATGTGTATCTGGAAGCACTAGAAGAGGATAAAGACTCGGTTCAGAAACTTTATGAAATATGGAATAGACAAGTCTCAGGCATGGCAATGGCAAATTATTCTATGTTGACGGACTGTTACCGTAAAGTTGTATCGTAAGTAAGAAACTACTTTACTTTCCTCCTACTTGATAAAATAATTCGGAGTTAATTTGATATTAATAGTAATATCATTGTCTTTGTCGTGTAGTAATTAAACGATAGATAAATGAAGTATTCTGAACTTGAACGGAAATTAAAAAAGCAGGATGCTACCTGGATGGAGAAATGAACGGACATCCGTTGTGGTATAGCCCGATCACCGGAAAGTATTTTAAAATGGGTCACCACAAAAACAAGGAAGTAGCATCGGGAACATTAAAAAGTATTATGGACGACTCAGGGGTTAAAAAATAACCCCTGAGAAAAAAATATAAAGAGATGAGAACAGTTAAAGCATTTATAGAAAGATCAAGTGAAGGGGATTACAGTGTTTATGTGGATCATGACAATAAAACACTGAATTACGGTATACATGGAATGGGGGGTACTGCAAGGGATGCTGTCGATGATTTTATTTCTGCGTATAAAACGATGAAAGAGTTTTATATGCAGAAGGGTAAAAAGTTTGTAGAGGCTGAGTTTGAGTTTGTTTACGATACTGCATCTTTTCTACAGTTCTATAGTTCTTATTTTACTCTCGCCGGATTATCCCGCTTGACAGGAATCGCTCAGGGACAATTAAGTCACTATGTGAACGGTACCCGGAATCCGAGTAGGCGGACTATTGAAAAGATTGACACTTCTATTCAGGATTTTGCTAAAAACTTAAGTCAGGTTCAAGTCGTTTAATTATTACACATACGATGCTTGACCCTTGCCGTCCCGGATATCCGGGGCGGTTTTTTTGTATGTTGGGCATACATTTATTCTGTCAGGGTGTAAGTCTTTCTTCTTTTATGCTGCGGGCGACGTAACGACCGTACCCTACAAGCAAATCATCATTTCGATGGGCGAGGGGGCCAAAGCCGCCCTGACCGCTTTCGACGACCGGATACGCGGTGTGATATAATAGTTTTATGACCGAAGTGTTTATTTAGATAGCGGGGATGTGGCCTTGAGCCATGTCCCCGCTGTATCTTTGTTTTTGGGATAGGTGAAATTCTTCAGATAAAAACCATTTCAAAATTCAGCAATTACCACTACCGGATCATGATCGGAAGGACATTTATCTTTTGTGCGATCATTTATTACTCCAGAAAGTTCAATGTCGGCTATTCGACGAGAATCTTTTTGTTTATTCATCCTGTCGATATAGCTGTCGGTAATTGTTGCGGTGAGTATTTTTAATATAAACTCTTTTTTACAAGTTCATTAAATAGACTGGCTATTTTATCGGTAACAACTTCCGCATATCGACCACCTTTCTCGGGGCTGGATCTTTCAGGATTTCCCACTCCGGTATCAACCGTTGATTTTGACCAATTACGGGGTACCCATCCTACTTTGCTATTAAGAGATTCGATGTTGAAAGGTTTGCTTTCGCCTTTTCCGGCCATTTGAATATTCACCAATTCGTTACGATAATGCATCATTACCGAAGTTTCCAACTCTCCTGCATGGTCATCGATGTCTTCTTCAAAATAGCCTTGCCTTGGCTCTACGGCAAACCATTCGCAAATAACGATCAACATGTCGGGATAATCAACCGATAAATCCCGTACCATCGGCTTAAAGCTGTTTCCTCCATGTCCGCTTATAATTATAAGAATAGGAATCTTTTGAAGATCGAGAGATTCTACAATATCGGTTAATATCCGTTTTTGCGTCTCATACCGTGCATGAATACAAAAAGGCAGTTCTCTTTGTCCCGGATTCTGGGAGCCTAAAGGGATGGCCGGTAATACCATCCCTTTTACATCATATTTAGACCATGCTTTGTCCACAGCATCCACCGCAATATCATGAGCCAGATAGCAATCTGTCAGATAGGGCAAATGATAGTTGTGAGGTTCCGTCGAGCCCCAGGGCAACACCGCAAAGGAATAGGACGTTCCTTTTATTTCGCCGTAGGTCTCAATGGACAGGTCTATCGGTTTATTTTTCATCATTGTAAATCGTTTTTAAACTCTTGACACACGTTCCTTATACTCGGCAAGACAAGCGTCCAACCGTTCCTGGGCGGTTGTATCTCCGGGAACATTGTGCGACGGGTGTATATATAATTTAACGCCCCGGTCTGCCAATATCTCGGCAACGGTCGTAATGGTCATCCAAACTAATGTTACAAACGCAAGGGTAGACACCGGGCCTATTTTATCCTGATGATTTTTCAGGTTAACGGAAGCATCTACTGCCGGAACACAAGAGTCGACAACAATATCGGCGATTTCAAAGAGTGTTTTGCCACTCGGATGCCGGGTGACCTTCCCTTTGGCTTCGGCCGCAGACCCGTAAGCGATAACTTTCATTCCCAACTCCTTTGCGCGTAAAGCAATATCGATGTTTACATTGTTGATGCCGGTATGCGAAAATATCCAGACACAATCTTTCTCGTTGAAATTATAGGCTTTCATTATAGCTTTGCCGTAACCCTCGGCACGTTCGAGAAATAAAAATTGATGTATGCCCATTTGTCCCGTAATGCCGGTAAAGAATGTCATGGGTAATTCCACCATGGGGTGAAATCCCACAAATCCCCCGATACGAGGATACATTTCTTCAACGGGAATCGTAGCATGCCCACATCCGAAAGTGTGTACCCAATGCTCTTTTTCGATAGAATCAGCCATAATTGTTGCCGCTTTTTGGATATTCTCCAACTGAGTTTCTTCGATTTTTTGCATAATGCCTCGTGCATTCGCTAACCATTCAAGTGATAACATAATTGTAATTTTTAATAGATGTTTTTAATTGTTTTTATATTCGTAAACAGTATAATTATTTGAATAAGCAGTAAAATAATGAGAAATACCGGAAAAGATGAAATGCCAAATGACTTTGAAATAAATCCCATTGTATAATTTAAAAGGGTGTTACCCGTCAAAGCAATAAACATGGCTAATCCGATTGCCGTTCCGCTTATATTCTTGTATGTCGTTCCAATATAACTGATGATAATCGGGAATCCTGCTGCAAGGCCAAACCCTGCAATAAACAGGCTGATTGCGGCTATCCGTAGATCGCCCGCATAATGAAGCATAATAATCCCGATGATGGCGGTCATTATTCCTCCCAGAAGTATATATTCATGTTTTATAATACGTAATATGTAACTAAGTACTAAACGGGAAACGGTCATTCCCAACACAAAGAATGTGAGGCTTAGAACCACGTCGTCACTACTAATGGCCGTTCTTCCGTCAAGATAACTGGTCGTCCAGTTATTGATAAGACCCTCCATGCCACTTTGGAAGAAGAGGAAAAAGCTCAAAAATAAAAGCAATGGCTCTTTCACTAATTGAATAGCTTCTTTCACCGGGAATCCCTGTTTGATTTTCGGTTCGGGAAATTTAATCGCTATAAAATAGAGAACCGCTGCAAGCATAAACAATCCGGTACCTTGCAATATGATTTGATAAGAATAAGTTCCTGAGAGCATGCCCAATAAAAGAGGAATTCCCAACGCACCTATACCGTAACAGACTCCCAATATACTTAGTTTTGCGCCCCGCTCTTTATCCGTTGATATATCGGATGCAAGTGCGTTCGTGGAACCGTTCAGCATACCTCCGCCCAAGCCGATAAGAAATATGCAGATGCGTAAAACATTCAGGTTCTCAAAAAAGGACAAACCTTCGATTCCCAACAACGTAAACAGAGTGCTTACTACCAGTAATAACTTATATCCAAATCTGTCCACAATGATTCCAAACAGAAGCGAGCCTACTAATACCCCTACAGGCAGAAGTGATACCAAAGAGGATGAACCTATTGTATCAAGAGAGTATTTTGCTGTTAGAGAGGGTAAGACGGAACCCATCACAATAAAGGCAATTCCGAAAAAAGCCATGCCTATACAAGCGGCTATATACACTAAAGTCTTATTGTATTTCATTCTATAGAGGGTTTATTTTTGATGGATGTAAGGGCTAAATAGCCGGCGCCGTATAGTCCGGCATTCCCCTGTAAGATTGATTTCTCGAATTTCACCTGCTTTATCGCAATAGGCTGCGCCCATTTGGATGCTTCTTCATAAATGCGGTTTATCAAGTGTGCAGCCGGTCCGAAAACGCCGCCTCCCCATATAATCACTTCCGGGTTTAACAGGCTGACTAAATTGGCGGAGGCCATAGCCCATAGTTCGATAGCCTTGTCTATGATGAACATAGCAAGCGGATCGTCATTATGAACAGCTGCAAAGATATCCTTGGCGGATAGGCTTTCAATCTCTTTTTTATAGAATTCGCTTTCCTGAAAAAGGAGACCTTCTTTCAAAATCTTTTTTGCTTGACGGGCAATGCCGTCTCCCGATGCATAACTTTCGAAACAGCCGTACCTTTCAAATTCTTCCACGAAGGGAGTTTCCATTGCAAGCCATCCGGCAGCGCCTACAACGTCTCCCTCTCCGTGGACGATATTCCCGTCGATGAGCAGCCCGGCACCTATCCCCGTCCCGACGGAAAGATAAATTGCATTTGCGGCATTTTTGGCAGCGCCCTTCCATTTCTCGCCCAAGATATAACAGGTTCTGTCGCTGGCAATGTCAATGGTGAGCTTATCATTGCTAAAATGCTCCTCTATCTCCTTTTGAAGCGGATAGTTTTCCCAGCCATCTATGTTGGGCGCCCATATTAATCCCGTCTTACTGTTCGCTATACCCGGGACGCAAATACCCAATGCTTCGATAGCATCCCTGCGGTACTTCGATTGTTCAATTACTTCATTGATGGTCTGTAAAACCAACAGCCCGACTTCGTGTCCTTTCCGTTTTTCCAGAAGATGCGTGGTCTGACAGAGCATATCACCCTCTTCGTTAAAGAGCGCACCTGTAATCTTAGTGCCACCCAAGTCTACACCTATAACCGCCATGTATGATTTCTTTTAAGTGGTACATTAGTTGTTTTTGACTATTTCTATCACGTGAACATCCTTACTATCGATATTGGCCGTGAAATTCAACTTATTGCTGGAACTTTGAACCTTTTTTTGTATTTCATTAATCACGTTCCGTAAGTTATATATACCATCGGATTTTACATTCAATTCGATATCAATTTTTTCGCTATTGGCACTATGGTTGATGATAAAAACGAGATAACCATCCTTTGTATCCTGAAGCCGGACTTCCACTTGATCGGAACTCCTCCCGTCAAGGGAGGTCGTGAAGGGTCTTTTAATATTTGCCCAATTCAATAATTGGACAAAAAACCGATCGTTATCCGGATTGAACTTCTGAAAATTGGCCATCCCCATGTACGTTCCTACAAGCATAGATTCACCCTTCCCATATCGGGTACTTACGATCGCGGGTTGTCCCTGTTCGTTCGTGGCCAGCACCTTGGCATTGCTGTTGCCGAGAAGGCTTAACGATTGCGTGTACAACGATCCCGTGAGTTTACTTCCTTTTTCGAAGCCCTGTATGGCGGGATGGCTCTCGTCTGTTATGGTAAACTCAATATCATCACGCATCCTGATTTCATTTTCCCTTACTCCGAATATGTCATGCAGTCCTAGTCCGGGAATAATTTCCGATGCATAACCCCGGTCGTCGTTCCAACCCATGCGGGCTTCCGCCAACACATACCCGCCATTCTCAACAAAGGCGCGTAATCCGGCTGCCGCCTCACGCGTAAACATTATCGGGTAAGGAATGATGATCAATTTATATTGCGAAAGATCTTGCTTCTCAATATGCTTCCTATGGATGAAATCTACAGGGATATTGTGATTTGCAAATGTTTGGAAATAACCTATGAGCGATTGACTTAATGCTGCCGGATAATCGCGGCGCTGCATTCCCCCTACCATTTGAGTTAACGGGTTGTACACTATTCCGATTTCAGCCTTTGCGGGAGTCGCCTTTAGAAAGAGTTGCTGATTTCGGTTCACAACTTCCGCTATTTTTCCTGCATTTACCGCTCTTTCGGTTAAGGTCCCATCCAGATTGATCAGTCCATAACCTCCCGCTTCATATCCCGATGACATCGGATAATAGGCGTAAATATTTACCCCTTTGGCTCCTTTTGCGATAGCTGACCAGGCCCATATACGATGGTCGTCGGAAGTAACCGGATCGCTTACCTGAAGGGCTATGGTTCCCAATCCGGCTTGGAGTTCTCCCACATACCATCCGCCTTTTTCGCGATTTGCACTTCTAATGAAATCCATTACCGTACGCAAGGTTGTTACCGACCATGCATTTTTGGGGTGATTATGTTTCGGATAAAGTGAAACTCCATAATAATCCAACGGTTCGGCCATCAAAAAGTCATCGGTAGCGCCTGCACCCACATGAGGCGATTGGAATAAAGAAGCGCCTACCGCATGGGCCGTGATAAGGTGTGTGGCATCGACTTTCCGGATCGCGTTATAACGATCTTTCATATCTCCTGCTAATTTTTCGTAGATAAATGTTTTCCAGTCGATAAAGTCGGTATAACTTAAAATGGTGCTGAACCGGGGTGCTTCTACCTGTTCCCAATCCGTGAAGTTACGGTACCATGCGGCATTCAGGTTTTCGAGGGAGTTGTATTTTTTATGGAGCCACTCTCTAAACCTGCCTTGGGTGGCGTCGCTAAAGCAAAATTGCACATTGGGAATATAATCGATGGATGCCCAGTTGATAATATGCGGTTCGCTCCATAGATCCCATCCGAAGAGATTAGGATAGGACGTAGCAACTTTGGCTGTTTCCGAATAAAAATTAAGTACGGCCTCTTTTGCGGCTTCGTTATCGGTATTGACACCCGGTGCCGATTGAGGATGGATTTTATCGCCATTCTGCGCTTCGAAAAGAGCAAACGGATATTTCTGGACAACCCAGTCGGGGGCCGAATCCACATAGATCTGTATGAAGACTTTCAGTCCTACTTCATTAGCGAGCCGCATCAGAAGATGTAAATTGTCGAAGTTATACTTACCTGGCTTCGGTTCGCAAGTAGCCCATTCAACCCATGTACGAACCGTATTAAATCCAAGAGCTTTTATCTGTTGAAGGTCGGCCCGCCATTCTTTTTCAGAGTTTGCGGTAATCTTAGATAACATGGGCGCTCTGGCTTTACCGCCACTGTACCATACCGAAAAGGGTAAGAAATTTTTGTCTATTTTTTCCTGTTTCGTTTGTCCCTGAGCACCGATTGTTATCGATAAAAACAATATAAAAAGCAGATTTAAAATTTTCATTTTCTATTTTGTTACAAGTTGTTTTATAATTATACTAAGCAGTTGGATAGATTCATTTATTCAAAAAGTAATTCTGTCAAAATCTACCTGATGTCATGCTCCGATCGGTTGAACTCAGCGTTTTTGATACAAGCGAACTACGTTTTTTCGAGGGAGTTTGACTATGTTATGCTTAGTTATGCTTACTATTAATTCAAATATTTATACCCTTTTCTTTTCAATCTCCAAACCCATCCTGAATTTTTTCCGGCTCCGGCACCATCTTGAAAGAGTACAAGCTCATTTTCATTTATAATTTTCACATCAAATGTATCTTTATACGCATGATCCATCCCGGGGAAAATATCTTCGATAACGGTCAATGTCATTTTTTGAGAATCGAACAGGAATTCACTAACTTGCGGTTCTTCTCCAGGAGATTTAACCACACTCATCGATAACTTGTCTCCAGCTTTTTGAAAAAATATTTCTGTCTGAAATCCATCTTCAGGAGAGACACCGTCGGCTATGGGCGACCACCAAAGTTCATCCCATGCATACGGCGCTGATAGGTACCAATGCTGTGTCCCGTCTCCGAAATCAGTTGCGTATACCCATGTTTTTCCGTCGCCGAAATAATCAATCAAAAAAGCCAAAGGTTCTTTTACCAAATCCGGCAAAGATGTTACTTCTATAGTTCTTTTAATACTTACAATTCCGCCTTTTGTTAAAACATTGCAGGTGACAATTTTTTCTCCCAATGTTCTTAGACGGATGTTGTCTTTTGTCTTGAATGAGTTGATACCTTCCACTTCCCAATGAACTTGGTAACCTTCATCTATAGATAGGGCGATGATGTTACCACCGGGAATCGTATTCTCTACCTTCAAGTTAATCTTTTCCGCTACCTTTTCAGCCTCTTCCAGCGGAGGTAAAACATCCCGATCTTCGATAGGATCACAGGAAATAAAACAGAAGATAGCTGCTGCAAGTAATAATATAATATTTTTCATTTTGGTTTTTATAATTTTAGCGGATTTACCATCCTTCATTTTGTTCTAAAACTCCATCAGATAACAAAAGTTGAGACTCCGGAATAGGTAGATATCCCTTTGTCTCCGGCCTAAATTTTACAGTATATTCTATGGTTTTACCTTCATTTTCTACAGGAATATTTTTTAATTTGTTAAAGGCTGTTTCCAATTCGCCCCAACGCATTAAATCATAATATCTTATTCCTTCAAAGGCTAATTCGCATCGTCTCTCTTTTTTTACATTTTCTAATGTTGCCGGAACACTAGGTAAATTAGCTCTTTCCCTAACAATATCGATGTATTCTTGAGCTTTAGATGAACCTAACTCCGCTCCCATCAAATAAACATCCGCCAACCGTAATAAAACAATTTCCTGTGTATTACAATCCGTATTGTTTGCGGGTGATCCATAGAGATAGGTAAACATGTTTTGTAATTTTCCATCTATCTTAATGTTGATAGGCATATATTTTTTTTGCCATAAATAGGTCTCATGAAACTGGTCTGAACTGGAAACGTATCCGATATTTTCTTCATTTACCTTACAAATTGATCCTCGCTTCCTTAGGTCCGAATCATCCCATGAATCCCACAGTTGCGGGTTTACGGGGCCTGCCCCCCATCCATACCCGAAAGGATTGGTGTTTTGCATTCTCATTCCGAAAAAGAGATCGATTGTATTGCGACTATTCCCTCCGAAAGCCCCGAAACGAATTGAGAACATTGCTTCCGAATTACCGCCTTCTTCACCTACCCACGACAGCTTATTGTCTTTTGCGTAATCATAGTTTTCTGTAGCATACGAATAAGGCCATAAATTTCGGAAATCATCTACTAATTTATGTCCGCTATGGTCTATGCAGTAATCAACATTATTAATCACCTCCGATTTTGTTAAGCTTCCTGATTCAGGTAATGCTATTTCTGTTTTCCCATATACTCCAGTGTAAAAAAGAAAAACCCTTGCCAGCATCCCTTGTGCAGCCCATTTGGTAGTCCTTCCGATGTCGCTGGTTGAAAATGGAGTGTCAGGTAATTTTTCAATTGCCAACAGTAGATCAGCTGCAATTTGGCCGAACAACGCTTCAGGAGAGGCTTTTGGGAGATTCTGCGGTTTAGTTTCAAGAACTAAGGGAACGGTTCCAAACATTCTTGCCAAATCAAAATAATAGTACGCCCTCATAAATAATGCTTCACCTTCATATTTGTTTTTTTGAGTCTCCGATTCCCATTCTTGAACTTGGGAAATCGACTCAAGGAGCATATTGCATCTGAAGATACCTTTATAATTCTGTTGCCATGGATATAGATACATATCATTACCATAGTTCTTGAATTCCGAAATTGCATGTAATACAAGATCAACTCCCCCGCCGCCGGCAAATCTATCATCTGACATCAATTCTGATATAAAAAAGCTATGCAAATGTGATGTCCCTGGATTTAAAAGAGAGTAGATTCCGGTTAATGCTTGATTTACATCTTCAGGAGTTTGATAAAAATTGGTGTTTACTTTGTTAGTAAGAGGTTCCGTATCTAAAAAATCAGAACAACTGCTAATAAATAACAGAATGGCTATTATATAAATATTCTTATTCATGATTTCTGCTTTTTTTAAAATGTTACGTTCAATCCAAATAAAATAGTTCTCGGAGTAGGATAAAAACCTAAATCAATTCCCGAACCAAAACTGCTTCCGCCACTATAACCTATTTCTGGATCCATCCCCGAATATTTCGTAAACGTATAAAGATTTTGAACGGAAAAATATAAATGGAGTCGACTCAAATAATCTTTTTTTAGCAATTTACTAAAATCATACCCTACCGTTATGCTTGAAATTCTGAAATAATCTCCATCTTCAATGTATAGGTCGGAAATATTGGAAAAGTTTTTCGAGGATGCCGTAGACAACTTTGGAAGTCTGTTTGATGTTCCTTCTCCGTACCAACGGCCGAAAATTTCTGTTGTGAAATTATGCGTCGGGAAAATAGCAAAATCGCGATATGAGCGTATTATTTGGTTTCCTGCCACTCCGTTAGCGACAAGAGAAAAATCAAATCCTTTATAATCCGCTCCGAGGCTTAATCCGAAAGTTAGATTTGGATTAGGATCTCCTATCATTACTTTATCATTATCATCAATAATATTATCGTCATTCATATTTACAAAACGAACATCGCCAGGTGTTGCTTCAGGTTGAATCAATTCTCCTTTTGAGTTAACATAAGCCGCTACTTCTGCTTCATTCTGAAAAATGCCATTGGTACGATATCCCCAAAAATATCCGATAGGGAATCCTTCTTCGGCTCTATATATCTCGCTGGTAAGGTCGGCTAAGACATTCGGTAGGCCATGAATAATTTTTTCATGATTTGCAATTCTTGTCACTTTATTTTTATTTTGTGATAAGTTTGCACTTACTTGATAATTAAAATCATTTATATTGCTTTTCCAATTAAGGGCAACTTCAAAACCTCTGTTTCGGACGTCTCCGCCATTAATATATGGCGCTCCAGTACCATAACTTGCAAGTGTCGGCGCGGCAACCAGCCAATTTTTTGTCATTTTATCATACCAATCAAAATTAAGAGCTAATTTATCGTTAAATAGGTATGAGTCGAAACCAATGTTCAATTGTTCGGAAGTTTCCCATGTTACATCAGGATTAGGAAGAATATTTGGATATGCTCCAATTAATTTTTCTTTTTTATCGATTCCATAATAGTCTGCACCAGTTAAACTAATAGTCGACAGATATTGGAAAGGTGATATGTTCTGATTACCGTTTTGCCCCCAACTTGCCCGGAGTTTAAAAAAAGAAATGGTCTTTTCCAGCTCTTTCCAAAATGATTCGTTTGAGATGACCCATCCGGTGGCAATTGAAGGGAAATATCCCCAGCGTTTTCCTTGGGCAAATTTTGAAGAACCGTCGGCTCTCATTACAACAGTGAGCAAATACTTTTCAAAATAGTCATAATTGATCCTTCCGAAATAGGATAACAATTTATTATCTCCCCACGGATAACTTCCCAGTTTTGTTTTGGCGGGATCGATTAATTTTGAATTATCGAGCCAAGCATGTTCAAGATCATTGAAAACGCTGTTGATATTTGTTCCATTAAGAGTTTCACCTATATTACTTTTTTGAATGGTATTCCCTGCCAATATATCGAATTTGTGTCCGGTTTCTCCGATTTTTAAGAAATAATTAATTGTATTCTCAAAATTATATCCTAACCCTTTAGACATATTATGGGTTGTGGTGCTATTTTCGCTGAAATGACGTTCACTAAGGTTGTATTTTGGAGTATAACTTCTATAGGAATTGTCTGAAAAATCGTACCCGAAAGTACTTCGAATCGTAAGATTTTTAATGGGTTGTAAATCAATATGAATATTTCCGATTAACTTGTGGCTTACAGACGTATTATTTCCATGAGTGTATACCATGATTGCAACAGGGTTAGGCACACGTATATCCCATGGTATAGCAAAATGATACTCACCTTTTTCATCAAAAACAGGCATAAAAGGTGAAGCGCATAATGTGTTGCGGATAGAATTGGAGTACATGCCTCCGGTTGCAATTCCCGATCTGTCGATATAACTGTACGACAGATTTTCACCTATTTTTAGGATAGCTCGATCTTTATTTTCAATAATTTTGTATTCGGTATTCAACCTGAAATTATATCTATCGTAGGTAGAGGCTACAGGTTTTCCAAGTATTCCATTTTGGGAAGTAACTGAAAATCCCATTGAATAGCGAGATTTATCCGTGCCTCCGTTGATACTTAAAGCATGATTCTGTATTGGCGCATTTTTCTCCAGTATTTCATGAAACCAGTCTGTTCCTTTATTTTTCCCACTCTCTATTTCGGTCCAATTGGGCACTAACGATTTAAGGTCGTACGGTTCTAGACCATCGTTAAGTCTGGCTTCATTCATCATTGTCGCATATTCCTGAGCATTTAGGGTCGGTAGTTTTTTATAAAGGTTTTGCACTCCGTAATATCCGTCATACGAAATTGTGGGCTTTGATTCGTAATTACCTGTTTTTGTGGTGACGAGTATTACTCCGTTTGCCGCACGAGAACCATAGATTGCTGAAGAGGCTGCATCTTTTAAAATATCAACTGATTCGATATCAGATGGATTTAAATAATCAATATTACTTACAGGTACACCATCCACAATGAATAGAGGAGACGCATCACCGGTTGTTCCTAATCCTCGAATATTTATTCTGAAATCAGAACCGGGCTGTCCTGAAGTTTTTATTATTTGTAATCCGGTTGTACTTGACTTTAAGGCATCAATCACAGATATTGGATTTTGTTTACTGATCTGTTCTGAACCGACTTGCGATGTAGCCCCTGTAACTAATTTTTTCTTTAACATTCCATATCCGATGACAACTACTTCTTCTAAATTTTTAAGGTCTTCTTGCAAAACAATATCGAAAGATGTTTTTCCTATTGTGGAGATATCTTGTGACACGCATCCGATGAAGGAAATGCGTATCACGGCATCTTCATTGACACTTAAATGAAAATTGCCATTTATATCCGTAACTGTTCCGTTCGAAGATGTTTCAACTTCTATGATGTTTGCGCCGATAATCGATTCTCCGTTTGTATCTACTACTTTTCCCGTAATTTGCTTCTTTTCTTGTTGGGCTAGCAATTCGGTAACGATTTCTTCGACTTCTTTGGGAGTAGCCTTCGCTTCATCTCGATAGATTACTACTTGTTTCCCTAATATTCTGTATGCAAGCTCTGTTTTTGTCAGGATATTATCCAAAACTTCTTCGATATTTTTGGAGTTGGTCGTAAGGTCAATTTTTTTGTTGATCATCTGTTTGGCATTACCGGCAAAAATAAACCTATAGTCGCTTTTCTTTTCCAACTCTTCACAAACTTTCTTGATGGAAGTCGACTTCATGTGCAGCGTAAAGGCTGCTTCTTGTGAATAACTATTGGCAGCCTGTGAAAACAGGATACTGAAAAACAGTAAAAATAAAGTTATTCTCATGATTTTTAAAGCATGTTTGAAATTATTGAGGGTTTTTGTCCCGTCAATAGCGTATTTATTCATATATTTGTACGATTTTAATTATTAATAGATTGATGTAATTAGAATTAACCTGCCGGATGATATTGCCGTATCCTCCGGCTTTTTTGCATATTTTTTTTCATTTCTCCATAGGCATCCTTGTTTTAAAACGGATTTATTTTTTATAGATATATATTTGCGTATCTTCTTTTTTGTAGGTAGTCGATGAAATCAGCGCAAGGGTGGTCATGACATTGTCCAAATTGTCGGAGAGAATGATCTTCCCCGTACAGGTGAGCCCTTGGAAAGATACTTCTTCATCAAAATTGAACGAAAGGTTATAGTATCTTTCGATTTGTTTCAGCGCCTCGATTACAGGCGTGTCTTCAAAAGTCAGATATCCGTTTTTCCAACTGATAAAAGGTGTTACATCTACTTTTTTAGTTTGAAAAACGCCGCTCTCTGAATAGAGGGCTTGTTCGCTCGGCGAGAGGAATATTTCCGGTTTATTCTCCGATTGCAGGCTGACGCTCCCTTGCACTAACACAACCGAAAGCTGCGAATTGGGATAGGCCGTTACATTGAATTGGGTGCCGTATACTTTTACATCGAAACCGGAAGCGTGTACGCGGAAAGGCTTTTGTGTGTCGTGCGCCACCTCTATATATATTTCTCCTGAGAGATATACGTCGCGCGTTTTTCCGGAAAAATCAGATGGAAACTCTAAGGATGATCCCGAATTAAGCCATACTTGCGTTCCGTCAGGAAGGACGATTTTCGACCGTTTGCCGTATGGGACAATCAGTTTGTTCATCGTATTCTGTGTGATGGCTATTTTTTCTTCCGTATTATCGCCGGCCTTTATTTGAGCGGTTCGTTCGTTATCGATTTCAATATCGACATTCTCCTGGAAAGAGGCTGTTTTTCCTCCTGTGATGAAAAGAATGTCTTTCGACTCCAATTCGCTCCCCACGATATATCCGGCGGAGATGTTTTCGTTATCTCTAAGCCAATCGGTGCTTTTTTGGATATACAGGAGTGATAAAACGAGAGCCGCCGCACAAGCTGCTGCCGCATAAGTGAAACGGCGCAGGGTTTGTCGTCTTGCATAACGGGCCAGCGAGTGCTCCAGACGCCGGATGGCTTCCTGCTTCTTTTCTTCCGGCAGTTTGTAAGATGATAGGTTGATATGACGGAAATGCTCTTCAGCCAATTCGAAATTTTTGCGTTCGTCGGGAAATTTCTCCAAGAAATCCTCCCAATACGCACGTAATTCGTCGTTCGGGAAAAGCTTCCATTGAATGAATTTTTCATCCTTCAGAAACCGGATAAAATCGTTATGCTCTCTCTGTAACCGCATGGTTGTTTTTCGTTATTGAAAAAGTTTTTTTATCTTTTTACAACGTGCTTTTATTATATAGACGAAGATGATGATGAAACATCATCGTTTCTCATAATAAAAATGAAGTTTTTAACATGAAGGGCGTGTTCTTGGCATCAATCCTGTTTTTCTAGCCATCGAGTCATTTTTTCCATTACGATGTCGTTGGGCTGGGAATTTCCATTTTCAATATCCTTCCGTCCGGATTCGATTGACTGTTTTTGGGCTATATTCAACTGATACAGCTCTTGCTCGGCGCTATCAAATATTGTTTGTAAGGCTTTCAAAAAACTCGTATTATAAATTTTTAATCAAATTCGCGGCAATAATCCGGTGAATGTAGACAATACCTCCGTGGACAGTATAGATAATTGCCATCTTCTTGTAGTTTATACGGCGGACATTTGCCCCGAAACGCAAGAATGAAGTTCCTGTTTGTATTGAATAACTTTCCGGCATGTTATTCAAAGTTCTCAGGATATTAAAGATGTCTTCATAGTGGCGTAATGCGGTTAATGGCGCTTTGTATTTGTAAGTGGACATAATATAATCGATGTAGTCTTGTAAATCGGCTTCGGCTTCTTGTGATAAGACTACATTATAGTCATTCATTACAGATTTGATTTTAATTGCCGCATGTCTACACCATAGTGTTTACTTAACTTGTCCAAGCCCTTTTCGTAAACTTCTTCCAGCGGATAAGTTTTACTTACCGGAGAAGGATACTCCAGCTTTACGGCTCTTTTATTTTGTAGTTCGCGTACGATTTTGCGTCCCGATGGCCGGGATATGTCTATAGTGGCGATTACTTTATTATTGTCCATATAATTGTTTTTAGCTAAGTCGACATGACAAAAATACGAATAAATTGCTAATTCCGGATAGTAAAAATGAGGAAAATAAAATTATCGAATCATCATCAATAATGTAACGAGTGGTAGGGCGGATTTCTTTAATTTAAAAAGAGATTTACTCATCAGATTCCGCGAGGCGGCGACGGAGATGTGCATGATCTCTGAAATTTCTTCGTAACGGTATTCCTGCACGTACCTTAAGTACATGATTTCGCGTTCGCGATTGGTCAGTATACTCAATACCTTTTCTACTTTTTGACGTACTTCTTCCGCATCCTCCCTGTCGATTAGTTCGTCTTCGACGGAAACTTCCAAACGGAAGGAAACGTTTTCATCGAGGTTTTCCTCCAACGATAGTATACCGGTATATTCTTTGTTTGTACGTTGCAAATCGATAAGCCGGTTGCGTAACGATCGGAAGAGATAGAATTTGATATTGGATATTTCGTCGAGCGAGGCGTGCTTGGTGCATAATTTGTAAAACACGTCATGGATAGCATCCATCGCGGTTTCTTCATCGAAACCTAAATGTATGGCATACGAATAAAGAGAATCTAAATATTCGTTATACGTGGAGGCTATGTTGGAAAAACGTATCATTGCATTTTTTAGGGACTTGACCGATTAATGTCTTGCAAAGTTAGGATTTTCTCTGAAAATGAGAAATAATTAATAACTTGCGAAGCCCTATCAAGCAAGTAAACCACAAGTTATCTTGGATACGACTCCAATGCAAAGTACGGTTCCGGTTTGCTCGTAATGAAATACTTGGTTCCAATGAGACCTTATAGAAGATTATCATTGTTTAAAGCATCCGGGCTTGATGAGGCTTTTATTTATTCACAAGTTAAAACTATGGCAAAGAAAGCGAAAAAAATCAAGACAGGCAAGGGATTGAAATTGGAAATCGTGAATCCCAATTCGGCGGGTATCGATGTTTCTTCCACCGAAATGCAAGTATGTGTCCCGGAAGACCGGGATGGGGAAAACAACCGCCGCTTCGGCACGTTTACGCAAGATTTACACCTTATATCGGATTGGCTTAAAGCCTGTGGCATTGAAACCGTCGCCATGGAATCCACGGGGGTGTATTGGGTCCAACTCTACATGATACTGGAATCGGAGGGATTTGACGTGTTGCTGGTCAACGCCAAGGCCATCAAAAATATCAGCGAGAAGAAGACCGACCGGGTAGATGCCGAAACCATCATGGTCTTGCATAGTTACGGGCTTCTGAGAGCCAGTTTCCAACCCCAGAACCATGCCCGGCGCATCCGCAATGTATCGCGCCACCGTGACGGGTTGTTGAAAGCTTCTTCGCGGGAAGTGCTCCACATGCAAAAGGCCATGGAATTGATGAACATCAAATTGGGCAATGTCATCAGCGATATTTTGGGAAAATCGGGACAGGAGATTATTCGCGCCATTCTGGCCGGGGAACGCGATGCCCGAAAACTATCGGCTTTGGCCGATCCCCGATGCAAATCTCCCAAAGAAACCATCGCCAAATCCCTGCAGGCCAATTGGGACGAAGACCTGCTGTTCATGCTCAAACAAAGCTATGAACTGTATGTATATTACCAAAACCTGATGAAGGATTGTGACAAGCAGATAGAGGGCATCCTGCAGGAGTATCTCAAAGACGTTAAGCCCGAAGAAACTTCCAAGCCGGAGCAAAGGGCGAAAAAAGCAAAAGCTCAAAAGAATGCCGTCACGATAGATATCGAAAAGCACGCGATCCGATTATGGGGTGTCAACGCGATGCGCATACCGGGTGTCAGTGAAGCGGCCCTGTTGCGGTTGGCCGGTGAGCTGGGACACGATTTTACCGATAAGTTTGACTCATACAAACAGTTTTGTTGTTGGTGTAACCTCACACCCAACAACAAAATATCGGGTGGAAAACTCCAGTCCAGCAAAATTCCAAAGCGCAAGAATCCTGTTGGACAAATCCTGCGTTCTTCGGCAAACTCCCTGAAAACAAGTAAAACGCCCTTAGGATATTACTTCCGGCGTATACAGGCAAAAAGCGGTTACTTGCCGGCTATTATCGCTACTGCGAACAAATTGGGAAGAATACTCTATACAATGGTTAAATACAAGGTCGAGTTTGATGACTCTTTTACCCAAACCAGCGAAACCGAGATACTTAGAAGAAAATTGATTAAGACCCAAAGAACCCTCGAAAAACTTCAAAATCAAATCAAAGAATGCGGATGAGATGGTTTGTTATATAGAAGATATTAAAAATAGGAATATGCGGGTTATTTTTCTTATTTTTGTGTCTTGAACAAAACGAATCATGGTTCCATTCCTATATAAAATAGCAGAGGTTTTTTACCGGCAGTACGGCGCGGAATTATATACGCATACCTTTGTCTTTCCTAACCGGAGGGCGGGGATATTCTTTCAGAAATATCTGGCGGAGATTGCAGGAAAGCCTGTCTTTTCGCCTACCGTGATGACGATTCAAGAGCTTTTTGCGTTATTGTCGCCCTACCAACCGGCCGATAAAATCCAACTCCTGGTGATGCTGTACGGCCATTTTGTGAAGGTCAGTCATTCGGAAGAGTCTTTTGATGAATTTCTCTATTGGGGTGAAATGCTGTTGAATGATTTTTCGGATGTCGATAAACACTTGGTCGATGCGCGGCAGCTATTCCGTAATATCCGCGACCTGCGTTCCCTCGAAACGGATAAGTCTTATTTGACCGATAAACAGATAGAGGCTATCCGGCGGTTTTGGACGAATTTTATGCCTGTGGAAAACAATAAAACGAAGCAACATTTTTTGGAGACCTGGGAGGTGTTATTGGAGCTATATACCGCTTTTCGAGCGGAGTTACACGAGAAACAGTATGCATACGAAGGAATGATATTCCGGGAGGTGGCCGAAAGGGCGAAGGCTAAAGAAACCCTCACGCCGGAGTTTACCGATATCGTGTTTGTCGGCCTGAATGCGTTGACGCCTGCGGAAACGGCGTTGCTCGACTATTTGAAAAATACCGGCGCCGCGGATTTTTATTGGGATTATGATTTTCCGATGATTCGGGATGAGCAGAATAAGGCTTCGCTTTGGGTAAAGGATAATCTCCGGCGCTTTCCTTCGCGGTTTGATGTGAAAGACCGGGAAGAAAAGCCCAAAACGACCATCGAGGTGATCGGCATTCCTTCCGGGGTGGGGCAGGCGAAACAAGTGACTCGGATATTGTCGGATTTGATTCGAACGAAAGAGATTTCCGATCCCGATGAAGCGATCGATACGGCGATTATTCTGCCCGATGAGAATTTATTGTTGCCGGTGCTGTATTCCATTCCCGAAGAAATCGGAAAGATCAATGTAACGATGGGATACGGGTTGTCGCATTCTTCCGTCTCGAGTTTGACGGAGCATATCGCCGACTTGCAGCGGAATGTCCGCACGACGAATGGCGGTCCGGGATTTTATTACCGCTTTGTCCTCTCCATCCTGAACCATCCCTTAATCGACCTTTCGGCGAAAAAGGAAGCAGAGGCGCTGAAAAAACATATTCTCGACAATAATCGCATTGTCGTTCCGGTGAGCGAGTTGCAAACCTGTTCGCTATTCCGCTTGATTTTTGCTCCCGTTGTCCGGCAGGAGCAGGTGGCCGATTATTTAAAGGATATTCTGACGGAGGTATATAATAGCCTCATCGGCGAAAAGCATGGGGAGAATGCGACTCCCAACGATACGCGTCCGATTGATTTGGAACGGGAATTTATTGTGCAATATTATAAATCCGTCACCCGGTTGCAAGATACGCTTCAAGGTGTGAAAGAGCTGGCGGTCGACACCTATTTCCGGTTGCTGAAACGGTTGGCGCAGGGATTGAATGTCGCGTTCAGCGGCGAACCGTTGTCGGGGTTGCAGATCATGGGCGTGCTGGAAACGCGCGTGCTGGATTTCGAGAACCTGATCCTCTTATCGATGAACGAGGGCGTATATCCGCTCAAGAAGCCGGTCAACTCATTTATCCCCTTTACCTTGCGCAAAGGCTTCGGACTGCCGACTTACGAGTATCAGGACAGTATTTACGCCTATCATTTTTATCGCATGATCAGCCGGGCAAAGCGGGTGTATATGCTCTACGATAGCCGGGCGGAGGAGATGCAGACGGGCGAGGTGAGCCGTTATTTTTATCAATTGAAGTATCTGTACAACGACTTTTTCGATATTCGCGAGCGGGTGATGACGTACGATGTCAGCGCCCCGCAAGTGTCGCCGGTGTCCGTTGCCAAAACGCCAGCCGTGATACAAAAGCTCGAAGCTTTTCGTGAAGGCGGCGATCGTTATCTGTCGGCTTCATCGGTCAATAACTATATCAACTGTCCCTTGCAGTTCTATTTTACCACCATCGAAAACCTGTCGGAGGAAACCGAAGTGCAGGAGTCGGTCGAGTCGGATGTGTTCGGAACCATCTTCCATAAACTGATGGAGGTCATTTATAACCGCTATAAGGGAAAGACGGTGACACCCGATATCCTGACGACCCTTGCGAAAGACGATGCCTACTTGACGCGGCTTATCGAACAAGCCTTTGCCGAATATTACTTTAAACAAAAAGAGAATCCCCAATCTTTACAGGGACAGATTTATCTGATCGGGGAGATCTTGCGCAGTTATGTGAAGCAAACACTCAAAACCGATCAACAGTTCACCCCGTTCGACTATATTGATTCGGAGCATCGTTTCAAACGGACGTATCGGGTGAATGACGGACTGTCGGTTAACTTTAAAGGAAGCATCGACCGTATTGACCGGGTGGGGGATCGCTATCGCGTGATCGATTATAAAAGCGGCAAAGGAGAGGTGAATTTCAAGGATGTGCAACAGTTGTTTGATGCCTCGAAAGCAAACCGGCCATACCAGATTTTGCAGGTGCTCTTATACAGTTATTTCTATTTGCAGGAAAGGGGGGGGATATCCCTTTCTCCCGCTATCTATTACCTCCGCTCGATATTCGGCGACCTTTCACCGGATGTCACACAGAATAAACAATTGATGACCGACCTGTCTCTTGTGATGGAAGAATTCCTGCCGTTACTGAATCATTGCCTGGAAGAGATGTTCGATCCTTCCATTCCTTTTTCACAAACGCGTAATGAAATGCATTGCCGCTGGTGCCCCTTCCGCGATGTGTGCGGAAAATAATTGACAATGGAGAATGGAGGATAGAGATTGGAGACCGGTGACTGATGACCGGAGACTGGTGACTGGCGACTGACGACCGGAGACCGGCGGGCGGAATCGGTTGAAAAATAAATTGAAAATAATTTGCCTTTTTAGAATAATGAGACCAAAATAGTCTTATCTTTGAGCCGTTATATCGCAAAGAGAATAGCGAGTGTAATTAACTATATATAAATGTATTATAAAAACTATTTAAGAAAGATATTGAATACGTTTTATGAGCGCTAACGTAATGAAGGAAATGATCCTCCCAGAGGAGGATGTTCCGTTAGGTTCTCCCGCAAAAACGGGGAAAAAAACAGCCGTTTTGTCCACCTCACTTCTTCCGTCCGAAGGCGGAACGATAAAAATGGGGGAGACATCAAGACTATTTCTTAAAACACATTTTCCGGGCGTCACCCCGTCCGATTGGAGCAATTGGAAATGGCAGCTCCACAACAGTTTTACTTCTCTCAGCCAATTATCATCCTTAGTTGAACTCTCCGGTAGTGAAAAGCAGGTGCTCCTTGCACCGGGGACCCATTTGCCTTTCCGTTTGACCCCTTATTATGCTTCTTTACTTTCCGACCCTCAATACGGGCAGGTGATCCGTAAGGCAATGATCCCAGGGGTACATGAATTGGATATCGCTCCCGGCGAAAAAGCCGATCCGTTGAATGAAGAAGCTTCCAGTCCCGTGCCGCATCTGGTGCATCGTTATCCCGACCGGGTGTTGTTTCTTGCCACAGGCTTTTGTTCGGCATATTGCCGCTATTGTACGCGCACGCACATGGTTGCCAAGGAAAAGGTTCATTTCAATAGAAATTGGGAGCCGGCGTTGCAATACATCCGCGAACATACCGAAGTCCGGGATGTACTGATTTCCGGAGGCGATCCCCTGACGATGCCCGATCCGTTGTTGAAGTTGTTATTGACGGAACTACGCGCGATTCCCCATGTGGAAATCTTGCGGATCGGAACGAAAGTGCCGGTGGTGTTGCCGCAACGCATCACGCCGCAACTGACAGCCATGCTCAAACAGTTCCATCCGTTGATGATCAGCATTCATTTCATGCATCCCGTGGAGTTGACGCCCGAAACATCGGAAGCCTGCACCCGTTTGGCCGATGCCGGTATACCGTTGGGTAGCCAAACCGTGTTGCTGAAAGGCATTAATGATGATGTCGAGGTGATGAAAAAATTGATGCAGGGGCTATTGAAGATCCGTGTCCGTCCCTATTATTTATATCAATGCGACCCGATTCCCGGTTCGGCGAAATTCCGTACGTCGGTCGACAAGGGGTTGGAAATCATTCACGGGTTGCGCGGATTTACATCGGGGTATGCCGTGCCGCATTATGTTATCGATGCTCCCGGCGGAGGAGGAAAGATACCGTTGCTTCCCGAGTATGTGCAGGGACGGGAAAACGGGAATATCATCCTGAAAAACTATGAAGGAAAGACCTTCCTCTATCCCGATACGGAATTATAATCAGTAAACAGATAAAGATGAAAATAGGACTGACCTATGATTTAAGGTCGGAATATCTCGCATTGGGGTATTCCGCCGAAGAAACGGCCGAATTGGATACGGAAGAAACGGTGGAAGGTATCGAACAGGCTTTGCGTAAGCTCGGATACGAAACGGAACGCATCGGCCATGCCCGTGCGTTGATGCAACGGTTGTTGCGGGGTGACCGATGGAACTGCGTCTTCAATATTTGCGAGGGATTACAGGGCGACGGTCGCGAGTCGTTGGTGCCGGCTTTGCTGGATGCGTGGCAGATACCTTATGTGTTTTCGGGAGCAACCGCGTTGGCCTTGTCGTTGGATAAAGCGCTTTGTAAACGGATCGTGAGGGATGCGGGAATTCCGACACCCGACTTTGTGCTTGTCCGGTCGGAAGAAGACCTGAAGAAGGATAAACCGGCTTTTCCTCTTTTTGTAAAGCCTGCGTGGGATGGTACGGGAAAAGGCATCAGCGAGCAATCGCTCGTCAACGGTGAAGAGGAATATCTCGCGGTTTGTACCGGCCTGCTGCGACGTTTTCATCAGCCGGTGCTGGTCGAGTCGTATTTGCCGGGGCGCGAGTTTACCGCCGGCGTGGTCGGCAACGGAGCGGATGCCCGGGTGATTGGCGTGATGGAAGTGGTGTTCCGACCGTCGGTTCGCCGGATTTATTCGTATGAGAACAAGCAGGATTATAAAAATCGGGTGGAGTACGTGAATACCACCGGAGAGTTGTTCGATAAATGTGCCCGGTTGGCCTTACGCGTTTGGGAGGTGACTGCCAGCCGTGATGCCGGGCGTATCGATCTGCGTCTTAACGAAGCGGGAGAACCGGAGTTTATAGAGATCAATCCGTTGGCGGGTTTGAACTTGCATGATTCCGACCTGCCGATTCTGGCACGGCTCAACGGAATGGATTTTACCGGCCTGATCGCGGCCATCATGCAGGCTGCGGAAAAAAGGATGTGTATGAAGGAAGTATGAATTATGAGGTATGAGGTGTGAAGTATGAGGTGTGAGGTATGAGGTATGAGGTATGAGGTATGAGGTATGAGGTATGAGGTATGAAGTATGAGGTATGAAGTATGAGTTGTGAATTATCAATTATCAATTATCAATTATCAATTATCAATTATCAATTATGAATTACAACGTTGTTCTATTGCATAACCGTTTGTCGGAGACGCCGTCGGCGGATGAGTCGGATGTGTTGCAGCAGGTCGGTTTGGTGAATGAGGCGTTGAAGGCCTTGGGCTTTTCGACCGTTGTCCATGATATCGGGACGGATTTATACGAAGATATCCGGAAAATAAACCGGTTGTCGCCTGCTTTCGTCTTTAATCTGGTTGAGACGGTCTTCGATAAGAGCGAGTTGTTGTCGATCGTCCCCTCGCTTTTATCATCCTTCCATATTCCGTATGCCGGCGTGAGAGCCGAAGGACTGTATCTGACGACTAATAAGTTGTTGGCGAAAAAGAGGATGAGGCGCGAAGGTATTCCCACACCGGATTGGGCTATGCCTCAAGACGAAGGGATATCTTTTGCACAGGACAAAAAATATATCCTCAAACCGATTTCGGAAGAAGGATCAGTGGGGCTGGAAGAAGAGGCGGTGTTTTCGGGGCGGTTGCCCGCCGTTTCCGGACCTGCCGACGCGTATTTCGTAGAAGAATTTATAGAAGGGCGGGAGTTTAATGTGAGCGTGATCGGCCGACCGGGTCGATTCCGCGTATTACCGCCGGCGGAGATGATCTTTCACGATTTTCCGCCCGGAAAAGAGCGTGTGCTCGGATATCGTGCCAAATGGGATGAGCAGTCTTTCGAATATACCCATACCTGTCGGGCGTTCGATACTTTAAGCGATGAGCCGGAATTACGGCAGGCATTGGAGACTTATGCCACGCAGTGCGGAGAGCTTTTCGAACTGTGCGGTTATTTTCGCGTCGATTTTCGTGTCTCGAAAGAGGGAAAGCCTTATGTGTTGGAAGTAAACGGAAATCCGTGCATTTCGCCCGATAGCGGTTTTATTGCGGCGGCTCATCATGCCGGTATGTCATCTGTCGGAATCGTGAGGGAGATTCTTTTGTCGTCTTTTCCGCCGGATTTTGTTCCCGTCGCGCACCTTCAGTAGTGGGTCAGAAAAATAGACTTATCCTTGAATTATTAAATAGATTATAATGATGGAATGTATTACATGTCGCGATCGATTGATCGCTTCGGATCGTATCGATTTAAAAGAAGTTTTGGCCTCGACCGGAATGTTTTATGATTTTGAAATCGATGTCGCATTAGAAATCATCGAACTGTTCTTGAAGGATGGGGAAAAGACGGGGTATTATTTCTATGTCCTCGAATCGGAGGGGCGTGCGGTGGGTTATGTCAATTTCGGACCGACACCGTGTACCGTAGCGAGTTGGGATATGTATTGGATGGCAGTCCGTAAGGATCTGCAAGGCGCCGGATGGGGGCGGAAACTTCTGGAGATGGCCGAAAAGCGGATTTTTTCGATGGGAGGAAAGAATATATGGATTGAAACGTCCTCTCGGGACGCGTATGTCCCGACACAAATATTTTACAGCAGGAACGGCTATGAATTGTTCAGCCGTTTGCCGGACTTTTACGATACGGGAGACGATAGGTTGGTCTTCGGAAAAAAAACAGGGCGGATTGAAGAAAGATTGAAGGGAGTCAGGTGCGAGTCTGTAGTGCCGAAGTGATGGGGTGTAACGCCGGTGTGATGGCAAGTAATGCTGAAGTGTTGAGATGTAACGCCGAAGTCATTGCTGGTAATGCTCCGGTGACGGAAGGCAATCCTTGTGCGTCATGATATCCAAAATGATTTTATTCGCTTCCCGCATCCCTTCTTGTCCGATAAGCGACATCCCCTTTATGCAGTCGTCGACATCTTCTTGTACAATGCCTTCGGCCGAAGTTACACATACGTGTTTTATCGCTAATTGGGCCGAAAGCATGGCCGAATATACGCCACTCGATAATTTCATGGAGCAACTGGGTTTAGCCCCGTCGCAAAACATGCCGGTAAGATTCGCGATCATGTTTTTCACGGCAAAACAAACTTGTTCATAATTGCCTCCCATTAAATGCACCAGGCCGCAACTGGCTCCTGTGGTGGCCACTACGCAGCCGCATAAGGCCGATAAACGACCCAGGTATTGTTTGACGTATATCACCGTGAGATGGCTGAGGATAAGGGCTCTGATTAAAGCCTCCTCGGGCTTGTGGTTCCTTTCCGCATAGATTAACACCGGAAGGGTGGCGGCTATTCCCTGATTACCGCTACCCGAATTACTCATGACGGGGATCATCGCGCCCGCCATTCGGGCATCGCATGCGGCGCACGAAAAGGCAAGCATGCATCTCAGGTCATCGGGAAATTCCGACAGATCCTTCGAGGAGGCTTTGAATATCTTGCCGAGTCCATGTCCGTAATTACCTTTAAAAGACATCTCTGCGGCTGCACGGTTTACCGCTGCCGACTCAAGAATAAAATCAATTTCCGAAAGCGGCGTATCCATGGCAAATGCATAGATTTTAGGAAGCGATAACTCCACACCTTCGGTCTTCTCGTCTTTTTGTTCCGAAGAAGAGGCATCCTTCAAAACCGTGCCATTGAAGGCCAAATAAGAGAAATGCGTATGCTCACGGCTAATGATGGCGGTCGACCGGTTAGTTTCCCCTTTGCATTCTACTTCGATATAAAGTGTTTCCGTGGTGTCTTTCTTTTGCCGGATTTCGATGCACTCTTTTTGCAGTAATTGCTTCCCGCGTTCGACATCCGGGGGAGTGCAGTCTTTCAGGACTTCCAACTGGTATTCCGATTTACCGGCAACGATGCCTAACGCCACGGCAATAGGCAACCCGATCATCCCGTCGGTACCGGGGATGCCGACTCCCATGGCATTCTTAAGGACATTCTCACTTAACCGCACAGAGACTTGTTGCGGCGTTTCGCCTAACAATTCCGCCGCTTTTGCCGCACAAAGCGCCACCGCCACTGGTTCCGTACAACCGATAGCCGGAATCACTTCCTGTTTGAGTAATCGGATGATTTGATTTCTTTCGATTGGATTCATTCTATTCATTCAATATGCCATTCATGTCTGTGAGGATAAACGGATGCTCGTCCGTCACGATCATTGTATGTTCTTGTTGCGCCATAAAGCCGCCCTTATCGCCGATGACCGTCCAACCATCACGAAGCGTTGTGCCGTAAATGGAATCCGTAGAGATGAATACTTCGACCGCCACGACGGAGTTTTTGCGGAATACCCTTTTGTCGAACGGATCCCGATAGTTAAGCAAGTCCAGCGGCTCTTGGTGCAAAGCCCGCCCTACGCCATGACCGCCATAATTCTTGACGACTTTGAATCCGTTTTTTTTCGCTTCCGCTTCAATCAGACCGCCGATATCGGCAATGCGCACGCCGTCGCGGATGTGCTCGATAGCCTTTTTCAGGATTTCTTTCGATATCCGCACCAGTGTTTGGTGGTGATGAATATCTTTTCCCAACACAAAAGAGCCTCCGTTGTCGGCCCAAAATCCGTCCAGTTCGGCCGAAACATCGATATTGACTAAATCCCCTTCCTTCAGGATGCGACGATCCGAGGGAATGCCGTGGAAAAACTCGTTATTCACACAGATACACGTCCATCCGGGAAAACCGTAGGTAGCATGCGGGGCCGACTTTGCGCCGAATTCCGAGAGGCGTTTAGCGCCGTAGATATCCAGGTCTTTGGTTGTCATGCCCGTTTTGGCGTACTCCCTCATTTCTTTCAGAGTGACGGCAACCGCCTCACTCGCTTTTTGCATTCCTTCGAATTCGCTTTGATGATGAATTGACATGTTCGTTTTACTTGTAGACAAATGTTCTGCAAAGGTAGGTAACTTTGCTTAAATAACGATACTCCGGATAGCATTTTGTCAACTTTTCAACGCGGTTCGTCCTCGTCTTTGGGAGTCGGAATTAATAAATCCGGCTTAAAATACAAGATGATAAAGGGGAGAAGTACGCCCAATAGCACCGCAAACATAGCCAGGACAAAAGCATCCAATCCATGACCGTTTCGGAGTATATCATAGAGGGCGTTTGTGCCGAATCCGATGGAAATAAAAATCACATAATAGAACGCAAGGGTTTTGAAATAGCTGCTTTTTTGTTCTTTTAGCCTTTTGTCTTTTCTTTGATATTCTTTATGGACAATTTTGTGATACAAGATTTCTCCAATCATGGAGCCATATAGCCGGAAATCACTTTTCTTTCCGATGGAAACAAACTGGTCGGAGAGTTTTTTTGTCTTATATAATTCAAAATCCGTCCCTTGAAAAAGCTCCTTGTAACTCGAAAAGATTTCCACTTTATTTTCATTAATCCTAAAGGCTCTTATGATATTGTTTTTCAATCCGGCGAGTCTGTTGGGGTCGGGATTGGGCGAATACGTATAAATGATGACTCCTTTTAATCTTTTTCGTACTTTATCGCGTATATCCTCGCTCAAGTGCCGGAACAATTCCGTCGATTGAGTGGCTTCCGTCATAAGATATTCCCGGGCGCTATCTGTTAATTTACCCTCTTTCGATATCCATTGGACATCCGTCCCTTTTCCGGGAGGAATATTCATGATAATATCTTTGCACGCACTCTGATTGGTCTTTTCAAAATTAATATCTTGATAATGTACGTCGAGAAGAAGATAATCGGATTCTATTAATTTGTCTTTTACAGTTTTTTCAAAAAGAGCGTGGTCGGTGAAACGATAATAAGAGGTGTTTTCCGACGCATTCAAATACTCTATTTTTAGCCTGTATTTCGAAAATGCCGCATGATCATCCAGCGTGATCATCCTGTTTTTCAATTGTTCTCCTACCACCAGATTATCATCGAGAATTAAAATGTTCAAAGGTTTCATAAAGAGGTTTTATTTGATTGTTGTTTCTGATCAAATTGTCGTTTCTAAATTCTGATCGCAAATGTACGTTTTTTTATTTTAGATACGCTTCAACGAGACAAGAAAACGAAGGGGAGCGAATGATTTTTTTTGTCTATCAACGATAGAAAAATAGCGTATTGTCCGTCCCCGTACTCCTGACATTGGGATAAGTAAGACAATCAGTCGTTTGAATGCTAAAGTACGAGTCAATGTTAAAGAACATTATCGTGTTTTGACTGTTATATTTGACATAAACCGCCAAGAAATCAATTAAGAGCTGTTTGAATCAGAATCAATAAATAAATCAATAAAAATAAGTGTTTTCAAATAAAAAAATAGGAGTTTGATAAATGAAAAAAATCGTTTTAATCGGAGCTACAGGATTTGTAGGCTCTGCTATCTTGAAAGAAGCCTTAGACAGAGGTTTTAATGTGACTGCAGCCGTAAGGCATCCTGAGAAAATTGAATTACAAGACCCGAATCTGGCGAAGGTGGCGGTAGATGTCACTTCGGAAGAGGCGGTCGCCACGTTGGCCAAAGGGGCTGATGCGGTTATCAGCGCGTATAATCCCGGGTGGAACAATCCGCATATTGCCGAAGATACCTTAAAGGGATATACGGCCATTATCAATGGTGTGAAAAAGGCGGGTGTCAAGCGCCTGCAAGTGGTCGGAGGGGCCGGAAGCCTTTTGGTGGCCCCGGGTAAAACGGTGATGGATTCGGGAGCGATACCCTCGGATGTCTTGCCGGCTATAAAGGCGTTGGCGCAGGTGTTGTATGAACAGTTGGTGCCCGAAAAAGAATTGGATTGGGTGTTCTTCAGTCCGGCAGGGGAGATTAAGCCGGGTGAACGGACCGGCAAGTATCGTTTGGGATTGGATGACCTTATCGTAGATGAAAACGGTAAAAGCTCCATCTCCGTGGAGGATTATGCCAAAGCAATGGTGGATGAACTGGAAAAGCCCAAACATCACCATCAACGCTTTACCATCGGTTATTGAACAGCTTCTAAACAAATTTAAAAGAGAATATTATGTCAACTATCAAAACAGTAAATCCGGCGACGGGCCGGACCGAAAAAGAATATCCCGTAATGAATGAAAGCCAGATCGAGGCGATCTTTGAAAAAGCTCATCAATCGTTTCAATCATGGCGTAAGACCCCGTTTTCAAAGCGGGCTGCCGTGGTGCATAAAGCCGCCGACCTGTTAAGGGCCCGCAAAGACGAACTCGCCAGACTTTGTTCCATCGAAATGGGCAAACTGCACCGTGAAGCTGTTGCGGAAGTCGAACTGGCAGCCGCTATTTTCGATTATTATGCCGATAACGGCGAGAAACTCCTTGCCGACCGGCCGCTCGAGGCTGCTCATGGCGAAGCGTTTGTAAGCTACGAACCGATTGGCGTCCTTCTGAGTGTACAGCCTTGGAACTTCCCGTTTTATCAAATCGTCCGTTCGGCAGCGCCGAATATCATGGCGGGGAATACGGTGGTTTTGAAGCATGCTTCCAATGTGCCGCAAGAGGCCGAAATCATGGAAAAGATATTGCTTGAAGCGGGAGCTCCCGAAGGAGTGTATACCAACTTGTTTGTCCCCGGCAGCAAAGTATCGGATTTGGTAGCCGACCCCCGTGTAAAGGCGGTGTCGCTTACCGGCAGCGAAGAGGCGGGAGCCAGTTTCGCGGCGGCGGCAGGAAAAAGTGTTAAGAAGTCGATGTTGGAACTGGGCGGAAGCGACGCGTTTATCGTCCTCGAAGATGCCGATCTCGATAAAGCGGTTGAGACGGCTGCTTGGGGCCGTTTGTGGAACGCAGGGCAAGTTTGCTGCTCACCCAAAAGAATTATCGTTTTGGAATCGGTGGCCGATGCCTTTATCAAGAAAGCGAAAGCTATTTACGAGAAAGTGGTGGTAGGCGATCCGCTCGATCCCGCCACGCAACTCGCGCCGCTAAGTAGCGAGAAAGCGTTGGAGACTGTTCTTAAGCAAGTCGACAAAGCGGTCGGGGAAGGTGCCACGTTAGTGTACGGAGGCAAACGCATCGATCGTCCGGGAGCTTTTATAGAGCCTACAATCCTCACGGGAATAAAGAAGGGGACGGCGGCCTATTCCGAGGAAATATTCGGCCCGGTACTATGCGTGTATTCCGTTAAGAATGTCGATGAAGCGGTAGAGCTGGCCAATGATACCGAATTTGGATTGGGAGGTACGGTTTTCGGTACCGATACGCGTAAAGCGGTAGAGGTAGCACGCAAAATCGATACCGGAATGGTCTATATCAATCACGTTACCGGTATCGGACCCGAACTTCCGTTCGGCGGCACGAAAAGATCGGGATATGGGCGTGAGCAATCGGCCGATGGAATTTACGAGTTTGTCAATAAAAAACTGATACGCGTTACCACACCCGACGCGGCTTATTGACATCCGGTAGAAGTGTGATGCGCCCGGCCTTTGACGGCTACCGTTCAGACGGCTGGGCGGATCGCTTTTTTCATTACATAATCATTTTAAATTCAATAAATATAAGATGGCAAAAAAGACAACAATCAAAAACACTGATTTAGAGATCGCCCCGATTGTGTTCGGAGGAAATGTATTCAGTTGGACATTGGATGAGAAACGTTCGTTTGAAATACTCGACGAATTCTTCAACCACGGATTTAATTTTATCGATACCGCCGATATCTATTCATGGTGGATCACCGGTGAAATCGGAGGATCTGAAGCGATTATCGGCAAGTGGATGAAAGCCCGGGGAAACCGCGATAAGGTGATTATCGGTACGAAAGTCGGGTCGGAAGCGAAAGAACGTCCGCACGACATCAGCCGAAAACATATCCTGAAGTCCGTCGATGAGTCGCTGCAACGTTTGCAGACGGATTATATCGATTTGTATTATACGCATTTCGATGACGATAAGACGCCCGTGGAAGAAACGCTGGCAACTTACGACGAGATCGTGAAAGCGGGCAAAGTACGCTATATTGCCGCTTCGAATGTTTCTCCCGAAAGATTGACCGCTTCGTTCGAGGCTTCGGAAAAAAACGGATTTCCCCAATATGTTGCCCTGCAACCGCATTATAATCTGGTGGAAAGGACGAAGTATGAAACCGAATACTTGTCATTAGTGGAAAAATACAATTTTAGTGTATTCCCTTACTTTTCATTGGCTGCAGGATTCCTGACGGGGAAGTATCGTTCGGAAGCCGATATCAAAAAGAGCGTGCGGGGAGAAGGAGCAAAACGATATCTCAACGAAAAGGGATTGGGCGTACTGGCCGCTTTGGATGAAGTGTCGAAGAAGCACGGCAGCAATCCGGCGACGGTATCGTTGGCATGGCTATTGGCCCAGCCCTCGATAACGGCTCCGATTGTAAGCGCCACGAGCCATAATCAATTGAAAACGTTGTTCGAGGCTCCCGAATTGAAACTGGATACACACGATTTGGATTTGCTGGATAGCGCGAGCAAATAACAGGTCTGTCTTCCGGACACTATTGAATGACTCCGGGCCATTAAATAATGACTCGGAGCCATTCCGGAGTGTCTCCCGGACACTCCTCTTTTACAAAAAGATTCTATTCAGTGATTTCTCTCACTTTTGTTCCACTTTCCCGATATTGGAGAGGGGTCATTTTTGTATGCTGTTTAAAGAAACGACAAAACAAAGAAGCATCGGCAAAATTAAGATCATCCGATATTTCTGTGATAGTGAATGCCGTCGTTTTTAACAGTATTTTTGCTGAAACGATCACGGCATCATTTATCCATTCGTGCACTGATTTGCCGGTCGTTTTTTTTAATATGGTTGTTAAATATTTAGGGCTTAAGCATAACTTATCGGCGTAAAAAGATATTCTGCGTTCTTCCTTATGATGATTTTTGAGTAACCTGTAAAAGTGTTTTACCAAGTATTCCGCATGAGTATTGGCATTTTTTATTTGCTCCGAAGTTAAATACAAAGCCCCAATTTCGGTAATCAATGCAAAGAGGAGGGATTTAGTTATTTCTTGCCGGTATGGATGATCCTTCCGATTATATTGTTCCACAATAAAAGAATGATACTTTAATATATTACTTGCCTCGGAGGAAGGAACATCAATACAGGGAGTATTTTCGATCTTGTCGAGGATACTGAAATTGGAAACTAATGGAAGATCGGAGACAAAATCAAAAGTGAAATAAAGCGATTCGGTGGTAAAGTCTCCGCTTATATCGATCGGTTCAATAATCCGGTTAGGAAAAATGGTCACGATGCTATTGGGAGAAACGAAAAACTCTTGAAAATTAATCTTTATTACAGCATACCCTTTTGTACATATCGAAAAACCGATGGCGTTTTCTAAATAATGCGGGTATTCCAAAAAAATATCAGGGAGGCGCCATTTTACATCGGATATGGAAAAATTTTTCACTCCGAATAACGCTTCTATGCCTTCAACCGTGAATGCTTTTGCTTTTATTGTTTCCATTCTTATAATATAGAATTCAAAAATAATAGTTTTTATTCAAACTTTGAATGAGAACCGACTTTTTGCACATAATTGATTCCTATCGGTCAATGATTCCTATCTGAAAAGCCGTTTCCTTTGTGATAAAATTTAAAATTTATTTTATGGAAACAGTAAAATTATCATTTACTAATAATGTCTATATAAATCGGATTTCCTCTTTTCTTCCTAATAAACCGGTGAATAATAACGAAATTGAATTATATTTAGGTAAGATACATGGGAATTCCTCCCGTGCACGTAGTATTATATTAAGGCAAAATAAAATTAAAACGAGGTATTATGCACTGAATACGAATCAGAAAGTGACCCATTCAAATGCCGAACTTGCAAAAAATGCTATTTCAATGCTGTTTGATGATGATGTTCTACAATTTGATGTTCTCGCTTGTGCAACTTCTAATTCGGATCTTATTATTCCTTCTCATGCTTCAATGGTTCATGGATTACTGAAGATGAACTCTGTGGAATTATATTCTTTATCAGGTGTTTGTTTAACAGGAATTCAGGCTTTAAAAATTATTTATACCTTTATACTTGCCGGATTCGCGCAAAAAGGAGTTTGCTGTGCCTCGGAATTAGCTTCGGCAGCTTTACTATCTAAGAATTATGAATATGAATATGAACATTTGAATAATGTAGAGGCGAATCCTTACATTGCATTTGAAAAAGATTTTTTACGATTTATGTTATCTGATGGTGCAGGGGCATTTCTTATAGAGCGCAATCCTAATCCTAAAAGCCTTTCTTTAAGAATTGAATGGATTGAAATGACGTCTTATGCAAATGAGTTACCGGTATGCATGTATTCCGGTGGGGAAATTCAATCTGATGGATATGTAAAAGGATGGAAAGAATTTGAAACTGTTGAATTAATGGAACGTTCCATTCTAATGATAAAACAGGATATAAGAGTTTTAAAAAAATATGCAATAAAATATTGGGTTAACCATATTGCTTCTGTGTTATCAAAACATCATGTCGATACGCAAAAAATAGATTATGTCATTCCTCATGTATCTTCTATGTTCTTTTACGATTTGTTGGATGAAGAACTGAAGAATAGGAATATAGATATACCTACAAATAAATGGTTTACTAATCTTACATCTGTAGGAAATGTAGGTTCGGCATCTATTTATATTGCTTTGGATGAATTATATCATTCTGAAAAATTAAAGAAAGGGGAAACTGTTCTGCTGCTAGTACCTGAGAGTGGAAGGTTTTCTTATGGAACAGTATTGTTGACGGTTGTATGAAAATTGGCAACCTATGTCTTATTGAATATGAAGGATTTTTTTCTGATTGTTTCATTCTTATGGCTCGTTTGTCTGCCGTTTCCGCTCAGAGCACAATCTGTTCTGACCCTCGATACTTGTCGTCAACTTGCCGTAAAAAACTATCCGCTTATCCAACAATATGGGTTGATTGATAAAATTGAACAGAAAACGCTGAGCACTATCGGCAAAAGTTATTTACCGCAAATCTCTTTAGGCGCACAAGTTTCTTATCAAAGCGATGTTACCGAAATCTCACTGGACTTGCCCTCCGAATTGGCTTCTGTTTTCGAGTTCCCAACTTTAAATAAAGATCAATACCGTGCGAACCTCGAGGCAATACAAATAATTTGGGACGGCGGAAGGATAGCTTCCCAAAAAAATATCGCAAAAGCCGTAAACGATGTGCAGCGTCAGGAAATCAAGCTGTCTCTTTATGCCGTGAAAGCACAGGTTGACAAACTTTTTTTCGGCATACTCGCATTAGACGAGCAGCTTAAAGTCCTTGATTTGGTTAAAAATGAGTTAGAAGAAAATAGAAAAACGGTGCAGTCTCATATCACAAACGGACTGGCCACGCAAACCGATCTTGATTTGGTGGATGTAGAAGTGCTCAACCTTGAACAAAACAGGATGGAACAAAAATCTATCCGTCAAAGTATGACTCATATACTCGAATTGCTTATCCATACAAATATAGAAAACGACACGAAATTCATTAAACCGTCTGAGGAACCCGTTACGCAAGGCGTTTTATCTCGTCCCGAATTGCGTTCTTTCGATTTGAACAACACCCTTTACAAAAGGCAATATCAGGTTGTGTTGTCTAAAAACAGACCGAATATTGGGTTGTTCGCTCAAGGAGGGTATGGACGCCCGGGATTGAATATCCTTGAAAATAAATTTAATTTTTATGCCGTCGGAGGGATAAGGTTAACCTGGAATTTAAGTAACCTTTATTCGAAAAAGAATGAACTTCAGACGATTCAAGAGAAGAAAGAAATGCTGGATGTTCAACGGGAGACATTCTTGTTCAATACCGGGCTAGAGCTGGTTAAACAGTATGGTGAAATCCGGAAGTTGAAGGAAATGGTAAAGAAAGACGATGAAATAATCGCGTTAAGAAACCGGATAAAACAAGTCGGCGAAAGTAAATATAAAAACGGGATCTATCGTCTGACGGATTTGTTACGAGATATCACATCCGAAAATCAGGCTCGTCAAATCAGGTCGCTTCATGAAATTCAGTATCTAATGAGCATCCAAAACTACAAACATATTCAAGGTGCCGAAAAGTAAAAGACCGTAACAGATAAAATGATGAAGCATATCTCTATTTATATTATAGGAAGTTTGTTTTTATTTAACGCGTGCAATAGCAATCAGTTGAAACACGATGCATCCGGCACCTTCGAAACCACCGAAATAATTGTTTCGGCATTGGCCGCCGGGCAAATCATAGAGCTTAACTCTGGGGAAGGGCAGACGGTAGCAAAAGATCAATATCTCGGGTATATCGATACGATGCAACTTCACTTGCAAAAACGGCAACTTGCTGCAAAAATAAAAGCCATCAATGCCCGTAAGCCGAATATCGCGCAACAGATTGCTGCTGCGAAAGAACAGATTGCCCAAGCGGCAAGGGAAAAAAAACGAGTGGAAAATCTGGTGAAAGACGGCGCTGCTACTCAAAAGCAACTTGATGATATGGACACACAACTAAAGGTTTTGCAGCGGACGCTTGCGGCGCAAACCAATCAAATTTCCACGTCAACCGACGGGTTGAGTGGCGAAAGCGAGGTGCTTGAAGCTCAAATAGCACAGGTACAGGATCTAATCGCAAAAAGTCGTATCATTAGCCCGATGAATGGAATCATCCTCAATAAATACAAACAAGTTTCGGAAGTAGCGGCGCAGGGAACTCCGCTCTTAAAAATAGCCGATACCCGACATCTTTTCCTGCGTGCTTATATAGTTGCTGCACAATTGGAGAATGTGACGATCGGACAGAAAGCCATTGTGTATATCAATGATATCGGCGGAAAGCAAAATGAATATGAGGGAACGGTCGCTTGGATTTCGGATAAAGCCGAATTTACTCCTAAAACAATTCAAACGCAAGATGAGAGGCAACACTTGGTCTATGCGGTGAAAATAGCGGTAGACAATACCGATGGTTCTATTAAAACCGGAATGTATGGCGATGTGGATTTTAAATGACTTACTGAATATGAAATCAATTATATCCATTCATCATGTTTCAAAATCGTATGAAGGCAGGACTCCCGTTACGGCGTTACAAGATATCAGTTTACAGATTAATAAAGGTGAATTGTTCGGTTTAATCGGCCCCGATGGCGCAGGCAAAACCTCGCTATTCCGTATCCTGACTACTTTACTATTGGCAGACTTGGGGAATGCATCGATTGACGGAATGGATGTGGTGAAAGATTTTCGCAAAATAAGAATGTATATAGGATATATGCCCGGACGGTTTTCTTTATATCAGGATTTGACAGTTGAAGAAAATTTAAAATTCTTTGCCGATGTTTTTAATACGACCATTGCTGCAAATTACGATATGATCTCGCCTATATACGGACAGCTTGCGCCTTTCAAAAATCGCCGGGCGGGAAAACTTTCGGGAGGAATGAAACAAAAGTTAGCGCTATGTTGCGCTTTGATACATAAGCCCTATATACTTTTTTTAGATGAACCGACAACAGGCGTCGACCCCGTTTCGCGAAAGGAATTTTGGCAAATGCTTAGAGCATTGAAAGAGCAAAACATCACCATTATGGTATCTACTCCTTATATGGATGAGGCGGCATTGTGCGACCGGATCGCATTGATTCAAGCGGGAAAAATCATGCAGGTAGATACCCCGGCACAGGTCATAGCAAATTATCCGTTCCGTCTTTATAAAGCAAAAGCCTCCAACAATTACCGTCTGCTCGAGACCGTAAAAGAACAGGATAATATATTACTATCCTATATTTCAGGTGATCAAGTGCGTTTGGTATTTAAAGAAAATGACCGGAGGATCGATTTTCCCGGAATAGAATTGGAAGAAGTAGAACCGACTATTGAAGATTGTTTCATCCAATTAATGAAAAATGAAAGTGATTGAAGTGCATAATTTGACGAAAACTTTTGGATCTTTTACGGCGGTGGATCATGTTTCATTTGAAGTCGCAGAAGGTGAAATTTTTGGATTTTTGGGAGCAAACGGAGCGGGAAAAACAACCGTAATCAGGATGTTGTGCGGATTATTGGCGCCCACTTCCGGTAAAGGATCGGTAGTCGGATATGATGTGAGTAAAAAAGCGGAAGACGTGAAAAAGAATATCGGCTACATGAGTCAAAAATTCTCTTTATATGAAGATTTAAGCCCTGTGGAAAATATGGAGTTGTTCGGGGGAATTTACGGAATGAACAGGAAACAGATAAATAAGAAAACCGAAGAGATTATCAAGGACTTGGGGTTGACAAAAGAACGGCGTTCATTAGTAGGCTCTCTTCCTTTGGGAATAAGGCAAAAAGTGGCTTTTGCGGTGTCTACTTTTCATTCTCCGAAAGTTGTTTTTCTGGATGAGCCGACGGCCGGTGTCGATCCGATGAGCCGACGGATTTTTTGGGAGATGATTTACCGTGCATCGGACAGGGGAATTACCTTTTTCGTGACGACTCACTACATGGATGAAGCCGAATACTGCAACAGGATATCCATTATGGTGGATGGAAGCATCAAAGTTTTGGATACCCCCGAACGGCTGAAAAACAACTTTGGTGCCGGAACGATGGATGAAGTCTTTCAAATTCTGGCCGGAAAATCTAAAAATCAAGTTCAGTGAAACAATTTATCAGTTTTATACGAAAAGAGATGTTTCATATTGTCAGGGATCCGTTGACTCTTACTATCATGATCATCCTTCCCATTTTACTTTTATTGATTCTCGGTTTTGCCATATCTACGGAAATCCGGAATACTCCTTTTGTGGTCTTCGATCAGTCAAGGAGCGCTGCTTCGTCAAAATTTATTGCCAAGATGGATGGAAATGCTTATTTTACTCTGGTAAATGCCCTGTCTTCGGAAAGTGATCTAGAAACAGCTTTTCACAGAGGCGAATGTAAATTAGCCCTTATTCTTCCGGCCGATTTCGGTGATAATGTGCCGTATCGGGAAGCGGTTGATATCCAGTTAGTCGTCGATGCCTCCGATCCCAATGAAGGTTCCACATTAGTAAGTTATGTCCAGTTGATTGCGGCGCAATACCAAAAAGAACTCATCGGGAGGGCGAGTGCCCCCGATCTTATTCAGATAGAGACAAAAATGCTGTACAATCCTCAGATGAAAGGAATGTATCAAATTGTACCCGGGATGATAGGGCTAATTATGATGCTGATATGTGCGTATATGACTTCCATCTCAATTGCTAAAGAAAAAGAACTCGGGACGATGGAAATTCTATTGGTTTCCCCTTTACGCCCGGCACTTATTATTCTGGCTAAGGCGGTTCCTTATCTTTTTATTTCATTGACGGATGTTGCGCTGAGCTTATTGGTCGCTTATTTTATTTTAGGAATTCCCATTGCCGGCAATATTGCATTGATTGTGCTTCTTTCGCTTGTGTATACGCTTTCCGCCCTTGCATTGGGGTTGCTCATATCCACCGTAGCCGAAACCCAGCAAGAAGCTATGGTTCTTTCCGGCATAGGATTGATGCTCCCTTCCATGCTTTTATCGAATTTGATATTTCCGGTTGAAAGCATGCCGATTCCTTTGCAAGCCTTTTCTTATATTGTACCTGCACGTTGGTATATCGACGGGTTGCGGGATATCATGATCAAAGGATTAGGGTTTAAGGCGATTGTATTGGATTTCTTCATTCTTCTATCTATGTGCTTTTTGTTGTTTTTTGTCAGCATCAAAAAATTCAAAAACAGATTATGAAAGCGCTGAAATTCCTGCTTAAAAAAGAGTTTTTGCAAATCTTGCGAAACCGGTTTTTGTTGGCTATTATCGTTCTTATCCCTGTTTTTGAATTGGCCGTTCTTCCTTGGGCGGCTACTTTCGAGCAGAAAAATATTTCTTTGTGTATCGTTGACGGCGACCACAGTTCTTACTCCAGGCGTTTGATCGAAAAAATTTTATCTTCGGGTTATTTTAAGCTGACAAGCCATGAGCCGGATTATGATCACGCTTTGCGCCGGATAGAAACCGGACACGCTAACCTGATTTTAATCATTCCTCCGGCTTTCGAAAAGGACTATGTCAATCGGCAACCATTGAAAATGATGTTGGTGATCGATGCCGTAGATGGGCAGAAAGCGGGGCTGGGAATGTCGTACCTATCTCAAATTATCCTTGCCTATAACACACAAATAGAGGTTGAAGCCGGCAATCGAACGGGAGCTTTCATCAATATTAAACCACACTATCGATATAACGACGCGATGCGCTACCAAAATTATATGGTTCCCGGCATTCTCGTCATCTTGGTGACAATGATGGGGGGAATGTTATCAGCATTGAATATCGTAAGAGAAAAAGAAATCGGAACGATTGAACAAATGAATGTAACTCCGGTTTCCAAATCGATGTTTATTTTGGGTAAACTCATCCCTTTTTGGCTGTTAGGATTGATAAATCTCACCATCGGTATTTTTATCGGATGGCTGATTTATGGACTTTTTCCTGTCGGGAATATTTTGAATATTTATCTTTTTGCTTTTTTTTATCTCTTGGCTTTTACCGGATTCGGGCTTATGATTTCGAATTTTGCACAAACCCAACAGCAGGCGATGCTGGTGTTGATTTTTTTCCTGATTATCTTCATTTTGCTTAGCGGATTATTTACTCCGATCAGCAGCATGCCCGAATGGGCGCAACGAGTAACTATTTTTAATCCCGTGCGTTATTTTGTGGAAATTGTGCGATTAGTCTATATGAAAGGGAGCGGAATTCATGATATATTGCCCCAATTATATCGTATTTTCGGATTTATAGTCGTATTCAATTTTCTGGCAATCGTTAGTTATAGAAAAACTCAAGGTTAATAAAAATAATAAATAGATGAACGCAGATGATATAGGTAGGTGCGCCGGTGTGATATGGCAATTGCTTGATTCAAAGGGGCCGATGGCTATTCGTCAGATAGGGGAACAAACAAGTTATAAGGATTCGTGGATTTATTTGTCTCTCGGATGGTTGTCGAGAGAAAATAAAATTTGGTTTTCTGAGTCGAACGGTGTGCTATTCGTAGGGCTTGATAGTGTTTTTCCAGAGAGATATTATTAAAGGAAGAGGATAACAGTGCAGTGCCCCAAAAAGTTTGTTGTCTAATTTTGGAGATAGTTCATTTGTCCCTTGTCAGATCGATTTAGGATACTGTCAGACTGAGTTTGGTCGTCGTTAGACTGAGTTTGGTCGATGCGAGATTGAGTTGGGCCGTTGCAAGGTCGATTTCGGAAACAGGAAGAAGGACTTTCCGGATTGGAGGAACGACTTCGGACGGATGCAGAACGACTTTCACCGATGCGAGTGTGACATATTGGCAGGTCGAAACGACTTTGCCCGCCGTACAAGCGACTTTGGTCGCTGCACGTGTGTCTTCGGTCGCTGTATGTGGAACTTTTGTCACTGTACACACGGCTTTAGCCGCTGTATTGGCGATTTTGTCCGCTGTATGAAGGTCTTTTGTCGCCGTACGTGTCACTTTAGGCGCCGTAGGAGAGACTTTGGCCGCCGTACCGATAACCGGGGCCGCCGTTTGGGGCCGTATCCCCGATGGAGCGTACAATCTTTCCACTATTTTTTATCTTTCATGCAACTTTTTAACAAGCAGTTTCATCAATAGGATAGAGTCGCTGATAAAATTATAAAAAGAAAAGACCGATGAAAATTCAATCGAAATTATTACTGATGATGTTTCCGCTTATCACCATGGCTGCCTCCTGCGATAAGAATACCGGGAATGAAAGGGAAGCGGATTTACCGGCTCCTATTCAAATAGAGTTGAGGGGGGCGGAAAAAGAAATGGTGCAGTCGGACCAACAGTTCGCTTTTGAGTTCTTTGCCCATGTGTTCGACGAAGAACGGGCCGATAAAGATGCGAATTTTATGGTTTCGCCTTTCAGTTTGAGTATGGCGTTGGCGATGACCTGGAATGGCGCCGACGGTGAAACGAAAAAGGCCATGCAGGAAACGCTCAAAATGGACGCTTATTCCGACGAGGAACTGAATGCGTATTACCAAAAGATGAAGGATGCGTTACTGAAGACCGATCCGTCCACCAAACTTTCGATCGCCAATTCGATTTGGACGAATCAGTTTGTGTCGATTAAATCCGCGTTTATCGATGTAAACAAGAAGTATTACGATGCCGAAGTGCAGGCGGTGGATTTTAGCGATGTCAAAACCAAAGATCGTATCAATCGATGGGCGTCGGATAACACGAACAGACTGATTCAATCGGTTTTGGACAAAACCCAGCGTGAGGATTTGATGTATCTGCTCAATGCAATCTATTTTAAAGGGATTTGGATATCGAAGTTCGATGCGAAAAATACCTCTAAAAAACTTTTTACGCAGGAAGACGGTACGGGGAAAGAGGTGGATATGATGCATCAGACTGCCGAATTCAATTACACGGCCGACGAAACGGTGCAGGCGGTTCAGCTTCCTTATGGGAACCAGGCGTTCAGTATGTTGGTACTGCTTCCACAGGAAGGAAAGCAGTTGCAGGATGTGGTAACCGTATTGCAGGAGGAGGGCTATTGGGCTCACTTTACGTCCGGTTTACACAATGCCGAAGTCGAGCTATCGCTTCCCAAGTTTAAAACCGAGTACAGCAAACGGTTAAATGATATCTTGATAGATAAAATGGGCCTGGGAATCGCTTTTAGCAATGCTGCCGATTTCAGCCGCATGTCGGATCAGGATGCTAATATTTCTTTTGTAAAACAAGATACCTATATCGGTACAGATGAAGAAGGCACGGAAGCTGCGGCGGTGACTGTTGTGGGCATGGAATTGGCTGCCGCTCCTCCTGTACAGAAAGTTGTCTTCAATGCCGACAAACCTTTCCTGTATGTTATCCGTGAAAATTCCACGGGCGCTGTTCTGTTTATGGGAACAGTCAAAAAGTGACAGGGAGATAGAGGGACAAAGAGACAAAGAGACGGAGGGAGAAAGAGACGGAGGGAGAAAGAGACAGAGAGACGGAGGGACAAAGGGACAAAAGATCGCTCGGTAAGTGTTTCTTGCCGGGTGATTTTTTTGTGTGGAAGTTGGCTGTGAGCTAGTTGATTTGGATATTTTTACTCCTTGATTTATAGTGATAAATTTTCGATTTGGCAAATTCTTTTTATCTATCATATTTATTGTTCCCTTATAATCATTCTATTACGATGGATGTGTGGAAAACTTTTCCACAGTTTGATAAAATGTTCTGAACTTATTGTTGAATTGAGGAAAACTTTTCCTAATATTGTACTCCCAAACAATCTTTATTGGAAAAATAAAAATTGTTCGGTCGGAAAAAGTATAATAAGGTATTTTTTGACAATGCCTGAGTCAATTAAATAACAATATATTCATCAATTATTAATCAAAACGGAAGGATGAAAAAAGGAACATACATGTACACGTTCGATGAAGCTTATGAAGCTTCATTGAAATACTTTAAGGGCGATGAGCTTGCGGCCAAAGTGTGGGTCAGCAAGTATGCCTTGAAAGATAGCCAAGGCGTGATTTATGAAAAAACGCCGGAGGATATGCATTGGCGGTTGGCTAAAGAAATTGCCAGGATTGAGCAGAATTACGCCAATCCTTTGAGCGAGAAACAACTTTTCGACCTTTTCGATCAGTTTAAGTATATTATTCCGCAGGGAAGCCCCATGACCGGCATCGGAAATGAATTTCAGGTGGCTTCGTTGTCCAATTGTTTCGTTATCGGGATGGATGGTAATGCCGACTCTTACGGCGCGATTATCCGTATCGATGAGGAGCAAGTGCAACTGATGAAACGCCGCGGCGGGGTAGGGCACGACTTGTCGCATATCCGCCCGAAAGGGTCGCCGGTAAAAAACTCGGCGCTCACTTCCACCGGATTGGTGCCGTTTATGGAGCGGTATTCCAATTCTACGCGCGAAGTGGCGCAAGACGGCCGTCGGGGAGCGCTCATGCTAAGTGTTTCCATCAAACATCCCGATTCGGAAGATTTTATCGATGCAAAACTGGAACAGGGAAAGGTTACCGGAGCCAATATCTCGGTGAAAATCGATGATGAATTCATGCAAGCCGTACAAGACGGTAACGTGTATGAACAAAAATATCCGATCGATTCCAATGACCCGAAATATTCCAAAAATATCGATGCCGGAGCGTTGTGGCGCAAAATTGTTCATAATGCCTGGCAGTCGGCAGAGCCGGGCGTGCTCTTTTGGGATACAATCATTCGCGAGTCTGTTCCCGACTGTTATGCCGACCTGGGTTTTAAAACGGTATCGACGAATCCCTGCGGCGAAATACCTTTGTGTCCTTACGACAGTTGCCGTCTGTTGGCCATCAATTTGTATTCCTATGTCGTAAATCCGTTTAAGAAAGAGGCGTATTTCGATTTCGACTTATTTGCCAAGCATGTCCGTTTAGCGCAACGGATCATGGATGATATCATCGATTTGGAATCGGAGAAAATCAATAAAATACTGGATAAGATCAATAGCGATCCCGAATCGGAAGAGGTGAAATCGTCTGAGCGCCATTTGTGGGAAAAGATACGGAAGAAAACCTTACAAGGACGCCGGACGGGTGTCGGAATAACGGCCGAAGGCGATATGTTGGGGGCGTTGGGAATTCGTTACGGCTCGGAAGAAGGAAGCGATTTTTCCGAAAAAGTGCATAAGGCGGTCGCGCTGAATGCTTATGCTTCGTCGACTATCCTTGCCAAAGAGCGCGGCGCTTTTGAAATATACGATGCCGAAAGGGAGAAGAATAATCCTTTTATCAACCGGTTGAAAGAGGCTGATGAGCAGCTTTATAAAGATATGGTGAAATACGGAAGGCGCAATATCGCCTGTCTGACCATTGCTCCCACCGGAACGACCAGCCTGATGTCGCAAACCACTTCGGGTATTGAACCGGTGTTTATGCCGGTATATAAACGCCGCCGTAAAGTCAATCCGAGTGATAAAGACGCACGCATTGATTTTGTCGATGAAAACGGTGATTCGTGGGAGGAATATGTGGTGTTTCATCACAAATTCGTTACTTGGATGGAAGCTAGCGGATATTCCACTACAAAAATTTATTCGAATGAGGAGTTGGATGAGTTGGTGGCGAAATCTCCTTATTATAAAGCGACTTCGAACGATGTCGATTGGCTGCAAAAGGTACGCATGCAGGGGCGTGTTCAGAAATGGGTTGACCACTCGATCAGTGTGACCATTAATTTACCCCATGATGTCACGGAGGAGCTTGTCGGCGAATTATATATGGAAGCCTGGCGCTCCGGGTGCAAAGGTTGTACGGTTTATCGCGACGGATCGCGTGCCGGAGTACTTATTTCCAACGATAAAAAGGAGGATAAGAAAGACGATGACTGTTTTGAAAGGCCTCCGATAGTCTCTTCGCGCCCGGCGGAATTGAAAGCCGATGTGATTAAGTTCCAAAATAATAAAGAGAAATGGATCGCTTTTATCGGCTTGCTGAACGGACGCCCGTATGAAATCTTTACCGGTATCAATGATGAGGATGACGGCATTATGATTCCTAAGAATATTTCGACCGGTAAGATTATCAAAGCCTATGATAAAGACGGACATAAGCATTATGACTTTCAGTTTAAAAACCGCCGGGGCTATAAGATAACCATTGAAGGGCTCGACAGCAAGTTTAATCCGGAGTACTGGAATTACGCCAAACTTATTTCGGGAGTGCTGCGATATGGAATGCCGATTGATCAGGTTATCAAACTGGTATCGGGACTGGAACTCGACAACGAAACCATCAATACCTGGAAGAATGGCGTGGAACGCGCTCTCAAAAAATACCTTCCCAATGATACGGAAGCGAAAGGGCAAAAGTGCCCTGTGTGCGGCCAGGAAGCGCTGGTGTATGAAGAGGGTTGCTTGAAGTGCCGTAATTGCGGCGCATCGAAGTGCGGATAAAAATATAATTGACTCAAGTTTCGCAAGGGACTTTAAGGAGCTATAGATTACAAATTACGAATTACAAATTACGAATTACAAATTAGAAATTACAAATTACAAATTACAAATTAAGAACTAAGGACAGTTAGGAGGTTAGGAGTTAGAAGTGACTGTAAACTGCAAACTTTCAGACGAAATAACTTACGAATCATAAATAAAATAAATAACAAAATGAAACGAATACCTCTTTTTTTATTGGTCTTGCTTATCTTTCCGGCTATCGTGTCCGCTCAGCACAAAGCAAGTAACGAGTCGTATACTTTTTTACTTACCGGAGCGTCCTTTGCTTCCCCAAACAATGGTTGGTTTGAGGTGGGCTGCGATATTCTGGGGGCGAAACCCGTCAATAGGGCTATCGGAGGCGAAGCGATTGCCGACGCGGCCAACCGGATGGTTAAAGGTACGCTTTATACAAAGGCGGAGCTGGAAGAAATCGATGCGCTGGTTATCATGCAGGTACATGACAAAGATGTGTTTGATGAATCGCAGTTGAGCGATAAATATACCGATTATCAAACGCCGTTCGACCGCAGTAACTATGCCGCAGCGTACGACTATGTGATCAAACGCTACATGGCGGAATGCTATAATCTGAAATTCGACGAAGGCTCGAAATATTACAATACGAAATACGGTAAGCCGGCGGTCGTCGTGCTTTGTACTGATTGGCACGATGCACGTGTGACTTTCAATACTTCCGTCCGGAAGTTAGCTGCAAAATGGGGCTTTCCCGTGGTGGAATTCGATCAGTTTATCGGCTTCTCGAAAAATACCGTGCATCCGGTCACGGGCGAACAGGTGAGCTTGCTCTTTACCGGCGATAAACAAACCATCGACGGCGTAACGTACGGATGGCATCCCGAAAATGGTACCGATGCCTATATCCAACGCCGTATGGGAGCCATCTTCGCCGATGCCATGCAGAAGATTTTCCCGATCAAGCATGATGTATTTGCGAAACCGCACTTTGCAAAATAGTTTCATTTTAAGAATAAGCGTATGCGCATAAAAGATATCATTCAAGCAATTGAACAATTGGCTCCGCTCGCGTTGCAGGAAGATTTCGACAACAGCGGGTTGCAGGTAGGCGATGTCAACCGCGAGGCCACGGGAGCGTTGCTTTGCATCGACGTTACGGAAAATGTGATGGACGAAGCGATATCGTTGGGATGCAATTTGATCATTTCGCATCATCCGTTGGCGTTCCGGCCGTTTAAATCGCTGACGGGCCGCACGTATATCGAACGTTGCCTGATCAAGGCTGTTAAAAACGATATTACGGTGTATGCCGCTCATACCAACCTCGATAACGCTACCGGCGGAGTGAATTTCCGGTTGGCGGAAATGCTCGGACTGCAACAGATACGCATTCTTAGTCCGCAGAAAAAGGCATTGTTGAAGTTGGTTACGTTTGTGCCCGATACGCATGCCGAATATGTCCGGACGGCGCTCTTCAATGCCGGAGCGGGCAATATCGGCAATTACGATTCGTGCAGTTACAATCTTACCGGCGAAGGGACATTCCGTGCCGGCGAAAGTACCAATCCTTTTGTCGGGGAAATAGGGGAACTGCATTATGAAAAAGAGATACGCATCGAGACCGTCTTGCCTGCATTTCGTAAAGAGGAGGTTTTGCGTGCATTGATTGCCGTACATCCCTACGAAGAGCCTGCGTACGATTTCTACCCGTTGGAGAATGAATGGAAACAGGCCGGTAGCGGCGCTGTCGGAGTATTGCCCGAACCGATGCCCGAACAGGAGTTTTTGTATTTCCTTCAGGATGTTCTCAACTTACCTGCCATCCGCCATACTAAAATGAGGAACCGGGAGATACGCGATGTGGCGCTCTGCGGAGGAAGCGGTGCATTTCTTATTCCGGAAGCCATTGCATACGGCGCCGATGTATTTATTACCGGAGAAGCCAAATACAACGACTTTTATGATGTGGAAGGCCGGATATTACTTGCCGTCGTAGGGCATTACGAGTCGGAGATCTGCACAAAAGAAATATTTTTCGATGTTATTTCGAAAAAATATCCTACCTTTGCACTTCATAAATCGGCATTCGATTCGAATCCCGTTAAGTATTTGTGACGTAAAGCGGTCTGACTAGTTCCCGCTCTCGCAAATAATGTAGTAATGAAACGATCGCCGTATCGCATCATTACTACATTTTTGTTAAAGAGCAGGCGATGTGAGCGAGGGTGTATCAAAAGTGAAAAGAGGGTTCATCATTGCGGGCTTGACCCGCAATCTCCGGATAAAAGAAAGAATGTGGGGATTCCGCATCAAGTGCGGAATGACGTGTTTTTGACAGACGCCCTCTCGATAGGAGTATCAATTTTAATAAAAGAAATAGTATATGGCAAAGAAAAAAGCAGCTCAAGAGATTTCGGTGGAAGATAAGCTGAAATCGTTATATAAACTACAAACCTATTTGTCGGAGATCGATAGGATAAAAACACTTCGTGGGGAATTGCCTTTGGAGGTATCGGACTTGGATGACGAAATAGCCGGATTGGGTACGCGTATCAACAACCTTCAGCTCGAAATGAAGGAGCTGAATGATGCCACCAAACAGCAAAAAGCGAAAATTGAAACCACGAAGGTAAAAATAGAAAAATACAATTCCCAACTGAATAACGTACGGAATAGTAAAGAATATGACCATCTATCGAAAGAGATTGAGTTTGAAACGCTTGAAATAGAACTGGCGGAGAAGCATATTCGTGAATATTCCGAAGAGATAAAGACTATTCAGGAACAGATGGATAGCGCCAACGAAAACCTGAAAGAAAAGACACTCGATTTGGAGCAAAAAAAGCAAGAGTTGGACGATATTGTTTCTGAAACGAAAGCGCAGGAAGAGAAACTTCGTGAAAAGTCGAAGAAAATGGAATCCGGCATCGAGCCGCGTTTGTTGGCCGCTTTTAAACGTATCCGTAAAAACGCGCGTAACGGGTTGGGCGTGGTTCCTATTCAACGCGGAGCCTGCGGTGGATGCTTTAACAAAATTCCGCCTCAGAAACAAATGGATATCAAGTTAGGAAAGAAAATTATCGTGTGCGAATATTGCGGACGTATTATGATCGACCCCGAACTGGCAGGCATAGAAGAAGCTTAGCCTCCGGCCTATTTTATTTCCGCTACGATAATTCCCGTGCAGGATTTTTGTGAATCACAATACTCGTAGAGTGTTCCGGGTTGAATCATTATTTTACCTCCCGTCGAGGAAGCGTGGATAAAACTGAGTTTTCCGTCTTTCCGGAAAGCGAACCCCATATGGGTTGTATCTAATCCTCCTATAGTCGTTGTGAATGCAATCACCGCCATATGTGGAATACGGGCGGCCGCGGAAAGAATGGTCTCTTTGGGAAGATAATAAAATCCCCCTCTTCGGTTCATCGTCTCCTCTATCGAACGAATCGCCATCCACATCGTCCCGTCGTCTTTTAATTGGCGATAAGCTTGTCGATGAGAAGACATGAAATCGATCTTCTTTGTTTCCCGTATTCCGCCTAAAGATTGGGAGATGTTTTCAAGAACCCCCTTTCGTTCGGTTTCATACATCCAGTCGGAAGTGTAATGAATTCGGGAAGCATAGTTCTGTATATTGCCGTTTCGGTACCGGATGTTTCGCAGCTTATCGGTAAACGTTTCGAACGACGGATTCGGTGATAAGGCGGTTTCTGATAAAGCGACCACCGTTTCCACATACGTCATGCAATCGAACTCGCGCAAGTTGACAGTCAGCGTTTCTTCTTTATTGAGTTCGAGGGTTTGGCCTGTATATGGCGTGTTCAGGAAAAACAAGGCTGTTTTTTCCAATATATTGTTTATCGATAACGATTGAACGTTATTTATGAATGCCAAGTAAGAGGCGAAAATCTTTTTGTCTTGTTGAGTAAAGACTATTTTATCCGCTATCGATGCTTTTTGAGTCAATGCCGTAGCTCGATCCTTCCGATTGCCGATTATGTCGGCCTTGCCGTGAGGAGTGAAGATGAATAATCCGAAGATCACGATGGTCAATACGCGAATAATAGGGCTGTTTATATCTTTCATTGTTTTTCAATTTTTATCCAAACGACTTTATATATTGGTACAGGTCTGTCTGACCATCAATCTCAAATTTTTTTCTCAATCGACTTTTGCTTGTTTGTACCGAACGATGGGTGACAAACGTATATTGAGCGATTTCTTTGGATGTGAAATCCAAAAATATCAACGCGCATAATTGAAACTCGGAAGGAGTTAGGTCGGAGTACTTTTGAAAAATATTTAGACTAAATTGGGGATATACCTTCTGAATAATGGGAGAAAGGCCGGGTCATTTTTCTGTGCTAATGTAAGAACCCTTTCCAGTGATTCATTCAATTTACTCTGTAAGTCGGTCACTTCTTTTTCTTTTTCTTCCAGTATCTTTTTTTTCTTTTTGTTCCAATGCCGCCCATAAAGAAGAATCAAGATAGAGATGAAAACTAAGATTATCCCTATTATCGTTAAAATTCTTTGCTGCTCTATTTGGGCATAGTGTCGTTCTTCTTTCAATAAAATTTGTAACGCCTGCTCAGTCGCTTTGTCCTTCGCATCTCTAAGTTCAGAACTGATTAATAAGTATTTTTCGTTATAAAGCGTTGCTGAATCTTCTATGCCTTTCAGTGAATAGATCTCCGATATTTTTTGATAGATATTGGGGAATTCATTTTTCAGATTTGTCTCCTTTAAGTTTTGTAACGCTTTACGGTAATAAAACAGAGCAGAATCAGATTCGTTCTTTTGACTATACAAATCTCCCCAATGACCGTATAGCCACGAGGTATAAGGATAGTCGTGTTTAGAGATGAGCGCAAGCGCGTTATTAAAATAATACGTGGCGGAATCATATTGTTGCTTGTTTCCAAAATACTCTCCGAAGAGGGTGTAAAGATTAATAGCATTGTTGAACGTTTTGTTCTCGTCCGTTCGCGCCAATAATTTTTTATTTTCCATTAGATAAAAAAATGAAGAATCCTGATCGCCTCTTATATTAAAAGCAATTGCGAGATTTTCGTATGCTAAACTGGTGAAACGCTCTCTCTCTTTCTTCTCCCGGATTTGAAGAGCGTAACCGTATGCTTTTTTTAACTCGGAAAAGGATGCCTCTTTTAATTTTAAATAAGAATACAACTGTCCCTTTATCCTGCTAATCTCCGATAACAAGATGTAATTTCCGGAAGTGTATTTTTCCTGTTCCGAAAGCGAAAGATATTGCAGTGATTTATTGTAATCCCCGAAGTAAAAAAGTAATTGTCCGATATAAAAACAAGACATCGCTTTTCCTTTTGAATAATTGCTTTCCCGGCTTTGAGATAAAGCTTTCACGGCGAATTCAAGTCCTTGCTCCGGTGATACACTCCTTATTTCTTTTGAGACTTTGGTCAATAAACTATCCACCGCTTGTTCTTTGATTGACAAGGAGGATTGAGGTCTTACATTCGGAAATAAACACAATAAAACGTAGAAACTTAAAACATATTTTTTCATACGGAAAAGATATAAAGACAATTTTCATAGGGTCTGTTCAGGAATAGAGTGTACAAAATAACAAGATTGAATGTACGGGGTTATTCCAAAACACACCCATAGGCCACAAAAATAAGACTATTGTTTTATTTATACAAGTTTATTTTAATAGTATTTCACGATTACGCGTTGATAATTCCCTGTTTGTTTTTTGTTGTTTGTCCGGAATAAATATTTTTTTGCCTTTAACCCTGCTCCCGAATGTTTGGATTTGTTTTTGTGAAAAATCTATTTGTTATCTATTTATCAGCTAAATAAAGAGTTGTTGTGGATTTCCTTCGATCCTTTAAGAAGGAGATGTAGTATGAATGTAGTATGCCTGTATTGGGCTTCTATTATGAAAAAACACGATCTTGTTCGAAATTTCTTGACAAAAAGATTAATTGTGAAAAAGTCTCAACGAGCTACATGGCTCTTCCGGAACGCTGAGTTTTCAGTCTTCGTATCAAATAGAATGTGTAAGAAATAAAGGATGAGGAAAAATTCCCCAAAGTATAAGAGGTGAAAATCTGAAAGGATATTAACAGCACTTTTGTCTTTGGATAATAAAGAAAAGCGACAAAAATAATGAGTAGATTGTATTATTTGAATGAGCACATTGAGTGTCCGAATTATCAATCGAATTATCGAGGAATGTTTTCGGAATATGCCGTTGATTCAGGTACGATGCTCGATATGAACGTAGAAGAAGCTTTTTGCTTTATCTTTATGCTAAAAGGAGAGATAGAGTTTTTGGGGGAAGACTCTCGTTTAATTCTGAAAAAAGACAATCTGTATTCGTTAGGGAAAAATATCAATATTGGGATGCGGGCCAATAGCGATAGTTATTTTATACGGCTCATATTCGATAAACCGCAAATATTGTGTGATAAGTTTGAAATGATTGCATTGAAGAAGTACTTACCCGAGAGGGATGTCGCTTTGCGGGTTTTGCCGATGAATAAGCTTTTGGTCGACTTTGCGTCATCCGTGCACGAGTATTTGAATAATAAGATGTTTTGCCGTCATCTGTATGATATAAAACAGAGCGAGTGGTTTTTCCTCATGCGGGGATTTTATACTAAAAAGCAAAACGCGATGTTTTTCTATCCGTTATTGAATGACGATACTTCGTTCGAAACAATGGTGAAAGAGAAAGCCGGCAAGGTTTCGACAGTGAATGAATTAGCGGCGGCCTGTTGTATGTCGACTAAAACATTGACGCGTAAGTTCAAGAATCATTTCGATACGACACCCAAGCAGTGGCTTTTGGAGCAGAAAAAACAAATAGTAAAGATAGAGCTCTGGAAGACGGATAATTTTAAAGAGCTTCTCGGTAAACTCGGATTTTCTTCGTATGCTCATTTAAACGGGTATTGTCTTAAATATTTCGGTAAAAGCGTTAAGGAGCTGAAAGAAGATCTTCAAAATAAATAATGAAAGATTGGTTTGAATAATCTATTTTATAAATTAAAACCATTTCATCTTCATTTAAATGACCCATATATGTCCGTCTTTAGTATAAGAATGTCCTATAAATGGTTTATATGTGTCCGTTTTTAGTATAAAAGTGTCCTGTATTTTTTTGGGTGTCCAGGTTGTAAGGTGTACTTTTGTCGGATTTTATATATAGTTCAATGAATTAAAAAGAATTAAAAAAGCTATTTATATTTCTCACGAATCGCAAACCAAAATTAAACAGATTCTTAGCTTTTTAAGCTTTATAACTGTTTCTTTTAATTCTTATGGTATGTCCGATATGATAAGAAGATAATTAAAGTGCTTTAGCGGAACTCGAATAAGGTGTTAAAGGTTTTTTATATCATCCAATTGGCAGAATTTGAAATATTTAGATAGAACAAAGATAATTTTATTTACAGATAAACATGAGTAAATCAAAAATACTAATTATGGTGTTTGCGCTGCTGTGTATTAGTAGCGCTTCGGCTCAAAAGGTCGGACTTAAAACAAATGTAATAGCCGATGCCACCACTTCGATGAATTTGGCGTTGGAAATCGGAACCGCTCCCAAGAATACGCTGGATTTCTATGTCAGTTACAACCCGTGGGAGCTGGGAGGAAACAAACTTTTAAAGCACTTATATATACAACCGGAATATCGATTCTGGTTTTGTGAGAAGTTTGCTGGTTCTTTTTTAGGAGTCCATTTGCATGGCGGCATTTTTAATCTTTCAGGGATAAAATTGCCGTTTGATTTGTATCAAGGATTGCGGAACCACCGTTATGAAGGGAATTTCATTGGTGGCGGAGTTTCGTATGGATACCAATGGGTGTTGGGGCGTCATTGGAATTTGGAAGCGAATATCGGGGCCGGGTATGCTTACCTTAATTATGACAAGTACCAATGTGGTAGCTGTGGTAAGCGCCTCGAGAAAGATAAGGACAAACACTATTTTGGTCCTACAAAAGCAGCGGTAAGTCTTGTGTATATATTTTAAAAATTAGAATTGATGAAAAATATATTTATAGTGGGTTTTTTCTTGTTATTTGCAAGCTATTTACAAGGACAAACCATCTCCGATAAAGATGTTCGTGCAGAAAATGTATCGATGCAAGTATCAAAAGATGATGCTTTGCATGTCGAAATGAATTTAATTTTGCCGGAAGATATGAAGCTTGAGTCAAACCGGGCTATAACCTTTACGCCGATTATACGAAAAGGGAATAACGAAGTATTGCTTGCTCCCGTAACTGTTTATGGGCGGAAGAGATATATTGTATCAAAACGTAACGGACTGATACCTCCGGACGAAGACAGAGTGTATCGTCATACCAACAATAAGGAGCAAGTAATTCATTATGCAGCTTCCATATCCTCACAAGCTTGGATGGATGGAGCAGACGTTATACTCCAAAAGGATATTTGCGGATGTGGCAACCATTCTCAAGAAATTACATATATGCCATTGACCGGTATAGAATTGCCCGACAAGCTTCCCAGCATCCTTTACCTGGCTCCAAAACCGGAAGTCATAAAGCGGCGTGTTCTCAAGGGACAAGCTTATATCGATTTTCCATTGAACGAAACGGTTATTTATCCTGATTTTCATAGAAATGCCATCGAACTTGCTAAAATAGACAGTACGTTAAGAGGGTTTGAAATCAGCGAAATACAGTCTATAGCACTGCATGGATACGCGTCACCCGAGGGAACCTATAAACATAATGCTTTCCTTGCGCAAGGGCGTACACAAGCTTTGAAGGATTATATTATCCGTAAATTCGGAATTTCCAAGTCGATTATCGAAACAAATTCTACTCCTGAAGATTGGGATGGATTCATAAAATTAGCGGAGATTTCACAAATAAAAGACCGCGAACGTATTCTTGAGATAGCCAGAAAAGATATCGATCCGGATGCAAAGGAAGCCGAACTGAAACGTTTGACCGAAGCCTATCAGTATATAAAAATCCATTGGTTGCCGATACTGCGACATACCGATTATGAAATTGAATATCATTTGCCTTATTATACACCCGAAGAGGCTCGTAAGGTGGTCAAGGATAATCCTTCACAGTTAAGCCTTCGAGAGATGTATGATGCTGCATTATTAGCAGGCAAGGGTTCCGAGGAATATTATCAATTGATTGAAACCGCTGTCCTTGTATATCCGGACAGCCCCGAGGCTAATTTAAATGCCGCCGCTGCTTCGTTGGAACGTGGAAATATAGAAGCTGCTGAAAAATATATGGAGAAAGCAGATATGTCGACCCCGGAAGCGAAAAACAATATGAAATACATCAATATTTTGAAAGAAAAGCAATGATGAAAAATATCTGTAAAATAACATGTGCGGTTCTGCTTTTACTTTTTACATCATCTTGTATAAAGTCGGACTATAATGCGGAAAACTGCCCGGGACTGTACACCATTACACCTTTGGTTCCTGAAGAATTAAAACAAGGAAGCAGGGAAGTCTTGACGAATGCGAATACTTCTATTTTATATCCGGATAAATTGTGGCGTAAAACCGAAGTTGGGCCCGACAAGATGTTGGAATTAACCAAAGGAGATTATCAAGCTGTTTCCCTGAAAGGGGAGAATGAAAATGTCGGATTGAGCGGAACGGTGGTTACGTTGACATCCGATGAGACGGGTCTGATTAACGATCCAAGCGATTTTGTCGGCGGATACATCGATTTTAATGTCGAGGGAGGATTGGTCGACTGGGGCATCATCAACTACGACCTGCCTACGTATGTGCAAACCCGCCCATTGGTCATCAAAGTGAAAACGGCAGGTAATAATGCCGCTTTGGTTAGCGCTATTACCGCTACCGTAGACGGCATCACCCTTTCGCGCGACCTCAAGGATGCATTCGTGGAAGGTGGCCCGCAAGACCGATATGCGGCATTGAAGCGTGGCTATGTAACTTATACGTTAGGAGAAAAAGATACCGACGGATACTATACCGGTGCACGCCGGTTGTTGGGATTGGATGCTAACGTGAAGCAAAATTTGGCGCTGACGGTTCACTATCAGGGCGGTGAAGAAAATAACAGAGTGCTGAATTTCGATATAACCTCCGACTTGAGTGGTTTCCATACCAAAGATATTTTAAAACCTTGGGTGATCAGGATAACCCTTTCGGCAGGAGCTGATTTCTCTGCCACCATCCAAGATTGGGCTGCCGGTCCGGAAGAGTGGATCGATGCAACACCTATTCAATGAGTAAATAGAAAACAATAATATATATTATATGAAAACATCTTTTTTCAAATTTATCTTTTTAAGTACCCTGATAGCTCTAGCGGCTATCGGTTGTACGAATGATGAAATACATTCGGGAACGGACGACGGCAAAGTTGCTGCGCGTATTTCCGCCGATGTACAGCAAACCAGAGCCACGAACGCTATTTGGAATGAGAATGACGCCATTGGGGTAGCCATGATTAATCCTAAAACATCGGGTGTCATCGATCCGTATCGTAATTATGGGTACACGACTTCCGGTGACGGACAGTTTTCCCCTATCGATGCCGGGCATATCATTTATTTCCCGACAAATGATGAGGAAGTGACATTCCGGTCGTACTATCCTTATAAAAAGGATTTGTCCCCGGAATTAGTGATTCCTGTATCCACCAAAGATCAAACGGCCTTAGCGGATATCGACCTGATGACGGCAGAACATCTTTCGGGAACTTCCACAAAAGATCCGAATGTGAAACTGCATTTCCACCATCGCCTTGCCAAGGTGGTCGTTAATCTGTCTGCCGATGGCCCGCGAGAGTCGATTCTCAATGGAGCTAAATTGGTGATGAAAGGATTGAAGACCGACGCAACCTATAACTTGTTGTACGAAGAATTAAAAGTCAACGATGCTTCAGGGGCGGATGTAAGTATTCCCGTGAGCAGCGCGAAAAGCGAAGCGATTGTATTACCGAGAGCGGCCGGCGCAGGAGTGAGTTTTGAAATCACGACGCCTGACGGAGGTAAATATACCGCCGCTATGGGCAGCGACCTTGAATTGAAAGCGGGGTATGTTCATACCTTTAATATCCGTTTGAAATCTCCTGCCGAAATCAGCGCAACCATCGAGCCGTGGACTGAAGGCCCCACGCGTCGTTATGACGTTATCCGTGTAGTGACCGGATTGGAAGAAACCAAAGGCTTTGCTACCGGCAATGTATTGGATCTGTTTCTGAAAGACGGTAACGCAACCGATTTCAGTCTCTTGAATAAGTTTACTTATAATGGAACCCTATGGACACCTGATGCTCCCGTATATTGGGAAAGCATTGCCGGCGACCCGGTTACGTTCCGCGGAGCCACCGTAATAGACAAGGCGTTGAACAGTACTCAAATGGATGATATCCTTATCTCTAAAGATGTCGATGTAAAAGCTTACACCGGGGTGAACCTCGAGATGGAACACGCCGGCTCGAAGGTGACCATTCAATTGCAATCTTCCGACGGAACCTATACGGCAACCGATCTGAAAAACGCGACGGTGGTTCTTCCCGATTATCTCAACGCCGGTTCTTATAACGATAAAGGAGAATTTGTTCCGGGAACTACCCGAGGCAATATCACGCCCGAAAATAATGTGGCTGTTTTCCCGCCGCAAACCATCGCGAACGGAAATATTGCAAACGTGGTTATCAAGGGGCGTACGTATGATGTGCCTGTCCCTGCGGAAGGACTTGAATATATAGCGGGTACCGCTTATAAAATTATCCTCGATATAAAAGGTTCCGGTATTCTTATCAGTACGACGATTATTGACTGGGTGCCGGGTGCCGATATTAGCAAAACCGTGCAGATCGGAACAGCAGGGCCTGTAAGCAACAGCGGCGACTTAAGGAACGGAGATCAGTTGTATCTTTATACGGACGGCACGGCTGTGTCGGGACATTTTAAGTATACCGGCGGAAATTGGAATTACAGTGAATCTACTCCGCTGCATTGGGAAAGCATCGCGAATACCGGTAAGATTTATGCTTCCATTACCCGTCCGGAGGTGAACGCAACTCCCGGCCATAATCAATCGAAAGATTATATCACGGCTGAACCTGCCGTCAACCATGGCGGTAAGGACAATACCGTATTGAGCCTTAATCTGCACCACCGCGTAGCGAAAGTGAACGTGAAGCTGACATCCAGTTTCTACACGGATGAGCAACTCAACGCAGCGATCGTGTCCCTGCCGGGTCACACCATCGGAGGCGCGGTTGTGAACGGAGTGTATAACACCGACGGATCTTCGACCGGTACGATTACGGTAGGGCCTCTCAGCAATACGGAGGCTTCGGCTTACCTGCAACCGCAAATCATCACGAGCGGCGCTACCGTAGCCGTTGTGAAACTTCCCACTGCCGGTAACCGCGAGTATCCCGTCATTCACACGGCAAACGTGGAATACAAGGCAGGGCATTATACCAATTTGACCATCAACATCGAACCTTCCGATTTGAAAGTATCGGTCAATGTGGCCGACTGGGGAAAGATAGAGCATAATTTTGCGCTCTCTTTCCACTCGACAGACGCCTCGGCGAGCGGGTTTGAGGATGACGACCTGATCAAGTTCTATAAACTAAATGGAAACAATGTGGCCGGCAATACAAAATATAAATATACCGGTAATGCCGCAAGCGGATCGCTTGCTCCCGAAACGGGCGCTCCAACGTGGTTTAGGGATGATTTCCAGACCGGTGACAGGATTACCGCCGTATTCCCCGCTGATAAGTTTAATTTGGAATCAGGAAATACGTTTGATTGGACCGCCGAGGATGGAACAGCATCTACCGTCACCAACGCACGGTTGGATGATATCCTGGTGGCCGCTCCCGATGCGAATAACGGAGTTATAAAAGACGGTAGCGCGAACGTTTCGCTGCATTTCAAGCACGTTCTTAGCAAGGTAACCGTGAACTTGTTCAACGGCGACGGTTTTACGAAGAATGACCTGAGCGGCAGCACTATCAAGCTTCTGAATTTTATATTAAAGGGAACGGTGAATGTTGCGGACGGAAAAGCTACGGCTACCGGCACACCGGTTTCATTCGCTCCTACAGGAACGGCTCCGAATACGGTTAGCGGGTTGGGCGAGGCTGTTTCAAGCTATGAGGCGTTTATTTTCCCTCAAAAAATAGGTAAGGTAGGTAGTAAAACAGCTCTTGTGGAAGTGACATTGAACGAACAAAAATATAATGCTGAGATCGAGCTTTATTATGATTTCAAGGCGGGTGAAAACCACGTGTTCAATATCACCCTGAAGAAGACCGGCCTGGTATTCAGCGCTACGGTTGCTCCCTGGGAAAACGGGACAGGCGGAAGTATCATTATACGGTAAACCGATAAAAGTTTTTGAACAATGATAAAAAAGTATATAAATATAATGATAGGCGCATTTGCACTACTATCCTTATCCGGCTGCAGCAATGAGGTTGCAGTCCCGGATGAGGGAGAGCCGGCGCCCATCGCTTTCAGTGCGAATCTCCCGGCGCCCGGCACAGAGAGTAGCTCCACAACTCGTGCGGCATCTTTTACCAATGGGGATAAAGTCGCCATTGTGGCGGCGAACGCCTCTTTGGAATTGCCGGTAGCTACGGATTGGAGAGCCGGTAATCTCTATATGAATCATGTTACGGGAACGGTGGGAAGCGAGACATGGGTGCACGGGTATGCCGAATACCCGATTGCATTAGCGGCTAATCCTGCTTCGCCGGACAATAAGTGGTATTGGCATTTTGAGCCGAATAAGTATTTGAGTTTCCTTGCGTATAGTCCTGTCGCCGGCGGAAGTGATTCACGCGTGAGTCGCCCGGGGTCGGGGACGAACCTGGAAATAGGACATGGCGATGAAAATAAATTTTTTCCCGATTTATTGTACACGGGAACAATCGGGAATTATAATAAATCGCGTGTTTCCGTTTTGTTGAATTTCAAACACGCTTTGGCGCGATTGGCCGTGAATGTGGTAGTGACGGATAAAGATGGCAAAGAGCTTCCAAAGGGTGAGCATCCGGTCAATCAGTTGAAAATCTCTTCACTGGCGGTTAAAACCAAAACGGACGGAGGTGTTTTTGATCTTGTGAATTCAAAATGGACGTTGGGGTCTCCTTCAACTGAACTATCCGCTTATTCCCTTACCCCAAATACCGCGTTACCATATTCAAATACGGAAACTTCCGAATGGTATTTATTGCCGGCTACGGAGGGCGTAAATACGGTAGAACGTATCAGCATCGACTTTAAAGTGAAGGAAAACAACACCGGAGAAGAAATTGGAGGGACTTACGCATTGAATGAATTCAAGCAAATCGACGGATTTTCGCCGGTGAAGCTCGAAATGGGTAAAACCACGGTGCTGACGATTAAGATTGTGTACACGGGTATTCCCGATCCTGATCCGGAAATTATTCTGGAAGGGCAGTTGTTTGAGTGGGATTACAAAGGAAAAAGCACCGTCACCATTGAATAAAAGAAAGGAACGAAAATATGTTGAAACAAATATATAAATATATGGCGGCATGGCTGCTTTTGGGATGGATCATTTCCTGCTCCCCCGAGCCGATTGCCGAACAGCCGCTGGCCGAGGGCGATGTGCCCGTCGAGCTGAATGGGGTACTTACCCGTGCATTGGGCTATGCGGGTGACCTCGGGGACGGAAAGTTGATTACCAGTGGTTATCCGCTTGAAGCGTACCGTACAGCCGGGGTTAAGTTCCAACTTACGGCTCGTACGACCGATGTCCCTCCGAAAACGTATTTCACCAATCATGAGATAACGATTGGTGCTAAGAACACAACCGACGAGGGAAGAAATAAGCTGGACGGCGCTGTATATTATCCGCTGGGTAAAAAAGATATCAATCTGTTTTCCCATACCGGAGGACAGGCGGATGCAAGCGGGAACATCACTCTAACCGCCGGTACGGCAGTCGCGAATGACATCTTATTCGGTAAAGGATCGGATGTTAATGGAAATTGGACGGTGGGTGGTACTCCCGGTGGGGCTTTGGTAGCGGGTAATTCAGAAAACCCGATTAAATACATCACCTATAAACACCTGATGACCCGGGTGGATGTGAAGATTGAAGTGGATCAAGACGCAAGTACTGGAGTGCAGCCAACAATTCCGACAAGTATAGCTATGAAATTCTCCCGTACAGCCGGACAGATTGTGGACAGAGGTACCTATAATATATTTACCGGAGGAAATGAATACGGGAATGCGGTAAGCGCCGCAAACGCCGATTTTTCATTCTCGGGTATAACAACTTCTCCAAAAACGTATTATTTGGTACCGAACGGTACGAATCTGACAACTTACACAGGGCAAATATTATCTGAGTTGAAGATCAATGATTATACGGCATCGGCTGATGACCTGAAAGCGTTTAAATTCTCTCAGGCTGATAAAGGAGGGACAAAAGTTGATTTTAAATTGAAACCCGGCCTTGCTTACGACCTTACCTTTGTGATCAAGCGGTTGAAGATAACAGAGATAAAACTGACACTCAAGGATTGGACTCCGAGAGGAGGATCTACCGAATGGGGATACGTACCGAAACCGTTAACGCTCTCTTCGGGCACCGGCAGCGACTATACTTTCAATGATAATACAAAGATCACGAAGTTGGTGCTGAAATACAAGCATACCGATAACCAGGTGTATCAGTATATCGGCCAGGGAACATGGGATAATACCGGCAGTAAAAATCAGATTGATTTTGTAACGCTGCCTGCCGATCTTTCTACGGCAGGAACCCTTACCGCCGACCTCTATACAAACGACGGATTGCTGGCGGAGGAAGTATCCATTGAGTCTTCGGGTACCGATCTTAAAGTTCTCAATCTGGGAAAATACGGCACGAAGAAGAACGGCGATGTTTATGAGATATCCACGCCGTTGCAATTCGCGCTGTTTATCAACGATGCAAGTAAGGGACAGAATCTCAAATATAAACTTGTCCATTCGATCGATTTGAACAATACTTCCGTTAAGCTTCAACCAAAAGATTTCCCGTCGGGTGCGGTATTTGACGGCAACGGGCAGGATATCCTTCATCTGAATCTCGACGGTAACGGGTTGTTTACGGTAAATAACGGTATGTTGAAGAACTTCCGCATCGCTTCGGGCTTGATAACAGGTTCCGGCACGGATGCCATAGGATCTATCGCCCAAACCAACAACGGAACCATAGAGGCGGTGGTGAACGATGCGAATATCCAACCGGCCTCCGGACAACTCATCGCGGGAGGTATCGTAGGAATTAACGGTGCCGGCGGAACAATCCTGGCGGCCGTGAACACAGGCAATGTCCTCGGAGGAACAACGGTGGGCGGTATTGCAGGTCAGAATAATAATTCCGGGGTAGGTGCTGTCAAGGCCACCCTGAATGTGGGGATGTTGAATAAATCCGCCACGAATTTGGGCGGTATTATCGGAAACTCGGTCGATGGAACTGCTGCATCTATTGTAAATACCAGCTTCTGGCTGGCCGGTACGGCAAGGGAAGCCCAGGGCGTCAGCAACGAAGTCGCGATTGGAAATAGCCCTGCTAACGGCGCGGATGATAAAAGCGCCGATTTAGCGGCATCGGTTATCCGAAGCACACGTGTGATAGGTGATTTAAATACAGCCGCTTCTACGTGGACGTTCGGATTAGACACCAAGAAATCTTCCTGGCCGATAGCGATAACGACACAGCCATAATATAAAATTGAAATTGTATGAAGAAAACAATGAAATATATCACATATCTGTGCGCGGCATTACTTGCCGTGGCGCTTTATAGTTGTGCGGATGATAATTTGGAGCCGAAGCCGGCGGATAAGGACGGCACGCTGCTCAATCTGTATATAGGCGATATCGCACAACCGGCCACCCGCTTGGCGGAGCTTGATCGGGATCAGATAAGCCAAAATCATCTCGGTAAACAAGATATCAGCCTGTATATCTATTATCAGGACGATTACGATAAGGATGACCTTACCAAACCGTATGTGCGTAATTTGAAATGCACGGTGGGGAGTGACGGAAAAATAGCGCCGGCCAATCCTTCGGAAGGAAGCGGTATTTATATTTACGACCGGATGACCATCGTGGCGTTTTATCCGTACAACGCCGCTGCGAATGATTATACGTTTAAAACGAAGAATGATGAGAAGAAATATCCGATCACAGAAGGAAATTATTCGAACCAGTTTTATATCCCTTACCGGGCGGAGGCAAACGTGAACCCCACCAACGCATTTTTTGTGAATCTGGTGCTCTATCCCGTACAGACCACCAAGATACAGGTGGTGTTGACGACGTCTCATCTCGATTTGTTTCCGGGCGCGACCACTCAAACCGACGGCGTGGTGAAACTGGTAACGAGCATAGACCCTAAGGATGCGACATCCGGCGATAAACGTGAAAATTGGGTGGATGTGATCGAACAGAATTACGGGAGTGCACCTGACCCTGCAACGAGCGGGCAGTATGTGCAGCGTTTCAGCGCCTATATTTGGCGGAATGACGATGCGAACGATCCGCATCACGGCAGCAATAAGAATCATAACGACAATACCATCAAAAAGGGAGAAGTCCTGCTGCAGAGCGATAAGCTGACCTTGTTCTTCCCCGAAGATGTGGCCATTCACGAAGGGCGTGTGTACCGTTACGGATATAATATCGATACCGGTGAGCTGTTTATTCCTACTTCGGATAATCTGATATACGATGCCGCAACATTGAAGGCGGCAGGCGGAGGCGGTTATCAGGTAACCGATATCGATCTTAAAGACGTTGCAAATTGGACGCCGGTAAACCTGTCGGGAACGTACGACGGCGGAGGGCATAAAGTGAAAGGCCTGAAAATTGAACAGAGCGGCTTGACCGGTGACCAAAATATAGGCCTCTTCGGCAGCGCTTCGGGAAACTCCCTGATCAAAAACCTCGAACTGGAATCGCCGGTTATCAATATCGACTTCTCCGCGGCCGGCGCCAACGATGTGCTGAAAGTAGGCGCTTTGGTGGGACAGCTCAATAAAGCGCTCACAGATAAAGAAATAAAAAATCTATTAGCGGCTGAATTAGCCTACTATAATGGTTTAGGCTTGCCTCAATCGGTTATCGACGCGCTTGTAGCCGACAGGGTGAAAGAATTTACCGGCGGCGTCAGCGCTATAGAAGGCAGTAAAGTTTCATCTCCCGCCATTACGGTGAAAGGGAACAATGTGATTGTTGGGGGACTTGCCGGAGAAGTAGGCGACGATGCTATCTACAAGGGCGCGGTAAAAGATTCGTATGTGTCGGGCGGAACAATTTCCGTGAATGCAACCGAAGCAGATAAGGCTCTATACACAAATGTGCAGGCAGGCGCTTTCGCCGGTTTGCTGGCAAGCGGGTTGATAACGGACAGTTATACCACCGCCACTGCGGTAGCGTATGTAAAAGACGGAACGGTAGTGCCAGCCGCGTCGAAGGAAGTGGCGAAAGGCTTTGCCAATGTAGCGGCTCCGGCTCCCGGAACTACCACAACGATAACGGATAGTTATACAAAAGCACGTAAGAACGGAGATGATGCAAATGTGAAACAATTCGATGTGCAATGGCCTGCATGGACCTCATATAGCGGAGAGTGGCCGGTTGCCAACAGCTCTCTGACTACTTATTGGGGCAGCGTGGGAAGTTCTCCTTCCACGTATCCGGCATTGATATGGGAAACTCGTTTGGATGTGGATGTAAAAAAATAATTCGATTATGAAGATAAGAACATTGATATATGCTTTGATGGCATTGGGAGTTGCGGCTTCTATCACGTCGTGCCGGAACGATATCACCGATCCGGTGACAACCGATCAGGAGGCGCAGCTAACGCTCCTTCCGACCGTGGCGGAGAGAAATGAAGAGGTAGTCGTTACCCGCGCTGCCGGCAGCAACCCGTTTTTCGAGGACGGCGATAAGATCACCGTCAAGATCACCACGAGCAGGACGGACGCAACCGCAAACAATTATACGTATACGTACGGAAGCGGCACATTTACTGGCGGCTTCTATTTTCCTCCCGATAATACTTATATTAAAACGCTGGATGCCCTTTGGCCGGCCGAAGGCTCTCAGGGAAGGCTTCAAATAGTAACCGACCAGCGCAAGTATGAAGATTACCGGCAGGCCGACAGGTTGAAGGCTACGGCCAATACCTACAATATCATGCCGACCGCCGAGCCGGTGCCCCTGGTGTTCCATCATGAGCACAGTAACATCACGTTCCGTCTGGCAGGGCAGAACGCCAACGGATTGATCATTAAGTCGCTGCTGCTTGAATTGAAAGCGAACATCGATGAAGATGCAAACAACACGCTGGAAGATGCCGCTTTCTGGGCCTACAGCGGTGATGGTACCGAGGGCGTGGGCAAAGGAGCGTTGAACGCGAAAATGATATTGCCGAAAGGTGTCCAATTCGGCCCTAGAATACAAGATGATGGGCGGACAAAGATCGGTTTGGTCAAAGTGGGCGCAGAAAACGACACCCGGAAAGATTATACGGGAGTCATCTATATTCCCAACAAGACAAATATTGTATTGCAGGAAAATACCGATTACCTGGTAACGCTTACTCCCGAAGGCTACGACCTCCTCGCCAACATCACCATTGCCGGTTTTACACAAGAAGAAGGCCGGGTAGCCGTGCCGTTCCAACTGCCTGTATTCAATGGCACATCCAGCAGATACGATATAAGCACTATTGCCCAGTTGATCACCATCTCCTGGTTGCTGGAAAGCGATCTGAACGGACAGAAACAATCGGTCTGGGCCGCTCGTACATTTGATATTGTAAGCCCGATACAAGTATCTGCCAAGGTTAAAGCGGAAGGATATCTGAAAGCGGAGGTCTTGATACGCCATAAAGTAAAATTCACCAATACCGATAACGCGACTTATTATTCGGACAATACTAAAGTATTCGAAAATTAGATTTGAGATTTTATACATATAAGAATATATGAGACAAGCATAAAGGTCAAACTTTCACACAAAGGCATAAGTAAAAATGTCTTGTGTCTTGATTCTTGGCTCTTGTATCTAAATAGCAAACATATGAAACATATGAATTATATTTATGTAGTATGCCTGGCTTTGGCGTTGAGCCTCGCCGGATGTAATAACACGGACGACCCCGGCATCGGCGACGATATGCAGCAGATAGACGGCATTGCATTGGGGTTGGGCGCGGTGGAAACTTCAGCACAAGCGACTACCCGGGCTGTTGTCGAGAAAATCACTTATGTCGTGAATACGGCTGATGACCCGACCTACACACACGGGAACAATTTTATTACAGCCAGAGGCTCTTGGAAGTTGGATTTCCATTTATTTAATGGAAAAAACGCATCAAGCCAAGTCGACGGAACACAATATGACGCAGGATCATTTGACGCGGGAGTATATTCCGGCGGCAGTTGGAAACCGAATTCTGATAAACAGCTCTATTTCCCCAACTATTTCCGCCCCCATGTAGAAGCGTGGCTTTATCCCGTTACAAAGGATGCGACTGTGGCAGTGGATCAGTCTGATGCGACTAAATTGCTCGCCCAGGATCAGTTGTACAGGCCTAAAAACCCCGCGTTACCTACTATTGCCAAAAAATTGACGGTAGAGTTGCAACACCAACGGGCGATGATTAATTTCAAGTTCGGGGATATTGTCCGGAGCGATATTGATCAAAGTACTGTAAAGGTCGTGATAAATGGAGTGACGTATACGCCTTACAACGTAAGGGCAACCGGAGCCCTGGAGTTTCTGCTTATCCTGCCGGAGAATACGACGCCTACTACGCCAAGTAATATTTTTGTTGCGTACAGTACGAACGGAAATGATCTTCAACGGCCAATTAACTATAAGCATGAGGTAAAGATAACCGGAGCCGGCACGTCCGGTACATTGGGCAGCAACAATTGTTACTGCTTCACCTTGTCGGGCAAAGCGCTTGCAATATCGCCCGTGACCATCGTGAACTGGACTACCGGCGAACCGGTGTCGGGAGAATACGTGGCCGTTACGGCTTATCCGACCTTTAAGGGGCCGGCCAATAGAACGTATTACTTCTATTATGATAATAAGTTGACAGTGGATGGAACGTTAAACGGTACTCCGAAATTGCAGGAAATTAATTTCAATAATGATGGGGAATGTACTATCAAGCCTGACGGGCGGATTATTACCCATATATTCAAAACTTCTGATCCCTCAGAACAAGATTGGACTACATACAAGTTAGCTTCTCCTATCATATTAGGAGGAGGAACTACGCAGAAAATGTATATCGATCTGACAAAAGTTATCAAATAAATAGAAAACTAAACTTTCACTATTCTTACCGGGGATGTTGCGTAAAGCGGCATTCCCGGTAATATTTTCTGTATTTTATCTTCATCAAACGTCCTTACTTATCGTAACAGGCGAAGCTTCCGTCAACGATATCATTCGATAAATTCACTCTTGCTTTTGAAGGCATCTCTCGGGGTGAATGCGGGGGTACTCGTACGTATCTCTTGCTGTGCAGCATAATCAAGCTTCACAAACTGCACCTGAAAGGATAATCCCGTTTCTTTCCAACGGAATTCGGATTCGTACCGCGGTAGACAACGACTTATTGGTACGGCAAAACATGTACTTACCATTATTTCTCCTATTATAGATATCACGTACTCGGTTGCTAGCCGTGCAGAATTACAGCCTTTGTGTCCACATGACGGTTTGCTGGTTGAATGGAACAATGTGCAGTTGTCAAGAATTCCTTGAAAACTGTTTTTAAATAATAAATAACAGAAGTAAAACCGGAAAAAAACAGTTTGAGATGCAAAAAGTGTATTGATTTGCATAAAGTCGTAGGGTAAAAGTGTATATTTGCACATAAAGTAGCGGGGTGAGAATGTAAAGTAGAAAGAAATAACCAAATATATGAGAAGAATAGCATTAAGTTTCTTACAGAAATGGAAACAAAGAAATACACGAAAACCTCTTATTATAAGAGGTGCTCGTCAAGTTGGTAAAACTTGGTTGATGAAAGAATTTGCCAAAACCGAATATGAAAATTTCGCCTATGTCAATTTTGAAGACAATCAGCAGCTAAAAACATTGTTTTTAAATGATTTCGATATACCACGTATTTTATTGGCTATACAGATCGCGACAGGAATAAAGCCGGAGCCAAACAAAACGCTAATTATATTTGATGAAATTCAAGAAGCTGAGAGAGCTTTAACCTCATTGAAATATTTTAGAGAAAATGCTCCCGAGTACCATATTATAGCAGCAGGTTCATTACTGGGAATCGCGTTACATGAGAATACATCTTTTCCGGTAGGTAAAGTTGAATTCTTAGATTTATATCCTCTAAGTTTTACCGAATTTTTAGAAGCATTGGGAGAACACGATTTGAACAATTTGATCCAGACTCAACAGTGGGTAATGATAAACGCCTTTAAAACAAAGTATATAGAGCTATTGAAGCAATATTACTATGTGGGGGGAATGCCCGAAGTTGTTTCAAGCTATGCAATGAATCAGGATTTTAGCGAAATACGGCAAATTCAGCAGCACATCCTTAATTCATACGAACAGGATTTCTCAAAACATGCTCCTGCAGATGTTGTTCCACGCATCCGTATGGTTTGGAATTCCGTACCTGCACAATTATCGAAAGAAAATCGTAAATTTATCTATGGCTTGATAAAACAAGGAGCCAGAGCCAAAGAATTTGAATTAGCTTTAGCTTGGTTAACGGATTGTGGTTTAATACATAAAATCAATAGAATATCTAAACCGGCCTTACCTTTGAAGGCGTATGAAGATATGGGTGCATTTAAACTATATCTGCTTGATATAGGCTTGCTGGGAGCGATGGCAAATCTTGACGTGAAGACCTTGCTTGATGGTAATCTGATTTTTAGCGAGTTCAAAGGAGCTTTGACCGAACAATATGTTTTGCAACAATTGGTTACAGATGCGGAAATCTCAATCTTCTATTGGTCATCAGAAAAATCGAATGGAGAAATAGATTTACTTATACAGTACAAAAATGAGATTGTTCCGATAGAAGTAAAAGCAGCCGAAAACCTTCAGGCAAAAAGCTTACGGGCTTTTGCCGAAAAGAATAAATCCAAAATGGCGATACGAACTTCCATGTCAGATTTCAGAGAAGAAACATGGTTGACTAATTTACCTCTATATGTGATCAATGAATTGACAGGCTATTTAGAATCAAAAAACTAATCAACCATGAAGCGTATGATGAGTATTCTAAGGTTATCTGAAATGTCTAAAGGCATTGGACGCTGCCTTACAAATAGAGGATCTCTTTGGGTATCGTGCGTTGAATTACGAAAAACTGAAGGGTGATAAATTGGGGGTGCCTTACACGGCATTTAATGAAGTGCTGAATGGAAAACGTCCGGTTTCTGCCGATCTGGCATTGCTTTTGGAGGCATCTCTCGGGGTGAATGCGGGGGTACTCGTACGTATGCAAACGGATTATAACCTGCAACGGGCAAGTCAGGATAAAACACTGGCTAAACGATTAGAACAAATTCGTAAAGTCGCCTGCCTTTAACCTGCGTCGTTCGGTTCTATGCCTTTGGCAAGAGTGATAATTCCTCGGTAACTGAATTTTTATATGGTTTCTTTGTTTATAATTGTAGTTATATTTATATCGAAAATATGATTATGGTTACAATTTTAAACTTATAAATTTGCCTGTTTGAATAAAAGAATTTATTTTTGCGCTGTATTTTATATTCAAAATATGGTTAAGGAAACGAAAATAAACTACTCTAAATTGGGGAAAATGGTGCAAGAATATCCTAAAGGACTTGTATTGCTCTCCTCTTGGCTTGTTTCGGAAGGATATTCCTATGAACTGCAACAGCAATATAGGAAAAGCGGTTGGTTGAGGTCTATTGGCAAAGGAGCGATGTTGAAGTCAGGCGATCCTCTTTTATTATCGGGGGCTCTTTTAGCATTGCAATTTCAGGCTAAAATAAATATCCATTATGGAGGTCGCTCTGCATTAGAGTTACAGGGATCTTCTCATTATCTGCAACTTACTTCGCAGGAGGTGACATTATTTGCTCTCGGTCGAACAAAATTACCGCCTTGGTTTACAGATAATAAATGGGATGAGGAGTATAACGTATTCAAATTATCTCTCTTCAAAAATGATGCTATTGGATTAGTCGATTACCAAAGTGCGGAATTAGGAATGAAAATATCAAGTCCTGCACGAGCAATGATCGAGTGTTTGTCGTTATGCCCAAATGAATTCTCATTGACAGAAGCTTATGAGCTAATGGAGGGGTTATCAACTTTACGGCCTAAATCGGTACAGGAAATATTGGAAGAATGTAAATCTATAAAAGCAAAGAGGCTTTTTCTCTATTTTGCGGAGCGTGCCGGGCATAGCTGGTTCAAATACATAGACCAAACAACAATAGATATTGGTTCTGGAAACAGAAGCCTTGTGGATAATGGCGTATTAGTGGCAAAATATAAATTAGTTTTACCTGAAGAATTGGCATAATGAAAGAATTATATAAAAAACAAATATCTTTCTTATTGGATATATTGCCGGAAGTCGCAAAAGAGGATGTGTTTGCTCTTCATGGAGGTACAGCAATAAATCTGTTTTACTTGAATATGCCTCGCTTGTCGGTTGATATAGATCTTACCTATGTTCCGGTTAGTGAAAATCGAGATTTGGATTTACAGAATATTCGTTCAGCTCTTGAAAGAATAAAAGAACGGTTGAGAAGACAGATACCAGCCATCCGTTTTTCGGATCCTATTAGAGCAGAAGAAGAACTAAAGCTTATCTGCACGATACCGGATGCAATAGTTAAAATAGAAGTAAACCAAATCAATCGTGGAATAATTGCCGCAACAGAGACCGTTGTACTCTGTGACAAAGCGCAAGAAACTTTCGATAAGTTTTGTGAAGTAAGAACAGTCTCTCCGAAACAGCTATGGGGCGGGAAGATTAATGCGGCATTGGACAGGCAGCATCCTCGTGATCTGTTTGATGTGAAAAATCTAATGGATGAAATCGGTTTTACAACAGATATAAAGGAAGGTTTTCTGTTTTTTCTTTTATGTGGTAAACGCCCAATACATGAATTGTTAAGACCTCATCTTGTAGATCAATCGGCGGTGTTTAAAAGTCAGTTCGAAGGAATGACAGATTATACATTCGGCTATGAGGAGTATGCAAATACGAGGGAAATTCTGATTAAAACAATCAATGATTCGCTAACAAAAGAGGACAAAGAATTCTTATTAGCGTTTTCTAAAGGGGAGCCGGATTGGACAACGGTTGATTACGGTAAATTCCCGGCTATAAGATGGAAGTTGTTGAATATTCGTAAATTGAAAGAAGCTAATCCTCAGAAGTATGAAGCACAAGTCAATGCTCTTAAACAAACTGTATCTTTTTAAGACAAATAAGCTTTGACAATGCGCCCCAATGATTCTAATTCGGGTTCAGTCAAATTTAAACAGATTCTAAAATGCACTTTTTATGAACCCGGGGCGTCGCTTTGAACGACATTTAAGGGGTAAAGAATAAAAAGTGCATTTCTTATCCCCACGAAAAAGAGCGAAAACCGTTATGTATAAAGAGTTTTAGAGCAAATAGGATGTGCATACCGTGAAAAATGAATTGTACATTTTATGTGGATTGAATGGTGATTATGGATGTAAAACGGGTGCTGAAAGGCACCTTTTTTTGTATCCGGGTGATAAAATGGCTAAATAACTGATTGTAAAAAGCATTTAAGGCCTTTTTAATGGGATTTAAAAGACATAATACCAAAATATCGTATGTTGGATAAACAAGACTTGAAAAATACGACAGGCGAACAAACAGGCGAACAACAGGCGAACAAAATCTGCTTTTTGGAAGCGCGAGTTACCCCCCCATAATCCAAAAAAACAACCAAAAAACAGCCTTTTTTGCGCGAGTTATACCCTTTATTCTATATGGTGTTTTGTGATTGGTTTGCATTATATTGTTGATAGATAGTTGAATATGTGTAAATCTAATTGATTCTGCTATAGAAAAACGTGTGCGCGTATTGAAAAGGATGAAATAAAGGGATATTATTATTTTTTATTCTGCTCTTTTACATAATCTATTTTCTGCTCAGCAACCATAGGTATAGATATATTAGTTTTTCTGCCTGTTTTTTTGTGTAACTCTCTTAATTCTTCATTTTCCTTCTTTAGTATGGCATTTTCAGCCGATAGATCACATATTTTATTAATCAGTTCTTTCGTGGTTTCGTTTGTTTTTGTGTTTTCAGGAAAAAGCAAAGAAGACGTTTTTTCTTTTGCTAATTTTGATTCTTTGCCAGTTATCAGCCAAGTCAGGTCTATATCTACACATTTTGTGAAAACTAAATCATAATCGATACTATTCCTTTTATACCAATTAGTAATCGTATTGGGCGCAACGCCTAAAAAACGGGCTAATTCTGAGTTTCCAGCTAAATTATAAGCTTCTTTTAGCCTATCTAATATTTGCGACTTATTTATTTTATTTCCCATTTTGTGAAAATAATATCGATTTTATTTGGATAATTTCCCAAATTGTGTGATATTTGTCGTGTTGTTTTTGACAAAGGTATAAATAATACAATAAATAGTCTTGAATATGGCGACAAAAATTTTTACAAGTACAGAAATTAAAGATTTGAAAGTTGCGGCATTGGCCCGGAAATACAAATGCTCTGACGATTACGTTCGGAGGGTATTAAAAGGAGATCGTGAGCGAAACACAGAGCTCGCGCAAAGTATAGTGAAAGATGCTATTGACGCATTGGAAATAATCGAACGAAAAACATTGATAACAGCATGAAAGCAAAGATCATTCTATTTAATTGGAGTTTGAGCATCTTCGGACTATGCGTTGATGCGGAACGATCGCCGTTTTGGGCGGTAATGGTTGGATTTGCTTGGTTTGCGGCATCTACCTTGATACTGATTCATGCAGACCGGAAAGGGACAATGGATAATTTGAAACGTAATTTTAAATAGATGAATTATGAAAACTGAAACTAAAAGAGAGAGCGTGTTCATGCAAATGCGAAATGGCACAAGAACCGGTGAAGGTTCTTTCAATATGGCACTGGCCGAACTTTTCTATAAGGCGGACAATGGTAATAAGCGGAAACTTGTAAAGGCATTTCCCAATTTTTTTGGTGATGAAGTCCCTGAGTTTGAAATATACAACGATCAGCTTTAAACCAATAAGATATGTGTAAAATTTACGTAGCCAGTAGTTGGAGAAATGAGATTCAGAATATCGTTGTCCAAGCCCTTCAGCGTTGGGGACATGAGGTCTATGATTTTAAAAATCCATCGGGTCGCACCGGTTTTTCGTGGGCATGGATAGATAAAAATTGGCAAAATTGGAATACAAAACAATATCGAGAAGCATTAAATCATCCCTTAGCTGTTTCTGGATTTAAATCAGATTTTAACGCGATGGAATGGGCAAACATCTGTATTATGGTTCTTCCTTGTGGAAGATCAGCACATACTGAGGCCGGTTGGATGAAGGGAGCCGGAAAAGTTGTTTATGTCCTTCAGTTTTCGTCTGAGGAACCTGAACTAATGTATAAAATTTACGATGGCATCATTAGTAGCTACGATGAATTAGAAAAAATGTTTTCCTAAAGGTTATATAGGAGCGCTAATAATTATGCAAAAAGAAAGTCCATACGAATATTACGAAAACAAATTAGGCGTACAAGGCCGCTTCTTGTTCAGCGGCAAAAACGCTCATCCGGATAGTTTATGCCTGATTGGTGAACGTGGATTTCAAAGGAGAATCGAGCGTGAACAAATAATACGAATAAGGCCTCAGGCACCAAATACCCCAATGTTGGTTTCCTTTGACAGTTTGCCTCATAAATGGCAAGCAGCAATTGTCAATATATGGGGTAAGGCTGAAAAACAAGCCTTACAGACACTTTTTGAAAAATACTATATCCGGGATATGGATGCATTTTACTTTTATTCAACATACAAATTTGAAGACCAATTCGGATTAGATCGCGACAAAATCGATGAATACACGATTAATGCTTCCGTATTGAATACGTGCGGAAAAATTTACAGCCTTCGCCGAAAATTACGGAAAGAAATGAAAGGCGAGGTGAGACCTATATGGACAATTATCAATACCGAATGCAAACGGTTCAAAGAAGTCGTTGGTCATGATCTCCCGGATAATGAACGACGTTTACGTGATAAATACAATGGGTACCAAAAAGAAGGATATGGCTTCCTTATCCATAAAGGACATCGGCAAGTAAATGCGCTTAAGGTAGATGATGAACATCTTGATCTACTTAATAATATGTTCGGAAAAATGGAACATAAACCAACGTACGCTGAAGTAGCGCAAACTTACGATGGCTTTTTAGCGGGTTACGTACAAGTAATCAACGAAACAACCGGTGAGGTGTATAACCCGAAAGACTTCAAAAAGTTGAGTCCGGCGACAGTTTACAATCATTTATCTAAATGGGAAAACAAAATAGGAAACTATCTCGCACGTAGCGGTGACCGTCAACGATATATGGCTATGTTCAAACCTTATCACAAATTATTGCAACCCCAATTTGCTGGATCAATCATTTCAGTAGATGACCGGAATCCAGTTTTTGAATACGAGGACGGCAAAAGGATGTGGTTTTATAATGGAATCGACTTGGGTAGTGAAGCATTCACGTGCTGGGTGTACGGAACGTCAAAGAAAGGAATTATACAGGAATTTTACCGTCAGATGGTGCGGAACTATGCCATGTGGGGGCTTAGCCTTCCGGCGGAACTCGAAGGCGAATTGAACCTGAACGCCAGCTTTACCGACACATTCCTTAAGGAAGGTAATATGTTCCAGTTTGTAAGGATTGAGGCGAACAATGCACGAGGCAAACGGATAGAACAATATTACAGGCCTTTGAGGTATCAATACGAAAAAAAGCGGGAAGGTTGGTTGGCGCGGCCATTCGCCCTGAACGAATCTAACCAGGCACGTACAGATAAAAAGACAATCGTTCCTTTCGATGAGATTGTAAAAGGTTGCTTGAACGACATTCAGAGCTGGAACAATACCGAACACAGTAAAATAAAAGGCCTGTCGCGATGGGATGTCTTTCTGGCGATGCAAAACCCCAACCTTCGTCCTATCAATTATCACGGAATACTTCCTTATCTGGGATTCAAAGAAGAATCATCCGTAAATACCGGTATTGTCCGCTTTAGAAACGATAAATTTCTTTTGGGAATGGATGGTGTGATCTGTACCGGAGACAAACTGATCAAGATGATGCAGCAAGTAGAAGGAAGAAATGTAAATATTTACTGGTTGGATGATAATTTCGGGGCCGTATTGAAAGCGCACATTTATATTGACGGGCGGTTTGTTTGTGAAGCCATTCCGCAACCGGGATACCAACGTGCACGAATAGAACAAACCAAAGAAGATTTACTGAACCGGGAACTAATGTCCAAATATGTCAATACTATCGAAAGCTTTGGTAGAAGACAGAAAAATGAATTGGACAAACTGACGATTATAGACAATCGACCGGTAACCATTGGAAATTCATTCAAAATTGTCGATCCGAACGGCTATTCGCCCGCCGGCTATGTGCCTAATCCCAATCCGGCAAAAGTACTGGAAAGTGTAAACGATGAACCGGAGAACGGCATCGTTTTAAATAACAATCAAACGTCATTTAAACGCTCATTATTAAATACATTTTAGATATGGAAATAACAAATTCATTCAAAGACAAGGTAGTTTCCGAACTATTAACGCTGCGTGATAATTTTGGTGGTTCCGATACTGCTTTTGCACGCTCGATGGATATCAATCCGTCGGTATTCAACAGGCTAAAAAACGGCGAACGGGAAAAGCTGCTGCCTAATACAACATGGTTAAGGCTTGGCCGGGAAATGGGGATTACAACCAATACGCGAAAATGGAATATCGTCGAAACGGATGTGTTCCTTCAGATACGCGAAGAGGTGATGTTCTGCAAACAGTATTCGAAAAGCCGGATTTTTGTGGATAATTGCGGTATAGGCAAGACTTTTACGGCTAAATATCTTTCTAAAAAGCTGAAAAACTGCTTTTATGTCGATTGTACGCAATCGAAGAAAAAAAACGAGTTTATCAAAGCTTTGGCTCGTATTGTTGGGGTTGAAGTCAAAGGAAAATTCGTAGATATCAAAGAAAATACAAAATACTACTTATCCATGTTGGAAAGCCCGGTAATCATCATTGATGAAGCCGGCGCTTTGGATAAGGATGCACTGGGGTTGGTTCAAGAATATTGGAATGCAACCGAAGGGCTGGTCGGTTGGTATATGATAGGGGCCAACGCACTGCGCAATAAGATCAGCACAGGCGTATCGAAGGATAAGGATTATTATGCGGAACTGTTTTCCCGCTTTTCCGAGAACTTCAGTTCAATTGTCCCGGTCGAGAAAAACGAGAAATACGCTTTTTACGACAAACTGATTCGCGATGTTCTTTCCGCCAATATAAAAGACAAAAGCATGTTGAACGAATTGGTGAAGAAAAGCCTGGTAAACATCAATGGTGCCGTTTCGGGGTTAAGGCGTGCCGAATCGCTGCTGTTACTGCATAACGCATAAAGGTATATGTCTCGGAGTAAGACAACATCAGACCTGTTTCAAAAGAAAAAAAACGCGTTGGTTTATTTTTCTGATCCGGTGTTCCAATCGGTTATCGGAAATGCAGAACGCAAGGGATGTTGGATTATCTACGGTTACGAAAAGAACGGTAAAACGTGGTTTGCATTGAAGTTGGCAAAAGAGATCGCCAAGCATGAGCGCGTTGCCTATATATCCGCTGAAGAGGGTTTGGATGATAGTTTCACCGGCGCCATCAGGCGTGCCGAGATTACCACGGCAGACGATATCTTATGGGATGAGTATTTATCTATAGATGAAATCATAGACAAATTCAAAAAGCAGCGATCGGCCAATATCATAGTGATCGACAACCTCACAATGTATTCCGACGAAATAAAACCATCGGAAATAAAAAGAAAGCTTGTAGATGCACTGCCGTCCAAGCTGATCATTTTCGTGGCTCACGAAGAAAGGAAAGAAGCTTATCCGGCTATTGCACGGATGGCAAAGAAGATGTCGAAAGTAATCTTCCATGTTCAGGGGTTGAAAGCTTTCGTTACCTCACGATTTTCACCTGGTGGTGAAATTGTGATTGATGAAGAAAAAAGTGAAATATATCATGGTTCAATTATTTAATATTTAAAAAATGATGCAGATTCAAGATTACATTAACGACAGATTATTTATTCAGGAAATAATCAATGATTTGGAAAGGAACGGATATGTGAGTGGTGGCAAAGCATTTACAATGCTTAGGGATTGGTCGAGGGAATTGCGGAATATATCCGGATTAACCGGAAAAACGAAAAGGGTACATGCCGAATTGGTTGGGAAAGACAATTACTAAAGATTCACAATATGGAAACTAAAACAACAAAATTACATGCATGGTTTTTCCTCTGTGTGAAGAACATGGAAGGTTTTAATAAAGACTATGAAAAGGTGATCCGTGAGGGGATCATTATGGAATACTCTTGTGGTCGGACGGCAAGCCTTTCGGAACTGTATACCAACTATCCATCTGAGTATCGGCAAATGAAGCAGGAACTAATCCGGAAATCGACGGAAGAACTGAATATTGCCCGGAAACGGCTAATTGCTGTATTATTCTCCTTTCTGAAGGATAATAAAGAAAAGCCCACCATGCAATATGTCAAGTCCGTTGCCTGCCATGCTGCAAAGGTCACTAATTTCAACAATATCCCCTTAAATAAGCTAAAGGCTTTGTACAGAACTTTCGGCACTAAAAACACGAAAGAATGGACGGAATTGAAACGGGGCCTTATATGGCCGGCATTGCGCAAAGAGAATCAAAATTGATTTTATGGATATGGAAATAGAGGTAAGTGCAGATCAGAACACGGTAAACATTGACGGAATCGCAACGACATTCGAGGCAAAAAAAATGAATAAATATACGTGCAATAAGTGCTGGTGGGTACGAAATGATAAAGTTGATTGTAATTTGATTCCCTGCCTTGCCGGGGAACGGAAAGATAAGAAATACGGGGTTTTTACTATTCAAAATATGCCTGGTTATGAAAGTTAAAGAAGGGATTGCAATAGGAATGAGAGCATTTCTCCAATTATGGTTAGAGAGCAATGAATACTATGAAAAAGTATCAAGTATAATAACTTATGAAGAAGGTAAAGAATATAAAGTCGAATTAAAAATTAAGGTCAAAAAATTGAAAACAAATTAAATGATGATTCTATGGCAAAAAGAGTAAAAAAAGTGATACACACCGGTGTATCGAGTGAACAAATGGAAACGGCATTTGCCGAGTATGCAACTTCCGACGCAAAGCTGCAAAAGATTAATGCGCAAATGGATGTGCAGATTACGAAAATCCGAGAGCGGAATGCAGATGAAGTATCGAGATTGACAGAGCAAAAGGATAAGTCCTTCGAAATCATTCAGGCATTTGCGGTTGAACACAAAGATGATCTTTTCTCAAAGAAGAAATCGATGGAAGGATCGCATGGAATGTTCGGGTTCCGGACGGGTACACCTAAATTGAAAACCCTCAAAGGTTTCACCTGGGGGGCTGTATTAAATCTTTTAAAGGAATTTATGCCGGAATACGTACGCGTAAGTGAAGAACCTGCAAAAGATAAGTTACTTGCCGATCGTGAATCGGATGAAGTTTCTGCGAATTTTTCAAAATGCGGTATCTCTGTGGTGCAAGATGAAACGTTTTTCATTGAGTTGAAAAAAGAAGAACAGGAAGCATGAATCAACAGCCGGAATATACTTTTGAGCGTGACGGCACAATCTGGTGTGTGTTACGTTGGCGAAAATCGGAGAATTCAAACGGATTCACCGGTGAAAAGGTCAATACTTTCATACTAAAAGAAGAGGCACGCAAAGAAGTATTCCGGCTGAATAGATGGATAGACTACCGTTTAAACTTTTCATATAATTGGAATAGTAAGCTTAACGGAAAAGCATTCACTTCAATACGACTGTGGAATGACAGAAAATATACCATCGGAATGGGATATGATATCTATCTGAACGATATATTCCGGGGACGTGCCGTGTTGCTTTCGATTAAACGTATTAAACTGGAAAGTATAAACGAACATATCGCTCGCCTTGATACGGGGTACTCAGCTAATGAATGTCGGGAGTTAATTCGCAAAATGTATAAAAACAAACGCATGGATTGGAGTTCGCAATATTTAGCATATTTGCTTTTTACATTTGATGATGGAAAAAGAGGTTTGTTTAACAGTCAAATAAACGACAATGATGGATTATGAAGAGATGTGCCGGATATTGAATAATTCCAAAGCAAGCAAGGAGCAATTACGCTCCGCGCTTGCTACCTCTTTAGGCGTGGAATACGTGCCGGCATCAAAGGAGAAAAAAGAGAGCATTTTTAACGAATGTAAGGCTCATTTTTTCCGTTTTTATGCTAATGAAACCGGATTGACCTATTCTTTTTCCGGGCAGGATGCAAAAGCATTGAAGGAACTTATAGCCAAAGTTGAATCAATTGTAAACTTTCCGGCAACAGATGAAATGGTTGTAATCACGTTTGGATTGTTGTTGGAAAAGTTGCCGGATTGGTACCGAAAGAACGCCTTCAGCATTCCGGTAATCAATAAGAAGTTTAACGAAATAGTTTCGAGCATCAAACAAAGCAATGGCAAAGGACAATCAAGCATTAGTAATAGCTACAAAGAAAAATTACTTAGAGATTTACAGTCCTGATATCCTTAACCGGCAGTTGATGGAAATTAGGAACGTAGATGATGCCCTGGTGTTATCAGAATCGAATAAGGAACAATTCCCATCTATTGCCGTAATCAGGAAGGATCACGGTTCGCAAAAAGTCGAAGCAATTATTAAGCTTTATCTGGTTGAACTCTGTGAACTGGTAAACCTTAAGCGGCCTTTGACGGAAAAGCAGATCGACGCGATTGCTCAGGAAGTTGTATCACGATATTATTCGATGACGATTGCCGACATACATGTGATTTTTAGAAAAGCTAAAAACGGAGAGTTTGGTGAATTATACGAATCCCTGGACATGCCAAAAGTTATGAAGTGGTTTTGGGATTATTTCAATGACAGATGCTTGGCCGGTGCAAATTTATCGTTGCGAGTTCATGATTCGAATTATGACAAAGGCGGTAACATGACGCCGGAACGGATTGGAAAACAATTCGAAAGATTAGAAAAACAATTAAAACGAAAACAATAATGGGAAAAGGTATAGCAAAAAAAGAAGTAGATTTCTCTTCATTGATTGAAAATGCGAGATGTAAAAACGAGTTGAAAATTTTAGAAGCGGCTATTAAGTATCACGGTATCACAGGAGATATAAAGGACGAAGATATAGCTGCTAAATATGAACATGTGAGACATTACGGCGTTGGTATATACACTCTTCGATATCAGGGAAAGTTACTTTTTAGAAGATTCCGGCAAGATATGGAAGGCATAAAATTTAGATATGAATCCCCAATATTTAATAACGTAACTGAATGATTATAGCTATAGACTTTGATGAAACATTGCATTCCGGCAAATGGCCCGGAATAGGATCACCGGTACCCTATGCAATCGAAACAATGAAAAGATTGAAAAAGGATGGACACACCTTGATTATTTGGACGTGCAGGGAAGGTGAACAACAAACGAAAATGGTTAATTGGTTACTTGAAAAGGATATTCCTTTTGACCGGATTAATGATAACCTGCCGGGGCAAAGCCGGATTTATGGCTCTAATGCTCGTAAAGTACATGCACATCTTTATATTGATGATAGACAAGTGGGCGGATTACCTATGTGGACAGAGATATATGATGAAGTTTGTTTAATGGAGGCTAATTATAAAGCAAATAATGATGGAAGCCACACAGAAAATATTGGATAAAATTAAGAAACTGAAAGCACTTAGTGAGGGTGCTGCAAAAGTCAATTCTATTGCTGAGTCTGAAGCCGCAGCATTATTGATGAATAATTTATTGACAAAGTATAATCTTTCATTGATGGATATTGATGATACTGATGATACTGATAATAGCAAACCATCCATTGAGATAGAAAGAAGTGATTTGATTTCCGTTCAGAATCCTTATGGCCGGTTATGGAAAGAACGATTATTGATGACATTGTGCATGTATAATTACTGCAAGGTAGTCAGATGTTCCTACAAAGTTTTTGTACTTGGCACAAAAGTCAATGCAACGGCTGTCATTGACTTCTTCAATACTCTGCAATCTGTTTACTTCTATAATGGCAAAAAACAATATGAACAGGATAAAAGGTATTTTAAGGGTGGAAGATTGACTGAAAAGTACAAGCGTAAATATATCACGTCATATTTATTGGGCTGTTCTATTGGGCTATCCGTAAAATTGCAGGAAATACGATCTCAGGAATGTACAGCAGTAGCCATTAGGCATGATGAACTGATCGAGGATTATATTTCAGAAAAGCTGAATGTAAAATCAAAACCAATAAAGCAGACAAAGCTACATGAATCTGCCTATTTAAAAGGTTTTGCAGATGGTAAAAAAACGAATCTTCAAAAAAGTATTAGATATTAGTTATCGATGACGGCAAGAAAGGAAAATTTACTGAAGCGCATTGAGAATGTACAGCGCATTGTCGAAGAAAACTATGAGCCGGGCAACCAGAGCAAATGCAAGTTGCAGGCTTTTAGAAGGAATGTGATGCCTGTATATCCGATGTCCGAACGTACTTTCTGGCGTTATATGAACACTGATGTGAAAGACAAAAATCAAAGTCTGAAAGATGATCCGAGACAATTGAAATTGTTTAATAAATAATTATTAACTTTGCCGGAATTTAAATATATAAATATATGAAAGCTAAACTGTTTATTCTACTTATTGTTACTGCATTTTTATTTTCGGGCTGTTATCAAGCAAAAAATGATACTAAATCAGAAGATTCAGAAGAAACACTGATAACACAAGATGAAATGCCTCCTTTGCGTGTTGTAACTATTGATAAAGGAAGGTTGAAAATGAATCAAGACGGTAATTCGATTGGAAATGATACTGAATTAACCGAACTCCAAAAACAACTTAGAAATGACACTTGTGATGTTATCGAAATCGTATGGATTTGGGATTCCTCACCCAAATATCCGGATATGCCAATGAAGATAAACTACAATAAACTTAAGGGTGAATTAAAATTAATATACACTCAAAACAATGTTGTTGAGGCTTATTCAAATATAAATCCTAATTGTTTGTCTGAGTTTCTAAAAAATGGAGAAAAGAGTTTTTATTCGATTGAAAACTACTGTAAAGATTCAAAATATGATTTTGATAGTGGAGATAATATTCAAAAAGAAGCTGGCGAAAAACCACAGCAAGACGAAATCACTGGTTCCGTTCGGGTTGTGAAAGACTATATCAAAGAAAATGCACATGATGCTTCAAGTGTCAAATTTATCGAGTGGACTAAAGTAAGTCCTGCAGGTAAATATTGGATTGTACGTTGTAAATATAAAGGTGCAAATGCGCTTGGGGGAACTGTAACTGAAAATGCATGGTTTTATATCCAAAATAATATGGTCGTCGAAACAAAGAGAGTGGATTAATCCCATTTATTTCTAATTTGGAAGCCCCATTTAAATATAATTTAAAAGCCGTTTATTCAACGGCTTTTTTTATTTCTACAACTTCGAAATACTTACTGTTTTTATATCCGGCGCCACCGGTGATACCGGTATCGGACTTGCGGCGCAAGTATCATCCCGGAACTGAATAGTATAATACAGCTCAGTTTGATAACAACCGTCGTCTCGCTTCGTCCTGCGCATTTGTTCACGTATTGGCAGGCCGTAACCTTCCTGCAAGAAATTTTGTCCGTGCAGGGCTTTATTTACGTCCTCAATAAGGCTCCAAATCTTCCGCGCGTTCTCTTTCTGATTATCCGGTGCACCATTGCTGCTATTGCTCAACTTCATGTCGAATAACCGGATAACAACCGTTATCACCCCCTGCTGGGTGAAATCTCCGATATTGGAATATTGGGCAGCCTGGATGTCGATAAGCGCGCACGGGAACTTCACAGGCGGCTTGGTATAAAAATCCATTTGCCCCCAATCCTGATCGACGTATTTCAACGTGGAAACCTCATTCATTAGCTTGTCCTGAATGTTTTGAATAACCTGTTTCATTTTATCAATTTATTAAGTTGGTCGTATGTAAATGCTCTTACGTCGTTTTGGAACCACTCTTCGGTAACCTTTTGAATTCTTTGCCGAACGACGGGATGATCGCCAATAAATTGACGTTTGGGAATAATTATTTCCGATCCGACAGGTTTGAGCGCCATCGCCCGCCAAAACTCGGCATCAACGTTCAGTCTCCGGGTGGAAGCATTATTCACTTTTTTGCGTGTCCGGATGCTGTATGTATTTGCCTCGCCGGTGGCCAGTCGGTAACGGTACCAAAAAAATCCTTTCATCTTCGGCGTTACCGTAATCTTACCGCCCCTGTTATGGATGTCGGCATACGGTAATGATGATGTCCATTGAATGGAATTCTTCCCGGATATTTCGGATTTCACCGATTTACGCAGTGCCCCGGTGCGAATCATCAACGATCCCGTATTGTTGCGTTTAGCGGATTCCCATGAAGTTGAAAAAAAGGCTTTACGCTCAAAATTTCGATCGAATTCATCATCCAATTCCACTTTGATATCCTTTAGCAATTGAGCAAATAAACGATGATACGTTTTCATATTCCCTGTATTGCTTTTGCATTCTTTTGAATCGTTTCCCGTTCTTCATTTGAAAGGGTTTTTATATAAGGATGTTGTTCCGGAAATATAACCTGTTGCTTTCCGGGATTGAATCGGAATATCGTATCATTCCCTTCGGTGGCGTTTGCTCCCAAGCGAATGGCATCGGCACTATTCGATTCCGGGTATTTCGACTTTCGAACCTGAACGGCCGTACACCGGCATCGCCAACCATTAGGGGGATAGTATTCCGACCAAAACGGATCGGATGGCGGAAGGGTGATGTTATGCAGCATCCGATGCGATTCGCGTACCCGGTCATCACCGGCCGTCCGATATTGCAGGTTATACCGGTCGCCATCCTGTTCGATATCCTGCCATTTTGAGGCCATCTGCGCCGATTGTGTTGCAAAGATGTATTCGGCTTCCAGGTATGTACGGTTGTATTCCGGATAGAGTTCCTGAGTATCTTTCCAAAACTTGCTGAAAGGTTTTATATTGCCGTTTTTGTCAAGTAGTAAACCGGTGAGTTCTTTTAATTCGGCATACGTTTTTGCTCCGGAAAAGATATATACATTTTCCGTAAGCTTTCGGCGCATGACATCCGGGACATCTTGCCCGATGCCACGGTTAAAACCATCCTGTAGAATGGAATTTATTACTTCCAATAATGGTTTTACAGACTTGACATCTATATCGCCGGGTTCAATGGCTGTTTTCTTATTACGGAAAATCCATCGCACTGCTTTATTAAAGGCTCGTTGCAATTCTTCATATTCTGTTTCGGAAATCGACAGACAATCGATGTGCCCTCCGCAATTAGGACATTTACAATCATAGAGTTTGTGCAGTGACAGTTTATCCGGTGATGACACTGCCGGTGCACCTACTGAAAATTTGCCGGCTTATCTTTTACTTTGATACCGAATTTTTCTTCAATGAAATCATTGTCTACATCTTTGTAGGGTAGTAAGTCTTTTGTAAACGCCCAAAGTTTATCAGTGTCTTCTACCGTTTGAAAGCGGAAACGTGACGCTGTTGGAGGAATCCATCCGATGCGGATCCATGATGGTATAACGATGCTGTTCATATACATTTCCGTCATACGCTTATCGGCATCTACCAGACGGTCCAATAAAGCAATGCTTATTTTTTCCTTGCTTTCATTTCCGTTTTTGGTATCCTGGCCGATGACGGCTCCTGAAACAAACATACTGATTTCGTTATTACAAAGATTAATCAGGTTATTGAAAACATCACCATTCGTGTTAACTCCTTTTGCGAAATCAAAGTCTTCGGTATTGTCGATGATAAACCAGGCGGACGCGCCTACGTCACGCATCATGGCTTCGGCTCTGTCGAGCATTTCTGGATCGCGCGTTTCTGTTTTCATTACACGCGGCGGGATGCCGTATATTTCGCACAACTCCGACCAACAACTGAGGGCGAATTTTTTAAATAAAGCGTATGGAACAAGCTTATCCAACAGGCCGATGTGGTCGGAGTTGAATTCGAGTATCCATTTTCCGAACTCTTTTGTATCACGGTATTCGATATAATTGTTCATTGACGTGTCGGGATAAAACCGGCCGGTTGCCGGTACGGTATTGCGTCGGTTAATCAAAGTCGCCTTTTTTACGCCTTTATCAACCGATTGCTCGACTACTGAGCCACCATACCATTCACTGTCCCATATGTGCCCCAAGACATCAGTAAACACGGGGATTTCATGAATTATTTTCGTTAACTTTTCATCCTTTTTATCGTCAGGCGTTATCATCTCTGAAGGGGCGGAAATGGTTTGTTCCCGCCTGTTATTCATTTGTGAGGATAATAAAGCGTCGCCGGCGATATCATTGAATACGTCCTGTAAAAGGTATACTTTAGGTTCGGTCGGTGAAGTCGCCAGTTGCTTGCTCCATTTCCAGTCCTGTATATCACGCCGCGTTTGCGATATTGACTTTTGTGTGATTCGGGGAGCCAGCGTCGGTGCATGGTTCGCCGTTTTGCTTTGTTCTTGCTTCTCTTTGTAAAGGCGTTCGACTCTTTCAAGCCCTATGCTATGCGCTCTGCTTAAAATAGCTGTAACTTGCTCCTGTGTGAGTTTTTTTTCTTTTGTTTTCATAATGTTATTCGTGTCTGAACTTAACGCGTGATCCGTAACGGAAAGGCTTTTGAATACTGTTACCTTCATCCGGCCCAGGTTGGATGGTTGGCAGGTCGGGTGTCAATACCGATGAGTTGTCATAGTCGCCGATACCTGCAATCTTTTCAAGTGTTTTGATAACGTTATCGTACCGTTCTTTGACGTGATCATAGATAATATCGACATTCGAGAGTTCGCAGATATTCCATGCCGCCACGGTTTTACACATACGCAGAACGAACGGATCGCGTTCCGTACCCGTCACTCCGAATATCTTATCAATGTTGTACCTGGGCCGGCCGTCATTCCATTTCTTTTGATTGGAAGCGGTGAAGTAGGCTTTTACTTCAGATATGGCTGCCAGAATGCCGTTGTCAATAATTTGTTCGTCCCCTTCCGCTATTTCATCTGCCTGATAGCTGTAAAGGACGTCTTTCATTTCTTCTGTTGTCAAAAACATACTTAAATGCTGTTTAAATGTTATTTAATACCTGCGTGAACTCCGTTTTTGAAAACGGTATTTATTCAGGGCCATTCCGCCCTTCTTATCTAAAATCTTATACCCGCCTTCAATACAGTCCGGAGCATCCACGGCCCCCTTGTAGGTGGGTGAAACGGCATTGAACTGGCCTTCAGTCTCCTTCATGTGCTCGTTCGTTTCTTCATTTTTATTAAAGATGAGCCATCCCAGTTTATATGGCGGGTGCAATGTGGCTTCAATGCGTGTATATTTGTTAACTTTTGCCCGTTGGTCTTTTTGTACAAACAAGGGTATTCCTTTCATCCGGCTGATACGTTTAAATTCCGGATCATAAAACGAATCGAAGAAACCTTCCTGAAGACTGTTACACTCCATGTAATACTGTGCGGTTGCTTCTTCCGAGGAAACAAGGGTGTACATGTCATAATATGCCTGGATAAACTCTGCCTGGGCGCATTGCTTACAAAATACTTTTATGATGTACGTAATGCCCTTTTTGCGGCCCAGGAGTGCCACCACCTTGAAAGAACTGTTCTGCGATTCCCTGTTCGATGTGGACGGATCGCCGTAAACGATCAACTGTTCCATGGTTGAAAGCTTTGGAATGGTACCGTATTCGAGATTGAAGAAAATACGGCCTTCCGTCACCGGGGTATTGTAATATTCCTGCTGTATGGTAGAATGCGGCAGAATAGCAAGTGCCTCATCGATATCCTGCTCGCTGTTTTTTGCCCAACTGCTGACTCCGTGTGTACGAATATTGACGATATCCACATAGTTGGCTTTCTTCATCATTTCCGTCATGCAGCAATATTCCGCAATAATATTTCCGCAGGCGATGATTAACAACTTGATATAAATTTCACGGGTTCCGATAACGGCACCGAATATCCATTTAACCCGCTCTTTTATGATGTCGGGATTCTTGCAATCCTGATCCGTATCAATATCATCAAACAGTAGGGTATCCGGCCGTATATTGTTCTCGTTTGCTCCACGGGGTGACTGGTCGGCACCGACCGCCCGGAAGGCAACGCCTTTCTTTGTGATGAAATCGCCTGTTTTCCATTTCTTAAAACCGCGCTGTTTCCCGTAATCGGCAATGATGCGCTGGTTTGAATCCAATTCCGCACGATAAGGTTCGATGAGCCGGCAAGCGTTATCAAAAGAGTTGGATATCATCAAAATGTTTTTTTTCCGGCCGGTAAGGATCAGCTTCAGGACTTCCATACGCGTGCGTGTCGATTTCGCAAGTGAGCGAGACCAACATCTGCATTCGAACCAGTTTCTATCTTTCATGACGCGTTTGGTTGCCCGAATATGAAAATCCGCCGGCGGTATGGCCTCATTGGTTACAGGATTGGTTGAGACATGTGGAAAGTAGTAAGCAAACCAGGCTTCATCATCCGACTCAAGCCGTTTGATACGCGCTTGTTTTTCGCCGAATGTTTCGTCTGTTTCAGTTGTCGTGGCTCTTTTTAAAGCTTCACGATAAGCCTGCCATTCGATAAAGGCGTTTTTATCTTTTTGATTGATCGTTGCCATATTATCTCATTTTACTTTCGATATAGGCTTGAAAATGATCGCTAATTTCCTGTGCCTTTTGCAAATCATACTGCCGTACAAATTCGCATAATCCGGAACAAACGCTTGAAATTTCAGAGATGCCGGTTTCCGTTTCGAGTTTCTTGATTGCTGCGGATATTTTAATCATACGGTCGGATTCCGAAGATGTCGGATAACGGTTTCCTTCATCTCTTTCTGCGATAGTTCTGTTCATCTCCGCCAGTTGAGCATACCAGTTGGAAAGTATATTTTCCTTCGTGGTTGTGAGGTTGGCGCGCAGATACTCCCATTTTTCATCCTTCACCCACCGGCCAATCGTATTTTCCGAAACCCCCACCATCCGGGCGATTTCCTTTTGTTGGTGCTTACCGGTAAGGAAAAGCTCTTTCGCCAGTTTCTTTTTTGCTTCTCTATTCAATTCTTTTGCCATATTGACAGTTTTAAAATCACTGCAAAAGTGCTTATTTACTATTACATATTAAAAAAAGAATGACATTATGTCAGTGTTTTTTTGTGAACTATTGCCGTATTCCCAACTTTGCCTTCGCAATTAGTTTTAGCGAAAATTCAAAATAAAAGATAATGGATTTTATACTCTCAGACGGGAAAAGTACAAATACGAAAGGTTACCGGACTAACGTCCTGGGCATTTTGCTCGAAAGGTTTAAAGCTAATCCGGTGATGCTTTTTGATCACGATACCGGTAAGGTGATCGGCAGGTGGGAAAATATACGTATCGAAGATGACAAGCTTATGGCAACACCTGTTTTCGATTTAGATGATCCTCAGGGAAAAGAAGTGGCGCGGAAAGTGGATAAAAACTTCCTTCGTGCGGCTTCTATTGGTATTATGCCTCTACGGCTTGAGTATATAAATGATGAATTCGTCTTGGTTGAAAGCGAACTGATGGAGGCCAGTATCGTACCCATTCCTTCTGATGCAGGCGCTATCAGGCTGTATAACGAAAAACTGGAAGAGTTGTCATTCGACCAGGTGAAAGTAAACTTCAATTTTAATAATAACAAACAAAAATCAAATGAAATGGCAGAAGTAGTTTTTAGACTGTCCCATAAGACAGTGGAAATTCTTGGACTGGAAGCCGATTACACGCCGAAAGACGTGGAACTGGCTGTAGCGGAAAAGGACAAAGAAATCGAAAAACTTAAAGCTGATTTAAAGGCTGTTGAAAAACAATCGCAAACCGATTACCTGAACAATGCTGAGAAAGCCGGCAAAATTTCAGCAGTAGAACGTTTGTCGTTTGAGAAAATGGCTGAAAAAGGATGCTTTGAGGACGTGAAAACAATGATTGACGCGAAAGCGGAAACAGCAACGGAAACGTTGGCTGACAAGGTGAACAAATCAAGCATTACGGCAGGGCGTGAAAACTGGGATTACCTGAAATGGATGAAGGAAGATTCCGCCGGGCTTGAAAAGCTTCGCGCTGAAAACCCAAAAGAGTTCGAAAGATTACAACTAACAATTAAAAAGTAACAAACAAAATGGCTGGAGTATTTAAAGAAATTTTTACAAACATCATACTGTCGTTGTTCTATCCGGATGCTTCCTGGTTGAAAGAACTGACCAGTATGGATCACATGGTTGATAATAATGCAATCAACCTATCTCAGTGCGGGGCCGATCCCGAAGTCGTGGAAAACAATAACACATGGCCGCTGACGCCGTCGCAACGAACCGATACGGGGATCAGGATTCCATTGGCGACCTTCGACACTGAGCCGGTGCATATAACGAACGTAGAAGAAATGGAGACCCAGTATAACAAAGCGGAATCCGTTTCCCGGCAACATGCCAATACATTATACAAAAAAGCGTGTACCTCGGCGGCATTCAATATATCGCCCGCCTCTCATACGGCAAACACACCGGTATTAAAGACAACCGGTGCCGCGAATAGCAGCGGTTACAAAGCTTTAACTTATAACGATATCACCGATTTGTCACTGGCTTTCGATAATGGTGACCTGCCACAGGAAGGACGTATACTGCTTCTTTGTCCGCAACACAAGAAGGACTTGAAGAATGAGAACATTAAACTGTACAAACAAATGATGACCGATAAGGAAATCGACGGTTTTAAAATCTACACGTTCACCGGAAATCCCAAATACAATGCTACGGATGGGACAAAGATGCCCTACGGATCGGCTACCGGAAATCCGTCATCGGTCGCTATCGTGACGAGTGAAGCCATGCGTGCAATGGGGGATATCGAAGGAGAGCCTGAAAAGCGTTGGTCCGATTACCGTGGTTGGCTGCTTGGCTTTCAAATGCGTTTTGTAGCGCTTCCTTTCCGGGCATTCGGTTATGGCGCAGTATACAGCGATAAAGCATAAATTACTTTTTTCATAATCATTAAAAACAGGCTTCGAGGCCCCGGTTTTGAAGCCTGTTTTTCAAATTAAACAAATATGGCAAAGAGAAATGTTAAAACAAATGAAGAGTCAGTTGAACAGCCTCAGGTTGATGTTCAACCTGTACAGGAAACAACAGCAAACACCGATATCGCGCAGACAGCGACGACGCAACCTGAAGTCAATGAAGAAACACATCAAATTGAGTCAGGACAGGGTGATAGTGAGCAAACGGATGGTGAAGGGGATCCCGAACTGGATACTGAACCATCACAAGAAGAAATTGGCCAAAAAGGGAGTGACGATGTTGATACGTTAATCCTCGGTGAGCCGGTCGAAACAACCGAAAATAGAAACCGGATCGCAAAGGATGTATTTGATAAGAATCCGCAATGCAAAATTTTGCACTTCACGGCTGATTTGATCCCGTTCTTTAGTAAAAGCGACGCCTTTAGGCATGGCTCCAATACACTGAAGAATGATACAATCGTAACCATTAACCGGAAATAAAATGGCACTGAACGGATTACCTAAAGTAACAATAGACTATGGCAACGGTGCGTTGGGGCAAACTATCTCCAGCGCGGATGGGCTGCTATGTCTGGCCGTTTGCGGGGCTGTAGCCGTTGCAGACATGTTTTCACTTGCAAAGCTATACAGTGTTCGAAAACTGTCGGATTTGGCAACACTGGGCGTTACGGATGATAATAACCCGCTGTTGTATCAAACCGTGAAAGAATTCTATGCGGAAGCACAAGAAGGAACACAAGTGTATATCGTCGGGTATCCCGAAACTCTCAAAATGTCGGATGTGCTCGATAAGGAGAATCCTTATTTGCGAAGCGTGATTGAAACGACGAATGGCGAGTTGCGGGGGGTGGTGGTTACATCCGTGCCGGGGGCTAATCCCGTTGTTACCGATGGATTGGATAGCGATATCCCGCAAGCCTTATTGAACGCACATGAACTTGGCGAATGGGCGCGTGCGGCGAAATATGCGCCGGTATTTGTCATTCTTGACGGACTGAACTTTAGCGGAAACGCGACGGAACTGAAAGACTTGAAAGCGAATTCCTATTATCGGGCTGCCGTTGTTATCGGATCGACTTCCGCGGGATCGGCGAACCAGGCGGTCGGTTTGGTTGCCGGCCGAATCGCATCGGTTAGTGTCGAGCAAAATATCGGTCGTGTGTCAGATGGTGAGTTGAATGTATTAAAGATTTTTGCAGGAAACAATCAAATTGAAATGGCCGACATGGAAGCCATCTACAACAAATCCTACATTACCTTCAGGACATTTACCGGAATCGCCGGCTATTACATCGCCGATGATTTAATGGCCACGAAAGAAACGGATGATTATAACCATCTGACAGCTGTCAGGACTATCGACAAAGCGGCGCGTATTGCTTATGCCGTTTTGGTTCAGCAATTGTTGGACAAAGTACAGGTAAAGTCAGACGGTACCATGCTCCAACCTGTAATTGCATCCTGGAAGCAGGTCATTACTAATGCAATTGCATCCAACATGACCGCGGGTAACGAGTTGTCAGACGAAAATGGCGACAATGGTGTAGTGGTGTATATTGATCCGGTACAAGATGTATTGGCTACCAGCACTATTAATGTGGAAATACGTGTCCGTCCTTTCGGATACGCACGTTATATCAACGTATTATTGGGTTTCACTGTAAACGAAAATTAAAATGAAAGACGTATATCTAATCAACGGACGTGAATACGAATGGGCGGATATCAGCCTTATTGTGGGTAGTGTGCCTATTGTGGGGTTCCGTGCCGTCTCTTATAAACGTGAGTGTGAAAAAGAAGCCATGTTTGCAAAAGGCCGCAAAGCGCACAGCATTCAGAGCGGTAACGAATTAATAACGGGTAACATTACATTTACCCAAAGTCAGTTTGAAGCCATTGAAGCGGCAACCGGCGGAAACGTGCTAACGACAAAGGTCGATATTATTGTTTCGTACGGAGCGGAAATGAATGCAACATCAGTCGCTTCTTCTGCTATTTCAACAGATATAATTATCGGGGCAGAATTCACCGAGTACGAAAAGGGAATGGCTCAGGGTGATAAGTTTATGGAAATTGCAATGCCTTTTCTGGCATTGGACATCAAAAACGCTTAAAATAGTTCAAAATGGAAGAATTAAGAGGACAGGCTACGGCCGGGCAAATCGAAGAGTGGAAGAAAAAGCAGGGTGATATCTTTAAGGTGGAAGTCGGTGACTCCGTATGTTACCTGAAAAAGCCGGATAGGAAAACGATGTCGTATGTGGCCACGCTCGGAAATAATCCGATTAGGGCGAATGAGGCTTTGTTACAGAACTGTTGGCTCGGAGGCGATGAAAGCATCAAAACCGATGACGAAAAGTTCTTCGGCGTTTCTGCCAAGCTGGCAGAAATCGTTCAGATTAAGGAGGCCGAAATAACAAAGCTCTAAAGTCAGCCAAAAATGCTGCTCAAAATGGGATCATGCTTATTAATACGCAACTTCGGTACTATCTGCATATTTCCGATCCCGATGGGCTGACGGATGAAGAGTGGGCAGCCTACGCAGAAACACTAAACTGGATCAGATCACAAGAAGCTAAAAAACGATGAATGTTTTACAATACATACTCAACATCAACGGCAATGCGATAACAATGCTGGATAAAATCGGCGCGTCATCAGGCGCGTCCCGGTCGAATGTGCGTGGATTGAAAAACGAAGTCGAAAGCTTGAATAAGGTCGATTTAGGCGGTATCATCACAAAGCTGAAAGGGGTGGCTGCCGCGTTAGGTGTGGGAGCATTCATCGGCAAAACAATCCGGAATGGGATGGAACAGGAAATACGAAATACTTCCTTCGAAGTCCTTTTCGGGGGTGCCGATAATGCCAAGCGTATGATCGATGATATTTCGAACTATGCGGCAAAATCCCCTTATGGGAAGGCGGAATTAAGCGAAGCTGTGCAGACGATGGCCGGTTTCGGGATTGCCCAGGATAAAATCATGCCGAATTTAAAGGCCATCGGGGATATCACAATGGGTAATCGTGATAAAATGAAGCTAATGACATTGGCTTTTTCTCAAATGTCATCAACGGGTAAACTTACCGGCAATGACTTGTTGCAAATGATTAATTCGGGCTTTAACCCATTGAATAAAATATCGCAGACGACCGGTAAAAGCATCTCCCAATTGAGAGATGATATGTCCAAAGGAGCCATATCGGCTGATATGGTTACCCAAGCCTTTCAGAAGGCAACCGAAGAAGGCGGTTTGTATCACGGGATGATTGACAGGATTAACAATACCGTGTCCGGGCAATGGGCTATGGCAATGGATAATATCAATGAAAAGATGTTGAATCTGTATAATAATGTCTTGCAGCCGATAATTCTGCCGGCATTGGAAAAATTCAACCGATTTTTAGACGATCCCATTGGTACCATACAACGGCTAACGGATAAAATAACATCAGATTTCCCGGTCATAACGGGGATTATCATTACCGCAGCGAGCGCAGCTATCGGCTACAAAGTCGCAATGTTAGGACTTGCAGGTGTACAGGCAATAATTACCGGAATTAAAGGCGCGTTGGCGGCTTTCGAAATCATTGTTTTTGCAGTGCGTAATGCAACGAACCTTTGGACGGCCTCGCAGTGGCTTTTAACAGTCGCTCTTAACGCTAATCCTGTAGGATTGATTGTAGGGGCTATTGCGGGATTGGTAGCCATAATCACGTTGGCTTGGAATAAATTCGATGGCTTTCGGGGCGTGGTGACCGGAGTGTGGGAAACATTCAAGCTGTTTGTGAAATTTCTGAAGGATTCCGTAATCAATACGGTAAAGGGCCTGGTTGATACATTTGATGGGCTCGGTAAAATCATCAAAGGCATTTTTTCGTTAGACTGGGATAGCGTGAAAGACGGCGCCAAGCAGGCGGCATCCGGTTATGTTCAGGGGTTCATGGGGGGCGGGACGATGATGTCGGCTATTGAGAATGGAAAGAAGGTGGGAGAAACATGGTCGAAAGGCTATCAATCCGGGGTTGAAAATGGAAACCGTTTCGATCCCATCGGTTGGGTTTCCGACAAAATGGCGAAAATTGGAATTTCTCAACCGGCTATCCCTGGTACTCAATCGCCCGTTGCAGGAACTGGTAGCGGAACAGGTACGGGCGTAAACGGATCGGGAACAGGTACCGGCGTTGGCAAAGAAACGGCGAAAAGTATCGCTACCGGTGGAACCAAGACGACACATATCACCATTAATCTCGGTGAATTGGTCGGCTCGATTAATATAAACAAAAGCGGATTTAGGGAAAGTGCGGAAAATATGCGTGATGTACTCTTAGATGAACTGACGCGAATATTATCAATGGCACAGGGACAAACTATTTAGATTATGAATTTTAATACAATATTCACAAAGAATAATAATATCACCGTGCGCGATGCAAGCAACCTCATACAATCAGGTCAGCCGGTATCGATGGTGCTCCCGTTGTGGATAGGTATTAAAGAAAATCCGGAATGGATGTTTCCTATTGAACCGCTTATTTCCATTACCGGAAAAAATGTGATAATCAAACGGAATGTTTCCAAATCGGAAAGACGGGGTACCGTAAAAGAACGTTGGGCTCAGGATGATTTCTCTATTAATATTCAGGGGAAATTTGTGCATCCGGATTTGAATATTTATCCAGAAAACGACGTGCAAAAATTCATGTATTACGTAAAGCAAAAAAGGGCTTTAAATGTAAAAAACGAATTGCTCGCTATGCTGGATATACACCAGATAGTTATCGAAAATTATTCGTTCCCTTTTTCGAAAGGCGAAAACATACAAAACTTTTCCATTGATGCATTTTCCGATGATTTATTTGAACTATTTATTGAAGTGAAAAATGTTTAACATGGTTTACGACATAGTTATAGGTAATTACCGACTTGCATTATTGGAGTCGGCGGAAATACATAAATCTGTCGACTTATTGGCAGATACGGCGGTTATTGTCGTTCCGGGTGTGGTATACAACCAATCGTTAGACGTGGAAGAAAAAGTAAAGATTGGTGATAAGGTTACAATAAAACTGGGTTATGATGATAACCTGGTCACAGAATTTACCGGCTTTTTACAGCGTATTGACACAGATGATAGTAGTTTGATATTTAATTGTGAAGATGGAATTTATGAGACACGTAAGCCGGTAAAAGATAAACAGTTCAATAAAACAACAGTGAAAGCTATTGCGCAATATTGCCTTTCTGAAATAGGTCTATCGGAACTGAATTGTACGTATGATATTACTTATGAAAAGTTTATAATCAAAAGTGCAAATGCTTATGACGTATTGAAAAAAATTCAGGATGAAACAAAAGCGAATATCTACATGAAGGGGGCAGAACTGAATATTCATCCTGCATACGTAGAAAAAGGTGGAGACGTTAATTATGATTTTGCTGTCAATATCGAATCTTCTGATCTGAAATATCGTAACTCCGATGATCGGAAGTTCGAAGTTGTCGTTGAAGGTGTAGGACTTGACGGTAAAAAAAAAGTCGGTAAATGTCGGCGTTACTGGAGGCGAAAAGCGTACGGTAAAAGTACAATCCCCCATGTCTATAAGCGATTTGAAAAAACGTGGACAAGAAGAAATAAAATACCTTTCATACACTGGATATGAAGGTAGTATTACCGGTTGGCTGGTGCCTTATGTGGAACCTACTTATTCGGCACATATACACGATGCGGAATATGAGTTTAAGACGGGATCGTATTATGTGGTTTCTGTAACTACGACTTTTGACGAAAACGGCGGCGTGCGAAAAGTGGAATTAGGGCGTAAACTTACCGGTAATGGATAAATATAGACAGATATCAGAATTAATGAAAGGCTTTCAGCAAAACGGACAGGCATTTTTCCCTGCGACAGTTGAAAGCGTTGAGGGCAATACCTGCACTGTGGTAGCTGATGGCCTTTCTATTTCTGATGTCCGATTGAAGCCCACGACAGAGGATACAGACAACGCGTTTTTAATGACACCCGAAATCGCAAGTGATGTATTGGTAGGTTCTATATCTGGGGACTATAGCAATCTGTTTATAGTATATGCAAATAGCTATAGTGATATCCGTTTAAACGTTGATGAAATATCATTTAAACTGGATAAAAACGGGATTATAATAAATGATGGTGAAAATGGAGGTTCGGTTAAAATAAAAGAACTGGTTGAGTGGATGAAAAAGGTTTACAATGACCTTCAGGCTTTGAAAAATCAATTACAATCACATCCGGTTTCGGGCAATGGCGCTCCATTAGCATTGATATTTAATTCATCGACTCCCAATCCGAATCAGTCGACATTTGAAGACGAAAAAGTAAAACACTAATGGGTAAAGAAACAGGCATATTATTGAATATGGAAACGAATGATTTAGATATCCTTGTTCTCCGCGATTCGAATGGGAAGATTTTGCAGGGAGTTCAGATCGGCGATATAACAAAACAAAATATTGCTTCCATCTTAACGATGCATCCCGGTGAATTGAAAGAAAATCCTGTAGTGGGTGTCGGTATCGGAAATATGTTGTTAGATCACGATTACTTGCTGTATAAACATAAAATCAGACAGCAATTGGATATTGAAGGAATGCAAATAAACCATCTGGAAATTTCGGGACAAAATATTCAAGTAAATGCCGAGTACAAATAACAAAAAGTGAAAGGAATTGATTTATGAAAACATCAACCCGGGGCATTGCCCTGATAAAAGAATTTGAAGGCTTTCGGCCGAAAGCCTATTTGTGCCCGGCGGGCATCCCGACGATCGGCTACGGGCATACCAAAGGCGTGAAGCCGGGCGACACGATTTCGGAGCGACAGGGAGAGCAATTTTTGCGGGAAGATCTTGCCGCCTCCGAAAAGGTTATTAATGCGCTCAGCTTGCCATTGTCGCAAAATCAATTCGATGCCCTGGTAAGTTTCGTCTTCAACGTGGGATCGGGCAATTTTACCCGTTCAACCTTACTGAAGAAAGTCCGGGTAAATACGAATGATCCGTCGATAGCCGGCGAGTTCGAAAGATGGAATAAAGCGCGTGTAAACGGTGTGCTCACGGTCTTGCCCGGATTAGTCCGTCGCCGGAAGGCCGAGAGTGATGTATACTTTTCAAAATAACGGTTATGAATTGGTTTGAAATATTGTCCATTGTCCTCAATATTGGCTTGGGGGGCAGTCTTATCGTTACGGTTGTAACCCTCAGGGCAACCAAAACAAAAGCCGAGGCGGATGCACAAAAGGCCCGCGCGGAAGCTAAAACAACCGAGATTGACAATGTGGACAGTGCAATAAAGATCTGGCGTGATCTTGCAACAGATATGAGCGTGAAATATGACTTGGTATTGGTTGAGTTGGAAAAGCTACGAAAGGAAGTCAACCGGCTGAATCGTATCAATACGAAGATCATGAAACTGCTCGATAAGATCACCCCCGAGAACATGGAGGCTATTGTAGAACAAATTAAAACGGAGATTCAACATGAAGCAAAAGAAGATACTGCTACTCGTTTGGGTGTTCCTGCTGACAGCTTGCGGAACGATAAAAACGGATAAGCGACAGGCGTTCAAAACGGATCAGGTCTCGAATGTCGATGTAACGGTAAAGGAGTCCGGATCGCAAAAGCGAATTGACAACATCATGAAAGATGCAAGGACAAACGTGTCCGATAAAAGCGTTACCCGCCAGACCGATACGCAATATTCCGCTCCGGATTCTTCGACCGGCCGGCAACATAAGACTCGCGAACGCACGACCGAAACGCTGAATGATATCGCAGTCATCAATGAACAGAATGAGCGTATCATCAGCGAACAACAGGACAAAATTGATCGCCTGACACTCGTTACTTCGCAGCTTCGGACGAAGCTGGATGCTTCGCTCTCGGAGAAAATAACAACTACCACGCGCCCGCCGGTATGGACGTACATCGTTGCTATCCTTGCCGGAGCCGCGTTGACACTAATAATCAGGATATGGCTAAAAAGGACATTCAGGCTTTAGAAGGACAGTCGGTATTCGACATTGCCGTGCAGACGGCTGGAAGCACCGAGGCGGCCATTGATATCGCCGCCGGGAATGATATTTCTGTGACGGACGATATCGATGTGCTCAATACGATAAAAGCATCGGCCACGGTAAACAAATCCATAGCCGGTTATTACGAACGAAACGCCATTAAACCGGCGACGAACATCACGGACAAAGGTCAGATTTTCGAGGACATTTTTAACAACACGTTCGCATGAGGACTCTTAACGAAATAGTACAAGCAATCCGCGCCGATTTTGTGGCGAATTCAACGTTGCAGCAGATGTATGGACTTGATAGATCGAAAACCTTCGATGAGCAATTCTCGAAAGTGAGCATCGAGGCAATATTGACGTATATCGTTGCCGTCGCGATCTTCACGCTTGAATCGCTTATGAACCGGCATCAGTCCGATATTGATGCGGCTATTACGAAGAATGCCGTGTGCTCCATTCCCTGGTACCACACCCGTTCGATGGCCTTTCAATTGGGCCATTTCGTCAAGTTTAATCCCCTCACATACGGGTTTGAATATCCCGAAGTGGATGAAGAATCACAAATTATCCGGTTTGCTGCGGTTAGACAGTTAGAGGTTGAAGGCGTTACGAAACTGCGCATCTATGTTTCCAAAGACGACAGGCAACCATTATCGGCGTCGGAACTGGAAGCCTTCCGGGCATACATCACCGAAATCGGCGCGGCCGGTACGCACTTCGAGATCATCTCCCAGGCTCCGACATCGCTCGAATTTACCCTCCAGGTAGTCCGAAATGCAATGGTGCTCGATATGGACGGGAACCGCTTGTCCGGAGGCGGCAAGCCGGTGGAAGAGGCGATATCCAATTATCTGGACAATATCATCTATGGGGGCGTGTTTAACCGGACGAAGCTAACAGATGCCATCCAGCAGGCGGATGGCGTGTCGGACGTGATCCTGAACGAAGTCCGGATCGCCGGGCAGGCGGTCACCTCGCAGAACATCGAATCACCCGGCGGGTCATTCGACTTTGACATCGATCATACAATAATAACTTACACGGTATGAGAATAGATTTTTACAAACTGATAGAGCAACTTTTGCCGACCTTTCTGCGCAAAGACCGTATACTCGCCTTCCTGCGCGTATTGGTTGCGAAACCCTTGCAGCAGCTATTCGTCAAGTTCCATCTGTGGCGGATGAAATCACGTTACGAGGCAAGCGTATCCCCGCAGGTGATCTCCCTGATCCACGCCATTGAACGCACCTTCGACTGTGTGGCAGAACTAACCGAGTTAGACGGCAAGCCGTATGACTTCCTTATTTCCATCGACCGAAGTACCGACCTGAATGCCATACGCGAGTTTATCGATAAGCATAAACTTGCCGGCAAGTCGTACTTGTTTAAGCTGGGCGATGCGGCATTCTCGGTTACTTGGCTTAGTCATACCGATGAGCATCTAATAGAAGAGTATTCAGCAGAATGGACTGAATACATCGACTCGCGTGGAATAGAGTTAAATCTCAGTTTGACTTGGAATAATATGGCATACGGACAATTTCCGGAGCTTACGCGCGGATGGGCGATAAATATTGAGGCATCGGAGCCTGTAACAAGTGACTTGGAATTTACAGTTTCATTAAAAGTTTTTAATAGTTTTACTACAATTACAATCCCTATAGAAGAGACACTTGTTCTTGCTTCCGGCGAAAATTGGCTGATTAAGAATATTAACGAGAAATATTACAATAACAATTCACTCGTGATAAGGATTCAGGACGTGACGTTTTCTCCTGAGGTAGATGAACATCATTTTTATGATTTAAAGTATTAACGATATGGCAAAGAAACGCAGTTTGACATTAAAAGTTACAAAAACGCTCTCCGGCGACATGGCGGAAGGGTACCCGCGCACTTATTACGGAATGCAGGCATTCTCGTATAATGGAACGGATTATCCGGCAATTGATGCGGAAACATTCTCGATGATGGCAGTGAGCCTATATCAATCCCGTCTGTCTGCTTTCATTGCATACGTAGAATTACAGGAATTCGGACTGAATATTAGTGAAGTACAAACCAACGAACCGTATTATTAAAACATTATGGCAACTTATACAGAATTGGAAGAAAGAATAGAAGAATTGAAATCGCGAACGGGGCGTATGTCCATCTCTCCGGAAGAAACATTCGACCTGATGAAGGACATGCTTGGCAAAACAAAGGGCGTGGACTATAATGCCGCCTCGATGGCCATACTCGGCAGTTATGCCACGAAAGCGGATATGGAAGCCGATAAGGCTCCGGTCGGTACCGACGGCAAGCCGTTGAAACATGGACAGACGGTATCCGTTACGAGCGATCCGGTGAGTGCCAATAACGGCGTATACCGATATCTCGAACCTGGATGGGATTTGGTGTTCCGGTACAACGACAGCCTGATATGGTTAAAGGAGAACCTTTCTTCGTTGAAAATAGCCTGTTTTTACGCCTCCGTTGCCGATATGCAGGCCGATGATTCACCTGTGAACGAAAGTACCGGGGAGCCGCTGCAAATTGGCGAACTGGCCGCGATATCCAACCCGGCAGATACCGGCGATCTGGATAATGGCAAGATATACGCATGGACTGGATCCGGCTGGACCTATATGGGGCAACTCGATTCGATTACTTCCATGGATTTTACCGATAACTATTTTGACATTTAGAAATATGGCACAAATTATTAAACTCTTAGACAGTCACACAAAAGAAAACGTCAACTATGAACAAACCCAATCATGGCATGATGGGACTGAAATGAACGATGAAAAATGCGATGGCGTTATTTATCGAAAAAAGCGGGGCCTGTATTATAGAAGGGCTTATTCTTCGAGTCTTAATGTAAAATGGTTTGGTGCAATAGGGAATAATAGCAATGATGATACGATTGCATTTAAAAAAGCCATTGCCTTTCTCAAAAATATGGGCACTGGTAAATTATACATCCCGACTGGCAACTATGTATTGTCAGATACATTATCTATAGAATTAGACGGTATCCAAATACAGGGTGACGGGTCAAAAAATTCAATTTTAAGAATAAATCATAATAATGCTGCTCTTAAGTACACAAGCATCATTTCTGATTTATCAATTTCCAAATTTGATATTTCTCAATTAGGAATAATAAATATAGTTAATGACGTTTCGTTTCCAAATGATACAATGAAAGGGATAGGCGTATTGTGCAGTCATATGCACTCTTCTTTATTTTATGATGTATATATAGAAAATTTCTTAGATGCCTTGATTTTAGAAGAGTCATATCTCAATAGCTTTATAAATTATTTTTCTCAATCAAATTATCGGGGGGTAAAAACTGTTGGAGGCTCAAATGGTAATACTTTTTATAATGGCGTTATTAGGAATTCCTCTCTTGATTTAAGAGGCGTCGGCTCAGAAAGAAACCTTTTTATAAATATAGATATTGAACCTGCAAGTAATACCCAATATGTAGGAAATAATAATACTTTTCAGAATTGTCGATTTGAGAGGTTCAATTTATTACATGCTGATTTTAAAAAGACGTGGTTTGTACTTGATTCAAAAAATAAATTCATTAATTGTGACTGGCACTGGAATTATGCTGATCAGCCACAAGATTACATGATGATTATAGAAGGGGAAGGAAACAGGGTAGAGATAGGAGATACCAATACAACGGCAAAATTAATTCTTCTTAAAGCTACTTCAAAATATAATATGATTGATTATAGGGGTAGCTTTAGAGACTATCAAATTACGGGATCGGTTCGTTATTCTGATTACCCTATACAAGACTGTGGACTTGGCAATGAAATAAATTTCTCGCCTGGAGGGGAAGTCTCAAAAATAATGGGCGATTATGATCTTTTGAAAATCGGAAAATTTAATAATAAAATATCAGGGCCATGGTATGACAATGTTACAATAAATATGAATACCATGTCTATTGTTGAGACTGATATTCATCAGCCGGGTCTCTATACAACTGAACAAAGTGCTCGAAAAATAGAAATAGTGAATGATAATTATGTCAGAAGGTTCTCAATTTTGTCAGATGTAATAGCAGATAGATTTAAGAAATATTCAGCGTCGGCCTGGATATATATTCCAGCGGGTTTTGACGGAACATACGTCTCAATTTCAATTATAGAGGGGATGTATATACCTCTGTTTATGTCCAACGACAATAAAGAAAAATGGGTGCGAGTATTTGGTTATTCCCAGCCACCAGCCTATGAGCCTGTAGGATTGCACGTAGACACAGATGCTTTATCTGGATATTTTTATTTTTCATTTCCAATCTTATGTGAAGGTTTATCACCCGTTTGAGGGGGCAGGCGTAAAAAAGCCCCCGCCTTCGCCAACCGCTAATTTCTCACGTCACCGGTTGAAACGATAAAGGTGCACACACACCAAGACAGAGGCTTATGCCTTTATGGTGTGTGTGCACCTATTTTATTATGACGTGAGAGAAACAAAAATACAATAAATAAACGAAACAAACTACACTTTTAAAAATTACAGTATGAAAACTCCAATTACATATTATGGCGGCAAACAAAACATGCTGAAGCACATCATGCCGCTGATCCCGGCGCATACGATCTACTGTGAATCGTTTGCCGGCGGCGCGGCTGTTTTCTTTGAAAAGCAGCCATCGCAGATGGATGTGATCAATGACCTGAACGGCGAACTCATCAACTTTTACCGGACGATTGTCTGTAATTATGAAGAACTGAAACGGGAGATTAACCGGACGCTGCACAGTCGAACGCAGCACGAAAGTGCCTGGTTCATATACAACCATCCCGATGACTTTACCAACATTCAGCGTGCCTGGTCAGTATTTGTATTGAGTAAATTGGGCTTTGCCGGGCAGTTCAGCAACTCGTTCGGCTTCGATAAGTCCGAAGGCCGTCAGGCTCGGAAAGTCGATTTCGCCAAGGAAGCCTTCACGGTCGAGTTACGTAAGCGGCTCGAGATAGCCACGATTGAGAACGATGACGCTTTCCGTGTTATTACCCGGTATGATCCTCCTGAGACGTTTCATTTCATTGATCCGCCGTATGTCGGTTCCGACATGGGCCATTACACCGGCATGTTCGATGATGCGGATCTCGAGAGATTATTACAACTATGCGTCACCCTTCAGGGCAAATTCATGCTTACGATGTACCCGAATGACAATATTCAGTTATATGCCGAGCAAAACGGTTGGGTTATTCATTCGGTAGAGCGACAGATATCTGCCTGCAAGGAAAACAGGCGTAAACAGGAAGAATGGATCACCTGCAATTATGCCACGCCGATCAGTCAACAAGCTTTGAATTTATTTGAAATGCACGTTTAATGAGGATTTAAACTGTGTTTAACGGGTGTAAAAAACGTGAGCAGACTGTTCGCGTTTTTTGTTTTATAATTCATTTTTATTGAGTTAGAATCCCAAATATGATTTAATTAGTTCCGTTAAAATAGAAATGCCCAGTTCTACTGTTATCTTTCGACCATTTTTTATAAGTTTGTTTGACATTTTCTTTATCCAACTTTGAGTTTTTTCGTTAAGTTGTTTAGGCTGCTTTTCTGTGTTTTCGCTATTTATTATTGGGTATAATTCTTCAATATCAGATTTTTCTAAACCTAATTGATTTAATTCGTCTCTTAACTGATCGAAATTTCCTTTCTGTATAGTGGGCTTTTGATAAATTGTATTACTGTCTCCAGTATTTATTAGATTTCCATCTCCGATATTTGTGATATTCTGTGTAAGGTAATTGTGAATTATTTGGTTTGCTTCGTTTCTATTTTTTATTATCTCTTCTATTTCAACTTCATATCCCATTTCTGTTTCTAAATTTAGAGCCAAATCCAAAGCATGATTCCGAACCTTTATAAGAATATTCTTATAGACCGTATGGCTTGTGACTTGACGAGTATCAAACAGGGAATATAACTTATAGGTAGGGTTATGGTCTCTAATAATTTGCATAATAAATGCACTAATTTCGCTTGGAACTACAAAAGCGATAGTGTCTTCTTTATTTTTTGCAGCATCCTCAATAATTGATATACCCTGTTTTATTCTTATTTTGTTGAGATTCTCTTTTAATTCTTCTGGAAAATGAAGGGTAGATATTATCTGATCCCGTATTGAATAGAAACCGTTAGAATACGTTCCTTGTAGCAATGCGGGAGCTATACGATATTCAGGAAGATTGTCATCGTCCTCATATCCGTTTAACTCTTTATTTATCCAACTCAATAATTCTTTATTTCTAATTCTTGAGGCAAGCAATTTTAATTGATATAGTCCATTAGTTAAAGACTCCTTTTCCGTCGATAATAAACTCGTTATATTCGTTAAAACATTCATTATTATAAGTATTTGATATCAGGTTCAAAGATACATATAATTGTGTTTGAGGGTCTGTTTTTATGTACAATTTGTTTTATATTTGTGTACTTTTTGAATTTTCGATTATACATTTCCGGTGAGATTTTATATCTGCAAAAATATATCCGACAGAAAATGCTTGACGGTTCGACAAAGAAATCCTATCTTTGCCTGATTAATTAGGACAATGACATGGAACGCTTTATCAATCCATTTTCCGATATGGGTTTTAAGCGGATCTTCGGACAAGAGGCAACCAAAGACCTGCTGATTGATTTTTTGAACGACTTGCTGGAGGGCGAAAAAACAGTAACGGACATTACTTTTCTCGACAAGGAGATCCTGCCCGATTTTAACGAGTTTCGCGGGGCAATTTACGACATTTATTGTGTCAACGAATCCGGGGAACATTTTATCGTAGAGATGCAAAACGGTTATCAGACGTACTTTCGTGAACGGGCGCTGTTTTACCTTTCGCACATCATCACCCGGCAGGGGCGACCCGGAGGAGATTGGCATTTCGACGTAAAAGCGGTTTACGGCGTGTTTTTTATGAATTTTTGCCTCGATGACATTCCTCACAAATTGCGCACCGACGTGATTCTTGCCGACCGCGAAACGCATGAACAATTCAGTGATAAGCTGCGTTTTATTTTCATCGAACTTCCTTACTTTCATAAGCGGGAAGATGAATGCAATACGAATTTCGATAAATGGATATATACACTCAAGAATATGGAAACATTGAAAACAATTCCTTTCAAGGATCGTAAGAAAGTCTTTAAGAAACTGGAGAAGACGGTGGACCTGGCTTCGATGACTCCGGAAGAGCGTGACCGCTACGAGGAAAGCATCAAAGTCTATCGCGATTATGTGAATACCATAGAGGATACTTCGCACCGTTCTTGGAGAAAAGGACGAATGGAAGGCCGAGCGGAAGGGCATCGGGAAGGCCGGGTGGAAGGAAAAATAGAAATGGCCCGAAACATGAAGGCGGAAGGTTTACCGCTTACGCTTATTTCTAAAGTAAGTGGACTTTCTGCCGAAGAAATAGAAAAACTATCGTGACTGAGGACGTTGCTTCGAGCTCCGTTCTTGGTAAGAAAAATCAAATCACAGTATAGTGTGACTATGGAAAAGTTGGCGACTGTCATAAAAGAACGGCGGAACAGACTGGCTGACACGAAGGCGTAAAATAGTCACCGGGGATGTCACTTTCCGGCATCCCCGGTGAGACCGATCCCGCAAAATGGGACTGGCGTACCGTATTGGATTTACGGGCCGCAGGAATCGGGTTATTTTCCGTCCGAAGTTTTTCCGCCTTTTTTCTTCAATCCCCGACTGATTTTTGCAGAAGTTAATACTTGTTTGATTTCCTCGTTGATGTCGTCGGCTATCGGTTTATAGGCCGCTTCGCCTTCCAACAGAGCCAGGGCGTTTATCACGTCGGCCATCTTGGTAAAGGCTTTTTGCATTTTGGTGCGGGCTTTTTTCACCTGGCCGATTTCCACGAGCGCCTTGCTGCGTGTGCGATCGTTGTAAATAACGCCTAACGCTCCGTTGTATTCGCCCAACTTCGTGACCCACGGATCGGATGCCGAGGTGGTTACCAGCGGTGCATATTCGGGTTTGGCAAAATCCTGCATCAGATTGGTGACAATTCCGATTTCGGCGAGGATGGGTTTCCGATAGATGTTTTTGCCGTAGTTATCCATCAGTGTCAGTAACTTGGATGCGGCGTTGGACACATCCGGATCGGGATGCCGCAATTGCGATTTAAGATGTTGCCGCAATCCCACGATGGTATCGTCGGTTTTCTTGTCCAACTCCCATATTTCCTTCGTTTCGACATTGGAATAGAGGGGTTTTACGGCAACATCCAATGCGGTATAAGCCGGGGCGAAATGCTCGTCATACGTAGGTTTCAACTTCAGTGTTTCCAAATCTACACTCTTGTAATGATTGTCTGTGTTTGTCATTACCTGATAAAAATCCATTACAGGAACTTCATCTAAATTCTTTTTACTAATTAGTGTCATACTCAGCAATATTTAAATTTATAATAAACGTACTTCCCTTATGTGTTCGGTGTTTTCTGACTCTCCGAAAGTCTTTTACATGAGATGTTGGGTGCTTTCGCACTCTCCGAAAGCTGTTGCATGACGTGTCGGACACTTTCTGACTCTCCGAAAGTCTTTTGCATGACATGTCGGACACTTTCGCGCTCTCCGAAAGCCGTTACATGACGTGTTGGACTCTTTCGGAACGTCCGAAAGTCCGTTGCACGACGTGTAATCCGATTTTTAACCGCCGGAACATTTCATTCTCAAAAATAGTTGCGTGGATCTATCAACCAGCCGCGCCATTTTACAGATACGGTGGCTTTCTCAGGATGAGATACCCTTTTTACTGACGGGTATGATACTTTCTCATGGAGGGAAAGTCGATTGTTGCAAAGGTACAATACAAGATGTTCCGTTGTTCATCTTTAATATACTTTAACCTTGTCTTCCGGGCTTTTGTTTCCTCAAAATCATATCATTCGGAAAATTCAAAACAGTTTCTTATTTCCCCAACTATCATTATTTAAAAAACAAAGCATTATCTTTGCACCCATTAGGTGATGAGACCTTATGACAAAATAGGAAAGATGATGAAGAAAAAAGCATTAATCACCGGAATTACCGGCCAGGACGGATCGTATTTGGCGGAATTTTTATTGGAGAAAGGCTATGAAGTGCATGGAATCTTGCGGCGTTCCTCCTCGTTCAATACCGGCCGTATCGAACATCTGTATTTCGACGAATGGATACGCGATATGAAGCAGCAACGGACCCTCGAACTGCATTATGCCGATATGACCGACTCGAGCTCTCTGATTCGTATCATCCAACAGGTGCAACCCGATGAAATTTATAACTTGGCGGCTCAAAGCCACGTAAAAGTCAGTTTCGATGTGCCCGAATATACGGCCGAAACGGATGCCGTGGGAACCTTGCGCCTTCTGGAAGCGGTGCGCATTCTCAATCTCGAAAAAAAGACCCGCATCTATCAGGCTTCTACCTCCGAACTCTTCGGACTGGTGCAGGAAGTGCCGCAGAAAGAAACGACGCCGTTTTATCCGCGCAGTCCCTATGGGGTGGCTAAATTATACGGCTATTGGATCACAAAGAATTACCGTGAGTCATACAATATGTTCGCGGTGAACGGTATTTTGTTTAATCATGAGAGTGAGCGTCGGGGCGAGACGTTTGTCACGCGCAAGATTACGCTGGCCGCCGCCCGCATTGCACGGAGAGTGCAGGATAAATTGTATTTGGGTAACCTGGGCGCCTGTCGCGATTGGGGGTATGCCAAAGATTATGTGGAATGTATGTGGCTGATGCTGCAACATCATACACCCGAAGATTTCGTGATTGCCACCGGCGAGAAGCATTCGGTACGCGACTTTTGCACGCTGGCTTTTGCCTATGCCGGCATCCCGCTGCGCTGGGAAGGCGAGGGGATAGACGAAAAAGGAATTGACACGGCTACCGGAAAGACGCTGGTAGAGGTCGATCCGAAGTATTTCCGTCCGGCCGAAGTGGAACAATTGTTGGGGGATCCCACAAAAGCCAAAACCGTGTTGGGATGGAATCCTCGTAAGACATCCTTTGAAGAATTGGTCGAAAAGATGGTGAAGTTCGATATGGATCTTGTGAAAACGGTGTAGATAAAGAGGTCTCCGGTCTTTAGATATTCGACTTTCGACTTTTCATTCGTCATTCGTCATTCGTCATTCGTCATTTGTAATTTGTAATTTGTAATTTGTAATTGATTCTTCTGATTAAACCATCCGAACAATGTGCGGTCTGAACGTTAAATGTTTGGAAGTCCCACTCTTTAAAAACTTATTGATATGAAAAATTTTAAATACACCTTACTGTTTGCATGGGTTGCTCTGGTCGCTTCCTCTTGCACCTCTCTTCAAGGTTGGGCGTACTCACAATCGGATTACGGCAACTACGATAATGATGGCTATAACGATGATTATTACTACGGTGATAATTATTCGGGCGGCGGCATCAGTTTACAGACATTTTATAATGAGTTGAATCCTTACGGTACGTGGGTACAAGACCGCAATTACGGACAGGTTTGGGTTCCCCGGGTGGGCAATGATTTTCATCCCTATGGGACAAACGGCTATTGGGTAATGACCGATTACGGAAACACCTGGGTGTCGAGTTACTCATGGGGCTGGGCGCCATTCCACTACGGCCGTTGGTTTTATGATGATTATTACGGTTGGGCATGGGTTCCCGGTTACGAATGGGCGCCGGCATGGGTCAATTGGCGAAGCGGCGGCGGTTATTACGGTTGGGCGCCGATGGAGCCTCGCGGCGGCATCAGCATAAGCATAAACATTCCCGTGAATTATTGGGTTTTCCTTCCCGATCGTTACATGTATCGCAGCAATATGCACCGCTATTATGCAGGCAGAAGCTATAATACACGCATTTATAACAATACGACGATCATCAATAATACGTATATATATAATGATAACCGTTATTACAGCGGCCCTTCTGCACGGGATTATCAACGAACCACCGGCCGTCAGGTGAGTGTCCGCACGCTGGAAGCAACCGGCAGCCGTTCCGGAAGGAGTAGCGCTCAAGTGAGCAGCCGTTCGGTAAGTGTGTATCGCCCCGATGCATCGGGCAGCCGTTCGAGCAGTTCGCGTTCGTCGGTCAATCAGAGAACTCCTTCGAACAGCCGGAGCGGCAGCGTCAACCGTGATGCTACAGGTTCAAGCCGTTCGAGCAGTCCTCGCAGCACGACCCGGTCCATCGACAACACCAGTCGGAGCACCACTCGCCAATCGCAGTCGGGTACGATAGACAACAACAGAAGTTCTACCCGCGGGAGCAGTACGCGATCCACTTCCACGCCTTCGAGCCGTAGTTCGAATGTCGACCGAAGTACGACCCCCTCATCTTCCGGAAATAATAGTCGTGCGCGGTCGGAGAGTAACCGTAGTCGAGAGAATAATAACGTAACGACTCCGCCGAGTACCTCCCGCAGTTCCAGCCGCAGCAATTCAGCGACTTCCACTCGTTCGCAAGGCGCCAGCCGGAGCACCAGCACTGCGCCATCCACGCGTTCGTCGGGTTCTTCTTCCGGAAGCACCCGCAACGAAACAACGGTAAGTCCGTCTTCGTCGCGTAGCAGTAGCAGTCGGAGCGCCTCTTCTTCCTCTTCTTCACGAAGTCGTTCGAGCGATAACTCCGGTTCGAGCCGCTCTTCCCGATCGCGATAAGAAAACAAATTGAAATAAAATAATCAGGCTGCTCTCCGGAGCGGCCTGACTTTTACCCTATAACCCTTTAACGCATCGAATATGAAATGGATCAACAGAAACGATAGTGAGCGCAACTATGAGGACCGCCGCGGCCGAGGTACGAAACGAGGAATGGCTTTCGGAGGAGTGGGAGCGATTGTGATTGTTGTCATTGCCTTATTGCTCGGGCAAAATCCCCTGCAACTATTGGATATGGCCGGTACCGGCCTTTCTTCTTCTACGGAAGAGGTGACCGACCCGTCGCGGGCGAAGGAAAATGAAGAACTTAAGGTTTTTACATTGGGCGTTTTCAACAGTGCAAACGATGTATGGGCCGAAATATTCCGCCGGCAGATAGGCGAAACCTATCGTCCGCCCACACTGGTTACGTTTACCGATCATACGACATCCCCTTGTGGAGAAGCTTCCGCATCGACCGGCCCTTTTTATTGTCCTACCGATGAGAAGGTTTACATCGATTTGAATTTCTTTCATCAGTTGTCCGGCGAGTATGGCGCGAAAGGCGAATTGGCGATGGCGTATGTGACGGCTCATGAAGTGGGGCATCACGTGCAGAAGTTGTTGGGGATCATCGATCAGGTGAATCAGGCACGGGCGCGGCTGAGTGAAAAGGAAGCCAATAAGTTGAATGTAAAGGTGGAGTTGCAGGCGGATTTTTTTGCAGGTGTATGGGCCTATCAGGCGCAGAAAATGAATATCATTTTACTGGAGCCGGGCGATTTGGAGTCCGCCATCAGCGCTACTACAGCCGTCGGTGACGATACGCTGCAAAAAGAAGCGATGGGTTATACCGTTCCGGACTCGTTTACGCACGGCACGGCGGCACAGCGTACCTATTGGTTCCGTAAAGGATACGAAAGCGGCGACATCCGTCAGGGCGACCCGTTTAATGATCCGGATTTGAATTAATTGAGGCAAGTCTGTTAGAAATTACGAATTACGAATTACGAATTACGAATTACGAATTACAAATTACAAATTAGGAATTACGAATTGTGGATTAGACGGCAAAATACGCTTCCAACTCTTTTAAGGTATCTTCGTTGGTGAAAATATCATTCACAATATGTCCTTTTTCGAGGACAACAATACGTTCGCAGACGTCGGTTACATGATTCAAATCGTGACTGGAAATAAGCATCGTCATGTTTCGGGTCGCTTTCAACTCATTCAACATCCTTTTCAGGCGGATTTGGGAAGACGGATCAAGCGCCGTAAAGGGTTCGTCGAGGATGAGTATCTGCGGGTCGCCGATGAGAGCGGCGGCGATGCCCACTTTCTTTTGATTCCCTTTTGAAAGATCGCGGATGAATTTGCGTTTGCCCAAAATTTCGCCGTTGAAGAACTCCGTCATCGATTCGAGAAAAACAGTTATATCTTCTTTTGATTTTCCATAGACCTTTCCGGTGAAAGAGAAAAATTCTTCCGGCGTGAGAAAATCGATCAAGAACCCTTCATCGAGAAAAGAGCCTACATAGGATTTCCATTCGTCACGGCGGGCGACGGTCTCACCATTCACCCGGACTTCTCCCGATGACGCCTCTATCAAATCGAGAATCAAGCGGAAGAAAGTGGTTTTCCCCGCGCCGTTATTTCCTACTAGCCCAAAACTTTCCCCATTCGCGATAACCAACGACGGAATGTCAAGTACGGCAACGCCATTGTAGAACTTTTTTAATTCGGTAACCTCTATCATCTGTTATAAAGTAGTTTGATTTTTATTCTATTCCTTTTTTCTAAATCCTTCACACAAGGCATATTTGCGTTGTATAAACCGTCTTTGGCAAAGCGTGAGTAGCGGCTTGCTGAAGATGACGCCGATAACCCCGAGTGCGGCAAACACCCATATAGCAACTTGTTCCGCTCCGAAAATGGATACAATGCCGATAATTGCCATGGGGCCGATCATGACCGGCAGGACAATCAGAAAATTCTTATAGGTGGTGCCCTGGTAATTCATAGCCGAGCCTTCATTCAGATTCAGCCGCTTGGTATTGTAGGAGGCAAAATAAAGGAGGAGAAAGATGTTTACCCCGATGTTATACAAGAAAGCGGATACTTGTAAAAAGATCACCTTTGTGCCGAAAAAGAAATAAGGCGTCGTGACGATAAAACACAAGATATTGAAGAGCATCATCAACGTGTAATTGGCTCGAATATACGTGTCGGCATTCATCTTTTTTGTCATCAGGCAGTCGAAGTGTGAACCGTTCCAACTGATCAGCCACTGGCCGAACATCAGCATCAGCGATCCGGTCGCAATCATGGCGATAAAAAATGTAAAGCCGTAATTGTCGTCATACATTTTCTTAGGATAAAAGAATAAACCGTAAAGGAGAAAGAGGATGGATACGAATAGCGTCGATTTCGTTCGTTTGTTTCTCGTAATCAATTTTAATATCAGGGATATGAAGGAGCCTTCTTTCCCGAAACGATCTGTAAAAGAGAATTTTTTCAGATAGCTCTTGCCGCCGGAAGCCTGTTTGGATGCTTTTTCGGCATATTGATGTTGCGAGAAGAATCGTTTGTTCAGGACGAAAGAGAGTCCTGCTAGGCCTGCTACAATCAACCATCCGAAAGGATTGCCGATTAAAAAGTCGAAGATGCGCAGGGAAATATCGAACAAGGAGAAAACGTGAAAATACTCCGATAAAAAGAGGATGCCGGCAACCAGCATAATGACCGCCATCGCCCACGGATTGCTTCCGTATCTGCGCTTGAGAAGAGACGCGGTGAGGATGTTGAACCACACGAATAATACCGTGATAACGAGCAACCGTAGCGCCGCCCATCCCGAGTGATACGGCGCCTTCCATGCAATGTTCCCCGCAAAAGGAATCATAAACAATAAGGCGGCGTAATTGACCGGATTGAAGAGTGGGCGCAGTAACAGATAGTTTATCAACCTGGTGCGCTTGATAGGCAATATTTGATAAGGAGTAGGGTCGAGCGCGTTCAGAGGTTGCATCAAAAAACGCAAGGCGAATATAATCAATACGATATAAAGCAAAAGGCCGTTAAATGCTTCCACCGGTTGATAATCGGGCAGCGCATCATGCAAGATGGAGGGGGCGATAAACCCCATCAAGACGAGCATGGCGGCGAAATATAGTCCTGAAATCGCTAAGAGTATGTTCACTACCAGGTTTCGGTGAAATCCCGGAGCGCGATACGTTTTCAGCCATTGATGTTTGAATAGTTCGAATGTAATCATGTCGGTTATCTGATAAACAGATGAGTGCAGGCTTATCTTTTCTTTCCGAAGAAAGCGCCGAAGATGCTCCGCGTGATGTTTCGTCCCAATTGGTTCGTCATTTGCCGTGTGGCGCTACGGCCCACCTGCTCGATGAGTTCGCCGATGATGCCGCGCTCTTCTTTCTTGCGGCGCGCTTCGGCCCGTTGCGCTTTTTCCGCTTCACGGGCAGCCTTTTCGCCCTCTTTCTGTTGTTTTATCCGTTCTTTCTCTTCTTCGGCTTTACGGCGTTCTTCGGCATGAAGGTTCTGTTTTTGAGACAATATCTCGAAAGCCGACTCGCGGTCGATCAGTTTTTCATATACCCCGTAGATCAGCGATTCGCGGTTGATTTGGTCGCGTTCCGCGGGAGTGATGGGGCCGATTTGTCCTTGCGGAGGGAGCACAAAAGCCCGTTGAACCATTTGTGGCGCGCCTTTTTCGTCGAGGAACGAGACCAATGCTTCCCCGGTGGAGAGTTGGGTAATCGCTTCGGAGGTGTCGAAGGCCGGATTGGCGCGGAAGGTATTGGCGGCCACGCGCACCGCTTTTTGATCGTTGGGTGTATAAGCCCGCAAGGCGTGTTGCACTCGGTTGCCGAGTTGCCCGAGAATCGTTTCCGGTATATCGGCGGGATTTTGAGTGACAAAATAAATGCCGACCCCTTTCGAGCGGATCAGGCGTACGATCTGTTCCACTTTTTCGAGCAGCGATTTGGGCATATCGTTGAAAAGCATATGCGCTTCATCGAAAAAGAAAACCAGTTTCGGCTTATCCATGTCGCCCACTTCGGGCAGGTTTTCAAACAGGTCGTCGAGCAGCCATAGCAGGAAAGTCGTATAGACGCGCGGAGAGTTCATCAGCTTGTCGGCGGCAAGGATGTTAATGACCCCTTTTCCCTGTTCCGTTTGAATAAAATCGGTAATGACCAGTTCGGGTTCGCCGAAAAACTTATCGGCCCCTTCGCTTTCGAGGCGCAACAAGGCGCGTTGAATGGCCCCGATGCTTGCCGGCGAAATATTTCCGTATTCGGTAGTGAATTCCTTACGGTTATCACCCACATATTGAATCATTTTCTGCAAATCTTTCAGGTCGATGAGCAAGAGTTGGTTATCATCGGCAATCTTAAACACCATCGACAGGACGGCCCCCTGCGTTTCATTCAATTGTAATAACCGTTCGAGCAGTAGCGGCCCCATTTCGGTAACCGTCGTGCGGATGGGGTGCCCCTGCTCCCCGAAGATATCCCAGAAGCGGACGGGGAACTTTTTGTATTCGAAACCCTTTTCGGCCAATTGATAGTCTTCCACCCGTTTGGTTACGCTGTCTTTATTTCCTCCGGCTTTTGCTACGCCCGAAAGGTCGCCTTTCATATCGGCGGCGAAAACGGGAACGCCCATTTCGCTGAATGTTTCCGACAAAGTTTGCAAGGTAACGGTCTTTCCGGTTCCGGTAGCGCCGGTAATCAATCCGTGGCGGTTGGCCATTTTAGGCGTCAGGCACACTTCCGCGTCATCGTTTAGGGCTATAAAAGCGCGATTGCTGTTATCGAACATGATGCATCTAAGAATTTGATTGTTTTATGAATGCACAAAGGTAAAGAATTATTTTGAACTGTATGGGCAAGGGGGTGGTTTTCCTCATCATCCATTATGCATTTTCCATTGTCCATTATTTACTATCTTTGAGCAATAAAAAATCAGAACAACAAAAGCGATAATATGGCGGGACATTTCGGCTTCTCTTATGTCGGATTGATGTATCTATTGATGTTATTTATTCCGAATGTTTTTTGGGCAGCGCATCAACCGGCGGGATACGAGCGGATAAAAGATAAAGAGAAAAAGATACCGGTTTTACTTGAGCGTGCGGGACAAGTCGGCGTTACGGCTTGTGCGTTGGTTTTTACCGACTTCAATCTTGCTCCGTTCTCCGCGTGGAGCGTATGGTTGATCGTCTCCTTCGGATGTATGTTATTGTATGAGGTTTGTTGGATACGGTATTTTACCGGAAAGCATACATTGAAAGACTTTTACGGCCCTTTCCTGAGTATTCCGCTTCCTCTTGCCGTATTACCTGTCGCCGCATTCCTGCTTCTCGGAGTGTATGGAAAAGTGGGTTGTATGATGCTCTTCGCTGTGTTACTGGGGATCGGACATATAGGTATTCACGCGAATCATCATAAGGAAGCTCTGCGGATGGCATCGACACCGGAAGAGGAATGAAGGATATCGCGTACATATTTTTTCAGATGCTGTCCGGTTAAGGAATGTCTTTTGTTGAGCAGATCGGACGGAATCCCTTCGAAGATAATCTCGCCGCCGTCTTTGCCGGCGCCGGGGCCCATATCGATGATCCAATCGGCACGAAGGAGCACGTCCATGTTATGCTCGACGATCACGACCGTGTTTTTAAGGTCCGCCAGTTTATCAAACAAAGCGGTGAGTTTGGAAATGTCCGCCCCGTGTAATCCTGTGGTCGGTTCATCAAACACATAGCCGTTTCCACGCTTGCCGAGTTCGGCGGCCAACTTCAACCGCTGGCGCTCGCCGCCTGAAAACGTGTCCAGCGATTGTCCGAGCGTTAGATATTCCAATCCCACTTCACACAAGCGGGTAAGCGGGCGGGTGATCTCCGGCTCGTCGAAAAATGCGTGCGCTTCGCTTACCGTCATCGCCATGATATCGGTAATGCGCTTCCCTTTTAGTTTATATTGAGCCACTTCGGGTTTGTATCCGCTGCCGTGGCAATGTTCGCAACGCACTTCCACCGCATCGAGAAAAGCCAGGTCGGTCGTCAGTATGCCGGTGCCTTTACACTCGGGGCAGGCGCCTTCGGAATTGCGGCTGAATAACGACGCTTTGACGCGGTTAGCTTGTGCGAACAGCGTGCGTATATAATCCGATATCCCTGTATAAGTGGCTACATTCGAACGTTTACTGCCGCGTAAAGCACTTTGATCGACGACTACAATATCCGGATGCTGTTGAATGAGTGATTGGATAAGCGAACTCTTTCCCGATCCCGCAACACCGGTAATGACCGTTACCACTTCTGTCGGTATTTGCAGCGATAGGTTTTTCAGGTTGTGCAACGAAGCACCGCGAAGGGTGAGATGTCCCGCCGCTTGTCTATAATGTGTTTTGAGAGATCTCTTCTGATTCAAATAGCGGGCGGTAGGCGTTTGCGCTTTCAGTAATCCCGCATAATCCCCTTCGTAAATCACGCGGCCGCCTTTTTCACCGGCGCCGGGGCCCATATCGACGATATGGTCGGCAATAGCGATCACGTCGGGATCGTGCTCGATGATAACGACCGTATTGCCTTTGTCGCGCAGTTCCATAAGCAGCCGGTTGAGTTTGTGCACGTCGTGCGGATGCAGCCCTACGCTCGGCTCGTCAAACACATATAAAAGGTCGGAGAGGCTGCTTCCCACGTGGCGCACGAGTTTGATCCGTTGCGATTCGCCGCCCGATAACGACGCCGTTTCGCGGTGCAAACTTAAATATCCGAGTCCGATGGCAATCAGATGATCCAGATTGGCTCGTATCGCTTCGAGTAATGGCGCCACCGACTCGTTTTGAAGTGTGGAAATGAATGTGCGCAGATCATCGATTTGCATCGCGCAACATTCGGCAATGTTTTTCCCGTTTATTTTGCACGCCAATACCTGAGGATTGAGTCGCGCCCCATGACAAGCCGGGCAGGGGCCTTGGTGAACGACTTCGCGATAACGGGCGGCATTTTTACCGCCGATCTCCTTCGATTCTTTCTTCAGGAAACTTCGTTCGAAGCGGGGGATTATTCCTTCGTAGATTCCTGTTTTGGGGAAACGCGGATCGGCATCGGTCAGTTTTATCCCGTCGGCATATAGTAGATTGCGCCATTCTTCCGACGAGTAGTCGCGTATCTTTTTATCGTTATCGAATAATCCAGAGTACGCATAGCGTGTCCACCGCCATCCGCCCGGCTCGAAGGTCGGAAAGTGAATTGCGCCTTCGTTCAATGATTTGTCTTTATCGATCAACTCGTCGATATCCACCACATTGGTTTTGCCCAATCCCTCGCACACGGGGCACATCCCTTGCGGATTGTTGAACGAGAAGAGCGTCGAATGCCCCACAAACGGGTGTCCTATCCGTGAAAACAGTACCCGGAGCAAGGCGTAAATATCGGTGACCGTGCCTACGGTGGAACGCGCGTTGCCTTGTATCTTTTTTTGATTGACCATAATCGAAACCGGTAGGTTCGCAATGCTTTCGACATCGGGTTTGCCGTATTGTTGCAGGCGGTGGCGGATAAAACTGTCGTACGTTTCGTTCAACAGCCGTTGTGATTCGGCTGCGATGGTCTCGAACACCAGCGAGGTCTTCCCCGATCCGGATACGCCGGTAAAAACGGTAATCTTCTTTTTGGGGATGCGTAACGATACATTTTTCAGATTGTTCTCTTTCGCTCCCCTGACGGTGATTGGCTGTTGATCCATATAATTGCGTGTTGTTTGGCGCAAAGATACGGCGTTGTAATCGATTGGACAATAACGGATTTTTTGTTCATGGGGTGATGAATTTATCGCCGTGTGAGTAATAAATGCTTATCTTCTATATAACAAACCATTTCATCCGCATTCTTTGATTTGATTTTGAAGTTTTTCGAGGGTTCTTTGGGTCTTAATCAATTTTCTTCTAAGTATCTCGGTTTCGCTCGTTTGGGTAAAAGAGTCATCAAACTCGACCTTGTATTTAACCATTGTATAGAGTATCCTCCCCAATTTGTTCGCAGTAGCGATAATAGCCGGCAAGTAACCGCTTTTTGCCTGTATACGCCGGAAGTAATATCCTAAGGGCGTTTTACTTGTTTTCAGGGAGTTTGCCGAAGAACGCAGGATTTGTCCAACAGGATTCTTCCGCTTTGGAATTTTGCTGGACTGGAGTTTTCCTCCCGATATTTTGTTGTTGGGTGTGAGATTACACCAACAACAAAACTGTTTGTATGAGTCAAACTTATCGGTAAAATCGTGTCCCAGCTCACCGGCCAACCGCAACAGGGCCGCTTCACTGACACCCGGTATGCGCATCGCGTTGACACCCCATAATCGGATCGCGTGCTTTTCGATATCTATCGTGACGGCATTCTTTTGAGCTTTTGCTTTTTTCGCCCTTTGCTCCGGCTTGGAAGTTTCTTCGGGTTTAACGTCTTTGAGATACTCCTGCAGGATGCCCTCTATCTGCTTGTCACAATCCTTCATCAGGTTTTGGTAATATACATACAGTTCATAGCTTTGTTTGAGCATGAACAGCAGGTCTTCGTCCCAATTGGCCTGCAGGGATTTGGCGATGGTTTCTTTGGGAGATTTGCATCGGGGATCGGCCAAAGCCGATAGTTTTCGGGCATCGCGTTCCCCGGCCAGAATGGCGCGAATAATCTCCTGTCCCGATTTTCCCAAAATATCGCTGATGACATTGCCCAATTTGATGTTCATCAATTCCATGGCCTTTTGCATGTGGAGCACTTCCCGCGAAGAAGCTTTCAACAACCCGTCACGGTGGCGCGATACATTGCGGATGCGCCGGGCATGGTTCTGGGGTTGGAAACTGGCTCTCAGAAGCCCGTAACTATGCAAGACCATGATGGTTTCGGCATCTACCCGGTCGGTCTTCTTTTCACTGATATTTTTGATGGCCTTGGCGTTGACCAGCAACACATCGAATCCATCCGATTCCAGTATCATGTAGAGTTGGACCCAATACACCCCCGTGGATTCCATGGCGACGGTTTCAATGCCACAGGCTTTAAGCCAATCCGATATAAGGTGTAAATCTTGCGTAAACGTGCCGAAGCGGCGGTTGTTTTCTCCATCCCGCTCTTCCGGGACACATACTTGCATTTCGGTGGAAGAAACATCGATACCCGCCGAATTGGGATTCACGATTTCCAATTTCAATCCCTTGCCTGTCTTGATTTTTTTCGCTTTCTTTGCCATAGTTTTAACTTGTGAATAAATAAAAGCCTCATCAAGCCCGGATGCTTTAAACAATGATAATCTTCTATAAGGTCTCATAGGAACCAAGTATTTCATTACGAGCAAACCGGAACCGTACTTTGCATTGGAGTCGTATCCAAGATAACTTGTGGTTTACTTGCTTGATGGGGCTTCGCAAGTTATTAATTATTTCTCATTTTCAGAGAAAATCCTAACTTTGCAAGTGGGAAAAAAGAGATGTTTTTATGTATATAAAGAAAAATCCGATGGACTATGCCGATTGTCCGGTGCGCATTGCCATTGATATTTTGTCGTCGAGTTGGAACGCATGGCTGATATCGGAGATCGACAAAGGGGTATGCCGTCCGTGTGATTTGCAGCGGACGATTGCCGTCGCACCGAAAAGAGTGCTGACCAAACAATTGGGCGAGTTGGAGAAGATGGGGGTGCTGGAGAAAAAAGTATATCCCGTGCTCCCCCTGAAAGTGGAGTACCGGCTGACGGATGCCGGCCGCGGGCTTATCCCGATTCTCGAGGAAATGGAGCGGTGGGGTGCCGGTTATAAGCACAAGTTTTTAAGCCGGGCAAGGGATTCTGAGGATATGTTGGTTCATTTTGATGAATAGAATAAGTTGCTCGGAAGAATTCAATAAGTTAAGAGAATTGTTTTCATTGATAAGCCGGCCAAAAAATAATATGACGAAGAACAAGAAAATAGAAGTCGAGGGTAAAGAGATAACCATCCTTATTGAGGAAGGAAAAGATTTTATTTCCCTTACAGATATGCTAAAAGCTAAGGACGGAGATTTTTTCATCTCCGATTGGCTACGTAACAGAAATACCGTAGAATATTTAGGTGTTTGGGAATCTGTTTATAATCCGGATTTTAATTATGGCGAATTCGCCATAATTAAAAGTCAAGCCGGTTTGAATAGTTATAAGTTAAGTGTAAAAGAGTGGATCGCGAAGACGAATGCTATCGGACTGAAGGCAATGGCGGGCAGGTATGGAGGAACATATGCTCACCCGGATATAGCTTTTGAATTTGGAATGTGAATTAGTCCGCATTCTAAAATTAAAATAAAACCGTACTATATGGCAAGACCGACTACAAAAGAACAGTTATTACAGTATAGCGAAGAAAATTTCCATACGTTATTCGCTCTTATCGGTTCCATGACCGCGGAGCAACAAGAAACGCCGTTTGGTTTTGAAGACCGGGATAAAAATGTCCGCGATGTGTTGATTCATCTTTACGAGTGGCACCGGTTGTTGCTGCAATGGATCCGCTCCAATCAGGCGGGACGGAAGATGAACTTCCTCCCGGAACCGTATAATTGGAAAACATACCCCCAAATGAATGTCGAATTTTGGAAAAAACATCAACAGACTTCTTTGGCGGAGGCGGTGAAACTCCTCCGGCAAAGCCATGCCGAATCGATGGAGCTTATCGGCTCTTTCTCAAACGAACAATTATTTACCAACAACTATTTTTCATGGACGGGATCGACCAGTTTAGGAAGTTATTGCGTTTCTTCCACTTCAAGCCACTATGATTGGGCGATAAAGAAAATCAAAAAGCACAAGAAGAGCCTGCCAGATTGAAAAGGAAAAGAGATGAAATCATTCAATAAATTCCGAATCACATATCCATAAATAATCATTATCCGGCATATTGAAAAAAGCAGTATATTTGCCGGTATAAAACTAGAAGGATATGATTACTTTAACGCTCAAGAAGGGAAATGAAAAAGATGTGGAATTATTAATCGACATCGCTGAAAAATTAGGGTTGGAACTTGTTGTTTCCGAAAAAGAAGAGGCCCAATTGACGGCTAAAGAAAAGGCCTTTTTAGGTAGATTAAACCGTTCTGCCCATGAAGCAAAAGAAATAGCTGCCGGAATTAGAAAGGGCAAATCGTTAAATGAACTGCTGAATGAACTATAGTTTTGAAATAACGGATGATTTTGCCAAAGAACTCAAAGCTCTTGCAAAAAAGTATGCTTCTATTAGATCTGATATTCTGAAACTACAGCAAAGTATTATTGAAAATCCTGAACAAGGAATTGAATTAGGAGGAGGCTTTAGGAAAATACGCTTCTCTATAAGTTCCAAAAATAAAGGAAAAAGAAGCGGGGGACGTGTCATTACCTATGAAATTATTTTTAATACTGAAAATGAGAAAATTATTTTTGTCGCCATTTATGATAAATCGGAATACGTATCTATCGATTTAAATCTTATCAGAAAGAGTTTAGGTCTTTAATTACAAGCAATTGATTCTATGACGGAAAACTTGATAAGAGAAATAAAAAGAGTCGATATCCGTATAGATCCGGCGGAGTTGGAACGCTGCTTCCGGCAAAGACTACTCTCGAAAAATGAAGTCCTGCTGGATTTTCATTCCGTATGCCGTCATTATTATTTCGTCGACTCCGGAGCGCTGAGGGTCTTCTTTTTGGAAGACGGCGAAGAGCACACCGCCTGGTTTGCTTTCGAAAACTATTTCTTTACGGAATTGGAAAGTTACACAAACGGCACGGCATCCCGTTACCGCATCGTGGCGACGGAAGATGCGGAGCTATTGCAGATAACTAAAACCGATATGGAATTCTTGCTTTCACGATACGATTGGTGGAAGGAATTCCTCTTGTACACACAGCAACAAATTATCCTGAAACTTACCGGTGTCGTCCGTTCTTTTCAAACGCAATCGGCCGAAGAGCGTTACGACGCATTGTTCACCCATCCTGATTATATCCAACGAACCAAACAAAAAGACCTTTCTTCCCTGATGGGCATTACCCGTTACTCGTTGAGTCGCTTGCGGAAAAAACGGCGGTAAGCGGAAGTTGCCTTTTGTCAATTTTTTCTTCCTCGTCCTGCCGTAACTTTGCCGTAAATAAATTATGTACGGACGATTATGGATAAAGAAATATTTGACTACGATAAAAGCGCCTCTTCCCCGTTGGACAATTACCGGTTGATAGAACAAGGCGTTTTTGAGTATCTGCGCGATGAAAAAATACTGGAAACTGATCGGTTGGACACGTTTGCCATCCTTTACCAAAAGAAATTCGAAGCGCTTCTGCCGAAGGTGCAATCGCTCATTTGCAACGATCTCGATAAAGGCAATGTGTATTTTGTATTGATTACGGTGTCTGTTTATGAGCTGTTTCTGGAACAAGGCCTATCGCAGGAAGAAGCGTTTGTATTGACAGACCGTTGCATCAATAAGCCGTTGCGGAAGTATTTAGTCGAAGGGACAAGGCTGTTGCTCGATTATTCCGCCGATCCTTTCGATACGCTGGTAGCCGCTTCGAAGGAACGCGAAGCAACGTATTTCGGCGATAGTTTTGACTTCGAACGGTTGATGGATGACTCCTATGGATATATCCTCCATATAAAAAGATGCCTTTTCCACGAAACGCTTCGAGTGTTGGGCCGAACCGGTTTACAGCCTATATTATGCCGCATGGATTTGGGTTGGATAAACGGCATCGATCCCGAACGGCATCGTGTGCAATTTGTAAGGCCGGTTACTTTCGCTTCGGCCGATGTCTGCCGGATGTGCTTTATGAGAAAGGAGAAAGAAGCGATAAAGGATTAAAGCATGCAATATGGTTTCGTTATAATGAAACTTTTTGTATCTTTGCTTCGTTGAATAGTTAAAATGAATATACATTTTGAAATTATATTTCTGGATGAGGCTTTTGATTTTTTGCAAAGGTTAGAACGTAAACATTCTGAAAAGATACTTTATAACATTCGTAAAGCACAAGTAGAAAATAATCCGGAACTTTTTAAAAAGTTACAAGACGATATCTGGGAATTCAGGACTTTGTATCAAGGGTTACACTATCGACTTCTTGCTTTTTGGGATAAAATTGATGATAAGAAAACATTGGTAATTTGTACGCATGCGTTCATAAAAAAACAACAAAAAGTCCCTGAAAAAGAAATTCAAAAAGCGATTCAGTGCCGGATTGAATATTTTCGTAAAAAACAATAACGAGACAAAAAATATGACAGAATATACATTAGATGAGGTACAAGACCGCTTAATCGGTGAAAAAGGAACTCCCGACCGTGATCTTTTTGAATATGAACTTCAAATGGATTTGATCGGAAAAGCGATTAAGCAGGTGAGGGTCGCGAGTAAGCTCACCCAAGAGGAACTCGGGGAACTTATCGGTGTCCAAAAGGCCCAGATTTCAAGGCTTGAAAATAATGCAGGCAATGTAACAATGAATACGTTGATAAAAGTATTTACGGCTTTGAAAGCCAAAGTGAAATTGCAAATCGAATTGCCCGATGCAAATCTGAATGTGGGATGAGAATGAAAAGAAAATAGAATAAAATGAAACAAATTTTACGGCATATACCCTATGTTTTGTTGCTTGGAGCTATTTTCATTTCCCCTGTTGTAAAAGCTGATACTTGGGATGACCCGCGTGTGCTTACCTATTATTCACAGAACAAGGAATACAAATTGGTCGTTACTCCAAGGATACTTCCCGAGAAATATTTGCAATGGCATTATTATAAGAGTAATAAACATCCACAAACGGCACGTTTTTTACGGAGAAAGGAAAAATTTATGCGGAATATTTTGCCGCAAGATACAATGTTGATTCCCTGTACCGGCAAATTATACCGGTTTCACGATGCCGATAGCGTGTTGCTATGGGAAAAAGTATTTTTAAATGATATTAGTCCGGTATATGCAATTGTTGCCGATGACGGTTCTATCGTTGCCTCTTTTGATAATTGGCACTCAAAGGGATATGGCGTGAATGTTTTTGTCGTCTATAACGAAAAAGGGGAGGCTAAAAGGACGTATAAGTTGGAAGAATTCAGCCCTTTTCCTTTAAATGACTATTCTCGATCCGTATCATCAATCTCTTGGTATAAAAAGGTTTGGTTTCTTGATAACGAAAGAATTGAATTAGCCTTTCAGACGGAGGACGGTAGGCGGAGCAATAGAATTTATAATGTAAGGACATTTGAATTTGAAAATTAATGGGCGAAAGTTTTACTATAATCCTTTGGTTGCTGCCGGTTGTCTTTATGCTCCATGAGTTTGAAGAAATCCTCTTTTTCAGGCAATGGCTGCATAAAAACAAAGTGTTCCTATCGCAAAAATATCCCAAAGTATCAACCTTTTTACTGGTGCGGGTAGGACATTTATCCACCGAAGGTTTCGTATTGGCTGTGGCGGAAGAATTTGTTTTGTTGAGCGTGGTCACGGTCTTGTCGGTTGTTTTTGACTGTTATTGGTTGTGGCTGGGAGTATTTATGGGTTTTTCCGTCCACCTCCTCGTGCATTTGTTGCAATGGATCGCCTTTCGCCGCTATATTCCCGGTATCTATACCACCTTGTTGGCATTGGTTTATTCTGTTTGGGCGTTCCGGTTTATCGTTGTATACGATTTATTTACTTGGAAAGAAATTATATTGTGTACCATTATCGGTTTTGCGGCGGTGGTACTGAATTTGTTATTGGCACACAAGCTCGCCGCGCTATTCGACGGAAAGCGGAGGCAGACAAAAATAAAAGAATAAAAAATGATAAAAGTATATCGATCTAAAATTGAGGCGGGGATAGTAATTTTCTTGGTTATCATCTTCGGATTTACAGGTTATTTGGTGTTCAGCAATGGATTTCATTGGGCGGCTCTTCTTGTTTTTGCACTTTGTGTGATAGTTACGGCGTACATTTTCTTTTCGATAAAATATATTGTTTCAGGTACCCTATTGAATGTGAAATGCGGTTTTTTAACTAATTTGTATATCGATATTCATACCATCAAGAGTATCTCCGAGACGGATAACATGCTTAGTTCGCCCGCCGCTTCTTTCGATCGTCTGGAAATCCGGTTCGGTAAATATGACAATGTTTTAGTTTCTCCTAAAAACAAAGAGGATGTTATCAATGCCTTATTATTTGTTAATCCGGATATCGAGATTAAGCTACGTCACTAAATTCCAGTGGAGATTATCATAAATGAAAAACAGTATTTTTTTGCACAGGTTGCGAAAAATATTCGTACCTTTATCGTCGCTACGCAAACGAATTGCGCAACAAGTTTCATTTTTTTGACCTATGTGGCTGTTGTTATCGATTCATAAATCCTGGTATATTGTTTTGGACATGCCTGCCCCGACGGGGCAATTGTTGTCTGATATGTTCTAACATTTTACTCCTTTCGGGACATTTTCTCATGAACCGTTTGGTCAGTCTAGTTGATAATAGACTTATTGAATACTGCTATCCCCTGATATTGATCCTAAAAATTTATAAGCAGGTCATGTTATATAATTATTTTTCAAGCATGATAATTATTATAGAATAATGAGAGTTTAATTAATTCCTGCTATATGAATTGTTTAAATGACTTCTCGACTAGCGACAAGTTAATGTCTCATCAAGGAACTTGCAGGCCGAGTGGTTGGGCATATAAAGTTGTATGCCAAGCATAAAATAAATTGATCATTGAAAGATTTAAGAATATGAATAGTAAGAAAATAATTTTAACGATGTGCTTTATTGGTTGCCAAATCCTCGCTTTTGCACAATATATCGATCCCGTCACATTTAGGAAATTAGATATAACGTTGGATACGGCTACAATGGAAGTTACTTATCGATTTACGTTTGTCTGCGGTACGCTCAAACCGGATGTGTATACAAAACCTGATGAACAAACGTTACTGATAGGCAAAAAAATATCCAAATACTTCAGCCAGCAACTCGTAGATAAAACGGAACAGAAAATTTTTTTCAGCGATATAGAAGGAGCTTGTTCATTCGAGATATTTAAGAAATCTCCCGAAAAAGATCGTTTAACCGTTACGGATATCGGAAACGATTTCTTTCTTGGCGCTAACTTCCAATATGACGAAAAGATGCCGGTTATGGATTGGAAATTGACACCCGACACCTGTGTAATTCTTGGCTATCCCTGCCGGAAAGCGACCACAACCTTCCGGGGAAGAGATTATGAAGCATGGTTTACAAAAGCGATCCCGGTGAGCGAACGCCCGTGGAAATTTCATGGATTACCGGGCTTAATTCTAAAAGTGTGGGATAGCAAACGTCAAGTAATATTTGAATATACAGGGCATGAACAGTTGACAAAACCTAAACCCATTTTATGGTATGGATTGGAATATCAATATATCACGCGGGAAGAGTTGAGTAACCGTTATAAAGAATTATTGGCCGATCCGTTGGGCTATGCCAAAAAATATTTAACGCAAGTGATGGGGCAGGTCGATTATCTTCCGCCACGTCCCTATAATCCGATTGAAATCGAATAGAAATGCGTTGAGATATCGTACTATAAATCTACTTCTAACTTAAAGATTTAACTTAATTTTTGCAAGTAAATTATAGGCGTCTGCAACCATAAGACTTACGAAACTTGAATAATAAATAATATGAATAGGCGAAAAATAATTTTAGTATTGGCTTTTATCGGCAGTAGTTTATTGGCTTCCGCCCAATATCTCGATCCTTCCTCGTTGGAAAAAGCGCCGATTATCAATTTCGCTGAAACGATTGATTCTGCAGCCTTGAAGGTATCCTACCGGTTTACTTTTGTGCGCGATACGCTCAAGCCGGATATTTATACTCAACCGGATGTACAAACATTACTTATCGGAAGAAAGACATCCAAATATTTCAGTCAAAAGTTTATAGAATCAACGTATCTATCCGATAACATAGGTGTCTGTTCTTTCGAGATTTTTAAAAATCATCCTGAAGGGCAGATGACGGTGACGGATATCGGGAATGAATTCGATTTGGGAACTAATTTTATGTACAAGGAAGAAATGCCCGTAATCGATTGGACGTTAACAACAGACACCTCCACGGTTTTTTATATTCCCTGCCGGAAAGCGACCGCCTTTTTCAGGGGAAGACAGTATGAAGCGTGGTTTGCAAGCAGCATTCCCATCGGCGAGGGACCGTGGAAATTTCATGGATTGCCCGGATTGATATTGAAAGTGTCGGATAGCAAACTGCAAATACTGTTCGAATGTACCGGCATTCAGCAGTTGGCAAAACCGGAAGCTATTGCGATACATCGTTTGAATTATCAAATTACCACCCGGCAAGAACTAAACCGTTTATATAAAGAATTCATGGACGATGTAGTCGGATATTCGAAAAAGCATTTGACGGAACTGATGGGGCAGGTCGATAATGTACCGCCTTTGCCGTATAATCCTATTGAGCTTGAGTAAAGCGCCGCCGTTTGTTTTGCATTTATCCGCCTGTCTGATTTTTGTGATTTGGCCGGGTAAAAATTCTTCCACTATTTTTTGCACGGGTTGCGAAAAATATTCGTACCTTTACCATCGCTACGCAAAAGAATTGCGCAACAAGTTTCATTTTTTTGACCTATGTGGCTGTTGTTATCGATTCATAAATCCTGGTATATTGTTTTGGACATGCCTGCCGACCTGTCGGTAGACCGTATCCTTGCATGAAAATGCATCGCCGACCCGTCGGCAATCCCTTCCCAACCTTTAAAATGCGTTACCGAGCGGTCGGTAACGGTTTCTCATGGCTGAAAACTACTTGCCGACTGCTCGGCAAGCCTTTCTAAAGGGAAAAAACCTCCTGCCGACAAGTCGGCAAGGTACTTTAACGTGTAAATGAAACTTGCCGACGTGTCGGTAGCCACGGTGATTTGTAAAATATAATTGTAAAAGACAATGGATATTTTAAATTTAAAGTTAAGTTATCTGACCAATCATGCTCACAGCGAGTTTATGACGGAAATATGTGATTTGACCACAGCGTCTGATCCGGTAACCCTTAAACTCGAGGCAGGCTTTGCGGATCTGACCAAGTGGCACGATGATGAACGGATAGCCCTCGAAAAGATTTCGAAAAGTCTGTTTGCCAAAGAAAGAGACGAGAAAGATCATGACCGCGACGAGCTGTTCAGCGGTATGGTTCGCTCCGATTGGAGCGCCGTTCGCCATTTCGATCCTGAAGTCCGCGCTGCGGGCGAACGGATTAAAGTGGTATTGGATCATTACGGTAATCTCGCTCCGCTTCCGGTAAAAGACCAAACGTCGAAAACCACCGAATTGATCGAAGAGTTGCGCACCAACCGTGCCGACGATTTGGTCAAAACGGGACTCACGGCGTGGGTGGACGAACTCGAGAAGCGCAACAAAGCGGTGAAGGAGGTCGAGGATAGGCAATATGACGAGGCTGCCGCCAAAACCTTACTGAAAGTGCATGAGGTGCGCCACGAAGTCGATAGAGCATACCGGGCTATGATAAAGCGTCTTGACGCATTGATGTTGATCGAAGGCGAAACGGCGTATGCCGCCTATGCCCGCCAACTCAACGAGCGTGTTACCAAATACCGCAATATCATCGCTAATCGTGAGGGCCATTCCGATGACAAGTCAAAGGAAAAAACCAAGGCATGATTTTTTTAACGAATAGCTGGGGCGCCGCCATGTACGGCTACCCCGGCTTTTTTCCTTAAAACAGGAGTACAATGACAACGAAAACGAAGAAAAACCATCACGAAGCCCAATCGTCGAAAGGCCCTTATAAGGTCTTCCTCGCTGAAATGCAGAAAATGCTCGATTTATTGAACACTTCCGACCGGATGTCGTATTATCCTGCCGATATCAGGCATAGAATGTTTTCCCTGAAATATCTGTTTACCTCTCCCGCCAAAGGAAACGAGTTCGTTACCGGTGTCGAACTTCATCATATTGACGCTAAAACACGCGAATTACTTCATCAGAAAGTCATTCCCTACGAAAAGATCAAGATAAGCCATTACCAACTCCTTCTATTGAATTGTTATTTGAAAACGAGGTACGAGTTGGCCAAAAAAGACCATCTGAACGGGCTGCTGGATGACGATTTGCTGAAAAGATATTCCGATGTGAGCGGAAAAGGTGAAGATGCTTTCTTGCAATGTTTTTTGCTCGATCATCTAAAGATCCTTACGCAGATGAGCAATCCGGAGCATAAGTATTTCGCCCTCGATCTCACCCCCTCGTTGGCAAACTCCGTGGGAGGAAACCGGGTGAAATTGACCGTCGATGTATTTGCTTTTCCACCGAATAAACAAATCCTCCACATACACGATTTCCCCCGCCCGGTGTATGCCATGGGCACGGGCACCATCCATCATTCCATCAATTGGACCAATATCGATGCGCATTTGCTTGGAGATTCCTATCATGGGCCTTCGGAGCAGCTCGGAGTGTATATCCAGTCTCATGCCCTGAAGCGCCTGCAAGAGCGGCTCGACATCCTCGACCAATACGCCCTCAATTACACTTTGTGGAATAATACGGTATCCATTAAGCAAGTCTACCGGTACAAGGGATATTATCTGCTTCCCTATTTGTTGCACGACATAAAAGTGGGTTATCTGGTAGCCCGTATAATCGACGACCGCTTTATCATTATTACCTTCCTGTTCATCACCCATAACAGTTCTCCCGAAGGCGAGCGCCTCAAGCAGATAACCGGGCTTACGGGGCGCGATATCAGCTATTGGAAAATAGATCGCCTCAGCGCTTTTATGAATTTGGATGAGGCAAAGTATCCTGAGCTCATCGCTTTGTTCGAAAAAGCGGGCATGGGAAGTCTGAAGGATTTGAAAAACAAGCAATTTGATATCGACACCCTCCAAACCGGCAATATGGAGGCCTTCGACCATTATATCAAATTGAATAAGGCATATCTGAGGAGTTTTGCTCTGTCCGACGCATTGCAACTTTAATGGAAAAATAGTACCTTTGCCGTCCGAAGGCGTTTTATTCCGGATAGTTTCTTCGGGTCTGTTATGGGATAAAGCGTACAAAACAAACGCGGTTATGTTGTCCTTTATCAAGGCGCATTTAAACTTATAACGGTTTAGTGGAAGATATTTTCAATAAAATCAATACGGGAGCCCCGCTGTAGCTGTCCGGTATATAACGCGAAAAAGATAAATGAATCATTGGATAGCGTTCGTAAAAAAATACCGGCATTATTTCATTATCGGGCTGTTGCTTATAGTGGGCCTTTTCATTGCGCGCTTTATTTCGGGGATTGATTTTCGAGTGCTGCTGAAGTACTTGCGCGAAATGCCGGAAATGATGCTCCGGGTGCTGCTCGTATCGTTTTTGGGCTATCTTTCCGCATCGTTTGCCTGGATGTTATGTCTGGGTGACGAAATGAAGAAAGTCTCGTTTGTCGATATTTTTATCTTTCGTCATGTAGGTGAAATGCTGGGCGCCTTCAATCCCACGGGCGTAATAGCCGGAGACGGCCTTAAAGCGGCTTGCCTGCATCGGAAAGGCGTGAAAGAAGACACCATTTTCAGTTCCCTTCTCCTTTATCGCGCGTTAGCTATCTTATCGAGTATCTTTCTCATCGTTTTATCGGTGCTTTTTCTATCCATCGGTAAGATAAACAGCGGGCAATCGGCTTTCGTTATTCTGGCCGGCGTTGCGGTATTGGCTCTTATAGCGACTGTGCTGGTAATGTTTCTGATGCATCGTAACTTGTATTTCGGAAAACTGATGGAGAAGATGAGGCGGGTAACCAAATGGGGCCTCTTTTCCGATAAGTTTATCGAATCGTGCTATTCCGTTAACAAGGCGTTGTCGGTGTACATCCGTCAGCACCGGAACAAATTCATAGGCGCCTCGCTTTTATCCGTCCTGCAATGGGTGTTTGGCGCCATGGAGTTTTATATTGTCCTCAATGCTTTGGGGGTCGGAGTGTCGTTGGCCGATGCCGTCTCGGTAGAAATGGGGGTCGTTTTATTTAAGATGATAGGCGCCGTCGTTCCGGGACAGTTGGGTATTGAAGAGCTCGGCAACAAAGTCATGCTCGAAGCCATTGGCGTGGTGAGCAATGAAGTCTGGCTGGTGGTTTCCATCATGCGAAGGGCGCGACAGTTATTTTGGGTGCTGATAGCGGGTGTTTTCTCGCTGATGATAATGAAGACAAAACAAATAAAAATACGGAAATGACGGAGATCCTTTGCGTGACACATAAATATCCGCCTCATATCGGCGGCATGGAGCGCCAAAGCTATGAGCTGATAAAGGGGTTGGAAAAGTATTACACGGTGCATAAAATCGCCTACGAAGACAACGAAAACAAACTATTGTGGTTTCAGAGCCTCAAGTCGAAAATTCAGCAGAAACTCAAAGAGCATCCCGGCATCAAACTCATTCATCTCAACGACGGATCGATGGGCGCCGCCTGCCTGTGGTTGCAGAAATATACGCACGTTCCGGTGCTCGTAACCTACCATGGGCTGGATATCACTTTTCCCCTCGACTTGTATCAGCATAAGATAATCTCTCGTTTAACCGCTTATGACGGCGCTATCTGTGTGAGCGATTCCACGCGACAGGAATGCCTCGACAGGGGCTTTCGCGAAGAGAGCACGTTTACGGTGCGCAACGGCGTGGATCATTCCATTGCCGATCGGTCGTTCGACGCTCGGATAGTTGACAAATTGAAAGAAAAACAGGGCGTGGATGTCGCGGGGAAGAATGTGCTGGTGACCATCGGCCGGTCGGTGAAAAGGAAAGGTTTTTCCTGGTTTATCAAAAACGTGATGCCGTTATTGCCGGAGAATGTAGTCTTTTTGATGATCGGATCGCTGAAGCAGGAAATGCCGGTTGCCGAAAAAGTGTTATCTTCCTTATCTTCGACAATGCATAATAAGATACAGTTGATGTTGGGCGTGGAGTCCGACTCGCAGGACATCCTCGAGCAGTTGGCCTTGCATCCCAACGTGCATCATTTGGGCAATGTCCCTTATACCGATTTGTTGGATTTGACGGCGATGTCCGACCTGTTTGTGATGCCCAATATCGTCGTGCCGGGCGATATCGAAGGGTTCGGATTGGTTGCCTTGGAAGCGAGCATGTGCGGGACGTTTGTGTTGGCCTCCGAACTCAAAGGGATTACCGATGCGGTTATCGACGGGCATAACGGCTATCTGTTGCCGAGCGGAAAGGCGCAGGCATGGGCCGATAAGATTATAGAACTCTTCAACGATAAGCCGCGCTTACGCCAACTCTCGCAACAGGGAAGGGAATATACGCGTACGCATTATTCTTGGGAGATTATGGCGGAGGGATACCGTGAGGTGTTCGATCGGTTTATGTAAGAGGAGAGTCGTGGTGTAAGGTTCTCCGGTCATCAGTCTCCGGTCTCCGGTCTTCAGTCGCTAATTTGCTAATTTGCTAATCTGCTAATTCGCTAATTCGCTAATTCGCTAATTAGTAAATTTGCCAATTTGTAATTTATTTTTTACCTTTATCGCAAACTTTTGTCACGAATGTATTTTATAATGAAACCTTTACTATCCGTCTGTTTCCTTTTTATGGTCGCTTTTGCGCAGGCACAGCATGCACAGCGGCTATCGCATTATGTGTTTCCCGAATTCCGTCAAGGCACCGTGCTGATGAAAAACGGCGCCCGTAACGAAACGTTATTGAACTACAATTCATTGTCTGAAGAGATCGTCTTTAACAATCACGGTTCCCTTTTGGCGATCGGCAAGCAAGTCTTACCGCAAATCGATACGGTTTTCATAGGGGACAGTCGTTTTGTCCGCATCGATCAAACGTTTATGGAATGGATCGAGGTGAATGAAGATACCCGGTTACTGGTCGAGTATAAATGCAAGCTTATTCCGCCCGGCAAACCTGCGGCCTATGGAGGCACTTCGCAAACGTCCTCCGTAGAGAGTTATTCCTCCTGGTTAGCCGATGGACGAGTCTATGACTTGAAATTGCCCGATGAGTACAAAGTGAAGCCTTATACGGTTTACCGGATCGGTCATGGAGGGGAGTGGAAGAGTTTCTCGTCTCTTAATCAGTTAAGGAAGATCTATAAAGATAAAAAAGAAGCGATAAAAGCATATACCAAACAACAGAAAGTCGATTTTGATAATCCCGACGAAGTTGTTCGGCTGCTTCATTATGTAGAATCGAATAAATGAATGGCGTTATGAAACCTGTTTATTTCCTCCTTTTATTTCTTTGTGTCAGCGTCGTACTGCCGGCACAAAAGGGTTATGTCCCGACAACAGAGAACCTCCGGAACCGCGAAGATTTCCGCGACCGGAAGTTCGGTGTATTCATTCATTGGGGACTTTACAGTATGCTTGCCGACGGCGAATGGGTAATGAATAACAAGAATCTTCCTTATCGGGAATATGCGAAACTCGCCGGAGGATTTTATCCCTCCAAATTCGATGCGGCCCGGTGGGTAGCCGATGTAAAGGCCGCCGGGGCAAAGTACCTCTGCATTACCTCGCGGCATCACGACGGCTTTTCGATGTTCGACACGAAGAAGTCGCCTTATAATATTGTCGATGCGACACCGTTCGGGCGCGACATTCTCAAAGAGCTGGCGGATGAGTGTCACAGGCAGGGCATCCGGTTGCATTTTTACTATTCGCTGGTCGATTGGTACCGAACCGACTATAATCCCGTGGGGCGTACCGGTCGCGAAGCCAGCCGCACGTTGACCGGTGAATGGCCGGCCTATCATCAATTCATGCTCGACCAACTCACCGAATTGCTTACCGGTTACGGCGAGATCGGAGCTATCTGGTTCGACGGGGTATGGGATCAGGATCAGAATCCTGGGTTCGACTGGCGTTTGGACGAACTCTATGCGCAGATCCATCGTTTACAGCCTGCTTGCATGATCATCAACAACCATCACCTCACGCCGTTTGAAGGGGAAGACGGCCAGACTTTCGAACGAGACCTGCCGGGCCAGAATACCGCTGGCTATTCGGCCTCGTCCACGATCAGCAGTCTCCCGTTGGAAACCTGTGAAACAATGAATAAATCGTGGGGATACCGTATGACCGATACCGCTTATAAATCGGAAAAAGAATTGATTCATTATCTGGTGAAGGCAGCCGGAAATAACGCGAACTTGTTGATGAATGTAGGGCCGCAACCCGATGGCGAGTTTCCTGCTGCGGCCATGGAACGCTTCCGGGCCATCGGGAAATGGCTCGAGCAGTACGGCGAGACAATTTACGGTACGCGCGGCGGGCCGGTTGCTCCCCGTCATTGGGGCGTGACCACGCAAAAAGCGGACAGGTTGTATGTGCATATCCTTCAAAAGGAAGATGAGGTGCTTTTTTTACCGGTACCGGGGAAGACTATTCGATCGGCCAAAACGTTTATCGGCAAAAAGAACGTCGAATATACCGTCGTGCCCAGCGGTATTGCCTTGAACGTGAGTGAAGCGACTGATGCAATTGATTTTGTCGTGGAGCTGGAACTACAGTAAATAGATATGAATATGGAAGATGAAGTTTCTAAACGTTTATTGATGCAAAGTTACGGAGAACTACTCATTTAGGGTAGTTCTTTTTTTCAATATAGCGGACTTTCAGTTTTTCGCTTCTAATTCTTTTACTATGGAATCGCCCCCCTCTCTCTTCTAAAAAAAAATAATAGCAATTTCAGTAATAAAAAAGGGAGTATTGATATACTTCGTTTCTATTTATTCGAGTCTTTACAATGTTAAATTTATAATTTTAACACTGTATTTTTCCGTTGTAAAGTAAAATGATATATTTTTGCGTGATAAAAAACAAAAATGTTTTTATAAATGGAACTCAGATTATGCATTGACACTTTAGTATCCTCTTTATTAACAAAAGTTAACGGGGGGGGGGGGTATACCCTTCTTAATCCTTCCAGAACCTTTTTCCCTACTCCATTTATCTGTTTTTTATATTATTCTTTTTTACATTCCGGAATCTCTTCTCGGAGTGGTCTCCTTTTTTTATTCATTCAACCGGAGCATAGTATTCGGATCCTCTTGGAATAAATTCTCATCCTATATACAACACTATCCCTTTCCTCTAAAAGAAAATAGTGCCTGAATTGCATCTTCCCCGGCAGGGGATAGTGGTTTGGCCCGAAGTCTTTTTTTATGAATTTCCGGCTATTAAATTGGTGTAATAGATAATTAAACGCAAATGAATACAATGAATTTATTATTAATTAAAAAGTAGAGTATGAAAAAGAAGTTTGTATTGTTTTTATCCTTATTCCTTATAGGAATAGGGCTGGCAACTGCCCAAACCCGCGTGCGGGGGACAGTTGTCGATGAGGCGGGCGAGCCTATTATCGGGGCGACAGTTACGATTAAGGGCGTTTCCCAGGGGACAGCTACTGATATAGACGGGAATTTCAGCATTACCGCCCCCGAGGGAGGAACCTTGGTTGTCTCCTATGTGGGCTACCAGTCGCAAGAAGTTCCGGTGAGTGCAAATGTAAGAGTGACTTTGGTGGAAGATTTGAAAGTATTGGATGAGGTTGTTGTAACTGCTTTTGGATTACAGCGACAAAAAAGAGAACTCGGTTATTCTACTGCTCAAGTTAACAGTGAAGAATTGATTCAGGCACGAGCTGTGAACGCAGCAACCAGTTTACAAGGTAAAGTTGCGGGACTGAATGTTTCTTCGTTGGACAATGGTGTCCTTGAGGATGTAAAAATCAATTTGAGAGGTATTCGTTCTCTCACCGGCAATAATAATCCTATGTTACTGTTGGATGGTGTCCCCGTGGGACTTAACCTTTTGAGTACTATTAATCCGAATGATATTGAGAATGTCAATGTATTGAAAGGTACTTCGGCTGCTGCTATTTATGGACCGGATGCACGAAACGGGGTAATTATCGTTACTACGAAGGCCGGTACAAAAGATGGTAAACCGGAAATTACCGTTAGCAATTCTACACAATTCAGCAATATATCGTTCTTACCGAAATTTCAAACACAATTTGGCCCGGGTGCATACGGGGAATATATTCCTTATGAAAACTGGTCGTGGGGGCCTGAATATGATGGAAGTGAAATTGTGATAGGTGAACCTTTGGAAGACGGTACAGAGCAAAAAGGCATCTATTCTTCCATTCGCAATAACCGGCGAGACTTTTTCACTACGGGAGTAACTGTGCAGAATGATATTTCGTATGCAACAAAGGGATTTTTCCTTAGCTTGCAAGATGCTAACATTACAGGTGTCGTGCCCGATGATGAAAGCCGAAGAACGGGAGTGCGGTTGAATGCTTCTCAAACCTATAAGAAGTTTACGGCATCATTCAATACGAATTATATTTATCAAAAATATAATGTGTTTGATAATGTGGGCATGGATGATTATTATGAAGCCAACAATGTCGGTTTGAACGAAGGCCTAATGAATCTTATTTTTAGTACGCCGGCACACATTCCGTTGACTTCCTATAAGGATTTCGAAAATAATGAATTTGCCAAGTATAATAATTATTACAATCGTTACGGCATTAATCCATATATTGCGTTGGATACATGGAGAAGAAAAGGCCTTGACCAGAATATGATTAGCAGTCTCGATTTGAAGTTGGCCGTTACCGACTGGCTGGATTTGAACTATCGTGCTGCTGTGACATACACCAGCCAGGTATCGGAGCATGATCAAAGGCGGATTCCCACAACCGCTTATGGAGCAGGAAGAGGATTAGATCCTGTGCCTCAGGCCGTCGAAAATGAATCTTATATAAGTAACCGCCTGTCGTCGGAGTTTTTTGCCAATTTCCATAAGACTTTTGGCGATTTCAAGGTCAATGCAATTGGCGGTACGTATGTCCGTGATGTATTATCGAGGACAACGGGAGTAAATGCATCGAATCTTATCATCGAAGATTTGTTTAACGTGTCGGGCCGTCCGGGTGAATTGGACGGTTCTTCGACGGAATTGCATACCCGGATGTTTTCTCTGTATGGCAGCGCCAGTGTAACTTTCAAAAACTATGCAACCATCGAATTTACGGGACGTAACGATCAGACCTCGGTGCTGGATCCGAGTAACAACAGCTTTTTCTATCCAGGTGTGAATGCATCGTTTGTTTTGACGGATGCTGTTCCTGCATTACAATCGGATGCTTTTAATTTCTTGAAATTACGCGGTTCATGGAACAAAACGGGTAATGCCGATATTGAACCTTATCGTTTGGCCGCCACTTTTTCACAATATGACGATGGAGGTCTTACTTCTCAAACACCTTCCGGCTTTCCATTTAGTGGAATCCCCGGATATTCTGCCGACCAAATATCTTATGACAGATATTTGAAACCGGAATTTATCGAAAGTGTGGAAGCCGGATTTGAGGCGGGTTTCTTTCGCAACAGGATTAATTTGGACGTAACCTATTATAATCAGAATAACACAAACCAAATTGTGAACATTCGAGTTCCTCGTCCAACAGGTTATAATTTGGCTTATATAAATGCTGCGTCATTTCGAAATTTTGGTTTTGAGACCCAATTAAAATTGTCACCGCTGGTAGATTTCGAAGATGTAAGGGTAAACTTTACCGCCAACTACTCGTATAACAACAGTGAAGTTTTAAGTATCTATAATGATTTGGACGAACTTTCCATCGGCGGTTATGTAATGGCAAGTAATGCGGCTGTAAAAGGTCAGCCGGCATTTGTGCTGAATGCTACCGACTATAAGAGAGATGATCAGGGACGTGTAATTATTGATTACGCAACAGGATATCCTATCCCGGACGAAGTGAATAAAAAATTCGGTCGTACTATGCCTATGCACATGATCGGCTTGAATCCCTCCGTACAATGGAAAGGGTTAACCCTCTCCGCTTTGTTCGAATATAAAGGAGGTCATTATGCTTTCAACATGATCGGCAGCGATATGGCATGGACCGGAGTTTCCGAAATTACGGGAGCTAATCACCGCGAACACTTTGTATTTCCTAATTCCGTTTACGAAGACCCCGATAATCCCGGAACCTATATTCCGAATACGAATATTACAACTACAGGAGATGCGGCCGATTTCTTCACAAGCGATGCTTATCGTAGTGTAGCTTCAAACTTTATTACCAGCGCAGCTTCTTGGCGTTTCAGGGAATTGTCGCTGACCTATGATCTTCCCAAGTCGTGGCTTGCCAAACAGGATGCCATTCAAAGTGTGAGTGTAGGGTTGATCGCCCGTAATTTGGTGCTTTGGCTACCGAAAACCAATGTATATTCTGATCCTGATTTCAGGGGAAATCAAGACTTCCTTAGTGGAGCAAATGGAAATATTGCGGGTATTTCGAATGCCACTGTTAATCCTCCCACGCGTACTATCGGAGGAACAGTTTCTATTAAATTTTAACGGATAGATTTTGTAATCAATAAAAAATTCGAAATGAAAAAAATATTATTTATCATTCTTATAGGCGCTCTGTCGCTAAATGGTTGCAGCGATGCGTTTTTCGATATTAACAAAAGTCCGAATAACGCTACCGAAGACAATATGACTCCTAGCCTGATTTTGCCGAGAGCTTTGCATAGGTTTGCCGACAAGTCGGCTACAGGCTATCGTATTTATTTGCATTGGATGGGGTATTGGGCCCGTTGTGCAGGCGGTTATGGTCCCAATACTGACGAAGAATCCTACCAACTAACTTCATCTTTTATGACGGCTTCTTGGTCTGACATGTATGATATTCTTAAGGATTTTGATGTAATAGAAAAAAAGGCGTTGGAACGTAATGAAACTGGTTATTTAGCAATTGCTAAAATTATGAAATCGATCGGTTTTATGCAGTTGGTAGACCAATACAATAATGTCCCATATTCCAAAGCATTCAATTTGAGTGAATATATGCTTACACCTTACGACAAAGGACAAGACGTTTATAATGCTCTTATCGCGGATCTGGAAGAGGCTGATGTCCTTTTACAAGAAGCGTTAGAGGAAAATAATTTGGATATTAAAACTGCTGATATTCTGTTCGGAGGCGATTTTGCGAAGTGGCGCAAACTGGGAAATACCCAACGCCTGCGTTTACTCATTCACCAAACCGGTTTGCTCAGTAATGCGGAATTAAAAACGGAGGTGGATAAAATTGTGGCTAACGGAGGAGGTTTTCTCGGTGCCGGTGAAACAGCCAATGTTCAACCCGGATATGCCTCGGATGTGAACAAACAAAATCCTTTCTGGAATACTTACAATACCAACGACGCAGGCGGGTTAGACAATTTCAACAGGGCAAATAATTATTTTCTGAATTTATTGAAGGATAATGGAGATATTCGTTATACACGTTTCTTTGCAAAGGCTACCGCTCCCGTAGGCGGCGTGGAGTATGCAGGGTTTGATTTCGGTATTGAATCTCAAGCCGGGCAGTTAACCTCGACTCAATCGTCGATGGTCTCAGGTCCAGGCATCATTTCCGGTGCTAGTGATCCGTTATGGCTCTTTACTTCTTTCGAAAGCCTGTTCCTGCAAGCCGAAGCTATACAGCGCGGCGCTTTGGCCGGCAACGCTCGAAATGTTTACGAAGCCGCCGTAAAAGAGTCTTTTAACTGGCTGGGAGTACCCGATGGGGCGGAGGATTATTTGACAAACACAGAAAAAACTTTTGCGAACTGGGATGAAAATTCGGATAAACTTCTGTTGATAGCAAGGCAAAAATATATTGCCATGTATGGCATCAACGGACTGGAAACCTATACGGATTACCGCCGTACCGGTTTTCCGGATACCGAGGATATACTTTCGGTTAGAGCAGGCGTAACGAATTCGATACCTAAACGGTTAATTTATCCTGTTGAAGAGTATCAATATAATGCTGCCAATGCTACCGCCGAAGGAACTATAGACCCGCAAAAGGCTACTGTATTCTGGGATGCAAACTAATAAATTTTTAAAAGGAAGAAAATATGAAAAAGTATAAATACGGATTAATTATATCTGCATTAGTCGCTCTCGTGATGGGATTTACCTCCTGCTTGAACGACGATATGATAGATGACCAAAAATATGGCATTATCAATTTAAATGCCAACAAGATCATTGAATTTCCTGATGGTGCGGAATCATTTACGTTGAAAAACGAAGGATCGAAGCAACTCAAATTGGGCGGAATAAGGCTGGCTGCCGAAAAACCGGCATCGGAAGATATCGTCGTAAGTCTTACAATAGATCGGTCTGCAGAAATACTAGGTGCTTCAACACCATTGCTTCCGTCGAATGTCATTACCTTTCCTGCTACGATCACCATACCTGCGGGGAGGCGGGTGTCTGATTCGATTACGATAACCATAAATACGGATGAGCTTAAGGCCGACCCTCAATATTTGGCTATTTCCATTGCTTCGATTGATAAATCGGATTATCTGGTCAGCGGTAACCTGGGATATTTGACTCTCAACTTCAAAGGCCCACATCAGTGGGAAGGACGTTATGCGTTGACTGGAACGATGACAGATGCTGCCAGTCCAAACTTGACTCATGTTTCATCATTGTGGGTGATCGATACGAAAAATAATCCGAATGGTGATCCCTATACTGTTCAAATACGTACAAAGAATAGTACAACTTTAATGTTCTTTGATGAGATCATACAAGGGGATTATATTTATCCGATAAGTACAGGTACCAGTTATAGTGGATATGGATCTTTCGCCCCAGAATTTGTTTTTGATGAGGAAGGAAATATTACGGCTGTCGTGAATCATCATGGCCAGCCTGCCGCCAATACGCGTGAGGCGGAACTCGACCCCTCCGGAGTAAATAAATATGATGAAGCAACAAAATCATTCCAAGTATCCTATTGGATGAATCAACCTTCTTCAATTGCCGGTCATCGCTCACACATAGTAGAGACCTATACTTTTATCGAAGAGTTAGAATGAATATAATTGGAAAGGTATCATTACACCGGTTATCCGGAAGATCAGTTTTAAATGAGGGTATTGAAAAATCATTAGAAGATAAAACCTTTCAATTAATTTTTTACATAAACTCTACAAAAAATTAAACTCTATTGAAAGGAATTTTGGACAGGGCTGGGAGCGATCTTCGCCCTGTCTTCTTTGTTTTTTATCCGACGCGTAAACGGAACCGGCACAAGTCTGAAAGTGAGAAGACGTAAATGAGAGCGGTTTTTAGATATTAATACATATCGAAAAGACGATAGCCAGTAACAGGCCTGACATAGAGGTGAGTCGTAAGTAGGGATCCATCGCCTTATTTTGTTTTTGGAAAAGATCGTTGAGTATTTTCAATTGAAAAAGGAATACGATTGCATACAAGTATCGGTACCAGGGAGCCGGGGCAAATAGAAAACTATATTGCAGGAAACAAGTGAACATGCCGAAAGTGAGCAGCGCATGATAAATGCGCGCATTGGCCAATCCTAAGCGCGAGGCGACAGTGATTTTGCCCGATGAACGGTCGTTATCGATATCCCGCATATTGTTTATGTTCAAGATCATGGTGCTGATGAATCCCAGTCCGATTGCCGGCAGTACCGGTTGGAAATCCAAGGAGAATGTTTGCAGGAAATAGGATCCGATGACGGCTACGGGACCAAAGAATAAGAATGCAAAAAAATCGCCCCATCCTTTGTATCCGTATGCATTCTTTCCGACCGTATAAAACACCGCCGCCAAAATTGCACACGCACCGATGCCCAACATAATCAGCACCCACTTCCAGCCGATGGCTTCGGCCACCCGCAATACGAGTAGTGCGCCGATAGCCGCAACAAAAAGGATAACGAGACCGATTCCCCTTTTCATAAGAGAAGGGGTTATCTTTCCGCCTTGTACGGTGCGTGTGGGTCCTTGTCGTTTACCGGTGATGTCGGTTCCTTTCAGGTAATCGCCTAAGTCGTTAGCCATGTTGGTCAGCCCTTGCATGCTCATTGCCAGGAGCAATGTCAGGATAAACGTAACGGCGTTGAGCCCGGACTCGTGAAAGGCCAAGCCATTGCCGAGAACGACCGCTCCTACCGCAAGAAACAACGTCCTTGGCCGGAATGCTTCTATCCAATCTTTTGCAGATGCCACGTTTATAATTACAAATTACAAATTACGAATTACGAATTACAAATTACCATTTACCAATCTCCAACCTCTAACCTCTAATCTCCAGTTTAATACGACCGGGCGAAGATAACGCGTTGGGCCGAAGGTTTGCCCGTTACCATACATTTGCCCGGAGTTTTATCCCCTTCGAGCGGAATGCAGCGAATCGTAGCTTTGGTTTCGTTTTTAATCAATTCCTCCGTTTCAGGAGTTCCGTCCCAATGGCATAGCAAGAAGCCTCCTTTTTCAATCTCAACTTTAAATTCGTCATACGAGTTGACTTCCCGCGTTTGCGAGACTCTGAAGTCGAATGCTTTTTGATAGATGTTTTGTTGGATGTCGTCGAGAAGGTCTTTGACCCTTTGCTCGATGCCGTCGCATGAAACCGTTTCTTTGGTTAAGGTATCGCGCCTCATCACTTCGATGGTGTTATTCTCCAAATCACGCCCGCCGATGGCTAAGCGCACCGGAACACCTTTCAGTTCATATTCGGCAAACTTCCATCCCGGCTTTTTATTGTCCGAGTTATCGTATTTCACGCTAATGCCCAGCGATTTCAACCGTTGGACAATGCCTGCAACTTTTTCATCGATCTCCGCCAGTTGTTCGTCGTTCCGGTAAATGGGAACGATGACTACCTGATGTGGAGCCAATTTGGGAGGCAGTACCAACCCGTTATCATCGCTGTGCGACATGATAAGCGCCCCCATCAAGCGGGTCGAAACGCCCCATGAAGTCGCCCACACATAATCGAGCTTGCCGTTTTTATCGGTAAACTGCACATCGAAGGCTTTGGCAAAATTCTGCCCCAGGAAGTGCGAAGTGCCCGATTGCAACGCTTTGCCGTCTTGCATCATTGCTTCAATAGTATAAGTGTCGAGCGCTCCGGCAAAACGTTCCGAGGCCGATTTCGTGCCTTTGATGACCGGCATGGCCATATAATTTTCCGCGAATTCGGCGTATACGTTGAGCATTCGTCGGGCTTCTTCCACGGCTTCGTCGGCGGTGGCATGCGCCGTATGGCCTTCCTGCCAGAGGAATTCAGCGGTACGCAGAAACAGACGGGTACGCATTTCCCATCGCACGACGTTCGCCCATTGATTGATGAGCAGCGGCAGGTCACGATACGATTGGATCCAATTCTTATAAGTACTCCAGATAATGGTTTCGGAAGTGGGGCGGACGATGAGTTCCTCTTCGAGTTTAGCGGCCGGATCGACGATCACACCTTTTCCGTCGGGGGAATTCTTTAGTCGATAGTGGGTTACTACCGCGCATTCTTTAGCGAAACCTTCCACGTGGTCGGCTTCACGGCTGAAAAATGATTTGGGAATGAATAACGGGAAGTACGCATTGACATGCCCCGTTTCTTTGAACATATCGTCGAGTTGGCGTTGCATCTTTTCCCAGATAGCGTAGCCATAGGGCTTTATCACCATGCAGCCGCGTACGGCCGAATTTTCTGCCAGATCGGCTTTGATAACCAAGTCGAGATACCACTGCGAATAGTCTTTGCTTCGCGGCGTAAGTTCTTTCAATTCCTTTGCCATATACTATTTATCGATTGAATATTTTTTATTTAAGGATGCAAAGATACAAATTTATTTTCGCATCCTCCAATCTCCAATCTCTAATCTCCAATCTCTAATCTCCAATCTCCAATCTCTAATCTCCAATCTCTAATCTCCATTTTAATACGTCTCTCGCAAATGTTTCACCGTGATGGGTGTTTTAGCCGAAGCTTTCAATTCGGGAGACGTTATGACGATGGTTTTCTTTTCGCCCGGAAGCAAGTCGAAGAAGTTATCGCTAAACGATGCACCCAGTACCGGAATTTCCACGAACACGTCTTTTGCCAGTTTCTTACCGGATAAGGTGACCGTATATTTTCCATCGGCATACTTCACCGTATGATGGACGGCCGTTTCCGGCAGTTCCAGTTTATTGGGCCAGTAGAAATAATAGTTCCGCTGCGAGATCACAGCACCTTTCTTATCGCTTAACCAGGCGTGTATGACGACACGGTGTTTCTCCTCTTCCGTAACCAGCTCCGATGTGTTGAACGCTTTTACCCGAGTGCTGGCATTGGCTTTGGCCGATATCTTTTCGGTAAACGACTTCAGTCTCTTTCCCGAGAAATCGAGCACTTGTACGTTTAGTTGCAAGTCGTCGATATCTTGCAGGTTATCGGACATGGTGAAGTAGGTGAGGACATTGTTTTTATGTTCCACACCTAAAGCCAGCGGTGCAAACACATTCCTCATTTTATAATGTTGCGCTTTCCAGTTCTGGTAATAATCGATACTCGACCACGAAACTACGGGCCAGTCGTCATTGATTTGCCAGTAAAGGGCGCCCATGCAATAAGGCCGTCCGCGGCGATTGGCTTCCACGGCTTCCTCCATGCCGTTGCCTTGCATGATAAGGCCGACATAGATGAAATCTTCGAAGTTTTTAGGCGTATGATAATACATTTCCATGTATTCTTTGATCGCCTGGTTGCCGATACCGCTTTTTTGATGCGTTTTCATTACATCGGAGTTGATATCGAAATCTTTTTCTTCGGCAAACGTGCGAATGGTCTTCATTTCGGGAAAGGATTGGAATCCGAATTCGCTGGCAAAGCGGGGCAACCTGTCCGCCATCGCTTCGAAAGGCATGCGTCCGTGCCATAATCCCCAATCGTGAACGTCGCTGGCGCTGAATTTTTCGGGACGCCCCCAGTTGGAATCGTAGGGCGAACCGTGGATATAGCTGCGTGTGCCGTCATATTCCGTCACCAGCGAGGGGATCAATTCGCGGAAAGTCTTGTCATAGCCGCGACGCCATTCGTCGAGCACTTCCGAAGGATATTCCTTATCCCATCCCCAATAATTGATTCCTTCGTATATTTCGTTATTGCCGCACCAAAATGCCAGCGAGGCGTGGTTTCGCAGGCGCTTGATATTGTAGACGGCTTCTTCGGCAACGTTTGCCAAAAAGGCATCATCCGAAGGGTAGGGGACGCATCCGAAAATAAAATCCTGCCAGATGAGAATGCCTTTTTCATCGGCGAGGCGATAAAAGTAATTGTCTTCGTAGGTCCCGCCGCCCCATACGCGAAGCATATTCATATTTGCCGAGGTGACATGATCGAAAAGCCGTTCGTAGTAAGCCGAATCTTGTTGGGTGCGCAGGATCTCTCCGGGAATATAATTCGCGCCTTTGGCGAACAAAGGGATACCGTTCACTTCGAAGTAGAACGACCGTCCGTGTTCGTCCTTCTCTTGTACGAGACGTACGGAACGGAAGCCGGTGCGTTCGGTTGTTTGCGCAATCGCTTGGTCGCGGATCGAGAGGGTCACCGAAAAATCGTATAGATATTGTTCTCCCCAGCCGGCCGGCATCCATAAATGAGGGTTCTTGACGGTCATGGGCAGCGAAACGATGTTTTTTCCTTTTTGCAATACCACGTCCTTCTGCACCGTTTCAACCGGTTTGTTATCGAATGAAGCGCTGACCGACAAGGTCGCCGGGCCTTCGGTTACGGAGTAGACTTCAACTCGATGCTCTATCTCGGCCTTTTCTTTACCGACGGATGTTTGCTTGACGAAATAATCCTCGATGCGTGCCTGATTATAAAAGGTGAGCGACACCGGTTTCCAGATGCCCATCTGAACGAGCCGCATTCCCCAGTCCCAGCCGAACTGGTAAGGCGCTTTGCGTGAGAAAACGCTCATCTTGACGTCGCTATGATCGTTTCCGGCCGGATAGTTATAGCCGTTGGTCAAATACGCAGGCTCCATATAGGTGACGGGCGAATGAAAGCGGATGTACAACTTGTTGTCTCCTTCGCGAAGAACGTTTTTCACCGACACTTTGTGCCCGACGAACATGTTTGCCGATTGAAAAATACGCGAGCCATTTAAAAAGACGTCGGCATGGGTATCGAGTCCTTCAAAAAAGATTACGGCATCGTCGTACTTCAGTTGTTCGGCGGTGACAGAGAACGTTTTTTTGAAATCCCAATCCTCCTTTTCGGGCCATTGTACCTTCTTTTCATTCGTGCCGTAATACGGATCGGGTAATACTTTATAGCGAATCAAATCGCGTTGTACCGATCCCGGCACTTCGGCGTTCCGCCAATCGTTTTTGCCGGTTTGTGTAAATTGCCAGCCATCGTTGAGTGGCAAGTAAACTTCCGACGCTTTTTGTGCTTCCATCGAGAAGCAAAATAAAGCTCCGAGGATCATCATCATGACTTTTTTCATATTCTCTGTTGCATTATTTAATTGTATGTGTTTCCTATTTCTTTCCTTCCAATGTCAGCCTTTTTCTTCATGTTCGCTATAATCCACAGCAAAAATACATAAATAAAGCCAAAAGGCAAAGCAAACCGGGGCGCATCATTTTTTATAATATTCCGCATCAAAAAGTGATCGTTTGGAACAAAAAATAGTAAATTTGTGCATTGCAATCAAAAACAAGAAGCAATGGAAGAACCTCTACTGATCGAACGGAAGGATTTTATTCAGCTTTACCGTAAGCTATATGGCTTTTTACGGCGCGAGTGGACTTTGGAAAAGACTTGCCTGTTAAAGAGTATTGTCTCCGATTCGTTGCGCACGCAGGAGGGCGTCTTTGACAAGGCGGCTTTACGCGACTTGATACACCGCATGAAAACGGCGGCTATTACCATTGATGAAATTGGATTGAAGCAGCATACTATTTGTGCGGTTTTACTTTTCCAACCGATTCAAAAAGAGGTTTATTCTTTACGTGAGACGAAGAAGTTTTTTGGAAACGAAGTCGAAGGTATCCTGCGCGGATTGCTTAAGGTGAATGAATTCAGCGATAAAAAAACGGCGGTGGAATCGGAGAATTATATCCGCCTGCTGTTGTCTATGGCGGAAGATATTCGTGTGGTTTTTATTATGATCGCCCGTCATCTGGCGCTGATGCGCGAGGCGCGTAACGGCCAGCAAGCGGAACGCTTGGAACTGTCCGTCATGTCGGCCTATCTGTATGCTCCGTTGGCTCATCGTCTGGGTTTGTATTCGATAAAATCGGAATTGGAGGATTTGTCGTTGAAATATACCGACCGTGATATGTACGATTACATCGCCACGAAACTGAACGAAACGAAACGCGAGCGCGAAAAATATATCGAGGAGTTTATCCATCCGGTGAAAGAACGGCTGGACAAAACGGACTTAAAGTACGATATCAAAGGACGGACCAAATCGATTTACTCGATTAACAACAAACTGAAAAAGCAGAAAATCCCATTCGAGGATATTTATGATTTGTTCGCCATTCGAGTCATCCTCGATGCGCCGCTCGACGAGGAAAAAGCCCAATGTTGGCAGGTCTATTCCATCATTACCGATATGTATCAACCCAATCCGAAACGGTTGAAAGATTGGTTGGCTATTCCCAAAAGCAACGGCTACGAATCGTTGCACATTACCGTGATGGGCCCCGGCTCGCGCTGGGTGGAGGTGCAGATACGGACCCGCCGCATGGATGAAATCGCCGAGAGAGGTCTGGCGGCACACTGGAAGTATAAGGGAATAAAAGGTGAATCGACGCTTGATGAATGGCTAAGTTCGCTACGGGAGTCTCTCGAAAATAAGGATGCCGATATTCAGGAAAAATTGGGGGACTTTAAACTGGATTTATACGACGAAGAGATTTTTGTCTTTACTCCGAAAGGAGATCTTTTCAAATTGCCCAAGGGCGCTACCGTACTCGATTTTGCATTTGCTATTCACTCTAAACTGGGTGCTTCGTGCGTGTCGGGAAGGGTGAACGGGAAGAACGTACCGATAAAATATGTGTTGAAAAGCGGCGATCAGGTGGCGATAAATACTTCGTCGCATCAGTCCCCCAATCAGGATTGGCTTAGTTTCGTGGTGACTTCAAAAGCCCGTACCAAAATCCGTCAGCTTCTGAAAGAGGAAGCCGCCAAACAGGTCGATATTGCCAAAGAAACGTTTTCCCGCCGGATGAAAAACCGGAAGATCGATATGGATGACTCCATATTGATGCAGCTTATTAAAAAGCTGAAATATAAAACGGTGACCGATTTTTATGCGGACATTGCCGTGGACAAGTTAGATATTAATTGGGTGATTGACCGCTATCTCGAACTCGAAAACAAGGAGTCCGAACAGCGTGATTTTGCGGCGAACGTAAGTGCTGAGAATTTTGTTGTCAGGCCCGGGTCGGTCGTTGAGCAAGCACAAGATGAATTGGTGATCGACGAACATCTTACGGGCATCGATTATAAGTTAGCCAAGTGTTGCAACCCGATTTTCGGAGATGATATTTTCGGTTTTGTCTCGTCGCAAGGAATAAAGATACACCGGACAAACTGCCCCAATGCGCACGATCTGTTTTCGCGGTTCGGATATCGTGTCATTAAAGCCCGGTGGTCGGGCAAAACGGGCAGTTCCAACTATGCCACTATCTTGCGTATTATCGGAAACGATCAAATAAATATTGTTTCCAACTTAATGTCGATCATTTCGAAAGAAGACGGTGTGCAGTTGCGGTCCATCTCCATCGATTCCAACGACGGCTTGTTTCAGGGAAACATCACTGTGATGTTGGCCAATACTTCCATGCTGGAACAACTGATGAAGAAGCTCAAGTCGGTGAAAGGTGTCAAATCGGTTACCCGGTTGAATTAGCCCCTTTCTACCTTCCCCCGAAAGGAGAAGAACTGCGGGGTATCCGTTGCCGTTCCGAAGAATCTGTCCTTAGCCTATGTAGATGGTCGCAAAAACCCTATAGAATCGTGCACCCGTCGCAAAGAGACTATGCCGATTCGAACTTATTCATTAGATACTGGACATAATTCCGTTCGTAATCCGAGGGGCGAAGTATTTCGTCGTCGTACTTCAAGACATCGATATCGATGACGACTTTGCCTATTTCTTTATCTTGTGGAGTCCTGCCCAATGCCGATTCGATACGCTTTACTTTTTCTATGATTTCTTTCGATGTCAAATCGCTTTGAAACATAGCCAACGCGTTTCTGAAGGGATATGGATACAATCCTTCCCCAGGCATATTAATGATAGTGGGGGTGAAATTAATTTCAGGAAAAATATGATGAAGCATTCTTTTTGCCTTATCAATATTTGCCTTTGCGTATATGTTCGATCCGATGCTTAATAATATCTCATGCATAATAAGAGATTTAAAATACAAATGTACAACACATTTTCCGATGAAAGATTGAATAAACCTCAAAATATAGTATCTTTGTTCCTTAAACATGTTAAAGAATGAGAAATATTCGGGCGACAATCCTTTTTATTTTCTTCTTCGTAGGGTTTGTATCCTCGGCGCAAGAGAATGCTAAGCCCTTGATATACCGTATAAACATACGTGAGAATATCGGAAGCAATACATGGATTTACCTGCGCAACGGATTGCATGAAGCCGTGCAGTTGCAGGCAGAGTGTGTGCTCCTCGATATGAATACGTACGGAGGGGCGGTTCTTGAAGCCAATTCCATGCGGACGGCCATCTTAGAGTCGCCTTTGCCGGTCTATGTATTCATCAATAACAACGCGGCATCGGCAGGAGCCCTTATAGCCATTGCCTGTGACCGGATTTTCATGCGTCCCGGCGCTTCTATCGGGGCTGCAACGGTGGTAAATGCCGCCGACGGGGCTAAGGCGCCCGATAAATACCAATCGTATATGCGCGCGATCATTCGGGCTACCGCAGAAAGCCACGGGCACGATACCCTTGTCGAGGGAAAGGATACGATAATACAATGGATCCGGGATCCGAAAGTCGCCGAAGCGATGGTGGATGAACGTATTGTGGTTCCCGGGTATGCCGATTCCACGCAAATTCTCACGCTCACTCCCGCACAGGCGATGGAATTAGGGTATTGCGACGGCATAGCTTCTACTCTCCATCACGTCGCCGTGCAATATCTCGGATACAACGATTATGAACTAAAAACCTATAACGCGACCTTTTACGATAGAATAAAGGGCTTTTTGATGAATGGTATTATACAGTCGCTGCTGATTATGCTCATCATCGGCGGCATTTACTTTGAGTTGCAATCGCCCGGAGTCGGTTTTCCTTTGGCGGTGGCCATCGCGGCGGCCTTGCTTTATTTTACGCCGCTTTATCTGACGGGATATGCCCAGAATTGGGAAGTCTTGCTTTTTGTGTTGGGTCTGATAGCGATGGTGTTCGAGTTGTTGGTGGTGCCGGGGTTCGGGGTGACCGGAATCGTCGGCATTCTTTTTATTGTCTCCGGATTACTATTAGCGCTTATCGGGAATATCCGGTTTCATTTCGACGGTTTGCCCGTGATGCAACTTTTCCGTGCGCTCGTGATCGTCTTCGCCGGATTGGGGCTTGGGTCCGTGTTGATCGTTTATTTGTCGAGCCGTATCGGTAAACCGGGTTTTTTCCGGAAGGTGGCGTTGCTGGCCGATCAGAAAGGAACGGTTTCGGTTTCGATGGAGCCGGCATCGATGGTGGGCAAAATAGGTGTTTCGGTCACGGGCCTGCGTCCGTCGGGACGGATACGTATCGAGGGTGAGTTGTATGATGCCGTTTCGGTGAAGGGATTTATCGAACAAGATGAACCGGTGAAGGTGATACGGTATGAGAACTTTCAATTATATGTAATGAAACAATGAAAATAGTAGCGATTATTCCGGCGCGTTATGCCTCGTCGCGTTATCCGGGCAAACCGTTGGCCGATATGGATGGCAAACCGATGATCCGCCGGGTTTATGAACAAGTGGAAAAAGTGTTGAAAGAGGTATGGGTTGCGACGGATGACCGCCGCATCCTCGATACCGTATCGGCTTTCGGGGGAAAAGCCGTCATGACTTCCCCGGCGCATAAAAGTGGGACGGATCGTTGCCGGGAAGCATTGGAGCGTGTTGGCGGTGCGTTCGATGTCGTTTTAAATATACAGGGCGACGAACCGTTTATTCATCCTGAGCAAATACGCACGCTCGTCGATTGCTTTGATTCTTCCGACGTACAAATTGCGACTTTGGTAAAACCTTTCCGTAAAGAAGACGGGTTCGAAGCCTTATTCAATCCTGCATCCCCGAAAGTGGTGTTGAATAATCGTTCGGAAGCCGTTTATTTCAGTCGATCCGTTATCCCGTATGTCCGTGACGCACATCACAGCGAATGGCTCGACAGGCATGTTTTTTACAAGCATATCGGCGTGTACGGTTATCGTGCCGATGTGCTGCGTCGTATTACGCAACTACCGCAGTCGCCCTTAGAAAAGACCGAATCGCTCGAACAGTTGCGTTGGATCGAAAATGGATTCACTATCAAAGCGGGAATTACGGAGCGGGAAACCATCGGGATCGATACCCCTCAGGATATGGAAAAGGCACTGGCCTTTCTTCGCCGGCAGGCGGGAAGTTGACAATTGACAATTGGCAATGGAAAAAGAGGGTTGCCGCTGGTAATCGTTTTTAATCAGGGATTCCGCATCGAGCCGGGTGCGGAATGACGGGCTTCTTTTGAAAGTTAAATAAAAATTGGAATATGAGTGATATTCAAAAAATAAAGATAAGGCCTCTTGAAAGAGGCGATTTGCTGTTTGTGCATTTGTTGGACAACAATGCGAATATTATGAGATATTGGTTTGAAGAACCTTTTTTTTCGTTGGATGAGTTAACTCAAATATACGATCTCCATATCCTGGATCAGGCAGAACGGCGCTTTATAGTAGAAGACGGGCACGGAATACGTGTAGGCTTGGTGGAATTGATCGATATCAATACCATTCACCGGAATTGTGAATTTCAGATCATTATCGCACCGGAATATGAAGGGAAAGGCTATGCTCAACAAGCCACGAAATTGGCCCTCGAATATTCGTTTAAAGTGTTGAATATGCATAAAGTCTTTTTATATGCCGATCCGGATAATGCAAAAGCCGTATATATCTACGAAAAATGTCATTTCAAAAAAGAAGGTTTGTTGAAAGAAGCGTTTTATGTGAATGGAAAATATAGGGACGCTTTGATTATGGCGTTGCTGAGATCCGAATTTCTCTCGTTATAAGGAATGACCATGCGGATGTTCCTGGACGGACGATAGCCGTACGAGAACAAAAGCTTCATTTTTTTTGATGAGAATATAAATTGTTTATTTTTGTGTCGTATCAATATAGAAGAATATGAAATTTCTAAAAAAAGGCCTCTGTTTTGTATACCAGTGGATTGTTTTTGTTCCTCTTTTTATTATCAGTACGTTCATGACGGCCTTGACCGTCATGATTTTTGCACCTGTTTTCGGGAGCAAGTTCTGGGGATATTATCCGCCGAAATGGTGGTCGAAAATTACGTGTCGTTTAGCTTTGTGCCGGATAAAAGTTCGTGGGCGGGAACATCTCGATCCGAATCAATCGTATGTTTTTATCGCGAATCATCAGGGCGCTTTCGATATTTTTTTAGTGTACGGTTACTTGAATCAAAATATTAAATGGGTGCAAAAGAAAAGTCTGAGGAATATTCCTTTTGTGGGATTTGCCTCAGAGATGGCCGGACATGTGTTTGTCGACAACTCCAGTCCCGGAGCCCGTGCAAAAACGATCTTTCAAGCACAGCGGAAGATTGTCGATGGCGTTTCCATTATGCTTTTCCCGGAAGGTTCCCGGACACACACCGGAAAAATGGGGCGCTTTCGTCGCGGTGCGTTTCAGATTGCGTATGATATGAAGTTACCTGTCGTTCCGCTCACGTTGAATGGGCCTTTTGATGTAATGAGTCGAAATACCCTGCTGTTTACTCCCGGCACGCTCGAACTCGTTATTCATCCGCCTATCCCGACGGAGTCATTATCCGAAACCGACATACCGCAATTAGTGGAACGTTCTAAAGAAATTATTCAGGAAGCTTTGTGGGAGAAATATAAATAAACTGGAGGTTGGAGGTTGGAAATTAGAGGCTAGAGAATGGGAAGTATATAAAAAAGGAAAGGTTGTCTCACGACAACCAATCTTCATTGTTAACCTTAAATCTAATACCATGAAAAACACGATGCAAATATAGGGTGCTTTGACGATATCTCCAAATATATTCGAGAAAAAAACCGCATATTTCTTGTTTTTTAACCTTATCGGGATGTTTATGGCGTTTTTCGGCTTTTTGTTTACTTTTGTTTGCAATGTATTTTGCTTTTTCCTCCTTTTAATCGTAGATTTTATTGGCAAAGAAATTGAGTAATTTCCAATTGAAGCGGTACCATCGACGCGTGGCGCGTTGTTTACCGCCGAATTGGAGCAGAAATCGGGGTTTTCCGGCTTTTTCATTGATAAATCCGGTATCCATAAAATCGAAATATTCAAATCCTTTTTTTTCAGAGATATTCATTGCCGAGTAAATGGTATAGATAGAAGGATATAACGTCTTGTATCTTTTCGCTTTCGCCCAATAATAAATACAATACACCGTTTTTTTGTCGAACCCGAGAATAATGCCTCCGATAATTTTGTTCTGATAGCGTGCTAACAGAATCTTCCCTTTATTTTGTTTGATGTAGTAATGGAAAAAGTTTTCAAAATACAAATAGGGCGGGAAACGGTTAATCAGCCGCCAATCGGTTGTCTCGACGATCAGTTGATAGATTTCCGGCATTTTATTTTCGGATGTGAGTTCTTCCAGAACAACATGCTTTCGTTTTGCACGATTGACCTGATTCTTACGCGAAGCCGAAAGTTGGTTCCACACTTTTCTTTTCCGTTGCAGCGAATTGCGGATGTTGATCCATTTTACCGAATAGAAGCGATTTTCACGAAATCCTTTATATCCGAAAATCGCATCGCCGATATTTTCGTATCGGATAAAAAAGACTTTGTTGCGAACCTCTTTCACCAAACGGGTGATGAGTTGATTGAAAATCTCGATTCTCGGGAGGTTTGTTTCGAAGAAAGCCGGTTGTTGCGATATATGGCAGCGTTTAAACAACGAACCGTAAAGGAAGCGGTTCGTGCGCATGATTACGGCAAACATAGCGGCTATCGGTTTCTCCTCATCAAACATAACAAGCATAAAGGGCTGGTAATAAGCGATGCCTTTATACAAATCAAACGAGGAAGCATGATGGAAGAAATTCACATCCGGTAATACCGGCAAATCTTCTTTACGATAGTATGTCTTTATGTCATAGGTCATAGCAGAAAAATATATCCGGGTAATTCAATTACGAATCGTTTACAAATATAACACATTATACATCAATAAACCGGATTTTGTAAATTAAATAGAATTTTTCGCCTTTTGATTTCGAGACAATTCGGTATATTTGCACGATTAATTATTTTATCGAGTCAGTAATAACGATAAATCGTTTCTAAAATTGCAAGTATAATGAAAAGATCTTTATTTTCGGCATTGCTTCTTTTTTTTCTCATAGCAATGCAAGGGCATAGTGCGCCTCTTTGGTTAAGAAATAGTGTTCTTTCTCCGGATGGGTCGGAGATTGCCTTTACCTATAAAGGCAATATTTACACGGTCTCGGTGGGCGGAGGAAAAGCGAATCAGATTACCTCGCATCCTTCGCATGATACCCAACCGGTATGGTCACCGGACGGGCAGAAAATGGCCTTTGCGTCCAATCGCGAGGGAAGTTTCGATGTGTTTGTCGTATCGAAAGACGGAGGAACGGCAACCCGCCTGACGTCCCATTCGGCGAATGAATATCCCGCCGCTTTTCAAGATAATCAAACAGTACTGTTTAGCGCAAATATACAACCCCATATCGATAATCAACAGTTCCCATCCGGTATATTTACACAATTATATCAGGTGGATTTACAGGCGAGCCGCCCCGAAATGTTCCTGCCATTTCATTTCGAAGATGTGTCGATAAAAGACGGAAAGTATTTGTATACCGATAAAAAGGGATATGAAGATACCTGGCGTAAGCATCATACTTCGTCGGTCACACGCGATGTCTGGTTATACGATAGCGCCGATGGCTCGCACAGGAAACTCTCCGGTTTTAAAGGCGAGAATCGCAATGCCGTGTGGTCTTCCGACGGTCGGAGCTATTTTTATTTGAGCGAGCAAGACGGATCCTTTAATGTGTATAAGGCCCCGCTGGAAGGCGGATCCCCCGTGCGGATCACGAACTTCAAGGATCATCCGGTCCGGTTTTTGTCGGCCGACAAGAAAGATAATCTTTGCTTTTCGTTTAATGGCGAATTGTATTATTTGCCCAATAACGGGAAACCGAAAAAGATTTCTATCGAGATTGTCTCCGATGATTTCGAGCGCGATTTGTTGCAACAAACGTTGACGGCAGGGGCCACTTCCATCGCCGTATCTCCCAATGGAAAAGAGATCGCCTTTATTGCCCGAGGCGATGTCTTCGTTACTTCCGTTGAGTTTTCTTCGACAAAACAAATTACCGATACCCCCGAGCAGGAACGAAACGTGGATTTTAGTCCCGACGGACGTTCGCTGGTGTATTCTTCCGAAAGGGGGAATATTTGGAATGTATACAAAACCGATCTTGTACGGAAAGACGATTCGTATTTTGTTTATGCGAAGGAATTGAAAGAAACGCAATTGACCCAAACGGCCACATCGGCATTCCAACCGCTTTTTTCGCCCGACGGCAAAGAAATCGCCTATTTGGAAAACCGGTCGGAAATCCGAGTGTTGAATTTGGCTTCCAATACATCGAGGAAAGTAATGGATGGAAAGTTTAATTATTCGTACAGCGATGGCGATCAATGGTATCAATGGTCACCCGATAGTAAATGGATCCTATCCGATTATATCGGTGTCGGAGGATGGAACAATAAAGATGTCGCTCTTATCAAAGCCGATGGAAGCGGACAAATAACCGACTTGACCGAGAGCGGCTACACCGATGTGCAAGCCAAATGGGTGCTCGGCGGCAAAGCGATTCTTTTCTTTTCCGACAGGGCCGGTTACCGTAGCCATGGAAGTTGGGGAGCGCAGGATGATGTCTATCTGATGTTCCTTACGGGCGATGCGTACGATGACTTTAAGTTGACGAAGGAAGAACGTGAATTGAAAAAAGAACTCGAAAAAGAGCAGAAGAAGAAAGATAAAGATAAAGATAAAGGAAAAGAGGACGACAAGACGAAAGAGGCCGAAAAGGATTCCACGAAAGCGGCAGAGCCTTTGGATTTTGATTTGGATAACCGCCGTTACCGGGTGGAACGCCTGACCCGGCATTCGTCCAATCTGGCCGATGCGTATCTGAATAAAGAAGGAACGAAATTGTACTATCTGGCTCGTTTTGAAAAGGGTTATGACTTATGGGAACAGGATTTTCTTGAAAATTCGACCAAAATACTCAGCAAAGACGTGGGAGCGGGAAGGCTGATTGCCGATAAGGATGGCAAGAATATCTTTTTGGTGTCGCAAGGCGTCATTAAAAAAATCGCCGGAGGAAAAGTGACGAACGTGTCCTTCGCAGCCCCATTCAATTATCGCAGCGCGGAAGAACGGAACTATATTTTTGAACATGCGTGGAAACAAGTAAAGGATAAATTCTACGATAAAAATCTGCACGGTATCGATTGGGAAATGTATAAGGATGCGTATCAGCGTTTTTTGCCTCATATTAATAATAATTTCGATTTTTCCGAAATGCTCTCCGAGATGTTGGGCGAACTGAACGCTTCGCATACCGGCGCCCGCTATGGCGCACCCAAGACCCGATGGGAAACGGCCGCTTTGGGCGTCTTTTGGGATAAAGATTACAACGGCGACGGATTGAAGATCAAAGAAATAATGAAGGGTAGTCCGTTGCTTCGTTCCGATTCTAAACTGAAACCGGGAGTCGTCATCGATAAAATAGACGGAAAATCGATTGAGGCCGGGAAAACCTATTGGCATCTCCTGGACGGAAAAGTCGGAAAACGAGTACTCTTATCTGCCCATACACCCGACTCCGGCGATCGTTTCGAGGAATTTGTCAAACCGATTTCCCAAGGACAAGAAAACGAGCTGTTGTATCGCCGTTGGGTAGAGCAACGCGAAGTGTTGGCCGATAAATATTCCGCCGGGCGTATTGCTTACATCCATATCCAGGGGATGAACAGCAGCAGTTTTCGTGACGTTTATCAGCAGTTACTCGGGAAATACCGCAATAAAGAAGCGGTCGTCATCGATACCCGCTTCAATGGAGGCGGTTGGCTGCATGACGATCTGGCCACCTTGTTAAGCGGCAAAGAGTATCAGCAATTTAAACCGCGCGGGCAGTATATCGGAAGTGATCCGTTTAATAAATGGACCAAACCCTCCATTGTATTAATGGGAGAAAGCAACTATTCCAACGCGCATGGTTTTCCTTGGCTGTATAAAGAATTGCGTATCGGTAAATTGGTCGGCGCCCCTGTTCCCGGAACAATGACGGCCGTATGGTGGGAGCAGCAAATCGATCCTTCGCTTGTTTTCGGCATTCCGCAAGTAACGGTGGTGGATATGAAGGGGCATGTATTGGAAAATACGCAGTTGGAACCGGACGTGGAGGTTTATAATACGCCGGAATCGTTGTTGAGCGCCGATGACCTGCAATTGAAGCGTGCTGTGGAGGAATTACTGAAGGAGTTGTGATTTTCAGATTCCAGATTCCAGATTCCAGATTTAAGACTGTATCCGGGGGCATTGTTCGAAACGATGCTCCCGGTTATTTTTTCGATTATAATCCTTTTAATTGTTCCAGGACGCGGAAAACGATGGGGCAAAAAGACGCGTTCTTTACCGATAAAGCATAAATCTGATGAAATTTCTTCCGGTCGGTATGGGGATAATCCCTGCAAGCTTTCGGCCGGTCTTTATAAACGGCGCAATAATTATCTTCTCCCAGGAAAGGACAAGATTCGGCGCTAAATACCCAATCGCGGTCTTCATCGATTCGTAAATAAGCGTCGATAAAAGCTGCCGGCTTTATGCGCAAAGCTTTCGCAAGCGTGTCGATGTCCCTTTCAAGGATTCTCGGCCCCAGATGCCGGCAACAGTTTCCGCATTGCAGGCAATCGATTTCGTTGGACGCTTCTTCGTGCAACGACAGAAGCTCGCGATTCATTTTCATCAGTCTTTTACGGTTCTTTTTATAATAGGCGATCCACTCCGGCGCTTTCAAAGCAGCTTCTTCGCGTAATTTGTCAATAGGATACATCGCGTCGTTTTTTCCGCAAAGATACGTTGTTTTATTTTAGTCATGTTGCCCATTCAAATCAAAAAATTTTTTTTTCAGATAATGAAATTTGATTAACGTGAGTTCGACCTAAGCTGTAGGTAACTTGTCTTTTTCAACAAAGTCATCTATTGTATTATATAGAAACTTTTTAGTTTTTGAATGCCCGGTTCTGGACTAGAACCCAAATAGTCATCACTTCACTTTGAGATATCGTGAATTTACAGTTCCTTTTCCTTGATTTTTGCTTGTCGCAGCGAATAATCCCTAATGAGGACGTCAAATTCTTTGAAAAACTCATGAATTATGAAATAATAAATTCCAGCTATAGGCTTAATAATTAACCGCTTTTGTTATATCGAGTTCACATTATTATACAAAAAAATAAAATATCATTTTGAATTGATTTTAAAAATAGCTATAACCGGAAAATGGTCAGATGTTATAGAGGCCGGAGTGTATACCCTGTACAAGTTAATTCTAAAAGCAGAATTCGGAAAATACATTAAATAATCAATCGTTTGACTCGGTGTAGATGTAGGAAATGTAAACGAATTCAAATCATTTCTGTCTCCAAATAATAGATGCTCACGTAAAATGCTTATAGTCTTAGAGTCTGGGACATCATTCAAATCTCCGCCTACAATAACGGGCTTGTCTAATTTCTTTAAAATATTGACAAAATCTCTTGCTTGTTTCACTCGATTAGTCTCCTTATTCAGATGATCAAAATGAGTACTGATAAAATAAAATTCAGTACCTCCTTTCTCAACAGTAACTCGAGCAACAGATCGATTTTCGCCTGGTAATTCCGGCGTAGTTCCTAACATATAACTTTTGGTTCCCTTTATCGGTAATTTAGATAATACCGCATCTCCATACTCACCACCGTCAAAATCTATAGCTTTGGAGAAAAAATAGTGCATTCCTGTTATTTCCGCAAGTCGTTTTGCGACATCACCTATATGGGCATTTCTCTGTGTATATTTATCAACTTCTTGCAAAGCTACTAAATCAGGATTTACTTGTGTTATAACTTTTGCAATTTCTTCTATATTTTGTATACCATTCGGCCTTGCTCCATATATATTATAAGTCATAACGGCTACAGTTTCGCTAATTCTCTTTGCAACATTTTGTTGCTTATTTGTCACGCTACTATCCAAATTTGCTATATCTGTTTTGCAGATCCATGCGTTAGAACGCTTATGACATTTATTTCCTTTCTCTTGTATAGAATGAGATTGTACTTCTCCTTGGAGAAAAAACAGAAAGAAAGTTATAAGACATAAAAAAAGGTACACTTTTTCGTTAATATTTTTCATTATCATCTCGTTTTAAATACATATTATGTTTATTAATGGGATAGAAGGAAAATAAAGCAAGTAAAAAAACACTCTATTTTCCTTCTTATTGACATTAAATATACAAATAAAGCCAATGTAAATCAAAGTAGGAATGATTATTTTTTATTGATACAAAGATCAATTTAGTATCTGAAAAAAAACATCTAATTCCGCAAGACTCATTTCTTTTGTTCCCTCACCACCGATGCTCTCCGAATATATAGGAGCGGATAAACATTCTACACCTGAAAAACGTACGAAACGAGCTAAAGTAATAGGTACATTAAAAAGCCTCATGTTATAATACAAGCTATTATCATAGTCAAAATTTGCGAGTGGTCTCCAATCTATATTGTCAAGACTACTTTCAAATTTGATACTAGTTGGTGCTCTGGGATCTGCTTTACCTCCCGTCATTTGATAAGATGGCCATATCCCAAAACCAGAAACAGGGATTTCTCGACCGAGGTCAACGGTAATATATTGAGGATAATTATTATTTGTCAACCAAGTATCTCCAAAGTTTCCGTTATAAAAATTAGATGCGACATTATTACCACTTTGTGACGAGTATTCTATAATTCCACCTAGTTTTTTATCAATCATTAATGAGACTTCGTCTACTGCAGGAGGCACTATAGAATCGAGCCATTTGTTGTCTGGGCTATAATACGTAACTCTCTTAAAAGTTGTTCCTTGCTTATAGTCATTAATTGAAGTAAAAGTTGTCCCATTATCTACTCGTAATCGTTTTAGTTTTCCATCTGTTGCCGTATAAATTAAATTCGTAAAGCGTGCACCATTTACAGGGTCAGGATTTAACCACTCAATAGACAGGTCGTCCTTAAAAGTTGTACTCTTCGATTTAATACCACGATGAGCAAGAGATACAAGGTAGTCATTACCAACTGTTCGGGTAATTAATTCAGCAGCATTGGAAGAATTACCTTTTTCGTCAAAAGATTTTACAAACAGTGAATACTCTCCTTCAGGTAATTCGATTATTTGATGAATAACTTTTTGTTTGCCTATATTTACCATGACTGAATCTTGGTAGTCATTCCAATAAATCCCTACCTTAGTTGTTTTCATGTCAACTACGTTAAAATTGACTTCCAATCGGTTAAATCCGATACGAGACGTGAGGCCTGAAACACTTCCTAAATAGGAAATGCCCCCTTCGACAACATATTCTTTGAACATTACATCCTGATCTTTACAAGATAGCAATACAATAAAAGCACAGACAATACAAAGTATCGTGTTTTTTTGATGATTATTTTTTATATGATTTATTTTTTTCATTTGGATAAAAATTAATATGTTATTAATCTCCTATTTATTCTTCTACCTCTTCGCCCCAAATGGTTAGTTCATCATAAGAATACCTCTCTTCTTCGTGCCAAAGACTTGTAATTTTGAACCGTATCATTCTAACTGGAAAATAAGGATCTAGTTGAAAATCGGATGGTTTTACATCAAAATTCTCACCGTTGGGCCAGAGGAAAGCTCTATCTTCTGCAGTAATTACGGACGGGTCTGGTCCTGATGGCTTATAAGATTCATATTTCCCAATAAGTTTCCATTCCTCTCCATCAAGATCATCGCCAGGATTTCTGCTAGTCGTACCATAAACTTCAAAAGTCCGAGGATAATCGCGATAGAGATAATTCCAGAAAGGAACTAGATTAAATCGAGATATCTTTGCCGTAATGCCTAGATCAATGGTAAAAAAACTCGGTAAAGGACGTACTTCTGGAATAAATGTATTTTGCCATCCGTTTATTGGACAAATAGTGTTATCAAACAATCCGGTAAATTGATATCCCCAAAAATTATTTTCTAATGTATTCTTAAAATCAGATGGTAATTTGTTTTCTTTCCATAAAGATTTATCCAGTTTTTTCTCAAATAATGGGGTAAGGACATACTCTTTCGAATCTGTTTTATTTCCCCAGCGATCCATCAAATAAACATAAAATTTGCCAGGCTTAGAGGGTAAATCTCTGATAGAAAAAACGGCATTCGGATTATTGATTACGAACGATTGCAAGAAAGTCCGCTCTCCGGTATTTGCTGTATCAGCCATTAATACAACTTTGAGAGTTTCTTTGTATAAATTTTCGAAATGCCCCTCGATTCCTCCAAATGTAGCAATCATATTTAGTGAAGGGAAAGCCTCGATAAGAGGAGGGGTGTGAGGAGATACCGTTACGACAAGCGGTTCGGATTTTTTTCCGTTTTTCCCAACGGTATATAAATTGACCGGGAAATCTCCTGCATCTGCAAAGCCTTCAAGCGTCAATGTATCTACAAAGCGTGATGATTGTGCAGAACGTTCAACTCCTGGAGACATCTCACATACAGCTTTTACATATAATAAATTTTCATCGTTTGGCACTGCGTACTTTAATATCGCTTTACCTGCTAGATTCTCTACTAAAACTGTTGTTACATCAATCATTGCGGGTGCTGGAGCATCTTCATCGAAATAAACTAGGGGCTTACTTTCTTCGCAAGAGCATAGGATATTGAGTATGATTATTGTAATTAGTATAATACAAATATTTTTAAACTTATCATTCATAATAATTTAAATTAAAAATTACCATCCTAAACTTTGTACTAAATTCATATTTTTCATTAATTCGCTTTCCGAGATAGGCCAGAAATAATTCTTTAATCCAAATTTCTGATTAAAAATAGTCATTGGCTTATATATATCGGCATTGTCGGTATTAAATAATCTCCATCCTTGAATGGGCTTATTTAGTTCTACTCTAGCCGTTTTCCATCTGCGTAAATCCCAAAATCTACTTCCCTCAAAACTCAATTCAATTAATCGTTCGCAATGGATGATTTCTCTAAGTCCTTCTTGCGTCTTATATTTGTCAGGGTTGTTAGAATATAGCGTCCATGATTCCACAACGGATTTCAATCCTGCACGAGTACGAATCATATCAATATATTCCATGGATTTATTACGAGCTTCTGGGGTATCACTCGCTTCATTAAGAGCTTCGGCATAAAAAAGTAATAGCTCAGCCAATCTATATTTTGGCCAGATATAACTATAAATACTAATTTGTAAAGAAGCCGGTTGCAGTGTTTGATAGTGTACCCATTTTTTTGGCACATAGCCAGTGGGTTCGTTAGAATCTTTTTCTGATTTCCTTAATCCTTTAATTTCAGGATGACTAAAGAGATTACTAGGTTTATTATCGTCATATGAACCGGAGCCGTACCAAATTCCTTGTGGGAAGCCGAGCCATGCATAGAATCTTGGTTCACGTTCAAAATTTAGCCTAGCTGTTTCGCCTCCGGACCGAATATAAAGGCCTTCTTCTTTAACGGCGCGCCGTAACGTATATCGAGTGTCGTAGTCCCATTTATTATCTTCATTAATAGGCACTCCATTTTCAGAATAAAACATTTCGGCTATCTGTAATGGAATCGAAAATGTTTCACTCATTCCAGGAGCCCAATCGGTCAAAGGATTTAATGTGATAGGCAAAACACGATTTTGTAAGGTTGATATCCAATGGCGTGTGTCAGCCCATATGACTTCATTGTTCCAATCTTCACAAAATGCTTGACGAAGAGTCATTTGTTGCTTTATTGTATCTGAAAGTTTATACTTAGGATCACCGGGGTAATGATAAAGTTCCATTCCAAGTGAATCTATACACACATGAATTGCCTCTTGACAAGCCTTAACCGCCCTTTGCCATTTCTCCAAACGTTTTTCTTGATCTTGAGTAAAAAGCTGCGTTCCGTCTTTATTCTTCATGGGGGCAAATTCCGAATTGCAATTGTAAAGAGGACTCGCAGCAGTCACTGCAACCTGTGCTCTTAAAGCGGTAGCAATGGGCAGCGTAACCCTACCTAAATCAGAAGCCTCAGACCTTACTTGAGCAGGAAGATCAGGGATAGCTTCTTGGAACAATTCCATAATATAATCAAATCCTTCATCAACTGTGTTACGGGGGATTTGAACACCTGCTACGTCGGTTGATATTGGCAAATTATTCTTAATGATGGGAATCGGACCGTATTGGCGCAACAGAAGAAAATGATAATAAGCTTTTAATACTTTTACTTCTGCGATCCACTGACGTCGCTCAAACTCCATTAGGTCTGGAACTTCAAAAGTTTCAATACCATCTAGAAAATTATTACAATCGCGAATAGCAGCATAGTAGTTTTGCCACGTTCCCATTAAGTTATTGGTGGATGTTAACATTCCTCTAGCAACCTTGTTTGCATCACGGGAGATATCTTGTGTAAATTGGGGGTTATCTTTTACCCATATTTCATCCCCACCCATAATATCAATGCTCGCTCCTAAGTAATTGCTTGGTAAATAGGAATAGCAAGTGTATAAGTATCGCAATGTATGTTGACGCATACTAAATGCATTTTCAAGTGTGGCCGTGCCTTCAGGAACGACATTTAGATAGTCGTTGCATGAACATGCTAATAAAAAAATTAACAGGAGTGGTAATTTTCGATTCTTTTTTATCATATTATTTCTCATAACGATTTATTCTTAATTAAACGTAAAGTTAAGTCCTACATTTATAACACGTTGTATGGGATATCCCAACCCATTTCCAGCCATTTCTACATCCCAAAGTTTGAAGCGGCTCCAGAGCAAGAGATTTGTTCCACTTACATAGAATCTCATATTCTTTATGTGTAGCTTCTGTTTCCATTTACCTGAAATAGTATATCCTAATTCTGCTTGTTTTAGGCGTAAGAATGTACCGTCACGCATAAACCAAGTACTTTTCTGAATATTGTTATTATTAATATCATAACTTAATCGAGGCCATGTAGCATAGATATTCCCATTTCCTTCGGACCAATAACTATCGGCATAAGCTTGAAGTAGTTGAGTATTGTTCACAAAAGGAGATGTATATTCGGCATCTATCCAAAAAGATTCGTTGGAAAGTCCCTGGAAAAATACCGAAGCATCGAATCCTTTGTACCCAACAGAAAATCCAAAACCATATACAATTTCGGGAGTTGTGGGAAGTCCAATAGGTACTTTATCAGCTTCGGTAATTTTACCATCACCATTTACATCAGTATATTTAATATCTCCTCCTCCATATTTATATGCCGTCATTTCCTGAAGGGGAGCACTTAATGTTTCTGCATCATCAACAAACAAACGTTCTGCGATATATCCCCATTCTTGAGCTAACGGTTTACCTACTTTTGAACGCCACGGCTCTTTGTATGCGGGTTCATCGTATATATCGAATTTACTACTAGCATATGTGAAATTCGCCCTAGCAGATGTCCAAAAATCCTTAGCCCAACTTTTCTGATATTCTAAACTGATATCAGTTCCATATCCGCTAGCTTCGCCCACATTAGCTTTTATAATATAAGGCAACCCCATTGTTTGAGGAACATAACTTCTGTCCATAAGTATATTTGTTCGCTTTTCATGAAAATATTCTATTATAAGCGACAAATCATTCCACAATCCTAATTCAGCAGCATAGTTTTGTTTATAAGATATTTCCCATCCGATATTAGGGTTTGCCTCCCTTTTAGCAGAGATACCATTTTGCCACTCTCCTAATTTTTTTCCAAATGTCATTCTTCGATTTGGGTCAGACATATTCATTTCGGAAAGATAATAAAAACGATCATAATCTGCCCCGATTTGATCATTCCCTACTAGGCCATATGAATAACGTAGTTTGAAATTGTTCACCTTTTGTTTAAAAGGCGCCCAAAAAGGCTCATTGGAAATGTTCCAGGCGATACCTGCTGACGGAAAAAAACCAAATTGATGGGATCGATGAAAACGTTCCGATCCATTGTATCCAAAATTGAATTCTAAAAAATATCGGTTGGTATAAGAGTAGGTAAAACGCCCTGAAAGGCCAAGATTACGATGGGGTAAGGACATTTGCAGGCTTCCAGTATTTGCATCAAGCGATTGACGGGCTATACCTACTAATAAACCGCTGATTCCATGATCCTCAAAAGTGCGATTATAGTTAGCCATTAATTCTGTATAAAAAGTGGAATTTGTTACTTTATCTACGTTCTCTTCACTATAATCAAGCCAATCTGTACCGTTTGTATTAGTATTGTATAAATTGTATTCTCCCGTTTCCATATCTTTTCCGGAGAGTTCGTACCAATAGGGTGTGTAAAATCGACTCACTGAAAATTGGGAGAGCCGCGATACATTCAACATGCCTCTTATAGATAATCCTTCAGTAATGAAATCTAATTTTTGATTTAATTCCACTTGCGCTAATAATTGAGAACGGTTGCGTTCTTTATAACCTTTCACCGATTCAGCATAAGGGTTGTAATATAGGTTATCCTTATTTCCGAACATGATATGTTTGATACTGCTGGTTTTGGATGTCGGAGGGTAATAAGCAGGGAATAATACTGTATTGGCTTTGATGATATTTTTAAACATATCTGCTCCGCTAGTCAATGGTCCACTATAATCATCAAAAGAACCACTGAGTCGTACATTCATATTTGTACTCTTAGTTAGTTTCAACTCTACGTTAGAACGCAATGAGTACGATTTATTGTCAATATTATTATTAAAATTCTGTCGCTTGTCTACTTTCATTATGCCATTGTCATGGTTGAAAGAACCCGCTACATAATAGCGATGGCTGGAGCCTCCGCCACTCACATTCAAATTGTAACGCTGTGAGATAGCATTATCTTTTATCAACATTCCCATCCAATCTACTGCCGGATAACGCAGCGGATCTGTCCCATTAATCGTATTATCTATTTTCTCTTCTGTAAATGGTACAGAGCCTAGAGGATCTCGCGTCTGAACTGCTTCATTAGCTAAACGCATCCATGTCACCGGATCAGCAAGCTTGACTTTACGTGTTGGCGTAGAAAGAGATTGCTCTACTCGAAACGAAACTTTAGCAGGCCCTTCTTCTCCTTGCTTGGTAGTCACAAGGATAACGCCATTAGCCCCCCGTGCTCCATATAAGGCTGTGGCAGTAGCGTCTTTCATGACCGAAAAACTAGCAATATCGTCGGGTTGAAGGCGTGCCAAGTCCGTCGTTGATAACTCGATATTATCAATAAGAATAAGTGGATTCCGATTAGTGCCAAATGTAGTAATACCTCTTACAAAAAAATCCGCATTATCTGCACCTGGCTCCCCACTGCGCTGATAACCAATTATACCAGCCATCTGCCCCGCAAAAGCAGTAGTAAGATTGCTTGAAGGAACTTTTAATACGGCAGGATTAACTGTAGTTATCGAGCCGATTACACTCTCTTTTTTTTGTTTCCCAAATGCGACAATCGTTACTTCTTCCAATTCACCGGCAACGGGGCTCATTTTTATTTCCAAATACGTATTATTAGCAACCTCAATAGTTTCAGACTTCATACCAATAAAGGAGAAAACCAATTTGTCCGTAGGTAATACTCGAATTTCGAAGGTGCCATCCACATCAGTCGTAACCCCTCTAGTAGATTTATCCACTACAATGCTGACGCCCGGCAAAGGTTCGTTGGTTTCTGCTTCTATTACTTTTCCTTTCACTTGAACTTGCTGTGCTATCAAAGACAAAGGAAAGAGAATAGTGATGCATAATAAAAGATTAATTTTTCTTTTCATTTCATTTGTTCATTTGTTTAGATTAATACTTTACTAATTTCATTTGTTTAGATCATTAATGCTTATTTTGAATCCTTTTTAATGGTGAATAGAGCAATTTTTTAAAGAAGATCATTCATTTTGTAAAATTTAAAAGATTTTTTATCTGTAATTTTTAAACATGATGATTTATTTAGGATGATTAAACACAATCGAAGTGATCATCAATATATATTTCTATTTCTGTCCCCCACCGAATATCAGGCGGTGATTCGCAGAATAATAAAAGTAACGAGAAGAAATTTATTCTATAGTTCCAATATTTATTTCGGAGGAGGATGAAGATTCTTGTCAACTTGTAGAATAATAAACTAAAGTAATCAACAGCTACTTTCGGAGAAATACGATACCGTAAATCTCCAGAGGACTTTCTGCAGTTCCAAAGTCGTAAAAGAAGACTCTCAAAGATTATCCTATATTCGAAAGATACTCTTTTTAAATCTCTGATTACTGTATTTAGAAACCGATATATTAAGTTAATAAATGTAAATGGGGGGGGGGGGGGGGGATATTAACCTTTATTCTCCTATTCTTATAAGGACTTGCCTGCAAAACAATATTTTGATTTTTTGGTGTCATTCTTCAAAATGGCTAAATATTGGAATTTTATTTTTACAGTAAAATTCAGAAAGTAAAAGAATGATGCATTTAACGTCCATTCAAAACAAGCCTGCATTTTTTGGTTATCTGATTTTACACTGCAAAGATATTGGTCGGAATTTTATGAAAGCTACTAAAAATGATATAAACAATATCATTTTTGATATTTAACATTAAGTGCCGATTGATGTCGAACAATTGAGACTAAACGCTAAGTCCATATTCTAGCATATATTTGTATTCTTAATTATTTCAGGAAAAGGGCCTAGCCAAAGACTCTTATAAGGTTAATTTATTTTTGTGCGTTGGTACTATATTTTAAAAATACAAAGATGAGAAATTGAAATTTATTTAATCATTAGAATTATAACTGGCTGTATCCCTTGTATCTAAAAAGTATCCTATGATTTTAATAGGATAGAGATGATTTTTTAATGAAGAAATCATTTTTATTTTAGTATTTTTGCATCTCACAAATAAATCTTGAAATAAATAAAATCAGAATGGCAAAAAAAATACTTGTAACGGGAGGCACCGGTTATATCGGTTCGCATACCGTCGTAGAGTTGCAGCAGGCAGGTTACGAAGTCATTATTGTCGATAACTTGTCGAATTCCAATGCGGATGTTATCGAAGGCATTACGGCCATTACCGGTCAACGGCCCGCGTTTGAGAACCAGGATTGTACCGACCGGAAGGCTCTGAAAGCCGTATTCGACAAACATCCCGGTATCGACGGAATGATTCATTTCGCCGCGAGCAAGGCGGTCGGGGAGTCGGTACAGAAACCGCTTGTATATTACCGGAACAATATCGTGTCGCTATTGAACTTATTGGAGTTGATGCCCGAACATAACGTTAAAGGAATCGTATTTTCTTCCTCATGCACCGTTTACGGCGAACCCGATCGGAATCCGATAGATGAGAATGCGCCGATCAAACCGGCTACTTCCCCTTATGGCAACACGAAGCAGATTAATGAAGAGATTATTCAGGATTTTGTGCATTCGGGCGCTCCGATAAAGAGCATTATCCTGCGTTACTTCAATCCTATCGGGGCGCATCCGTCGGCCAAAATCGGGGAGCTACCGTTAGGCGTTCCGCAAAATCTCGTTCCCTATATTACCCAAACGGGAATCGGCATTCGTGAACGACTGAGTGTGTTCGGCGATGATTATGATACCCCCGACGGATCGTGTATCCGTGATTTTATTAATGTCGTGGATTTAGCCAAAGCGCATGTGATCGCTATCGAGCGCATGTTGCAGGACAAATCGGATGAGAAGGTGGAGATTTTCAACTTAGGAACCGGCAAAGGGTTATCGGTTCTCGAATTAATCCGCGTGTTTGAGAAAGTCACCGGGCACCCGTTAAATTATAAGATTGTCGGTCGGCGCGAAGGAGATATCGAGCAGATATGGGCTGATCCCCAAAAAGCGAATAACGTATTGGGATGGACGGCTCGCGAAACCATAGAGGATACGATGGCTTCGGCTTGGAAGTGGCAACTTCATCTGCGTGAAAAAAACATTATGTGACAGGGAATGCCCTTATTTCCTGTTTGTCTTTTTCCCAAAAAAAAAGTCCGGAAGCTATTCGCTCCGGACTTTCAATTTTCATAATAGTCTGTTAGAAATAATATTCTATTACCAAATAGAAGTTGTCCTGATGATCGGGACCCTCTTCAATTTCTATTTTATTTTCGCGAGCCAACCAACCGATTGCCGCATAAATATCCTTTTCAGCCAACCCCGCGGCCTGGGCTAATCGGGATATATCCCATTTCTCGTTGTTACTTAATAAGCCCCATATAATTCCGGCATTTGTTCCAATTGTTTTTTTATCCATATCCTGATGTTTTAAAAAAGTGAATTACTTCTCTCTTGCCCTCATAAAACCAGATTACTCTAAATTGTCATACTGACTTGTTCTTCGCTCTTTCGTTTCCATTACCCCCATATTTTGCGATTGCGGTAGGAAATCTACGTTAATTAAACATTTTCGAACTTATTTTTGTTCGTTCGGCAGCAGATAAGGGGAAATCAATTATAAAACCGATTACTGCAAACTCTTTAACCCCTCCCCGTTTCGCGGGAGGTCATGTCTAAATCGTAAACAGGAGCATTTCGGTTTTTACTCTTGAGGCACCCCCCGTAACAAACGGAAGCTGCAGCGACAAACAGTCCATCGATTTTGTCGTTTTGTTTCAGAAAGAATGAAAGGTGATCAGGAATAAATATACGGCAGGTATGGCGATAAGAAGGCTGTCGATGCGGTCGAGGATGCCGCCATGTCCCGGGATGAGCGTTCCGGAGTCTTTTACTTCACAAGTTCGTTTGATGAGCGATTCGAAGAGGTCGCCTAAAGTTCCCGCGAGAGAAGTGATAAGGGCGAAGATTATCCAAATCCAATAGGAGAAAAGGGGATATTGATGGGCGAATATAAAAGAGGCGATTACGGTAAAAACAATCCCGGCGATAAAGCCCTCGATCGATTTTTTGGGAGATATCCGATCGATGAGTTTGTGTTTGCCAAAGAGTGAACCTAAAAAGTAAGCCGCGGTATCGTTGACCCATAGGAAAACGAAAATGGCTAATACCGACGCATAGTGATAGCCGGAGAATACCATGTTATAACGATAGGAAATGAGCATGAGCAAACTCATCGGCAGCGTAATATAGATTTGTCCGAACACCGAATAAATGATTGCATAAAGAATATCGTTCCTTCGGATGAAGATGGCGGAAGCGAACAAGGCGAGCAGGTAAACGAATATCGTTGCGGAAAGGGCATAAAGACAGATCCCTTCCAAATAAAGATAGACGGATAAAAAGATGGCGACGCCTGCCGTAATGTTCAATATCTTGCTGATGGCATGCGATGTATTCTTTTCCATCATCCGGTAAAATTCATACAGCGCCACAGCGGTAATGCAGCCGAAGACGACGACGAACGAAAACCGGCCGCCCAATATACCGAACAGCACGAGCAGGACATAGATGGCACCTGCACCTGCCCGTATTACAAGATCTTTTATGTTCAACTTTTATACGATTTTAAAGATGCTCAAAGATAAAGTTTATTTTGATAAAAGACCCGGGGAAAATTAATTTTCTTCGGGTGTCTCCCCGTCATCTGACTTTCCTTCCGCCTCCTCTTCTTTTTCAGCTTTTTCAAAGTCGATGCCATGTTCCACAAGAATGTTATACCACGAAAGGAGCTTTTTTATATCCGAAGCATATACTTTTTCGGTATCGTAATCGGGGAGGATTTGCTCAAGATAGTCGAACAATTCTTTATTGGAAGGCTTCGCGCCGATAGTAACAGGATTGCCGTTTTCCTTCTCTTTTATTTTCGTCAATACTTCCTTCAACGGAACATCGTCTGCGGCCGTGTAAATGGAAACATCACTCAAGGCGACGGCTTTTTCCTGAACATACACGGGAATTCGTTTTCCATCGGCAAGCGATTCAACGATATTCAGGTTCTTTCCGGTGGAAACCAGTTTATAGAGACCGGGTCGCCCCGATACGGATAAAATTTTCGTAAGCATAGTTAATAAGTCAGTTCAAAATAATATGTATATCAATTTCGGGGACAAAAATAAGCAGACTCTTTCACATATACAAATGTTATGAATGATGAATGATGAATTATGAGTGATGAATGATGAATTATGAATTAGGAATTACTCAAGTTTTGCAAGGAGCGGCAAGGGGCAAACAGTAAACTGCAAACTTTCATACGAAATAACTTGTGAAACGTAAATGAATGATGAATAAGGATATAAAAAAGGCGGTGGTTTGCAAAAAATATACTACTTTAGCATCTAAACTGATAAGAATGAAAATAAATAGAATTATTATAGCAAGTTTTATGGTTAGCGCCCTGATGTTTTCGTGTAAAAACAGTCATTCCGGTAAAGAGCGTGCGCAACGTGATGCTGCGGACTCGGCAAAGTTTCTCAATCTCCGGGAAAGCGATTTGTTTTTGCTCGTGGGCACGTATACCGCTAAGGGAGGAAGCCAGGGAATGTATGTATACACCTTCGATAAGACATCGGGCAAGGCCGACTCGGTGAGTATGGCCGAAGTGTCGAATCCCTCTTATCTGGCGTTAAGCCCCGACGAGCGCTTTGTGTATGCCGTGAGCGAAGAGGATGAAAAAAACAGCTCGGTTCATGCTTTTTCTTTCGATAAACGCTCGGGAATGCTTCGGTTGCTTAATTCGCAAAAAACCGGCGGAGCAGCGCCTTGTTATGTGACCGCCGACCGTTCGGGGCGGAGCGTGCAGACGGCTAATTACAGCGGCGGCAGTGTTTCCTCTTTTGAAGTCGATGAAGACGGACGGTTGTCGGAGGTCAATTTATTGATTGTGTTCCGCGGGTCGGGCCCCGATTCCACGCGTCAGGAAAAGCCGCATATTCATTCGGTGCGTTATTCGCCCGACGGAAGATACCTGTTCGCCTCCGATTTGGGAACCGATCATCTTTACCGGTTTGAAACGATCGGTTCTGTTTTCGAAGGGCAACCGGCTATTTCCCGCGGCAGTTTAGTCAAATTTTCATTGCCCGCGGGCACGGGGCCCCGGCATTTCGATTTCGATCCGGCCGGCAAATACGTATATGTATTGGGCGAGTTGTCCGGCGCCATTACGGTATTTGATTATAATGAAGGTGATTTATTGTCGAAGCAGACCATTCTTGCCGATACTGCCGGCGCCCGGGGCAGTGCCGATATCCACGTGTCGCCGGACGGTCGTTTTTTGTATGCATCCAATCGTTTGCAGGCCGACGGCATCGCCATCTTTTCGATTAACGGGGAAGACGGCACTCTTACCCAAACAGGGTATCAACCCACGGGAAAACATCCCCGTAATTTTGTCATCACGCCGGGCGGAGAATGGTTGCTGGTTGCCTGTCGCGATGAAAACCGGATACAGGTGTTCCGCATCGACCGGCAGACCGGTTTGTTGGAAGATACGCAGCAGGATATTCCGGTGTATCGGCCCGCTTGCTTGAAATTTGCCGGAAGGTAGGTAGATTGATGCTGATGGATGGGAGATTGATATTGATTTTTTATTTACCTTTGCAGTTGAATTTTGGAGTAGAAAATTTATTAATAGCATAAGATGAAAAAAATATACAGCGTATTTACCGGCACGGGAAGTTATGTCCCTACGAAGAAGGTGAAAAATGAAGCATTTCTTAAGAATGTTTTTCTCGATTCTTCCGGAGAGCATATCGCGACACCCAATGACCAGATCGTGCAGAAATTCGAGGAGATAACGACCATTTCCGAGCGTTGTTATGCCGAAGATGACCAGGCGACATCCGATTTGGCCCTTATAGCTGCTCAACGTGCCATTGAGTCGGCCGGAATCGATGCGGAAGAGCTCGATTATATCATTTTTGCGCATAATTTTGGAGAGACGTATCCCGATAATATCCGTATCGATGTATTGCCGACCATGGCTTCGCGGGTGAAACAAAAACTGGGCATTGCCAACCCGGATGCGGTGGCATATGACCTTTTGTTCGGATGCCCGGGATGGATTCAAGCGGTTATCCAGGCCGATTATTATATCCGTTCGGGCGATGCGAAAAAAGTGTTGGTGATAGGGGCCGATGTGTTGTCGCGCATTTCCGACCCGCACGATCGCGACAGTATGATTTATGCCGATGGCGCCGGCGCTGTTGTTATGGAAGGACGCGAAAGCGAATCGCCTGTCGGGGTTATCGGGCATAATTCCCGAAGCGACTCTTTGGATTATTCGCAAATGCTCCGGATGGGGTATTCTTATAACCCGGAACTGGCGGCAAAGAAAGAGTATTATTTGAAGATGAACGGCCGCCGTTTATATCAATATGCATTGGAAAATGTGCCGAAGGCAATCAAGGCCGGACTCGACAAACTGAATTTGCATATATCGCACGTGAAAAAATTACTGATTCATCAGGCGAACGGTAAGATGGACGATGCCATCCTCCGCCGGCTTTTTAAGCTGTATGGCGTGAACGAGGTGCCGGAAGAAATTATGCCGATGACAATTTCCTGGTTGGGTAATTCGTCTGTGGCGACTGTTCCTACGCTGCTCGACTTAATTGTTCGTGAAGAAATGCCGACTCATGACCTGGGCGCGGGTGATACGATTGTATTGGCGTCGGTAGGCGCGGGAATGAATATCAATAGTATTGTGTACCGGTTCCCGTAATACAATGGACAATGGACAATGGACAATTATGAAGTATGAATTATGAAGTATGAAGTATGAAGTATGAATTGTCCATTGTCCATTTATAATCCTGCGACTGTTTGCTCATTAAGCCGGATGGTCATCAGGCCTGTTTTTTCATTTATAGCCAACACCTCGCAATCGATTTTATCCCCGATATTCTTTGTCCGGAGATATTCGCGCACTTGGTTTTGTTTTTCTCCATAAAACGCTTCCGTATTTTCGAGTAAGCATCTGTACCGTTCGTTCAGCATATACGTCCGCCCATTATACGGATGGGCGGAAATCGTGACGGGTTGCGCTGTTCCTACGTATTCTTTAAGCGATTGTATTTCCTCTTTCGTCAATTTTTCTTTCTCTTTTTTGGGAGGCGCCGCCGGTTGTGGTGCGCTATCGTCTTTCGGAGTCGATTGTATATCGACTGCCGCTTGCGTTACGATCGCCTTTTTGCGTTTGGGGCTATTGTAGGAAGAGAACGTAACGAAACGGGTTTCTCCCGGACGAAGGTTTTGTAGCGATTCACTGCCCCCGCTTATCGTATCGAAGGGAATCACCCCTTGTAAAGATCCGTATTCCCAATTAAAATTATTACCGAGTTCGACCTTTATATTTTTGGCCGATTTGTTTAAAATGATGCCTGTATATACGCGATTGGTTTCGAGAGCGGGAGAAGTTCGTTCGTAAGGCAGGGCGTCGATGATAAATGATTTGCGGGCAGGATTCACCGAAAACAGTTTTCCGGTAAACGAGACTTCCGCTAAATAAGGGGAGACCGCTTTCCATTCTTCGAGAGAACTGTATCTCCAAGGCATATTTTTATAGGAAGTAAAACCTTGCAGGTTGCCTATACGGACAATGAATCCGGAGTTGCCGTCTTTCACGATGTGGAAATGCAGCGTTTCTCCGTTTGCCTTGGCCAACAGGATTTTTTCGAAAGTCACGTCCCGGGTCTCTTTTTGTTTTTCCGATGCCGGAGCGTTCTTATGCGGGTTAAAGAGGGAGCGAATGTAATGCAATATATTCATTGTCTGTTTCTTTTATAGATTTCCGTTTGTCTAATGTCTAATGTCTCCAATCCTTAGTCTTTCGACCTTCGACCTTCGACTTCTCAAAAAAAGTATTTCGGCACAAACATCGGTCTGCACCGAAATACGCAAGATTTGTCATATAAGATTACTACTTATTTTTCAGGAGGCGGAGGAATATCCGGCGCATCGGCTCGACCCTTACGGAGAGCCAGCATGTTTTTGTAGTAATCGACGAGAGCATTGATTTTGCCGATAAGAGCAGCGTAAACCGTTTCGTCACCGCTCAGAGCAAGCCCGTTGATAGCCGTCATAAGGTTTTCGTAGGCTTTGTTCGTAGCCAAACGAGCTTTTCTTACGTCCCCGCTGGTGCGGATAGCGGCCTCGTCTGTACGGCTGCCGAATCGATTTTCGAAATCGACGTTTGCCTCATCCAGTTTATCAACCAATTCCGTTTCCGTGCAAAGTGCAAGGTCTGCGGCATAATTTGTTTTCAGTTGGTTGGTCAGGGACGAAACAGCTTCGGTTTCATCCGCATATGTCGAACTCGGAACATATCCGGCCTGCTTGATAATCCGTTTGATGCGCTTGGCTGCTTCCCGAACAGCCTCATCGAACCATTTCTGTTTCGATTTTACATCGTCGGTAAATGCCCTGTACAGCTCATCACGATACTTGTCGGCTTCTTCGATGGCCGACGTATACCGGCTTCCCTGCTCCACTTCAATGGCTTTGTGTTCTTCCGCCAAAGCCGAAGTATAAGCGGGGTACACTTTTGTGATGCCCAGTTTCGTCATATCCTCTTTATCGATATCGGCTTTCACCAGATCGTGAAATTGCGCATGCTCTTTATTGCGGCATCTGCTTATGTTGAAATATTTTATTAAATTCATCGTAATATTCTTATTGTTTATAAACAAAAATACTTACACGAACACCTTTTGCAAGGAACTATTCTAACCGTTCCTTCACGGAATGAAATTCCGCCCGAATACTAAGGGAGGAAAGGCTGCGGTATTTACCTGCCGCAAACGAATACCCTCTGAAGGGCTTTTTTTGAAACGTCGTATTAATACGACACGTTGCCCGGCTTTTTTTGAAGGCTTCGTATTGGTACGACGCGTTGCCCGGCTTTTTTTGAGAGCTTCGTATTGATACGACACGCTGCCCGGAATTTTTTGAAGGCTTCGTATTGATACGACACGTTGCCCGGCTTTTTTTGAAGGCTTCGTATCTGTTCGACGGCCTGCCCGGCTTATTGAATAGGACAGGGGACGGAAAAGGCGAAGAGCCTTTGTTTTTTTCAGCTTGCCGAAGCACTTCGAAAGCGTTCCACAAGTGTAGGATTCGGTGCCGGATACCTATGATGCGATTACGTGTATTTTTCTCCTTTCTCCATCGCACGCGATACATCCAACCACTGCTTGCGTTTCAGAATCGTATTTCCCCGATACATCGCGGCAAATATAATGATTTTTAGCAATAAAAAGAAAAGAAGGAATATATTTTTCTTTTCTTTTTTGTATCGTCCGGCCGGATGCTATCGGATTTTATACCTAAAATATTTAAATTGGAGCCTTGTATCTATAAAAAGAATTAAACGGATAGTCTTTCCTTGTAAAATCTATCGGATTTAACACCTAAAAGAATATCTTTACCGCATTGAAAAATAATGAATAGATGTCGATAAAAGAATTTATAGCTCAATTTCCGGATGAGAATACCTGCCGCCGGAAATTCAAAGAATTTCGGGATGAACAAGGAGTGCGTTGTCCCGCATGCGGTTGCATGGAACATTATTGGAAAAAAGATAAAGAATGCTACGAATGCAAAAACTGCGGCAGGCGCCAAAGCCTGAGGGCGAATACCCTTATGCATGGTTCGCAGTTGCCTTTCCGCTATTGGTTTATTGCCATCTATATGGTTTACGCCGTGAACGAAGGACTATGGGGGGGATTATCCGTGTCGGAATTGCAGCGGCAATTGAATCATAAACATTACGAAGCTATCTGGACGATGATTCAAAAAATCAAATCGAACCGCAAGCACAAAACGGAACAACTCATCCTGAAAATCATGGCTTTTAATGAACGTCATTTCTCCTCCGTATGCCATCCGTTAGCCATGAAACCGGTTATGGCGCAACGAAAATAAGAAGGTTGCTTCGGTCACGAGACAAACATGATCATTTTTTTGGATTGTCAGATAATTAAAATACAAGAAGACGATGAATGCAACAACAAGTGTCAGAAATTTCGGAATAAAACAAGTTATTCGGTATTTGGATTCCAATCCCCAACGGAGTATGCCTAAAATTGTCCATTGGGCGGAAAAGTTGGATAAAGGAAAAAAATTCAACCGCGAGATCACCGATATCAAACATTTGATATTGGATGAAAACAGCAATTGGCACCGTTTTGCCGACAGTCTTTTCACGGATATAGACAAGGGGGTGCGGCAAACATTGGCGGAGAATTTTTTTGTAAGCACCATCCTTTCCCGCAAACAACTGGAAGCGAATAAACGGAAATACGACTGTAATATTCCCTGGGCCATCCTTATGGATCCTACCACGGCCTGTAACCTGAAATGCATCGGATGTTGGGCCGCGGAATACGGACATAGAATGAGTATGGATTACGATACGCTCGACCATATTATTTTGCAGGCTAAACAGCTTGGCACGCACTTCTTTCTTTATACCGGCGGCGAGCCTCTTATGCGGAAGAAAGATATCATACGGCTTTGCGAAAAACACAACGACTGCATGTTCCTGTCGTTTACAAATGGAACGCTCATCAACGAATCTTTTGCCGACGAAATGTTGCGCGTGAAAAACTTCGTCCCGGCCATCAGCCTCGAAGGCTTTCAGCAGGCAACCGACTCGCGCAGAGGCCGGGGGACGTTTAAAGCCGTACAAAGAGCCATGAAGATATTGAAAGAGCGAAAACTGCTTTTCGGTAATTCCTGCTGCTATACCCGCGCCAATGCGGAGGTGATCGGGAGTGAAGAATATTTTGATTTTATGATTGAAAGCGGTGCCAAATTCGCCTGGTTTTTCCTTTATATGCCGATAGGAGTCGATGCCGTCCCCGATTTAATGGTCACCGCCGGGCAACGCAAATTTATGTACCGCCAGATTCGCAAGTTCCGTAATTCGAAGCCTTTATTTACACTCGATTTCTGGAATGACGGCAAATGCGCCGGAGGATGCATCGCCGGAGGACGCAGCTATTTGCATATTAATGCAAACGGCGATGTCGAACCGTGCGCCTTCATCCATTATTCCAATACAAACATTCACGAAAAGACATTGCTCGACGCCCTTCGCGATCCTATCATGACGGAATATAGAAAGAATCAGCCGTTTAATAAAAACCTGTTTCGTCCGTGTCCCTTGCTGGACAATAAAGGCAAATTGGCCGAAATGGTCGACAGGGCGCGAGCCAAATCCACCGATCTGCTTTGCCCCGAAGATGTCCATGCGGTATGCGCCAAGTGTGCCGACGCTGCGGATCAATGGGAAAAGACGGCCGATGAATTATGGGATACCTATTATAATCCGCAAAACAGCAGTTTGCCGAGTTAATTTGAAAGGAAAAATGACAACGGGTTGAAAGGGGAAAAAGACAGCGGGACGGAAACAAAAATGAGGCGATTTCAAAAGAATGATGTCATTCTTTGAGACCGGCCTCATTTTTCTTACCTGTTTCGAGCAATCAACTGTGCTCAGGCTCTTTTTTTCGTTATTAAGGCATATAGCCATAAAACGATCAGTGCGCCGCCGATAGCTAATAATAACGTGCGGAAGCTGAATGTGTCCACGCTGCCCCAGCCAAGAGCCGAACCGATCCATCCGCCGACGATGCCGCCCACAATACCGATGATAATGGTTGCGAGCCAACCTCCCGGATCTTTACCCGGGCGAATCCATTTTGCAATGGCTCCTGCAATGAGCCCTAAAATAATCCACGATAAAATTCCCATAGTTTTTTGTTTTTTGAATTAGTCCCTGTTAAAACAGTTTTATATTCATGAATGTTCAGTAATTCGGAATTTAAATTTTTATCGTTCCGTTGGGGTAAAATTCCAAATTAGTACCGCCCATAAAGAATATATGTCCGAACACGTGCGTTGGTGAGGGATAAAGGACACCTCCACCGTTTAACATAACCAGAAAGCCTCAAAGCGTTCCCTCTATCCGATATATAATGACGTTAATTGAGCCGTTAATTTCGCAAAACAAGTGTTTCCTGAATGACTGTTTTTGTTATTTCACTCCTGTTAAGATTCTTGTTAATGAAAAAGATTAAAATATTATTTATTTCAATTCTTGCATGTCTGTTGGGATGCCAAGAAGTGGAAACGGATTTACATATGAAGGTAATTAATATCACAATCGTGTTGAGTATTATATTACAAATGTTCTTACCATTAAATTCATTTGCTCAAAATGAGAAGATGAATTCTTCTTCTCGTATGTTTGAGAAAAAAATTGAGCCGTCAATGTTTCCATCCGGTACAGATAACTTGAAGAATAAGACGAAAATGCAATTATTATTTTTCCCTGATTATAATGGTATGATAGAGTTTCTCGTAGAACCGAGTTTCTGTGGTGCATATGGTTTCAGGATAACTATTTCCAATAATCAATATATACTAGAAGCAAAACAAATTTATAATTGGAAAGAAGTTCGTGATAGCTTAAAAGCGGCATATCCACTAAAAATTATTAATGGACATGACCCTCAAAATAAGTTGATGTCAAGAGAAGCAATGGCGGAGATTGCTGAATATAATACAAAACAGCTTGGGGAAATAAAAAAAGTAGCTCCACTGAAATACAAATTGGAAGAAGATAGTATTTCTATTAGCAGCAATATGGCAAATCTTCTCTATAGATTGTATGTTGATTTAATAGAAAATTACAGCAATAAAGGAGTTCCGGTTAAAGTGCTGGATGGTAAATATGTAACTTTTCGATAAATAAAATTGAAAATCATGAAACGTAAGAATATGTATATTCTATTGCTTTTCGTAAGCCTGTATGCAAATGCGCAAGAAATGCCGATTGGGGTTAGTAACAAGTTTACTTTTCCTATCGGCAGTAAGTTTACGATTAAATTAGTACCGAAAGACTCTGTGAACTTCGATTATTCGGTTGTGGAATTTGAAAAATATTCCCAGGTGATTAATATGGAAGATCTGAAAAAACTGTTTGTTGAAAATGGAGAAGAAGATACGATCTCTTTCTATTTCTGCCTTGGAACACGTGGAGATACTGAAGAAGAAAAGAAAAAGAACATGCAGATTCTTCTTTTATTTAAAAATTATTCAGATTGGCAGCTTGATTATTCAACAGACATTCGAAGAGAAAAAGACTTTGAACCTACATCCAACGTAGGAATGTTCCCGGGAATAATAGGAATAGAAATGTGGCCTTTTGTGATATATGATATCGATATTCATCAAATTAAGAAACATCTAAAATAACTTTTATTCTAAAAAAGAGAATTCAAGTTTATTATGGGTTTTTAAGGATTTTGCGTTATTTGAGGATGTTTCGTCTTTATTTGAGGGATATAGATTGTATTTTACGTCTACTTTTGATAAAAATTACATATTGCATTTGCAATATGTAATCAATTTGATAATGGTTTTTTCCAAAAAGAGGAAAATAATGACATAGATGCCATTTTTGTGAATTTGGCAGGATCTGAAAACTTCAAACCATTATGATAACAACAAAGGGTGACAGTATAAAAAAGCTGAGAATAAGCAGTCGGAACCTTATAACAGGGGGATTGCTTTTGGCTCTTTTCCTAACAATATGTATCGTCGATACGACTTTGTGGAGAGGAGTTAGGATGGCAAAATATTTCTATTTTACCGTAGCCCTATGTTTGTCCATGCCGGTATTGGGTTCTTTCATCGTTTGTCGTAAATATCGTTTCTTCCTTATCCGAACCGCCGATATAGCTGTCGCTTTATTCGTGTTTTACATCATTAGCCACCGGATTCTCATGGGAGGAGGCAATGAAATGCATTGGTGGCTTTTCCTGCTCGTGATTCCTTTTTATGCTTTGGTACGCACTTTTGCCGAAAACAGAAACGGAATACGCATCCTCACAATTGTAATTCTTATTACGGTATTAATTGAAACTCTTTGGGGAATTTTACAACTTTGCGGGTTTTTGCCTTCCTATCACAACGCTTTTCCAATTACCGGATCGTTATTCAATCCGGCGCCTTATGCCGGTTTTGTAGCTGCGGGTATTCCGTTGGCATTAGGGACATTCCTTTCCCGAAATGCATCTTGCCGGAAGCGTATTTTAAGCGGCGCCGTACTTACCTCATCATTTATTGTCCTTCCTTTTACCGGAAGCCGTGCAGCATGGTTAGCCGCTTTTGCCGGTGGATTGGCGGTCGTTTGGCAAAAATATGCCGTTAAGAGGAAAAATGCCCATCTCCCTGTTTTTCCATATAATCGTTGGCGTTTTATTTTTATTCCTGTAACAGTCGTTCTAATGGTAACATTACTGTATGGTATGTACCGGATGAAAAAAGATTCTGCCGACGGGCGTTGGCTTATCTGGAATGTTTCGGCTTCCCTTGTAAAAGAGCATCCTGTAGGAGGCATAGGTACCGGACGCTTTGCAGCCGCCTATGGGCAGGCACAAGCCGATTATTTTCTTTCCGGCAGGGGAACGGCGGCGCAAGCTAAGGTGGCGGATCATCCCGATTATGCATTCAATGAATGGGTTCATATAGCCGTTGAACTTGGCCTTACCGGTTTAGTCCTTTTCCTTTTCATGATAGGGGCATGCTTGTTTATACCCTATACATCGGAGAAAGTAAAAGTGCCGACGTCTTATTACTTGTCTGCTTTTATCGGTTTGCTTGTTTTTAGCCTGTTTTCGTATCCTTTTAGCGTCTTGCCGCTTTCAATCTTGTTTGTAGCCTTTCTGGCAGCGCTGGCATCGCAAACGCCCCCCTTGCGGTGGCAACCGTCATTTCAAGGTTCTATTGTAGTAGAAACGGTGCTCCTTCTCCTTACGGTAGCTGTGGCTTTTCAAGTATTGCCGCGAAGGCAAAGTTACCGGAAATGGCAGGAAACACATATTCTTTTCCGGTCAGGAGCTTACAGGGATGCATTAGACGAGTATCGCATTTTGTATCCGCAATTGAAATATGAGGAAGATTTCCTGATGGAGTATGCTCGTTGTCTTTCCCATCTTGGAAAATATGAAGAAAGCAACCGTGTGTTTAGTGAATATCTCGCTGCGGGATGCGATCCGGAGGCTTATAACTATATCGGAAACAACTACAAATCATTAAGGCAATATGAGGCAGCCGAACAAGCTTATATCCGTTCTTGCCTGATTACGCCCAACCGTCATTATCCTGAATATCTCCTGATGAAACTTTATTATGATACGGGAAGGAAAAATAAAGCGGTCGAAAAAGCCCGGCTTTTAATGGATAAACCCGTTAAAGTCAATTCTCCGGTTATGGAACTTATCCGGAAAGAAACGGCTAAGATACTCGAAACGAATAATAATATAAATGAATAAAACAATGGACAATCTTTATTTTGTGTTGTGCTCCCGGCATGGGTAGCTTCCCGCTTCGGGAGGCAAAATCGATAATCGAATGGCCTGTACCGCCCAGACCGGAAAACAGAAAATTTGCGGTGTTATGTACCAATATTTAAAACAAAAAACATGAGAAGTATACTAAAAAAAATTGTATTTTTGCTCCTTACGGCAATGCTTATGTTTACTTGCCAGTATGAACCGGATATTCATTCCGGGGGAGTTGATTTTAATAAAGATAAAGAAATAGAGGAGGCGAAACGGTGGTATGATGCCACCCGCCCTGAAGAAGTCTCATTCAGGTCGTCTAATAGTGTCGAAAACGCTTCTTCGATAGAGGTTAAACCGGATTGGGAACAGGCCTACGTAAGGGCTAACAAAAAGGAGAAAACAGTGGAGACGAATCTGTTTATGAAAGGAGAAATCTATTTTGTACAACCTGAAAATAAACAGAAGTTCGAAGAGACTCACGATGAGCGCTATATGAGGTCGCATACGCGATTGGTCGTTAAAACAGAATTGAGTAGCGGAGCCAAAGATGCTTTTTTAATGACCATTATTCCTTCGGTGGAATATTTGGAGTTAACGGATTTCAAAGCGTTTGACAACAATAGCTATATCGGTCGCGACAAACAGTTTACGGGGCGAATCCTCTATCATAACTTAGAGGGCGAGTTTGTCAACGGGTGGGTATATAAAAACGGAAGAATTACCCATTCTCTAAAACGGGTGCAACCGAATGAGGACCCGGTAATCTCGTTGAAATCATCGGGAAGTTCGGACTGCCAGGAAGTCGAACAATGGGGTTGGACACGTACCTGTACCGACTGGTACCAATATACGAATATCGATCGCACTCCGGTTTATACCGGTACGACCTGTACCGATTGGAAATACGAGTTTATAGGTACTGAGCAGCAATGTACCTCCGGAGACGGGGGAGACGGGGGAGACGGAGAAGACGGGGGAGACATCGACGGGGAAGAGGACGACTATAGCGGCGGCACTGGCGGCGGTGGCGGCGGTGGATACGTTCCTCAACCCATTTCCCTCTCACCGGAATTGCAACAGATTTTAAAAGGTATCTCAATGACAGATACCCAGAAATCGAAGTTGAATCAGGCGTTGAGTGAATTTATTCATGAGGGTTGTATGCAGGTAGCTTTGTACAATACGTTAGTTGACAACCGGGTTTATCTGGATTTCGGGATGAGAACTTCTGGAACATCAGCTTCATATGATCCGATAAGTAAGGGAATAACCTTTTCCTCCACTGCAGACATTACGAGTGCCAGTTTGAAAGAAGAACTCTTCCATGCCTGGCAGGATGCTTATTATCCGGGCGGAATTTCGCAATATACGGAAGTTGGAAAAGTCAATATCGAGTTTGAAGCGAAATTCTATCAAGATATAATCGGAGCTCCAAATGGGTTGTGTTGTATTACTTTTGGTGTAAATTTACCGGATAACTTATATCAAGAATATTACGCATGGATAGAATCTATACGTTTATCTGAAAAATTATCTTTTAGTAATTCCGATTATGTCAGATGGTTGAATATTTTTAGTGAATACGATTTGTACTATACTTCTCCCATTAATAGTAGTTTATCAATACCATATGCTTTACAAGAACTGATTTCAAATTCCAATTGTTTTTAATAAAAGACTAAATTATGAGAAAAATATATTTATTTGTTTTGTTTTTTGAAGGATTTATTTTCTTCTTAAATGTAAATGTATGTGCCCAAAGTAATATTGCAAAAGATGGTTTTAAGATTCATGTAGATTCAGATGGTAAATTTACGACTTTTGAAGATACAAATAGAATAATATATAATAATATATCTCCACGTGATTCTGAGAATAAAATTGTAAGCGTACGTAGTATTAAAGTTAAATTCAATGAAGATAGAAAAAATATAGAAAAAGATATATTTAATGACGGTCAGAGAAATCAAATAAAAAAGTATAAACCATTTGCAATAGTCTATATCTGCTCTGAAACTAAAAAAATAATAGCACTTTCATTTGTATTCAGGAATATAAATGAATCCGATATGGGGGAAATTAATACTGTACAGCTCGCGCAATACAGAGATCGTTTAAAGAATGAACTAGAGGTGACCGAGCTATCTTTCGAAAGAAAAGTGGCTAAACACGGAGTTGTTAAGCAATCTTTTAAAGTGTTTTTTTGACAATATTAGGATATTATTATGATGTGTTTTATTGAAAAAATATCATCTTTTAAGCGGTATTGAATATTCAGTTATCAATCCATCTCTCTGAAATAGATTGATAACTGATTTCAATGCTAATTAGTCGTCCCTTAATAAGTCATTTATATACTGATTAGCAGTAATATAATATCATAATTCTTTTGGTAAATCTGCAATTTTTTGTATCTTTGGACATAGAAACTTGCAGATTTTTATGATAAATACAACTCCCTCCTCTCGATCTCTGTTTTCATCCCTGGATGATTTACTGAATCAGCAGCACCCTTTGCATAAACTCTCTGGCAAAATTAACTGGGCCGTGTTTGAAACAGCATTCACCCCTCTTTACTGTTCAGATAACGGTCGTCCGGCTAAACCGATCCGTCTGATGTGTGGTTTACTGATCCTCAAACATCTGCGTAACATCTCTGATGAGTCTGTTGTAGAACAATGGAGTGAGAACGCTTATTTTCAATACTTCTGCGGTATGCATGAATTTATGCCGTCTTTTCCTTGCAATGCATCCGAGCTTGTGCATTTTCGGCGGCGGATAGGTGAAAAGGGAATAGAGCTTATTCTTGCTGAAAGCATTCGTGTAAATGATGACAAGAGCGATGAGGATCATCATCGAACTGTCTTTATAGACTCTACCGTACAGGAAAAGAATGTAACTTATCCCACAGATGCCAAACTGCACAAAAAGATAGTTGGCAAAGTGCTTAAGATTGTAAAAGAATTGAATCTGCCCCTGCGTCAGTCATACACTTTTATTTTGAAAGGAATCTATCGGGATCTACGTTTTCGTAACCATCCCAAGAACCGGAAAAAAGCGCTAAAAGCTGATAAGCGTTTACGTACAATCACCGGGCGTCTGGTCAGAGAACTCAAACGTAATTTAGGTGAGAATCGAGCATATGATGAATTACTGTCCATCTTTGAAAAGATACTCTTACAACGTCGTAATTCTCCCCATAAGATTTATTCCATCCATGAGCCTGATGTTCAATGCATCAGTAAAGGTAAAGAACACAAGAAATATGAATTTGGTAACAAAGTATCCATTATACGTTCTGCTACAGGCGTCATTCTTGGTGCCAGCTCTTTCCGCAACGAATATGATGGGCATACGATTCAGAAGAGCTTGGAACAGGTATTTCGGCTGACTGGAAAAAGTATCAAGCGATTAGCCGGAGACAGGGGCTATCGTGGCAAGAAAGAGATAAACGGGACGCAGATACTGATTCCTGATACGCCAAAAGCCAAAGACACATCCTATCAACGCAAGAAAAAACATCAGCTGTTTTGCAAGCGTGCAGGAATAGAACCTACCATCGGGCATCTGAAGACGGATCATCGTTTAGGGCGAAACTTTTATAAAGGCATACTTGGGGATGCTATCAATGTTTTGTTGGCTGCAGCAGCTTATAACTTCAAAAGAGCCATGAGGGTTCTTTTGGGCTTAATCCGAAAACTGTTATTAGAGGGCGAAAAACAGAAAATCCGAGGGGTAAGACAAATGATACCCATCGGATTTTCTGAATGAAATATACTTTTTAAGGGCCGACTAATTATATTATAGAATAAACAGAAATTCGAAAAACTCATGATGAGCGCTATATGAAGTCGCATATGCGATTGGTCGTTAAAACAGAATTGAGTAGCGGAGCCAAAGATGCTTTTCCAATGACCATTATTCCTTCGGTGGAATATTTGGAGTTAACGGATTTCAAAGCGTTTGACAACAATAGCTATATCGGTCGCGACAAACAGTTTACGGGGCGAATCCTCTATCATAACTTAGAGGGCGAGTTTGTCAACGGGTGGGTATATAAAAACGGAAGAATTACCCATTCCCTAAAACGGGTGCAACCGAATGAGGACCCGGTAATCTCGTTGAAATCATCGGGAAGTTCGGACTGCCAGGAAGTCGAACAATGGGATTGGACACGTACCTGTACCGACTGGTACCAATATACGAATATCGATCGCACTCCGGTTTATACCGGTACGACCTGTACCGATTGGAAATACGAGTTTATAGGTACCGAGCAGCAATGTACCTCCGGAGACGGGGGAAACGGAGAAGACGGGGGAGACATCGACGGGGAAGAGGACGACTATAGCGGCGGCACTGGCGGCGGTGGCGGCGGTGGATACGTTCCTCAACCCATTTCCCTCTCACCGGAATTGCAACAGATTTTAAAAGGTATCTCAATGACAGATACCCAGAAATCGAAGTTGAATCAGGCGTTGAGTGAATTTATTCATGAGGGTTGTATGCAGGTAGCTTTGTACAATACGTTAGTTGACAACCGGGTTTATCTGGATTTCGGGATGATGCCTTCCAGCAATCCGGCTTCGTATCACTCGGAAAGTAAAGGGATCACTTTTGCCAATACGGAAAGCATTACGAGTACCAGTTTGAAGGAAGAACTCTTCCATGCCTGGCAGGATGCTTATTATCCGGGAGGTATTTCGCAATATGCGGAAACAGGAAGAGTCAATATCGAGTTTGAGGCAAAGTTTTTTAAAGATTTGCTCAATAACCCCGAAATGTATAATGGGTGTTGCTATGCCTTTAATGTGAATGTTTTACCAAATAATCTATATACAGAATATATTAATCTGATATATAATATCAAGGATTCTGGGAAAATGGAGTTTGAAGATACAGATTATCAAAAATGGTTAAACTTATTCCAAAAATATGACACAGATTATACTTCCCCGATGGCTAATAATTTGTCAACCCCAAAAGCCTTGAGGAATTTAATAAATAACTCAAAATGCTTTTAAAACATAACGAAATATGAAACCTAATATGATTATTCTATTTCTCATTTTACAGATAGCTACAGGATGTTTTGCCCAACAGCAAAGTAATGTATTTGAAATAATAACAAACAAAGACTCTAATAAAGCGATATCAGTTTATTATAAAGATAAAGAAAGCGATAAATACAAACAATTACCAAAATTCAAAACCCCTACATCCGATTTGTCAACTATTGTAACAAAATTCCCCACTAAGGAAGAATTGAGTATCATAGAAAATGATATATTTTCGGAAAAAGAACTAGAAAAATCAGGAAGAGTTCTTATAATATGTGACATACATATTCCTACAGGAAAAATTGTATCAGCCTCATTCCTAACAAGAGATACAAATATAAGCCAAGAAAAAATTGAATTATATAACAAGAGAATAAAGAAAGAATTAAAGTTTGAAATAATATTGAGAAGTGAACTAGTTAAAGAAGGTTACGCAAGAATGACTTTGAGAGCTATGCAAAAATAGACGTTAGTTGAGAAATCTTCCCCATCGAACTGAGGAAGATTGCCAGAACCAGATATGGAGAATATGCCACTAAAGTAAACGATAAATATCTTTTCCATATTAAATAAACTACTGAAATAAAATTCATTATCCGACAACCAGTTCAATAAGTTGAATAAAGGAGTAGAGGAACTCATAAAAGAAGGCTGCATGCAAGAATCACTCTATAAGGCGTTAGTCAATAAAAGTGTCCAATTATATTTCGGGATAAATACTTCTGCCAGTCCGGCTTCGTATCATCCGGAGAGTAAAGGGATCACTTTTGCCAATACGGAAAGCATTACGAGTGCCAGTTTGAAGGAAGAACTCTTCCATGCCTGGCAGGATGCTTATTATCCGGGCGGAATTTCGCTATATGGTAAAGACACTCAGGGTAATAAATCTGAAGGATATGTGAATATTGAGTTTGAGGCGAAATTTTTTAAAGATTTGCTCAATAACCCCGAAATGTATAATGGGTGTTGCTATGCATTTAGTAATTACTATGATTACCCAAAGGGAGTATATGATGAATATCAAAATTGGATATATGGTATCCGGGATTCGGAAAATATCAGTTTTCAGGACAATGATTATCAAAGATGGTTGAAGTTATTTCAACAGTATGATACAAACTATACATCTCCGATGAGCAATGATTTATCCACTCCTGACGCTTAAGAAATTTAATAGACAATTCAACTTGTTTTAAATAAAAAAACGATGAGACCATATATTTTTATTTTATCTTTTCTCTTGCAAACAATAACAGTTTGTTTTGCTCAACAGAAGAGCGATGTTTTTATCATAACAACAAAGGAAAATCCGGATAAGGGAATATCCGTATATTACAAAGATATGGATACGGATAAATTTAAAGGTACTCCTTCTTTTAAATATTCGGTTCCTTCGGATGAAGCGACTTTTATTACTTTTCCTACCCGGGAAGAAGTGAATCGAATAGAAAGGGCTGTTTTTTCAGATAAAGAGTTGAAAAATTTGAAAAGAGGGTTTGTTACATGTATAGTTCATATTCCATCCGGAAAAATTGTCGCAGTCTCATTTTCCACATTTAATAAAGATATCGATATAAAAAAACTAGAACTGTACAATAAACGAATAAAAAATGAACTTAAATTCGATGTCAAGTTGAATGTAGAACTAATAAAAGAAGGGTATTTCGGAAAGGGGTTTCCTGTTTTTACTTCATTAAAAGAACAAAAGAAATGAAGTAGATTATTATTTATGCTGATTACCGAAGGGGGATAAAAAAGGCTTCTTTGGTAATCGACTAATAAGCAGATGTTAGAATAGTCAATATTGAGTTTGAGGCGAAATTTTTTAAAGATTTGCTCAATAACCCCGAAATGTATAATGGGTGTTGCTATGCATTTAGTGTTGATATTTTATCAGAAGAACTATATCAAGAATATTATAATTGGATATTAGATATCAAAAGTTCAGGAACTATGAATTTTCAGGACAGTGATTATCAAAGATGGCTAAATCTATTTCAACAATATGATTTAAATTATACATCTCCAATGAGCAATGATTTATTAACGCCAATAGCTTTGAGATATTTAATAAATAATGCAACTTGCTTGTAATAAAAATATAATAACTATTGACTATGAAGCATAATATTATTATTCTATTTTTTATCTTACAGATAATAACTATGGGATGTTTTGCCCAACGACGAAGCAGTGTATTTGAAATAGTTACAAAAAAAGATGTAGATAAGCAGACAACAGTCTATTATGAAGATATTGAAAGAGATAAATATACGGAGATACCGAAATTTAATCTACAAACATCTGCAGATTTATCTGTAATTGTTACAAAAGAGCCTCCTGTAAAAAAATTGGGTAGGATAGAAAAAGAAATTTTTTCCGAAGAAGAATTATACAATCAGAATAAAGTTTTTGCTATTTTTGAGATACATATTCCTACCGGCAAAGTTGTGGCTGTATCTTTTTTAACAAAAAAGACGGATATCAATGTAAGAAAGCTGGAACTATACAATAGACGTATAAAAAATGAAATCATTTTCGATATCTCTTTGAGAGCAGATTTAACTAAAGAAGGTTATGATAGAATAGCATATCCTCTTTTTTTCTCATCATACGAATTGAAAGAATGATGAATATAACTGGTAACCGATGGTGTCGTTAAAAGCGACACTATCGGTCTGCTAAATTATATTCAAACAGTCGCAGGCTTGAAAGTAAAAAAGGGAACGGTTATTTATCCCTCATTTGAAAAAAGAACTCTTCCATGCCTGGCAGGATGCGTATTATCCGGGAGGTATTTCGCAATATGCGGAAACAGGAATAGTCAATATCGAGTTTGAAGCGAAAGTGTTTAAAGACTTAATTATGCAAATGGGTACTTATTCTGCCTTTTTTAAAACTGAGACAGATGAAGAAAAAAGAATTAATAGTGAGTATGGAAACTGGATAGAAAGCGTGAAAGAAGACATATCAATTCTTCAAGACAGAAGCGTATACAATTATTGGCTGGATTTGTTCAATGAATATAATCCGGCTTATACAAGTCCCATAAGCAATCAATTGACGGGATTCGATTCCCTGAATAATATAATAAGTAGCTCAAACTGTTTTTAAAATTAAACAATATGAAAAAGTACAGTATAATTTTAGTTGTCTTATTGCAGAGTTTTGTTGCTGCAGTTTTTTCACAAAGTACAAAGGATGGATTTTACATTTCAACGGTAAAAAATACAACAAAGTTTGAAGATGTGAATATGGATAATTACAGATCTAATCCAAAAAATAAAAATGGGGAAGAAGTGGAAAATCCTTCATCTGAATTTTCCAGTAAAGAGAAATTAAAAAAAATAGAACGAGAACTATATAATGAAGAAGAGCGCAATTATATGCTTTCTCATTATCGGCCAAGGGCTATGGCTATGGTCAGGGCTAACGACGGTGAAATAGTTTCGGTAACGTTTATTTTTAATAATTTGGAAGACCCATCGTTTATCGACACAAAAAAACTACGGGTGCTGCGGAAAAAGATAATGGCTGAAAACTCGTTCGATGTCTTGTTTAACGGACAAAGAGCAGCATCTGGATATATACCTGCGCGTATAAGTTTGTTTAAGCCTTAATTTTGAGATCCCTTAGCGTATTAATAAGGGTAAATGAAAGCTCTTTCTCGCGCAAGTTCTACGAAAGTAACTTGCGCGAGAATTGAGAAATTTACGGTTTCCTGATGACCATTATTCCTTTGGTAAAATATCTGGAGTTTACGGATTTCAAGGCATTTGACAACAATAGCTATATCGTTCGCGACAAACAGTTTACGGGGCGGATCCTCTATCATAACTTAGAGGGCGAGTTTGTCAACGGGTGGGTATATAAAAACGGAGAAATTACCCATTTCCTAAAAAGGGTGCAACCGAATGAGGACCCGGTAATTTTCCTGAAATCATCGAGAAGTTTGGACTGCCAGAAATCGAAGTTGAATCAGGCGTTGAGTGAATTTATTCATGAGGGTTGTATGCAGGTAGCTTTGTACAATCACTCGGAAAGTAAAGGGATCACTTTTGCCAATACGGAAAGCATTACGAGTGCCAGTTTGAAGGAAGAACGCTTCCATGCCTGGCAGGATGCTTATTATGAAGGAGGTATTGCCCAGTATGCGAAAGTAGGGAAAGTAAATATAGAGTTTGAGGCGAAAGTCTTTAAAGATATTATTGAAAGTCCGAATCATAGCTGCTGTTGGGCATTTATGGAAGCAAATGATTTTCCTGAAAACCTATCAACGGAATATAGTTTGTGGATTTATGATATACGGGAATCCATAATCACTTTACAGGATACAGATTATCAGAAATGGTTGAATTTTTTCAATCAACACAACACAATTTATTATTCTCCCATGCAGGATAATCTTAGTACACCAAAAGTCATAAAGAGTTTAATGAATCAATCCGACTGTTATTAAAATGATTATATATGAAAAAGTTTGTTTTTGCAATATTTATGCTTGTTCAATTTCTGTTGGGTCAAATTTATGGGCAGAAGTTTACAGATCGTGTTTTCAATGTTGAGGTTCGAGAATCCGTGTCAAGTGGTACATATATTAATTATTCTGATAGGGATCGGGATAAATATAGAACTTCTCCCAAATTCACATCGAATGAACGATCTGCGCGCGATAATGTTAACTTTCGCTTTAACTTGATCTCTAAAAAAGACAGTATTGAACGGACGCTGTTTAAAGCGGAAGAATTGGATACACTTAAAAGAGGAATTGCTATTTGTCAGATACATATTCCATCAGGGAAAATAGTTTCAGTTTCGTTTGCCCTTCAAAATTATGTTGATATAAACAAATTGAAAAGATTTAAGAATGAAATCGAAACGAATTTATATCTTGAAGTAGAGCTTTATGGAAATTTGGAGAAAGAAGGGTATTTACTTCAATCTTTTCCAATATTTGTTTCACGAAGGAGAAAATAATCCGGCTTATCGGTACTTTCTTTCTGAAAGGGAACTGTCTGTTTTATGGCAGTTCTCTTGCAGAAAAATATATTTTGTCACTGCGATACACTTAAAAAATAATTGATAGAAAGTTGATTATCATTTCGAGCTTTGGAATTATTGACATCCATATTGGTAAATAATTCAGGAGAAGATGGCGGCGGTGATGGAAGTGGATACATCCCCTCAACCCGTTTCCTCATTACCGGAATGGCAACAGATTTTAAAGAAAATTACAATGACAGATACTCAGAAATCGAAGTTGAATCAGGCGTTGAGTGAATTTATTCATGAGGGTTGTATGCAGGACGCTTTGTACAATACGTTAGTTGACAACCGGGTTTATCTGGATTTCGGAATGATGCCTTCCAGCAATCCGGCTTCATATCGTACGGAGATTAAAGGGATTACTTTTGCCAATACGGAAAGCATTACGAGTGCCAGTTTGAAGGAAGAACTGTTTCATGCCTGGCAGGATGCTTATTATCCGGGCGGAACTTCTCAATATGGTAAAGACACTCAGGGTAATAAATCTCCGGGATATGCAAATATCGAATTTGAAGCGAAAATTTTCAAAGACATTATAATGCCACTTTACTGCTGCATGGCTTTCAATATCGGGTCTGCCCCAGATAATATTATTGATGATTATAACATATGGATGCGTTCAATCCAGGATAATCCTTTGAGCCTTTCTGATTCTGATTATCAAAAATGGCTTAATCTGTTTAATCAATATACCCACGTATATAGTTCTTCTCTTAGTCCTACACTTTCTTCCCCACAAGCTTTAAGAAAAATTATTTCATCATCGGATTGCTTTTAATTGAAAAATATGAAAAAAATATATGTAGTATTAATTATGATTCAAGCATTAATAATTTGTCCATTATATGGTCAAATTAACCTTGCACAAGATTCTTTAATTAGAAAAATAGAAACAAGCCAATTCAGCGGAACAGTTGTATTTAAATATTCGGATAGAATAAATGTTTCAGAGAATCGGTCTAGACCGGTAGATAAAGAAGGGGTTGCAGTAGAAATGATGGAGATTCATTTGAATTCTATAGAAAAACTTAATCAAATTCTTCAACGAATATTTACAAAAGAAGAAATTCTTAGTTTATATAATAAAAAATGTATGGTAGATTGTATCGTTTTATCTTCTGGCAAAATTGTTAGTGCATCTTTTCAATTTTCTGACGAAGATACGGATATTCGTTTAAGCAAATTAATTGAATTTTCCAAAGCGATAAAAAAGAATCTCTCCTTTAAAATATATTTTAATCGTAAAATTGAGAATAATGATAGCTCTGTTCTGTTAACCTTTCCCGCTGTTAAAAACATTCATATACAATAAAAACTTATAAGAGATTATTAAGGGGCAATTCAAAATACACACTTTTATATGAAACTTTAAAATCTTATTGAATAGTCACTTATAAAAAACGGCTTTTTCTCTTCACAGGTAATTTATAGGTAATTCATAGGTAATAAAACTATGAAAACCCGCATAAATAAAGAACTTGAACGGAAATTGATTGGTGATAACAAAAAATGCATGTATTGAATTGCCGATTGATAACACCGTTATCATTCAATATACGCACAAATGTTATCAATAAAATGATAATAAATGTGCTTGCATTGAATTGCCGAAAATGGTATTATTTTCAGGTTTAAATATCCTTTATAAGGAATTTAAAAAATGCTGATTCTTTAAACTACCATAGATATTCAATCGCTCAAACTCTCCGATGATTTCTTCCGGATGATTACTGATCATATCTGATAAATTGACTTCGAATTCGTATGTCTGAGTATGATAATTGATCACCGGTTCATCAATCGGAAGTTCATTGATAAATGATAACGCTGTCGTGGAACCGAGACGGCTTCCTTCGACGATTTGTTGTAAAAGTAGATTATATAAAAAACGTTTTAGCCCTTCTGTCTTTTGTTCTGAAATGTTGGATATATCCGGCATATCATCGGTTACAACATGAAGGGTTGTCGTAACCTTACGGGGCTTGTTTTTACCTTGCCCTAATATCGAATAATCTACAAATATCGCCGGCAAAGAAAAATATTCATACAACTGCGGCTCATGTGGCTGTGACCTATAAACGTCTATAAAAAAATCACCATCCAATCCTGCATCGATGAATATTTGTTTTTTAGAATCGATGAGTTTATATAATTCTAATAATTGTACAAGCATTTTTTTATTGTTTTAAAGCCCGCGAAAACCGCGCGGCGGTTAATAAATATATCCTTCTGTTAAGCGTGTAGCTTTCTCCTAAAAACTGACGCTGGGGAATTCGTGTGTCCATTCTTCGAGAATGGGAATTTACTACGTGCGATTTGATAGTTTGCGCTTTTATCCTCTCTGTTCTGCCGGCTCTAACACGGGTGTATGAGCGACGCCTTTGTGCTTTCACTGCATGCGTCCTTACAGTGAATGTCCCGGTTATCGTTCCACCGTAGTTATGGATAGATGCATACGGTACATCGGTACCAATAACCACACGATTGGTATTAGCCGATATTTTGCGTATACTCCGTTTTAAGCGTCCGGTATCGACTAATAACGTTTGGCTTCTTTTAGGACTGCCTTTTCTCCTTTGTTTGCGTGGCTTCCATCGTTCTTTCGTATGATCCAACCATGACTGATCGCGAAACCTTTCCTTTGAAAAGTTGACAGCTACTGCTGCAATTTCATCAGGTAGTTTCAGATAGGCTGATTTTAAAGCCTTCATTTTACGTGTCCAATCCGTTATATCTGCTTTACTCATGACATTGTTTCTGCTGATCTGACTACACGAAGGAACATCTCTGTCATCCATCTTTCCATTTCATCCTTGCTCATGCCGTTAATTGATTGATGGGTGGGGGTGAATCCTTTTACAAAGCTGTCAATATTGATGGTCGTATTTTTTGTCTGACTACCATTCGTTATTTTGCGGACAGTCTCTGTCGGAGTAACTGGTACTCCAGGAGTACCATTGTTAGGTGTTACCGGTGAACCATCAGGATTATCATTCTCCGTTTCCGTTTCGATTTTTATTTTAGCTTTGATTTCGCCAATATCTGGCATTTTAAAGTTCTGAATTCGTTCTTTCACATCTTTAAAATTAAACGTTACGATGTCGTAAAGTATATTACCGATGGATTCCGCGAATTCTTTTATCCATATCAGATATGGACGAATGTAATTATATAATGATAAAAAGCCACCTTTAATACCGGTTATCTTTTCAAACCATCCATTTAATGCTTCTGTTACATCAAAGATAGCTTTCCATGCCAATTTCATATAATTGATCACAGCTTTGATTGGTACAATAGCAATTTTAAATGCCCATTCGAATACCTTTCCAATAATATTGAGTATATCTCGGAATAGTTCAGATTCTTTGTACAGATTCCGGAAATAGCCGATTATGTTTAGGATTCCCTCTCCGACTTTTGAAACAATAGGTAAAAAGACTTCGCCTATCTTTATCATCTCCACTTTTAGCTGATTTTGAATAATCTTCCAACTTTCCATGGGGGTTAACGAATCTTGATAGGCTTTTCCGAGAGCGCCCTGAGAGTTTACTGTCGCATCAATAGCTTTTTCAAGTCCGTTTACGTCTTGCGTTAATGTTGCAAAGCCCAAAACGCTCATTTGATCGAGTCCTAACTGGTCGAATTTAATCATCCGTTGCTTATCAGATAGCCCAGACATTTGTTTATCAACATCCTTTATAATATCCAAAATTGGACGGACTTTATTTGTCTCAGTATCGAATATCTGAATTTTCATCTTCTCCAATCGTTTTATCACTTCATTATTCGATAAGGAACGCATGATTCCCTGTAAAGCAGTAGTTGATTGCTCAGCGGATAATTTACCCGTTAAAGATGCGAATGCTCCTGCTGTTTCGTCCAGTGCAAATCCTACATTCCGGGCGAGCGGTATTATTTTAGGCAGGTATTGGGCGATATCCCTAAACTCGGCATTTCCTTCTTTCACCGTTTCGAAAAGAATATCATAAACTCGGTTGATATTCTCTCCGGAAGACATCATCGTAGCAATCCCTGCCGAGGCAACAGTTTCAATATCCGTAAATCCTGCTTTTGCCGCTCTTAACGTTGGTTCCAATGCATGTAGGGATGTATTGACGTCAAGACCGGCACTTATTATTCGGTTAAAAGCTTCTGGAACTTGTTCGAGTGAAGCGGCATTCCGTCCACCGATCTTAAGCATTTCATCGGAAAGTGACTGTAATTTTGTTTTTGTGAGTTCTGCAGTAACATTGATCGCTGACATTTTAGTATGCCACTCATTTGCCATTTTTGTTGCTTTAACTCCTACACCAATGGCGACTCCTGCCGCCGCCGCAATTGCAGTATATGGGTTGGCTAACGTCCCGATCGCAGCTCCGACTCCCGGCACTTGTGAACTAATAGCCTCAAAGGCCTCAATATTCTTTATTTTGAAATTGTTTAGCTTTGATTGCATGTCTCCGGTAGCTTTCCTGATTTTCTTATCAGCAGCATTCAAACCTTTATCGAGATTACCATTCAGGTCTATAAATAATCGTAATTTTGCTAATCCATTCATTTTTACATTAAATATATTTGTCATTCAAAATAAATTTGTATTTTTGTGGTGCCGGGGGCTGCGGCCCATGGCTCCCAAAAGCGGTAAGAACTTCGGTTTTTACCGCTTTTGCTTTATTTTATCTTGATAAATCGCCCTTTGCTCAATAACCACACTTCAAAATCTTCCTTTTCATAATGTTTCAAATGGCCTTTTGCGATGCGCAATGCCTCATTAAAATCGATATGATCGTTAAGATGTATAATAACTGTGTCGGCCTGTTTTTTACCGTTCGATATCGCCCATTGAATTGATTTTTTCGATCCGTTGGGTGATTCGAATTCCACGACCTTTCCGTTCAAAAGCGCATCCCCGTTTTTGTTTCCGAACTTATTTACGTAATCCCTCGGGTAAAACCTGTTTTTAACTTGAGCATCCTGTTCGTTTAGTACGGGAAGCAATTTTAGTTTGGATTTCGGTTTGTGATTCAGAAGCACGTTGGAGGCTTCGATATTCGTATGCAATTCCTTTTCTCCGTGTAACGGATGAATATCGAATTCGTGACGGCCAACGACAAATGACTGATACGTATCTTTCGGATCAAGCCAGGCGATGGATTTCCGTAATTCCGATTTGGGTATTCCTTTATAATACGGATGTCCTTTCGGAAAAATCAATCCCGTTTTAGCAAGATTGGTGCGGAACATTTTCGGAATATCCACAGATGGAATTTTATCATCCGGTGTAACCCGTCCTAATCCGTTTGGCACCTGTACAGCTTCGCATCGGCATCCCCATCCGTTCGGTGGATAATGTGTCAACCAAAACGAATCATTTATCGGGCGAATGATCCCATCCAATAGTTGATGTTCGGGCCGAACGGCATCATCCCCCGCGGTTTGGTATTTCAGATTGGGGATCGTATCTTTATCGCGTTCGAATTGCGTCCATCGTGCGGCGCTTTGGGAGGCTGAAACAGCAAAATTGTACTCACTCCGGAACCAAGCATTATTATATTTCCCGATGACGGTTTGTGCCCGTTCTTTGAAATCGGCAAGCGAACGCAGTTTCCCCTTTTCGTCTTTCAATAACGAGGTGAGATCGCGCATTTCCTGCCAGTTCTTCGCAGCGCTGAACTCCCACACGTCGCTTGTAAGGCGTGCTAACATTTCCACATCAGGCGTAGTGAAGTCCGGCGTAACGATTCCATAGCTTTCCATCACCTTGCCGGTTAATGAACGGGCCGCAAGTGAGATCAATCCTTTGGAAGGTTCACGGCCGGAATGGATATCTCCGATGACCAGATTGACCATTTCTTCCATCTTTTGAATGATGGCGGGCGGGATTTCTTCCGATGCTTCGGGATGCGAACCGCCGCAATCCGGGCAGGTGTGCGCATATAATTGGGGAACGGCGTGCGCTTTGGCTCGATCCCCTACCGAAAATTTGCGGATATTCCCCCGCTGTCCAAATGGGATGTTTCTTTTTTACCGATAATAGGCAAATTGAATGTTTCGGCTATTACATCCTGATCCAATTCGTAATGTGCCATTGCATCGCTGACGATCTTCCAGTGCTCTGTTAGTGATAAATCCTCTGTCTCATCGAACCGGAACATCATTTTCGTATTATCGAAAGGAAAACCGAGATATTGCAATACGGGCATCAGTTGCCGTTGTACGATAAAAGCGACATTCCGTTTATCGGCAGTGGCAAGCTTATCGTCTAATGTGCGCTCATGAACTTCCGTTTGTGCACGGTTCCCGTTTTCTTCCGTAATAGTGGTTGAGCCCAAGAAGCGTTTACCGACTTGATTGTCCTGATATTCGGCTTGCGCCAGGAAAGCCTTATCGGGATTCGCAGCATTGGCGAGATCGTGAACGGTGATTGTTGTCCCTGTAGGCAGTACGCCGGTACCTGATTGGCCTAAATTTACAAGAGACTTACTGATTTTAGGCACTTCGGCCTTATTGTTTGTCTCTGCGGTAATCAATGGAAATCCGAAACGCTCGGAATATTCGGCGTAAGCCTGCAACGCATTCCGTTTCCAAATAAGATTCGGAATAACATCGTTCATGATTCCAAAAGTCGAGTTGTGGATGATAGCTACAACATTCGGGAAATCATGATAATTAAGATATTTGTCTCCACCGACTTCAAGATACACACGTCCCAATTGCGGACATATATTGCGGCGCGGGATGATCGAAAAAACGGGCGTATCTTCATCGCGGGAGAATTCCAACACACTATATTTTTTGAAATTGCCCTCAAAGAACTCGTTTAGGAATTCATAAAACCATTGATCATTTATGAAATTGGTCTGCTCATCCAATTGTTTACCATCTTTATCGGTGATATAAAAGCGGTGATTCATTGTCGCCATTTTGCGGATCTCGGTGACAGATGCCAAATGCGCATCGATCATGTCACTGTATAAATCCTGAATCAGGTACCAGCGCGGATTATCAATGTTCTCCGCCGCGCCGATAGCCTGTCGCCATTTATCGATATCCTTCCGGTTACGATCCTGATATTCTTTGATAATTTGAACAAGAATATCATTTTTCGATTTATCTGCATAGTGCCTTAATACCGCCTCTGCGGTCATATATTTTTGGTAATCATCCTGCGTAATATTTCCGTCAAGTGTATATTTAAGGGCATCATTGTAATTATTTGAATTACCGGCTGCCTTGTTTCTTCTAAAAAGTTCACGTATGTTCATTTCTTTCCTTTTTGAATTACCATTTATGATTTTCAGGCGGGCGACTGTTGATTACCACCTCGCTATATTCTTCTCCTTCGTCATCCTTTACCGTTGGAAGATCGGTCGGCGTTGTTCCATTGCCGACATCTTTCAACCAGTCAATGGCATCTTGATAGCGATTTGCCCGGTGTTCCGGTATGTCTTTCATGCCGGTTTGGCTGTAAAGGTGGTAGAGTGCAATGTCGATGGTGATGGTAACGATCCACTGGTCTCGTAAGTCGTTCAGTTCATCACCGGGTGTGAATATTTCATCGCAATCGTACCGTTTGCCAATGCGGTTTTTTATTTGATGGATAGCTGTTTGTTCGGCCCGAATGAGTTTTGCACTAACATACCAGTCAATAGTATTGGCCGTCAGGAGCCGGATGATCTCCGCTTTGATCTGCATGCCATAATCGGATTGGAGTATAAATCTTGCCATATTAAAATCTATTTTTTTGAAATACTGAACGTGGCGTGGTTACTATATCGAAAGAACTCACAAACGTTACCTTGTTGAGTTCTGCTATTGCAGACTGAAGAGCATCAGGGCCGTCATCATTGGCTCCGCTACCTTTTTCAAATGCGAGGAGTTGATCTTCCAGGTTCTTCATTCCCGGATCATTTTGGTTATTGATGTTAAAATAAACATTCAATCGTTCGAAATGTCCTGCCATGCTTTCAATACGATCATATTTATTTCCTTTACTGTTTTTGTCAGCCACAATGGGAATATAATATCCGCGCCGATCTCCTTCGGTATCGAAATCGTTTACGAATTCATCTTGTGCAAAAAGGCCTTCAATCAAGTATGCGATATTATACTTTTGCAGGTGTTTTTTTTCATACAGTTCATAAAGCCAATACGCACATACGGCACGGGATGTTTGACGGACAAAAGCATCAATAATATGAAATTCCCTTTTTGTTTTTCCAACCAAGAGAAGCGCTTTGTAGTCGCCCCTATCTTTATATGAGAGGTCGCCATACATAACCAAAGCATCGTATTTTTGTAACGGGAGTACGTTTTTGTACTGAATCCATTCCGGTTTGAAAATCGAACCGTCCACTAATGGCGTACACATGTATTCCCGCATCCAAGAACGATAAGGCGTTGATGCATATTTCTCACGCCAATAGTCGGAGGTATATTTTGCTGTCCATGACGGTGTAAAAAGGTCATCGATAACCGCTTTGATTTTGAAGTGATGAAAAGTTTTCGGCAACCCTTGCTCTTTAGCCTTTCTGTTAGATATTTCACATAATTCTATCAGTTTTGACATGATGGAATTTTTGTGAATTTGATTATTGTTGAATACAAACCGTTCGTGCCCCTTGTCAAAGCATCCCCACAGCGTTCCGGTAATATAGTCCACCGCTTCACGGATTAGCCGGTCGTTGTTACAACGTTTCAACGTATCAATATCGTCGCATCCGATATAATCAGGTCGATGTTCGCCGTTGCGTAGCCCGCGGGGGTCTTGTCCGAACCCGAGTGCCCTGAAATGGATACCGTTCTTTGTCGTGAAATTGCCTTCTGACCAATCACCGTGCTTAAATTGTTCACCGTAATCGTTTATAAGACGTTTGTTAAACTTCAAATTCGCCTGAATATCGGAAAGCAATCGAATGGCTTTATCTTCATTTGCGCCAATTAACAACATAAACCAAATTTCCTTTTTAACCAAGGCTAAAAAAAGCGGTACGCCAAGCATGAAGTGTACGGATTTAGCCGAGCCTCGAAACCAGTCGTTGAGCAATTTGATTATAGAATTATCAATAATGAGATTGGCTGTTTTTTTGTGGAAAGGCGCACATTCGGAAGTTGCAAATTCAGGAAAATGATAGGCAAACCAGTCGGTATAATTTAATTCAAGTTTTTTGATACGCTTGTGCTTTTCTTCCGCGGTTTCGCTTACTTTCAAAAATGCCGTCTTTTGGATTCGCAAGCAATGCGCATCATAGTCTTTTAATATTTTGTCGTAATTAATTGCCATTGTCCTGATCTATTTTGAAGATTAAAAACATTTTGTGATACTGTGTTATTTTTACAGCATCTTCGGGTTCGATTTGGCTTATATAGTTATCGCATTCAATCAGCACATCACGGACAACTTCGGGGCTTACCTTTTTACTCATATAATCGTATGCCTTCATAATCTTACTGATGGCATCAGCGTCGATTTCTTTTACTTCATTACCATTTGTGTCAGTTCTTTTTTCACCCTTAGCTACTCGAATAGCTGCTTCCATAAGAATACGTTTCAATTCAGTTGGGCCTAAATCGAAAAGTTCTTTTTTGTCATCCCATTTACCGTCTTCACGCCATCGATAAATAGTTTTGATATCGCGTTCCAATTCTTCTGCGATAGCTTCCGGTTTTAATCCTCGTTCAACGAATAGCCATTCGGCATGATTGATTTCGGCTTGTGAGGCCTGTCCTTTTCTTCTCTTTTTCGCCATTTGAATTAAATTTTTATACAATATTACGGATTCTTTTCGCGCGTAGGGATATCGGCGTTAAAGCAGCTTTAACGATTCGTAAAGTGGCTTTAATGTTTAATAAAGTGGCTTTATTCCGTGTATTGACATTCAAAAATAACCCGTTACTTTTGCTGCATATTTATACGATTTAAATAGTCGTGATTTATGAGAATAAGAAAAATTGACAATAGTCATGCGGAAGTAAAATTATACGGGAATATCGGCACATGGTTTACCGATGGCGACCAGTTCTCGCAAATGCTCGAAGAGGTCGAAGCTAACGGATATACCCGTCTAACGATTCGAGAGCATTGTTTCGGCGGATCGGTGTTCGAAGGAAATGTAATTTACAATGCACTGCAAAGAAGCAAACTCGATATTACGATCGTAATTGACGGTGTGGCCGCTTCAATGGGATGTTATATTCTTCCGGCCATCGAAAACGTGGAAATTTGCGAAAACGCTTTCGGCATGGTTCACCGTCCGAAATCATTTGGCGGGGGTGATGCGGATGCACACCGTAATGAAGCTAAACTGCTCGACAGTATGGAAGCCAATTTCATTAAAAGAGTGAGCGAACGAACCGGGATGAAAGAAACCGACGTCCGTAAGAAATGGCTTGATGGCGGTGACCATTGGCTTAACGCCAAAGAAATGGTACAATACGGATTTGCCAAAAAAGTTATCCCTGCTACTGCGAAAAACATAAAAGATTTAGACAAAGATATAGCGGCTAACATCAGCGTGGAAAGCATATACGATCGTTTTGCCGCGCAACTACAGATAGAATCAACTAATCACAAAAATGACAAAAAAATGAATGTAAGTGCACTTATTGCCGCCTTCGCATTGGAAGGCGTTACGGCTGAGAGTTCCGAAGCGGATGTTCTGAAGGCCCTTCAAACCAAATTTTCCGGTTTGGAAAACAAAATAAAGGAATTGGAAAACACGGCCAAAGCAAAAACGGAAGCCGAAATCAATGCATTGCTGGATGCGCAACCGAAAGGCGCCTTCACCGATGATGAGCGGAACAAACTGAAAGAAATCGGAGTAAAAGCGGGCGTTGATGCTTTGGCAGTGGCTTTGAAGAAAAATACGAAACCTACCCCTGTTATTGCAAGTATGATTCGGGATGCAAAAGGTGATGCTGCCGTTACAAAGGATTGGAAATGGTACCAGAAAAATGATCCCAAGGGATTGGAAAAGTTAGCGGAATCGAATGCCGATGAGTTCAACAGGCTGTATTTGGCTGAATATGGCGTGAATCCCGCATAAATATTGAATTATTAATTGCAAATAAATATTATATGAGAACGAAAACAATTTTAGTGATGTTGATGGCCTTGTTGGCCAACACTGTTATGGGCGGGGCGATTGCGTATGCTGTAGGTATTCCGGAAATAGCAGGCGTAGTGGGAATGAATGTCGTCGGACTCGCTTTGTCGTTTGTCCCTATGCCCTCGGGGGTACGGGCTGGCGTGTATGTAGAGGTATGGACGGGAGAATTAGTGAAGCATTTCAGTCATGCCGAAACTGCTACTTGGATGGATGGAATACCTGATTACAGCCGTTACCAAAATAATAGTGTGATCCATTTGGTAGATGTGGGTGCCGATCCGGATGTATTGATTAATAACTCAACCTATCCTATCCCTATTCAAGAATTGGAGGACGGGGATATCGCAATCTCTTTGGATAAGTTTCAAACAAAGCCTACACCCGTGACGGATGATGAATTGCATGCCTTGAGTTATGATAAGATCTCAAGTGTAAAAGAACGACACGGAAATGCAATTGCCGAGACGAAATTCGATAAAGCAATTCATGCTTTTGCCCCGGCTGAAAATGCGGCTTCGACACCTGTGGTATTTACATCCGGTGACGCATCCGACGGACGATCGATGATCACTCGTAAAGATATCATCAAGTTGAAAAAGGCATTCGATGACGCCAAAGTACCGGTAAAAGGCCGCCGTTTGGTATTGTGCAACGAACATGTACAGGATTTGCTTTTAGCGGATCAGAAATTTGCCGATCAATATTACAATTACACTTCCGGTAAAATTTCAAATCTGTACGGGTTTGAAGTGTATGAATATGTAAACAATCCCTTGTTTACACAGGAAGGAAAAAAGAAATCCTTTGGCGCGACTGCCGCTGCGGGTGATTTCCGTGCTTCTGTTGCTTTCCATGCACCGACTATGTTCAAGTGCGCGGGCGAGACAAAAATGTATTATTCCGAAGCGAAAACAGATCCGCAAAACCAAAGGAATCTGATCAGTTTCCGTCACCGCTTTATCGCTTTGCCGAAAAAGCAGAAAGCTATCGGGGCAATTGTGTCTAAGTCGGTTTAATGAAATGTATAACCCGAAAACTCCCCGCGATATCAACGGGAGTTTTCTATAACTAATTAAAACAATGGGTAATTTAAAGATATCTAAAGAAACAAGGGCAAAAGCTATCCAAACAGCAAAGGATAACGGATTGTCGTCGATTTTCGTAAATGATAAAGGCGAGTTTTTCAGCAATGAAAACTTTGCACGCCTAAGTGTGGATCAAAAGGTCGATCGATATGCAAAAATCGATGTATTGACGGTTGATACGGATGAGAAAAAAGGCACCAATGACACGGGTACTGTAACGGAAGTTGTTGCCGCTATCGAAGCCGCGACCGATATCGCTTCGGTTGAAGCAATCCTGAAAGCGGAAAACGAAGGAAAAGGGCGCAAAACCGTCATTGAAGCCGCTGAAAAGAAAATCAAACAATTTAAACCCGAAGAATAATGAGTCTACGTGGAGTAACTATAAAAGAAGGTCAAATCGGGGCGAATGTAATAGGCGACGGGCGTGAGTTTGGCTTAATCACCAATGGCGTGGCGATTGCCGGAAAAGTGTCGCTCGGATCGGTCTACACGTTACGCCGGGTTTCTGACGCTACAGCGCTGGGTATCGATTCGAATTATGATGCTTCAAATGGCGTTCAGGTCTATCGGCATATTTCGGAATTCTTCCGCCGGGCCGGTGAAGGGCAAAAACTGCATATATTGCTCGTTGCTCAAACCAAAAAACCGGGTGAAATGGTTGATGATGCCAAAACTTTGGCCGTCGAATCAGGCGGGGTAATCTCCGACATGGCCCTTGCTTTTAATCCTGCGGCGGATTATGAAGATACGTTGCTTGACGGGATCAACGCCGATATAAAAGCTGCAATTCCGCTATTGCAAGGCTTTGCCGATTGGTGTGATGAAAAAGATATGCCATTGCATGTGATCCTCGAGGGGCGTTCTATCGGTGATATGCTCTCAGCGTGTGTTGATTTGCGGGGACTCGTTATATCGGAACAGCCGTTCGATGCCGAAAAGGTGACCTTGGTTGTCGGGCAGGATTGGGCCTATGCCGATACTTTGCCAGGACATGGAAAGAAGTTTGCCGATGTCGGTACCTTTTTAGGTGTGGTTGCCTCGATGCCATGGAATCGAAATCCGGGTGAAGTGGAAACGCAAAACCTAACGGATAGCCAACTCGGAGTGTGGACAATCGGCGGACTGAGTAACCATAAAAAGTATAGCGAAGTGTTTTCGGAACTCGAAACGCTTAACGATAAAGGGTATGTTTTCCCGATCCGATATCAGGGTATTGCCGGTTATTGGTGGAATGACGGTCATTGTTGCGTGGAGATCGTGAACGATGCCGCCGGAAATATGAATCAGCACACCATTTATTACAGTCATACGATGGATATGTGTAAACGGCAGTTGCGGCTGACTTATCTGCCGGAGGTAAAGAAACCGGTCTCTTTGGATGATGACGGAAAGTTGCCGCAAAGCGTCGCCGGTTATTTTAACGCGATCGGTGACGGGGTATTCGACAGTCTGGCAAGCCAAGCATTGATATCCGACGGTGAAACGAATGTAGATACGGACAGTGATCTCTTGCTCGAAAAGGTGTTGAATATCGATTTCGCAGTGATCCCGACCGGTTGCGTGAATGAAATCAAAGGAACTATTAATCTCAAAAACCAGTAAAGTATGTTCATAAAAAGAATGGGGGAGGTTTATTCCTCCGGAGATGCAGTGGTAACGCTGGCCGGTATGTACGATATTAATCCGACCGCCATCGAATACGGCTATTCATATGCGCATGCATACCAGCGAGGCATCAAACGGGAACCCCGGGGATGGCGTATGGGTGCAAAAGATTATGAAGGGAAAGTCACGCTTCCATTGGATTTGGTTTCCTATATTGAAAAGTTTGCCCCCGGCGGGGATATCGCCCGTATCCGGCCATTTCCGATCAACGTCACGTTTTTCAATGCGGAAAATGAATTGATCAATGATTTGGTGACGGCAAAATTTCAAGGTAACGGACGTGCGGTAACCAACGACGGTGAATTGGAACGCGAGTTCGATCTGTTTATCATCGGAATCAAACTAAACGTTGGAAAGACAATATAAAAATAATAATCAATGAAGGAAAGGGAAACTGAAAGCGGTTTTGTGCTATTCGCGATGTGTGCGGAGCCGTTTCCTGCGAAGCTGGCCGGATAGGTTTCCCTATGTTTAAATCAGTTTTAAATCAAATTTAAATACAATAATCAGTATGAACGAAAAAGAATTACCGGTGGGTATAAGCGCCGAAATGATTGCCGATGCAAAGGCAAAACATGGTGAAAAGAATGTGAAGTTTCTTGATTTGCCGTTGAACGATGAGAGTACGGAATTCAAAACCGTACTGGCCTGCGTGCCTACGCGGACTATTATGGGGCAGTATCGCCGCTTTGCCGATACCGATCCGAAAAAGGCGGACGAAATTTTAGTGAAAAACTGCTTGCTTTCACATAAAGATGAAGTCCTTGCCGATGATGGCCTGTTTTACGGCGCATTGACCGGCATCGCGGATTTGATCCCTATGCGTAAGGCTATCGTAAAAAACTGCTGACGCAACTGCCGGATATTCCGCCTTTGGGTGAGAATTCCGACGGTTGCGACATGGATGATGTGTTGCGAATGAATGACGCCATGATTCGGTTCTTTTTTAAGGAAAACCCGGATGATCTCTCGGATGTAGATTATGCCGGCCGGATAAAAGAACTGAAATGGCTCGCAGGTGAAGGATTATTAAGAGGTATCAAATTATGAAGATCGATTTTGCAGGAAGGTTTCAAAGCGCGTTTGGGTTTATCACGAAGAGCATAAGCAGCCGGCTCGATAAGGAAGGCTTCGGCGAGGTGATCCGGAACTCGCATAATAGTGGCTTCGACCTGAGCGGAAATGTGTATGTTTGGGATGAAAGCGCATCTTTCGATGAAATCACTCTCCGTAATAGTACGGGCGGACGATACCTCTTTGCCTTCCGGCTTCTTTCGGAGCAAATGGGTGATGTGTTTGCAACCCCGCCGATGCTTTCGCTCAGGCGGTCGAAACGCTTAATCATTACAACGATTGATAACAGCGATACGGAAGTGGTTGAGCGTTATGGTACCGAGCCGTATGAAATTACTTGGCGCGGGTTGCTTATCGATTTGGAGAATCATGCTTTTCCAATCGATAAACTGGAAGAACTGAATAAAATATTTGAAGAAAATGGTGTATGGAATGTTGATAGCGAAATACTGCAAGCGGTAGGTGTCGCGGCGGTATACTTCAAAGATATTCAGATTGATTTTGTGGAAGGATTTGAAGATACCATCTCTTATACTTTTACCACGCGTGCGATACGCCCGTTGGAATATCAACTTAATGATGTGAACTGATATGCTCCTTTATCGAAACATGATATCAAAAGTAACGCTCGGCCGGGTTATTCTGAATAATATATCGAATTTCGAGATTAATGAAAATATTCTCGAAATTTCAAATACGGCGAAAATTACCATACCCAGGCATTACAAACAACTTGATGGAAAATCCGTTTTGGATCAATTTCGTGTAGGAGATAAAATGACTATCGAGGCCGGATATTATTACGGTAGCGATGTGGATATGGCCTTAGAGTTTACCGGGTATGTACAGGAAATAGAAAGCGATTACCCTTTGATTATCCATTGTGAAGATGAGTCGTATATTTTCCGTCAGACCAACAATAACAAAAGCTACCGGGATGCAACGCTCAAACAGATTCTTTCGGACATCATTCCAAGTAATATCGGAATCGAGTGTCCGGATATGACACTGGGTAAATTTATGATTGACAACGCCAGTACGTATTCCGTATTGCAGCAATTGGTCAAAAATTACGGGTTGTTCAGCCGTTTGCAAGATGGTAAACTGAAAGTCGGATTAGCCTATGAATTCGGCGATAATACAACCGAGCATACGTATGTGATAGGTAAGAATGTAAAGAAGAATGAACTGAAGTATAAACGGGAGCGGGATTTTAAAGTACGCTTTAAAGCGATCGCTAATAATCCGGACGGTAGCAAAACCACCGTTAGTATTGGAAATAAAGACGGAGATGCTTCGGAACGCACATTGAATTTTGCAGGGCCTATGTCTGAAGCTGATCTCAAAAAAGTCGCGGAAGGTGTAGCAAAAAAAGTGATATACGATGGCTACACCGGTTCGATAACCGGATTTGGCATACCTCGCACGCATGCCGGTGACGCGTTAGTGATCCGGGACGAATTCGAGCCCGATCGGGAAGGAAAGTATATGATTGAAAAGGTGGATATCGCCTATAACGAAACAAACGGTTTTTCCCGTCAAAATACGCTTTCTTTTAAATTGTAGTACAGATATACCTTTTTGAAAAGATATAATGTTCTGAACGATTTTAAAGCGGGTTTAAAGCATTTTAGAAATATAGAAACATGGGACAAGTGGAGCAAGCTATAAAAGAAGCGATATCGGCGGTGTCGGAGAACTCACAGATAAAAGGGATCATATCCGGCATCGCGGTAAATGTTCGTAATACATTATGCGATGTGGAGCGGGAAAACGCACCGACTATTTACGATGTGCGCTTGAATGCCATCGATGATGACCTGCAAAGTTTCCTCACCGTTGTTCCGGAAGAAAAAAGCAATGTACTGGTTGCTGTTATTGAGAATTTGAAGACTGAGGCTGTTGTTGTCCGTTGCTCTGAGGTTCAAAAGGTATTACTAAAGATTGGGGCCAATACAGTGGTACTGGATAACAACGGCCTTGTTTTCAATGATGGCGAAATATCAGGGTTGGCAAAATTGCCCAAACTCATTGAGTGGATGCAAAAAGTATATGCCGACTTACAGACATTAAAAACGCAACTTCAGACACATCCTGTTGCCGGTAATGGATCGCCACTTGCGATGTCATTTAATCCACAAACGGTAAATCCGGAAAAGTCTGAATTCGAAGATACAAAGATAAAGCATTGAAATGAAAGGAATTCTTTTAGATAGCAGTCATGATCTGGTTGTCTCTGTGAGACGGGATGAGGGTGGGAAAATCGTGTCGGGCTTGGTACTTGATGATATCACGTATCAGCGGTGCGAACTGATCATTATGGCGCAAAAAGGAGAATTCAAGGAATATCCTACGTTGGGATTCGGTATTGAAAGTTATCTGAAATTGCCGGCAACACGAAAACAACAGTTCATTAATGCCCTGCAAACAGAATTAAAGTCGGACGGATTCAGCAACGCAAAAGTAACGGTAAGTAATAATGATTTAAGTGATTTTGAAGTAGAAGTATGAAAACATCAACCCGGGGCATTGCCCTGATAAAAGAATTTGAAGGCTTTCGGCCGAAAGCCTATTTGTGCCCGGCGGGCATCCCGACGATCGGCTACGGGCATACCAAAGGCGTGAAGCCGGGCGACACGATTTCGGAGCGGCAGGGAGAGCAATTTTTGCGGGAAGACCTTGCCGCCTCGGAAAGGGTTATAAATGCGCTCAGCTTGCCATTGTCGCAAAATCAATTCGATGCCCTGGTAAGTTTCGTCTTCAACGTGGGATCGGGCAATTTTACCCGTTCAACCTTACTGAAGAAAGTCCGGGTAAATACGAATGATCCGTCGATAGCCGGCGAGTTCGAAAGATGGAATAAAGCGCGTGTAAACGGTGTGCTCACGGTCTTGCCCGGATTAGTCCGTCGCCGGAAGGCCGAGAGTGATGTATACTTTTCAAAATAACGGTTATGAATTGGTTTGAAATATTGTCCATTGTCCTCAATATTGGCTTGGGGGGCAGTCTTATCGTTACGGTTGTAACCCTCAGGGCAACCAAAACAAAAGCCGAGGCGGATGCACAAAAGGCCCGCGCGGAAGCTAAAACAACCGAGATTGACAATGTGGACAGTGCAATAAAGATCTGGCGTGATCTTGCAACAGATATGAGCGTGAAATATGACTTGGTATTGGTTGAGTTGGAAAAGCTACGAAAGGAAGTCAACCGGCTGAATCGTATCAATACGAAGATCATGAAACTGCTCGATAAGATCACCCCCGAGAACATGGAGGCTATTGTAGAACAAATTAAAACGGAGATTCAACATGAAGCAAAAGAAGATACTGCTACTCGTTTGGGTGTTCCTGCTGACAGCTTGCGGAACGATAAAAACGGATAAGCGACAGGCGTTCAAAACGGATCAGGTCTCGAATGTCGATGTAACGGTAAAGGAGTCCGGATCGCAAAAGCGAATTGACAACATCATGAAAGATGCAAGGACAAACGTGTCCGATAAAAGCGTTACCCGCCAGACCGATACGCAATATTCCGCTCCGGATTCTTCGACCGGCCGGCAACATAAGACTCGCGAACGCACGACCGAAACGCTGAATGATATCGCAGTCATCAATGAACAGAATGAGCGTATCATCAGCGAACAACAGGACAAAATTGATCGCCTGACACTCGTTACTTCGCAGCTTCGGACGAAGCTGGATGCTTCGCTCTCGGAGAAAATAACAACTACCACGCGCCCGCCGGTATGGACGTACATCGTTGCTATCCTTGCCGGAGCCGCGTTGACACTAATAATCAGGATATGGCTAAAAAGGACATTCAGGCTTTAGAAGGACAGTCGGTATTCGACATTGCCGTGCAGACGGCTGGAAGCACCGAGGCGGCCATTGATATCGCCGCCGGGAATGATATTTCTGTGACGGACGATATCGATGTGCTCAATACGATAAAAGCATCGGCCACGGTAAACAAATCCATAGCCGGTTATTACGAACGAAACGCCATTAAACCGGCGACGAACATCACGGACAAAGGTCAGATTTTCGAGGACATTTTTAACAACACGTTCGCATGAGGACTCTTAACGAAATAGTACAAGCAATCCGCGCCGATTTTGTGGCGAATTCAACGTTGCAGCAGATGTATGGACTTGATAGATCGAAAACCTTCGATGAGCAATTCTCGAAAGTGAGCATCGAGGCAATATTGACGTATATCGTTGCCGTCGCGATCTTCACGCTTGAATCGCTTATGAACCGGCATCAGTCCGATATTGATGCGGCTATTACGAAGAATGCCGTGTGCTCCATTCCCTGGTACCACACCCGTTCGATGGCCTTTCAATTGGGCCATTTCGTCAAGTTTAATCCCCTCACATACGGGTTTGAATATCCCGAAGTGGATGAAGAATCACAAATTATCCGGTTTGCTGCGGTTAGACAGTTAGAGGTTGAAGGCGTTACGAAACTGCGCATCTATGTTTCCAAAGACGACAGGCAACCATTATCGGCGTCGGAACTGGAAGCCTTCCGGGCATACATCACCGAAATCGGCGCGGCCGGTACGCACTTCGAGATCATCTCCCAGGCTCCGACATCGCTCGAATTTACCCTCCAGGTAGTCCGAAATGCAATGGTGCTCGATATGGACGGGAACCGCTTGTCCGGAGGCGGCAAGCCGGTGGAAGAGGCGATATCCAATTATCTGGACAATATCATCTATGGGGGCGTGTTTAACCGGACGAAGCTAACAGATGCCATCCAGCAGGCGGATGGCGTGTCGGACGTGATCCTGAACGAAGTCCGGATCGCCGGGCAGGCGGTCACCTCGCAGAACATCGAATCACCCGGCGGGTCATTCGACTTTGACATCGATCATACAATAATAACTTACACGGTATGAGAATAGATTTTTACAAACTGATAGAGCAACTTTTGCCGACCTTTCTGCGCAAAGACCGTATACTCGCCTTCCTGCGCGTATTGGTTGCGAAACCCTTGCAGCAGCTATTCGTCAAGTTCCATCTGTGGCGGATGAAATCACGTTACGAGGCAAGCGTATCCCCGCAGGTGATCTCCCTGATCCACGCCATTGAACGCACCTTCGACTGTGTGGCAGAACTAACCGAGTTAGACGGCAAGCCGTATGACTTCCTTATTTCCATCGACCGAAGTACCGACCTGAATGCCATACGCGAGTTTATCGATAAGCATAAACTTGCCGGCAAGTCGTACTTGTTTAAGCTGGGCGATGCGGCATTCTCGGTTACTTGGCTTAGTCATACCGATGAGCATCTAATAGAAGAGTATTCAGCAGAATGGACTGAATACATCGACTCGCGTGGAATAGAGTTAAATCTCAGTTTGACTTGGAATAATATGGCATACGGACAATTTCCGGAGCTTACGCGCGGATGGGCGATAAATATTGAGGCATCGGAGCCTGTAACAAGTGACTTGGAATTTACAGTTTCATTAAAAGTTTTTAATAGTTTTACTACAATTACAATCCCTATAGAAGAGACACTTGTTCTTGCTTCCGGCGAAAATTGGCTGATTAAGAATATTAACGAGAAATATTACAATAACAATTCACTCGTGATAAGGATTCAGGACGTGACGTTTTCTCCTGAGGTAGATGAACATCATTTTTATGATTTAAAGTATTAACGATATGGCAAAGAAACGCAGTTTGACATTAAAAGTTACAAAAACGCTCTCCGGCGACATGGCGGAAGGGTACCCGCGCACTTATTACGGAATGCAGGCATTCTCGTATAATGGAACGGATTATCCGGCAATTGATGCGGAAACATTCTCGATGATGGCAGTGAGCCTATATCAATCCCGTCTGTCTGCTTTCATTGCATACGTAGAATTACAGGAATTCGGACTGAATATTAGTGAAGTACAAACCAACGAACCGTATTATTAAAACATTATGGCAACTTATACAGAATTGGAAGAAAGAATAGAAGAATTGAAATCGCGAACGGGGCGTATGTCCATCTCTCCGGAAGAAACATTCGACCTGATGAAGGACATGCTTGGCAAAACAAAGGGCGTGGACTATAATGCCGCCTCGATGGCCATACTCGGCAGTTATGCCACGAAAGCGGATATGGAAGCCGATAAGGCTCCGGTCGGTACCGACGGCAAGCCGTTGAAACATGGACAGACGGTATCCGTTACGAGCGATCCGGTGAGTGCCAATAACGGCGTATACCGATATCTCGAACCTGGATGGGATTTGGTGTTCCGGTACAACGACAGCCTGATATGGTTAAAGGAGAACCTTTCTTCGTTGAAAATAGCCTGTTTTTACGCCTCCGTTGCCGATATGCAGGCCGATGATTCACCTGTGAACGAAAGTACCGGGGAGCCGCTGCAAATTGGCGAACTGGCCGCGATATCCAACCCGGCAGATACCGGCGATCTGGATAATGGCAAGATATACGCATGGACTGGATCCGGCTGGACCTATATGGGGCAACTCGATTCGATTACTTCCATGGATTTTACCGATAACTATTTTGACATTTAGAAATATGGCACAAATTATTAAACTCTTAGACAGTCACACAAAAGAAAACGTCAACTATGAACAAACCCAATCATGGCATGATGGGACTGAAATGAACGATGAAAAATGCGATGGCGTTATTTATCGAAAAAAGCGGGGCCTGTATTATAGAAGGGCTTATTCTTCGAGTCTTAATGTAAAATGGTTTGGTGCAATAGGGAATAATAGCAATGATGATACGATTGCATTTAAAAAAGCCATTGCCTTTCTCAAAAATATGGGCACTGGTAAATTATACATCCCGACTGGCAACTATGTATTGTCAGATACATTATCTATAGAATTAGACGGTATCCAAATACAGGGTGACGGGTCAAAAAATTCAATTTTAAGAATAAATCATAATAATGCTGCTCTTAAGTACACAAGCATCATTTCTGATTTATCAATTTCCAAATTTGATATTTCTCAATTAGGAATAATAAATATAGTTAATGACGTTTCGTTTCCAAATGATACAATGAAAGGGATAGGCGTATTGTGCAGTCATATGCACTCTTCTTTATTTTATGATGTATATATAGAAAATTTCTTAGATGCCTTGATTTTAGAAGAGTCATATCTCAATAGCTTTATAAATTATTTTTCTCAATCAAATTATCGGGGGGTAAAAACTGTTGGAGGCTCAAATGGTAATACTTTTTATAATGGCGTTATTAGGAATTCCTCTCTTGATTTAAGAGGCGTCGGCTCAGAAAGAAACCTTTTTATAAATATAGATATTGAACCTGCAAGTAATACCCAATATGTAGGAAATAATAATACTTTTCAGAATTGTCGATTTGAGAGGTTCAATTTATTACATGCTGATTTTAAAAAGACGTGGTTTGTACTTGATTCAAAAAATAAATTCATTAATTGTGACTGGCACTGGAATTATGCTGATCAGCCACAAGATTACATGATGATTATAGAAGGGGAAGGAAACAGGGTAGAGATAGGAGATACCAATACAACGGCAAAATTAATTCTTCTTAAAGCTACTTCAAAATATAATATGATTGATTATAGGGGTAGCTTTAGAGACTATCAAATTACGGGATCGGTTCGTTATTCTGATTACCCTATACAAGACTGTGGACTTGGCAATGAAATAAATTTCTCGCCTGGAGGGGAAGTCTCAAAAATAATGGGCGATTATGATCTTTTGAAAATCGGAAAATTTAATAATAAAATATCAGGGCCATGGTATGACAATGTTACAATAAATATGAATACCATGTCTATTGTTGAGACTGATATTCATCAGCCGGGTCTCTATACAACTGAACAAAGTGCTCGAAAAATAGAAATAGTGAATGATAATTATGTCAGAAGGTTCTCAATTTTGTCAGATGTAATAGCAGATAGATTTAAGAAATATTCAGCGTCGGCCTGGATATATATTCCAGCGGGTTTTGACGGAACATACGTCTCAATTTCAATTATAGAGGGGATGTATATACCTCTGTTTATGTCCAACGACAATAAAGAAAAATGGGTGCGAGTATTTGGTTATTCCCAGCCACCAGCCTATGAGCCTGTAGGATTGCACGTAGACACAGATGCTTTATCTGGATATTTTTATTTTTCATTTCCAATCTTATGTGAAGGTTTATCACCCGTTTGAGGGGGCAGGCGTAAAAAAGCCCCCGCCTTCGCCAACCGCTAATTTCTCACGTCACCGGTTGAAACGATAAAGGTGCACACACACCAAGACAGAGGCTTATGCCTTTATGGTGTGTGTGCACCTATTTTATTATGACGTGAGAGAAACAAAAATACAATAAATAAACGAAACAAACTACACTTTTAAAAATTACAGTATGAAAACTCCAATTACATATTATGGCGGCAAACAAAACATGCTGAAGCACATCATGCCGCTGATCCCGGCGCATACGATCTACTGTGAATCGTTTGCCGGCGGCGCGGCTGTTTTCTTTGAAAAGCAGCCATCGCAGATGGATGTGATCAATGACCTGAACGGCGAACTCATCAACTTTTACCGGACGATTGTCTGTAATTATGAAGAACTGAAACGGGAGATTAACCGGACGCTGCACAGTCGAACGCAGCACGAAAGTGCCTGGTTCATATACAACCATCCCGATGACTTTACCAACATTCAGCGTGCCTGGTCAGTATTTGTATTGAGTAAATTGGGCTTTGCCGGGCAGTTCAGCAACTCGTTCGGCTTCGATAAGTCCGAAGGCCGTCAGGCTCGGAAAGTCGATTTCGCCAAGGAAGCCTTCACGGTCGAGTTACGTAAGCGGCTCGAGATAGCCACGATTGAGAACGATGACGCTTTCCGTGTTATTACCCGGTATGATACTCCCGAGACGTTTCATTTCATTGATCCGCCGTATGTCGGTTCCGACATGGGCCATTACACCGGCATGTTCGATGATGCGGATCTCGACAGGTTGTTACAACTATGCGTCACCCTTCAGGGTAAATTCATGCTTACGATGTACCCGAATGACAATATTCAGTTATATGCCGAGCGAAACGGTTGGGTTATTCATTCGGTAGAGCGACAGATATCCGCCTGCAAGGAAAACAGGCGTAAACAGGAAGAATGGATTGTGTGCAATTATCCGGAGCCGGCCCGGCAAAGTGAGTTCAATTTGTTTGCCGGTTTAAACTGTGTTTAACGGGCAAAATGAAAGTGTTCAAAATATTATAATATTGAAAATAACAATTATCTTCTATATAACAAACCATTTCATCCGCATTCTTTGATTTGATTTTGAAGTTTTTCGAGGGTTCTTTGGGTCTTAATCAATTTTCTTCTAAGTATCTCGGTTTCGCTCGTTTGGGTAAAAGAGTCATCAAACTCGACCTTGTATTTAACCATTGTATAGAGTATCCTCCCCAATTTGTTCGCAGTAGCGATAATAGCCGGCAAGTAACCGCTTTTTGCCTGTATACGCCGGAAGTAATATCCTAAGGGCGTTTTACTTGTTTTCAGGGAGTTTGCCGAAGAACGCAGGATTTGTCCAACAGGATTCTTCCGCTTTGGAATTTTGCTGGACTGGAGTTTTCCTCCCGATATTTTGTTGTTGGGTGTGAGATTACACCAACAACAAAACTGTTTGTATGAGTCAAACTTATCGGTAAAATCGTGTCCCAGCTCACCGGCCAACCGCAACAGGGCCGCTTCACTGACACCCGGTATGCGCATCGCGTTGACACCCCATAATCGGATCGCGTGCTTTTCGATATCTATCGTGACGGCATTCTTTTGAGCTTTTGCTTTTTTCGCCCTTTGCTCCGGCTTGGAAGTTTCTTCGGGTTTAACGTCTTTGAGATACTCCTGCAGGATGCCCTCTATCTGCTTGTCACAATCCTTCATCAGGTTTTGGTAATATACATACAGTTCATAGCTTTGTTTGAGCATGAACAGCAGGTCTTCGTCCCAATTGGCCTGCAGGGATTTGGCGATGGTTTCTTTGGGAGATTTGCATCGGGGATCGGCCAAAGCCGATAGTTTTCGGGCATCGCGTTCCCCGGCCAGAATGGCGCGAATAATCTCCTGTCCCGATTTTCCCAAAATATCGCTGATGACATTGCCCAATTTGATGTTCATCAATTCCATGGCCTTTTGCATGTGGAGCACTTCCCGCGAAGAAGCTTTCAACAACCCGTCACGGTGGCGCGATACATTGCGGATGCGCCGGGCATGGTTCTGGGGTTGGAAACTGGCTCTCAGAAGCCCGTAACTATGCAAGACCATGATGGTTTCGGCATCTACCCGGTCGGTCTTCTTTTCACTGATATTTTTGATGGCCTTGGCGTTGACCAGCAACACATCGAATCCATCCGATTCCAGTATCATGTAGAGTTGGACCCAATACACCCCCGTGGATTCCATGGCGACGGTTTCAATGCCACAGGCTTTAAGCCAATCCGATATAAGGTGTAAATCTTGCGTAAACGTGCCGAAGCGGCGGTTGTTTTCTCCATCCCGCTCTTCCGGGACACATACTTGCATTTCGGTGGAAGAAACATCGATACCCGCCGAATTGGGATTCACGATTTCCAATTTCAATCCCTTGCCTGTCTTGATTTTTTTCGCTTTCTTTGCCATAGTTTTAACTTGTGAATAAATAAAAGCCTCATCAAGCCCGGATGCTTTAAACAATGATAATCTTCTATAAGGTCTCATAGGAACCAAGTATTTCATTACGAGCAAACCGGAACCGTACTTTGCATTGGAGTCGTATCCAAGATAACTTGTGGTTTACTTGCTTGATGGGGCTTCGCAAGTTATTAATTATTTCTCATTTTCAGAGAAAATCCTAACTTTGCAAAAGATGAAACATCATCATAAATAGCATTGAGTTCCTCTTCCTGTTTATCGGTAAGCGTCTTGCTTACGTTTTTAAGATGTTCCTGCTGAATGTTTAGTGGATAAAACTCATCAGCTTTGGTCAGAATCGCATCGATATGAGCCGGATTGGTACCTTTAGCTTCAATTTCGGCGCGCATCTCGGGTGAAAGCCCTTTTTTGAAGGTTTGGAGCATTTGCGAAAATTCCTCGTCGTCGAGGCGATCCAGACGGATAAAACGTCCTCCGCTCATAAGCCCTAATGATGTCAGGATATTATTTCTCTGGGGTTTGATGGAACTGAAATCCTCTTTGACCTGCGCTTTAAATTTACCTAAATGAATCAAAGCCTCAGCACGCGCTTTATTTACATCTTCAGTTCTCCTGTGTAATTCATCTGCGTTGTCGATACCGAGTATTTCTTTGATAGCCTTGTCTATCCTTGTTTTCTGGTTGGGGAGAAACGGGTCTTCCCAAGCCGGGCGTTCGGTTACTAAGAAGTCTTTCACTTCTATTCCATTGTCGATAATGGTTGCCGAAGCGGTCAACATGTTAACCGCACTGGTTGAAAAATGTCTTGCTATAGGCATTGTTTTTAGATTTTAAAAATGAATAATTCCGTTTTACTTTTTACTTTAAAAAAGTTCAGTTGAAACAATCGGCAAAAAAAAGAGTTTCGAAAAAATGTAGAAATTGTTGCATTTTTATATTTGGTTAACGGTGAAGGGAGCTTTTTAAACCTTGTTGCACATTCAATTAAATGAAGAGATATTGCGTGCGGCGGATGAAATGGAAGAAGACTTGATAAAAAATGAAATCATTCCGCGTCTTTCAGAAAGTATTGAGCCTATCATTACCAAAATAGAACGACCAATCGTCCTGGTTGTAGATTACATTCCAGATGAACAATTATCGGTTCGCCTCACTCGTAAGAGAGTGATCACAGACGAACAGGAAACGAAGAAATACGAATTGATAACCAAACCGAAGGAACCGAAAACCGGAAAGAGTATCAGTTCGTCACCGAAAAGTAAGAAGACCAAACTCGCAGTTACATTTCCTGATGGAACACACATTGAACATCATTATGCTTATGAGACGCTTTTAGCTACGATCGAATAAATAGGACCTGAGCGGGTGGCATCACTGAATATAAAATGGCTGGGGCTTCCTTTAGTTTCAAAACAAAAAGATGATTTCTATAATCAACATGAAATATCCGGGGATTGGTTGGTCGTTACTCATTCGGCAACTATCACTAAACGTCAACAGTTAGAGAAAATTTCCAAGCAGTTAAATTTAGGCCTGAAGATAGTTATTGTCGATTAGGAGTTTGTCGATGTTTCGGTTCAAAGCAACCGTTTGCAAGTTTATCATCAACCCCGGATGGTAGCGGTTCATATCGGCAGTTGCGGGAAGCATCAATGTATGGTGAATATCGAGCGCTATCTCTATACTTTCCGTCGAAATCCGAGAGCTTTACCCTGGCTGTATACTGATAGATCGGAATTATATTTTATATGTTTTCCGCGACAAATAATGTCACATGGGTAATATAAAACATGAAAATATCACGATTCTATCAGGGGCGATTCTCTCGGAGATGAATACTAAAGGTCGCAATTGGTTTACACTGGGTGATGCTACTAAAGCTTTCTCTGATTTGTCTGCAGAAAATTACCTAAACTCATAGCAATAATGGTTGATGATGCTTTATTATTGCCTCGTATGTATAGGCTTCTATGTTTATTATTTCCCTTTCTCATTTTTTTATTCGCAAAATCTGTTTGTTATTTGCTTTAAAATTGTAATTTAGCAAAATCAAAACGGCTTTTGCTCACGTAAGCTACCGTTCGAGGCTCTACGGTTTCTATTCCGCCTCTTCGGCAAACGCCCACCCGTTAAGCGACAGCAGTGGACAACGCAAAGCGCAACAATCACAGTAGATAGACTATTTCAAAGGACATAAAATAAAAACAAGATGAAACCCCATTTTCTAAGACAAAGTATTTTGACAAAAACACTAATGATAATTAGTGTTTTAATAATCTTCATCTTTTCTTCTTGTAATAAAGAAGAAATAAAAATAGATGATAATAATGAAACAGCAATGAACGACAACTACTATGTAAAGTATGTTATTTCTAGTAGTTATCCGAGAATTTTTAGCAATTGGTCGGTTACTACACCACAAGGAAATTACACCAAAAATAATTACCAAACAAGACATTGGGAAGAAACATACGGTCCTGTAAAAAAAGGATTTAATTGTAAGGTTCAAGTTGAAAATGGAGAACCAACAGTTGCAATATATGTTGCAAAAAATCAAGAACCGTTTGCTTTGAAAACGACTAGAACAGGTCAATCAGCTTCATATATTATAGATTTTTAAAATCTAGATAAGACAAATACCGATTCAACATACTATTGTTTAAGGTTGGTCAGTTCCTGCTAGTTGTCGAGCTATGATTTGACTGCATAGCCATACTTGCTTTCCCATTTGGCTGCAAAGTCATTCAGGGCGGCTTCTGTCGCCTCCCTGGGGATGATCATATATTCGCTTCATATCGACGGAAAACACCTTCCTGTCCCTACAGACCACATAGCGGCAGCCGTTGCGTATTTCGTGGATCACGCATATCTGGACTTCAACCCTCCAATTACCAACTTACACAGTTAAGGGATACTCCCGGGAAAAAATATTAAAATTGTTCTAAGGTCTCAGTAAATTCTTCGAACCTCTTTAACGCATTAATTACTGAATAATGACTTTGCTTGCCAAATTCAGCTTCTTGCCCATTAATATCATACTTTTTGACATATAAATTAATGTTTTGTGCTAATGTTTCTTCAGATATATTTTCTCTGTTACAAACTTGACGAACACGGTTAACATAATCATACACCGTTGAAGGATTTCCTGACGGTGTTGTTAATTTATAGCCTTTTTCAATTAGATATTTCTTGAATTTGTCTAGCATAACTATGAATTTTTTATATATGAATTACATCTTGATGAGTTCTAAATTAAATAGGCGGCTTATTTATGTATGTCTCCGGCTTAGATATTCCGATTATATTCACTTATTTGTTAAAGTGCTCATTTTTGACAGAATTACTTCTTTTTTATCGAACTCTCTCCATTTTTTAGCTCTCTCTTTTTGGACGTAGGGGAGCACTTTATAGGTATTTGTGATATAATATGGAATTGAAAACAGATTGTCAACAGCATCCTCCCTTTACACTTGTCTTTTTCGTGCAGGATTGAGGCGTTTTCTGATGATTATTGGTAAAATGATCTTTAGATTTGCAGAGTAAATCTTCCATTTCCGAGGCGCTTAAACCATGGCGAACTAATTCATCCGGAAATTCATTCAAAGAAATAATTTTTTCCCATTTATCTTATTACCAAGCAATTCTCTTGCACCTTTTCTCGTTCCGGCATGCATATAAACGTTTTCAATATTGAGTTTTAAATATGCCGCTATCCGAGTGGAAATATCGTAATAGGCTAACTCGCCTACTCCTGCTAATCTTACACTTAAAATGATAGATAGGAGCTTGTCAAAAGACTTAGCAAGAGAAATCTCTTCCTCTTTTGTTTTTAGCAACTCTGCAAAAATATTTAGTGTCAACCGCCCAATACGTCTCTGGTGACTATGGATTTTGTTTTGAGCATTAATTGATTTCGCTGCCACTTCAATAGCATCAACTAACGATTTTTGTTGTTTACAGAAGTCGATATATCTATCAGGGTATTGCTTTTTGTTTGCTTTATATTTTGAGACAATATTCTCAAAATCTATCTTCTCTTTCACTTTATTCATACCATTGCTTTTTTCTTGATTCACATTAAGATTCTACTAAAGAAAGTTCATTAATAATTAAAGACATCTATCGTTTCACCATCTCCTTAAAGAATTAGCAAATATAACAATTTTAAATAAGGTATCTACACTGTTTCATAACTACCTTTTGCATAAAATAAATCATGTTGTAGTCTATCATAATAACTACAAATTGCATTTTGAATTTTGAGAGTAATTTTTTCTCTTATAATGACCTCTGATGGTTTTATATAACCATATCTTTCTGAAAAAAGTCCCCTTAAATTTTGCTTTATTCCATTAATGAATTTACCAATTCCCCAAATAGTAGAATCTTCTCGCTATTCGATTTATTGAATAGTAAGTGTTCAAAGTCCTTTTGCTTCTTCTTCAAATCTATTGTTTTCAAGAGTTCGGTTGTAACCTGCTTGAATTCACGCAAATTATGTACTCCGCAACGTTTTGATAGAAAATCATAATCCGGTTTAGACTGTGCCAACAAAAACATCAGGTCATAAAAATCACGTCCTTTAGCGCGAGCTAACATGGCTGCAATTTTCATACTACACAATACTCCATCAGAAGGAACAGGAAACGGGAAAAAAAATCCGCACCCTTTGATATTTCTGATAACCGGAGGATAAACAATCCCTTGGTCTTGGCTTTCGACCTTTATTAAAAAGCGTTCTTCCTTATGTCCGCTCAATCCCAAATCAAACAAGAGTTCCGGGAAATGGATATTGCGCCTGAAAGCTGTTAGCTTCGGATTATCTTTATCTTTTGCTTCTACCCTCAGCCCTGAACGTTCCAAAAACAGGATTACTCCGTTTGTCATTTCAATAAACTCGTCTTTCGACAGGTCTTTACAGTCGAAATCCAAATCTTCGGAGAACCGATCTATTCCTTTTACCAAACGCAGGTTTGTTCCACCGATAAAAGCCATCTTTTGGATGTATGGCGTGGAAGAAAGATAATCCAGAATCGTCAACTGCAAATACTCTTTCAGTATGTGCTTATCGAATCCCGAATTTCCACGCATTTGTGTCGGAAAATAATTCTTTATCTGTTCAATCTGTATCATAAATCATAAGTTTTTAAAAGCAACTTTACCCGATGGTCAAGCGCCTTGTTTTGAAACTTAACGCAGTAATACATCAGTAAATCCTTATTTAAATCATCGTGCAGATAATCTTCATCCAAACGTAATTCTTCCAATTCCTGTTCGCTATCGTAAAATGGATAAAGATACAGTAAATCAAGCAATGCCTTTTCTGGTTTGGCAAACTGTATGGTACGATTGTCCGCCATTGGCTTTAAGTCATACCCAAATAGCAGATTTTCTTTGACTTTCTTATAAGAGTATTCTCCAAAGTCATTGACAAAAGAAGTCGTTTTAAGTGTGGTTATACTGATAATCTGTACCACTGCTTCCGGTATCATTCCGTAAAATGACAATGCCGTGTGCAGACTGATATAGGACGGACGATAAATCCGGTTGGCAAAATAAAGGGAATAATCTGGCTTGTTCTTATATTCTGAAAAAGTAAAATATCCCTGCCGTAACCGGATAAGATATCCTTTCTTTACCCACCGGGTAAGGTTATTCCGGTCAAAATCCGGTTGCCATGCATATACCTGATAGATATTGAAGCATGCCAAATCGAACATTTTATCCTTAAATTCCAGAAAGGTCATTTTTTTGTTTTGTTTCTATTGTGCTGCAAATATAGTGCATTTTGGAAACAAAACAAAACATTAGAGTGAGTTTTGATGTTTCTTACGTATGCTCTTTTATTCCGTTGCCACCGAACAGTTGTGGCAGCAACAAAGTAAAAACACTCTAATAGCTACATGAAATTATAGTTTATTAGAAGGAGTCATTTACAAATTTTCTCAACTTCCTTCCAAAGATAACTTTTGGAGTATCATTTTCTACCTCAATATAGTGTGTTATCGTTGATACATAATCGACAAAAGTCTTTTTTAAAATCCTCCTTACTTATAACCTCTTGCACTGCCGAACAAAGAACTTAAAGAAAACTCACTTCTGTAGTTTCCAAAATTTACTTTAGCTAATTTTTAATCGAGTGAGGCAAGACCGGGAGATTGTTCAAACTCAATAGCAGGCGAGCAATATATTATATCTTTAAATGCTTTTATGCTCTCAGCATTGAGTTTAGCAAGTCTGACTATAATTTTATTTCTTTGATCAGATAAAACTATAATACTCCCCAAAATTAGGACAAGAAGTTAAGTAGTATCTTTGTGCGTAAAAGACAAAGAATTATGAATAAAGGAAGTCGGAGAAAATTCAGTGCTGAATTTAAAGCCAAAGTAGCGTTGGAAGCATTGCAAGAACGAGAAACCATTGAAAGTTTGTGTAAAAAATATGATTTGCATCCCAATCAGGTAAGCCAGTGGAAACGTTCTTTCAAGGAAGAAGGAAGCAAGGTCTTTGAAAAGAGTGTCGGGCATGATGAATTATCAGAAAAAGACCGTCTGATAGCAGAACTTTATCGTCAGATAGGGGAATTGAAGGTTGACAATGACTGGTTAAAAAAAAAGCTGCGATGATGCCTCCGGAAGTACGCCGCGAATTGGTCGAACGTCAATCTCCGGAGATGAGTATAGTGCGTCAATGCAAGCTGCTTTCGATTCACCGTAGCGGGTTGTACTACACCCCTTCTCCTGAAAGTGAGGAGAATTTGGGGATTATGCGTTGGTTGGACGAACAATATCTTTCCACTCCATTTTATGGTGTTGAGCGACTTCTACCCTTACTCACCCTGTTAGGGTATAGAATCAACCGTAAACGGCTCAGACGGTTAATGCGCATGGTGGGTTGGCAGACCCTTTATCCGGGCACAAGGACCACTATCCCGGGAAAGGATGGGCACAAATACCCCTATTTGTTGAAAGGGCTGAAGATTGACAGGCCGAATCAGGTTTGGGCCATTGACATCACCTATATTCCCATGTCGAAAGGGTTTATGTATTTGTTTGCCATTATCGATGTTTACTCACGTTATGTGGTGGGCTGGAGCCTGAGTAACACGATGAGCGCGGAATGGTGTGTGGATTGTATCGAAGAGGCTATCTCGGTACATGGAACACCGGAAATAATCAATTCTGACCAAGGCAGTCAGTTCACTTCGGATATTTACACCGATTGCCTGAAAAGGCATGAGATTCGCATCAGTATGGACGGTAGAGGTCGTGCCATCGATAATATCTTTATTGAACGTTTATGGCGCAGTGTGAAGTACGAACACATCTATTTGCATGCGTATGACGATGGAAACAGTTTGTGGAAGGGATTGAACGGGTACTTCCGGTTCTATAATCACGACAGGCTCCATCAGAGCCTTGGCTACCGACCGCCGATAGAAGTCTTCCAATGTGGAACGGGACGGCTGAAAACGGCCTGATAGGGAGAGCCTTTTTTTAGCTCATTCCGCTTCGGCTACGCCTTCGCTCCATGAGCTAAAGAAAAAACAGCGAATAAAATGAAAGAAAAGTATTATAAACCAAATAATAAGTATAAATTTGTATGAAGATATTTATCTTAACGCACTTAATAAAGTGATAATACCTGTCCTACAACTGGGGAGTAGTGTAAACAACTGTGTGAATCCCGATGTTGTTGAGTATTATTTTTTGATTTGTGCTATCGAGCATAAATTTATTAATAGTATCCATTATCTGAATTAATTCTCTAGATGAGTATTTTTTTTCTTGTAAAAGGAAATGTTGATTCCCAATTCTTTCTATAATATCCCTTTTTACAGTTATTGAATCTCCTGTAATATTAATAATAAGCATACCAGTAGAATCAATAAACGCACCAGCAAAGTATACAGGATAATCCAAAACTTGATTAAAATCTGTACTTTCTTTTTTAAAAGACTTTATAAGCTTCTGATAGTTTTCAGAAGATATTGACATTCTCTTGTCTTTTGTCTCTTTTTGTTTGTCGTTTTTATTATTACAATCTACTTGAGCAAATACTATAATGATTAGCAGCACAAGATTCATAATTTTTTTCATCATATAAATATAAAACTGGCGAATATGTTAAAGATTTAATTAGAATTACTTTTGCAAAAATAGTAATTTTTGTCCTGATTATTAGATTTATTCTTCAGTTCATTATAAATAAATTAGTACCTGTATACTGGATAGATCGGAATTAATATTACATTCCCCTATTTAGCATATAACACATAACTTTATCGCAAAAAAAAGTTCCTTAATGATTTTGTTACTTATTGATCCTCTAATTGTGCTTTTGAAAAAATATGCACCTTCATTTATGCCTATATTCTTTATCAACACATCCTGAAATTTTAAATTTGTCCTTGCCATATTGATACTATTGTGTATTTGTAAAACATATTGTTTGGCAATGTATTTTGCTATTTTTACTAAATGCTCCCTAACTCAGTTATATCTTTCTCTATAGGTTTAAATTTGTCTTTCACTTCTTCACCTGAATAGAAGTCAAGTAAATCTTTTTTAGTCAATGTTCCATCTTGCAAAAATTTCCTCATGTATTCTTGATTGAATTCCATCAATAAGATAGACTTTTCCAATTGTTTCAAAATCGCCTTATTATTTTCAATATTATTATATACAAGCGATTTTATTGATAAAGCTTCATTTATATCCTTTATGATCCGATTTACAAGAATGGCTAATAAATCCTTGTCTAAATCAATTTGTTTTGCATTTAAGGCAATATCACGCGCTAACATATAGGCTATGGATAAGTTTGAATAGTCTCCTTTCTGAGAGTCTACAATAACAATAAACCCTATTTCCGAAATATAACCGACGTTTTCAGAGAATTTAAGAATGGAATTATCTACTAATGACCTGTCAAAAACAATGATACTAACTTTTCCATCTCTGTTTGCTTCAGCCTCAATTAACTGGCTCCAAGCTGTATCTATTTTTCGAGTAAAAATATCTTTGGATTCAACATCTCCTAACCGAATGCTTTTGTCGAATTTACATTCAATGACAATTTTCAGGTTATTATCTCCATTTATGTCGCAAACAATATCTCCGGTTTTGTTCTTTGCAAGATTTCCTGTTGTATTTCCTGTGAGTATAGCTCTATCTTTTAATCGTTTTTCTTGGAAATAATTGTTTAGGAATTCTGCTATCTCATCTTCAGCCAAAATTCCTTTAATCGTAGATTTGTAAAAGAGTTCCTTCTTCATTTCGAAAATCATTTTGAGACTTTCAAGTTCTGTACCCAGCTCATTAGACGTTTTAGACAAAAAAGCAGAAATCCGATCCTCCATTAATGCCAAAACTCCAATATAAATAGCTCGGAGTAACTTGTCATCTCTTTCAGATACAGGTACATTATCAAAGTAATTGAAAACAATTGAGTTTTCAATTTCGAACTCTTTTACTTCTACTCTTTTTAACTGCTGATTTAAGTTTAGCATTATTATTCTATTCTTTCGTAAGGATAAACATTTTTGAAATTTCTATTTAAATAAGAGCCGTGAGAAGGAGCTTCTAAAAGATTTTGATATTCGTGTATGGGAACACCAGTGTAAACATAAACACTTCCATTTAAAAATCTCACATAGACTTCTTGATTTTGTTCATCATAACCAATACTATCAATGTTAGATGAACTTACTGGGGTCATTTCGGGTATATTCATATTTTATAATTTTTATTTCGCCAAGATTTTAATAACTGTTTATATTCATTTTTTGCATCATCAATTTTTCCCAACCATTTCTCAGAGGCTTTAGGGTCTGAACTTTTAGGGGCATTTGCAATTTTAAAGAATTTCACTCTTGAAGGTATTTTTACAGCTTCTCCTGAAATTAGAGCTTCTCCTGTTCTCAAACTTGGTAGCAAATCAACCATACTTTGTAATTCATCTTGAACAGCGGAACGAATATGCCCCCTGTCTTTTGCGTTATTCATACGCAAAGCAATCATAGTACCACATTGACTTAGTACTGTTTCATCCAATTCTGACGGTCTTTGTGTGACAAGTAATAGTCCTACACCATACTTTCGTCCTTCTTTTGCAATCATTTGAACTGTTCGTGAAGATATTGAATGCTCTCCAGCTTTTAAATAACTATGAGCTTCTTCTAAAACAATTAACAAAGGTTGTTGTTTCCCACCAACCTTTGTATTAACACCCCAAAATAAACCATCGTAAATAATTTTCAGAAGAGTCCCTGATATCGAAGATGTTATTTCACTTGGAATACCCGATAAGTCTAAGATGGTTATTGGCAATTCATTCCCAAGCCATTTCAAAAACATAGCATCTAAATCTTCTTCTGTTTTCCCATCTTTATCTGGAGTTAGCTTTCCTGGAGAAAATAAGAAACTGTAACTACTATCATTTAACTTATTTCTCATACTATCCAAAAAACTTAATAAACCTTTAGCTTTTTGATTCAAAAATGGAGCACTATTTCCCAATCCAGGAGCAGGGTATTCGTTTGAAATAAGTTTTTCTGCATCACCTTTTGTAGTTAATTCCGTTAAGTTTGTTTTAGCATAATCTGTAAAGGTCCTTTTTTCGAAATCAATCAACTCAAACCATAGTCTTTTTATACTAAAAGGAATTGGAGAGTCAGCAGTAATGGATTCTTTCGTTACTGCTATTTCATTATCTTCTGCACTTTTAATTTTTGCGTCTACAACCTTTTCTCTAATGTATTCTCTGTTTTGATCTGTCAAATTTCCGGAGAATATTTTCATCAATTCATTAAACGGTAACGCCCAAAAAGGGATTTGTAATTTATTTTCGTCATCTGATGAATTTACCTCTATTACTTTTGAATGTTTTGAAAGTGCATCATTATATTCACCGTGGGGGTCAATTACCAAAATTCTTGAACTTGGAAAATTTCTATTCGCTATAGATTGAAGCAATACTGATACTGAATTTGACTTACCGCTACCTGTTGACCCAACAATAGCACAATGCCTTGAAATGAGTTTATCTAACTCAATTTTGGCATCTAAACTTTCTGATACACTAATACTTCCTACGGTAATTGAATTGGCTTCTTCATACCCTCCATAGATTATATCGAGGTCATTTATCGTTACTAAATGGACTTTATCTCCAGTTGTCGGATATTGTGTAATGCCTCTTTCAAACTTTTTCCCCACCTGTTCGCCTGCTAAAACGATATTTATCCATCGTGTGTTTTTCAAAATATCATAATCCTTAGCTACAGCTTCTCTCAAACTTTCAGGAATTGCAGCAGAACCTATTTGTGTAACAATATCATAGAGATTAGCATACCCCAAAGGAATTCTTACAAACGAACCTATTTGGCCCACGCGATAAACAACGCCATCTATAATAGGCATATTGGATTTTATATTGTCAAACAACTTAACGGAAATGCTATTCCCGCTAATGCTATCTATTTCGCCTATTTCCGTTATTCTATTTTTTGACATTATCTCCAAACTTTTTTATTTCGTTATCGCTTACCATAGAATTCAGGAATGTGACGAGCTTACCAAAATCCGGTAATATAAATTCTCCTTTTCCTGTCCAAATTTCTTCACCTTTTGTTTCTTTATTTTTTTCGCCGCTTGAATCTATCGCACCATCTTCATCAAAGTATAAATTAAGATTTACAGTATCGTCTTTTGATGGCTCCGATTTTAACTTCCACTCCCCATAATTACAACCAATAACTGCACTACGTGAAGCATAAATCGAAATCTTAGGGTTGTCTAATCCTATTTTTGAAACATTAGCTTTTTTATTAATTTTATCAAACTTATCATATATCAGCCCTATGACATGTGATGTAGTATTTGTTTTCAATGCCGAAATAATACGTGAGTTAATATGTTCGTCTCCCCATGAATAACCACAAGTAATCAATATCGCATCATCTTGCTTTAGGAAATTAGACAATCTATCCATCAAACTTTCATAAGGTTGTTTTTTTGACTCTTTATATTTCAAAGTAGATGGATAAATCAAAATATCATCGTCATCGGGACTTACTCTTAATATCTTTTCTGTATCCTTATCATAATGCCAACCTAAAGAACCGTGTATTTTCCACAGTTTTGTTTGTTTAGATAAAAACGAAAAATCTTCGACAGATTCAGGATTGAAAAAGGCTCTAAGGCTGCCACAAAATCCATCGTAATAAGGGATTTCTCGATGCTCTAAACCAAGCTCAAATAAAAAGTCGTAATTGGTAGTGAATATTTCAATCGGATATTTTCTCTCAGCCTGACCAATCCAATTCGCAAAGTCTGTTTGTACTAATTCTCTTACGATGTCTTTTTTTACGATTTGTTTAAATTCCTTTTTTGAAACAATATCGCACAGAGTTATATTATGAATACTTACTTTTTCTCTAACTTCTTTCTTGATTCTTTTAATCAAATCTATAAACTCATCTTTACTAATAGAATTCAGTACACCTTTCCCTATGAATAAAACTTTTTGCTCAAGATTAGACAGTATAGTTTCTATGTTGAAGTTTCTGTCTCCAAGTTCATCTTTTATTTCTTCTAATGCTGCTTTGTATTTAGCATTTTGCTTTCCAACATCTTCAATTATTTCAAATGTCATTTTACCGATGGCGGGTACAGTAAGAGAATTTTTATTTTTAGTTGCTAATGAACTTCCTGCACCAAAAAGAAAACCTATTTTTTTCTTGTCTGATATTAAAATTTGCTGAATACCTCGTATGTACTCTGATGGGTCATGTGTTACCATATATGTGTCAAATTAACTGGGTCATTAATTACATCCATTTACTATAGTCTTTAATGTATCAGCAATTCACTTACATCAACATTCAGTACTTTTGCAATAGCAAACAACGGTTCAAGCGAAGGTTGAGAAACATTGGCGCACCATCGAGAAACAGTTGCTTCATTTTTCCCTGATGTTTCAGCTAACCATTGCCAGTGCGTTTCTTCTCTACAAGTACAACTTTTAATCTATTTAGTTCCATTCGTCAAATTATTGATGTGTTTTGCAAATGTAGTGATTTAATCTAATAATATTATCTTTGCTTATCATATACTTTTCAATATAATGCTATAATGTCGCTTTATTACCTTGCAACGGTAGAAGTTATTCTCGTCCCGTTGGTTATTCTCGCAGGCTTCCGCCTTCCAAACGGCGGGGAAGCATAAGCGGGAAATAACAGAGATAGGCGCGGGAAATAACTTCAAAACAATTGTATTAACGCCTGAAACGTTTTTCGGTTTCTTCTTTTTTCTTTCATCGGCAATCTGTTTTTCCTGCATGTTGTGCCATCTGCGATTACCTGCTGCTTGCTATTGCCAAGAAGATGTTTCATGTTGATCAAGAACTTTATATTTTATCGTCCGTCATCGGCGAAGTACTCTTTGAGAGGAAGCCTTTAGGAGAACTGTTTGTTAAATCAAAACGTCCGATGAATGATCCCGCTTCAGATCAACTGAACCTATGGGGAAATTTCTTTGGACAGTAGTGTTCTTCTTTAAAATGCTTGCTTTCTGCTGAAGCACAAATATATTATTTTAATCTATAAGGTACAAATTAAATTATTCACTCAAATTTATATCCTCTCACATCTTACTTATGCCTGTAACGGCCGTAACAGTTACCGGCGTTACTAGAAAAAAGTAGCATGGGATTCATTCATAGAACAAATAGGTTGATGGGGCTTTGCCCCCGCGAGCTTCCCCCTCCGTCTAAGTTATCAGGGGAGATAGGAAAAAAGCGTTTTTGCAGATTTTATTAATGAAAAAGAAATAGAGGAATTATATATAGGGATACTCCCCTGTACTTGCTTTTCCAGTAATAGAAACTCGAGCGGGTGTACGACTCGTTCTCGCAAAAATCCTTGATGCTTAACCCGCTTTTCTGTTGGCGCTCGAGGAACATGATAAATTCTCCTTTGCTGATTGGCTTCATTAAATCAAGTTTGCCGGCAAAGATCAGCAAAAATCACTAACCCCGAAACGGGTATTTTATCGGGGGCTTACTGATAGTCTAAATAAAATGTTATATTTTTGTATTTAAAGCGTAGTTAAAGATTATTTATGAAAGATTTACCTAAGAACATTAAGCCCGAGCATATCGTTAAGGCTATTCATAAGATTGAGAAAGAAGGAATCCCCGCACAAGCGCATTCTTCTACGTATGATGTCCTTTATGAGGGCAAAAGATTTCCGCCAAAATTAGTTGTATCCTATGCTAATATTTTTGCTAACGGAGTAGCATTGGATAGAAGCACATTTGAAGGAGGGATTGGGACTGCTTGCTTTAAAATACTTGAAGAGAATGGATTTACAATAGTAACAAAAGAATCTATGACTGGGTCAGAAGAACCTATTAAAGAACTATTAGGATGCTTTATAAAACAGGCTCATACGTCTGATCAAAAAACTAAACATTATCTTAAAGCTTTTGACGGATTAAAGGTAGATATCAGTTTTGGGCAAGGAAATAATGCTCATGTTCCATGGATCTCTTTTTTAGCCAATGGCAATACAACGAGCGATGGTATTTATCCTGTCTTTTTATTTTACAAAAAGTATGATACTCTGATATTGGCTTATGGTATTAGTGAAAAGAATAAGCCACATATTGAGTGGAATATAGCAAACGGTGAAAAGGAAACGGTAGAGGACTATTTTAAAACAAAAGGAATTGTCATGAAGAAATATAAAGATTCTTATGTATATACCGTTTATGACACTTCAAAAGAGTTAGATTTTAAGTCCATCGAGTCCCATCTAAGAAGCTTAATTCAGGAGTATAGAATGACTTTGGATAATGCTCAAAATTCAGAACTTATAGATTCAAAGGAACTAAAATTAAAAGCAATAGACATAAGGCCTATCGATACAAAATCAAAAGTGAAACAACAACCATTTGATTTGTCCTCTTTTGTCAAAGATTTAGAATCAACGGGATTGGTCTTCTCAAAGCAATTAGTAACTCGTTTTGTCTTATCATTGTTAACAAAGCCGTTTGTAATATTAAGCGGATTATCGGGATCTGGTAAAACCAAACTAGCTATTTGTTTTGCAAAATGGATCTGCGAAAATGATGATGAGCAACTACGGGTAGTGCCCATAGGAGCAGATTGGACTAATCGAGAGTTTTTATTGGGATATCCTAACGCCATCAAACCAGGTAAATATGTAATGCCAGACAATGGTGCATTAGAACTTTTGTTTAAAGCCAATAAAAATAAAGATAAACCCTATTTCTTAATCTTGGATGAAATGAATCTTAGTTATGTCGAGAGATATTTAGCAGATTTTCTCAGTGCAATGGAATCAGGAGAAAAAATACCTTTAATGAAGGATAGCGAAGATGTGCCTGCTTGCATTGGTTTACCAAAGAATTTGTTTATTATTGGAACTATCAATGTAGATGAAACCACCTATATGTTTAGTCCTAAAGTCCTTGATCGGGCCAATGTTATAGAGTTCCGAATTATGCCGAGTGATTTAGACAATTTCTTTCAAAAGTCAACAATTAAAGATAAAAAGTCTATCATGGGTAAAGGAGCCTCGCAAGCAGTCGATTTTACAACAATTGCGAATAGTGATGTAGATCCTCAAAATATTGAAAGCCGACAAGCTATAATAGATACCCTGAAAAAATTCTTTTTAGAATTGAAGAGTATACATGCTGAGTTTGGATATAGAACCGCAAACGAATTATTCCGGTTTATATCATTGGGGCAGAAACTAAAAACTGGGTGGACTTTGGATGAGATTATTGACTCTGCTATTATTCAGAAACTATTACCGAAGTTACACGGTTCACGTAAAAAGATAGAACCCACACTAAAAGCCCTCTGGAGTTTATGTGTCAATGATCAAGAGCTTAATTTAGAAACTACTTCTGAATTTTCAGAAGAAAAGTCTATGAAATATCCTTTATCTGCTGAAAAAATATGGCGAATGTTTCGTATTGCTCAAGATAATGGTTTTACAAGTTTTGCTGAAGCTTGATGTATATGAACGAATTATCGATACATATATTCTTAGATAATCATGACGATATTACCTTAACTATTTTTGCTTTGCAAGAAGATTCACTGTTTGAGGTAGAGGGTGCTAAGGAATATGGAGAAGCCCCTTATCAATTAAAAGAAGGATGTAGGTATGATTTTGAATTGGATAAATATACGTATTATTTAGCTGATAACGAACTTCTAACGAATAGCAAAAGTCGCCACAATATTTCTCGTGGCTATATCTCTACGAGGATTTTTGTGGGTAACTATCACATCGATATTTTAGAACGAGAGACTGATCATAAAGTCGGCCATTTAAATCTCGAAATTCGTTCTTCAAAGGCTGGGTCTAGACATGATTACAGAAAGATGTTGGAGGATATAACAGAGTATTGTACCGAAATGTTAATGTCCCAAAGTTCTCCTGTTTCACAGAAATTTGAAGTGGATATTACTACAGATCCTAAAGCAGAATACCAACGTTTCGCTTTTGTTCGTTCGATTATTGATAGTGAAACTTTTGCCGATGCTCTACATCGGATACAACAATCACCGGCGAGGAGATGGATGGAAACTGAAGAAGAAAAGCATATATACAACGTAAAGCGACTTAGTGCGCATGCATTAAGACAACTTGCAGGCTCACCAAACCGAATAAATTTGCCCCAAGAACATACTCTAAGGACTACGTTAAACTCCCTCCCTATAAGAATATCCATTGCTTCAAAAAAAGAAACCGTAGATATTCCAGAAAATCGTTTTATAAGATATGTGTTGGAATCATTTTTAGCTTTTTGCTCTTCTATACAACTACATCCAGACGCCAGTGAGCGTTTGAGAAAAGAGGCCGGCCAAGCTTGTGAAAAGCTAAATATATACCTATCCTATCCAGTGTTTCGCAACCTATCAAAAATAAATATACTTTCTCTCAATAGTCCAGTTCTTCAGAGAAAAGAAGGATATAGGGAGATTTATCAGAAATGGTTAATGTTTGATATGGCTGCCCGATTGACTTGGATAGGAGGGGATAATGTATATGATGCGGGTAAAAAAGATGTGGCTATACTTTATGAATATTGGCTATTCTTTAAGCTATTGGATGTATTTAGTAAAAAGTTCCAAATTTCGCCGAAAGATAAAAAGGAACTTATTGAGTATAAAAACGGAGCTTTAAATCTAGGTTTGAAGCAAGGAAAAATGATTGTATTGGGAGGGCTTTATGAAACCGAAAGTCGAAAACTAAATATTCAATTTTCCTATAACCGGGTGTTTAGTTATAAAGAGGATTATCAAACGTCAGGAAGTTGGACTCAGGGTTTTCGCCCCGATTATACTTTATCAATTTGGCCTGGTAATATATCAAGTGAGCAGGCCGAAAGCGAAGAACTGATTACGCATATACATTTCGATGCCAAATATAGAGTTGATCGTTTATCTTTATTTGGAAAAGAAGATCTTTCTAATGAGATATCTATCGATGAATTATCTACTATTAAAACCGAAGAAGAATTTGGTACTTATAAAAGAGCTGATTTATTGAAGATGCATGCTTATAAAGATGCCATTAGGCGGACAAGTGGAGCATATATTCTTTACCCAGGAACAGAGAATAAAGTAATTTCTGGTTTTCATGAAATTATTCCAGGATTAGGCGCATTTGCGATATCTCCCAGAAATGGTGAGCGAGGCTTAGCTGAGTTTATTTCTTTTCTGGATGATGTAATCAAAAACTTTCTGGATAGAACGTCCCAGCGAGAGAATTTGGCTTATCATGCTTATTATGTACTACAGAAAAAAGGAGTCAATTTAAATGCACCTCTTCCCGAACCTTATGGAGAGAATCGTAGTTTATTACCCAATGAGACCTATGTACTCATTGGATATTATAAAAATGAAGAACATTTGAAATGGATTTTTAAATCAAATTTGTACAATACTCGCACGGGTACAGGAAGTGGTTCACTAAAGCTTGATTCGAAATTTATATCAGCAAGGTACTTATTGCTTCATGGAAGATTAGGACAGTATTTTGTTAAAATGGATACCTCTGGTCCTCGCATTCTGTCTAAGCAAGATCTAATAAACAAAAATTACCCAGAAATCCCCAGAGGAGAGTACTATGTTGTTTTCAGATTAGAAATAAAGAATACCGAACCTGAATTTAAAAGTATGAAATGGGCAATAGCAGATATAACGCATCATCTAGGACATCAAAGAGCAGTACCAGATACAATTCTTTTATCCGATTTGATGATGCACCGAATACAAGAGTGATATCTTGTCCCGCATTCTAACCGTATGGGGATGCCATTCCGTTAGAAATGGAAAAGACAGAGTGCGTCTAAAATCCAAACATTGGGTTGACACAACAAACGTTGTAAGTATATTTTCAAACCTGAAAATTATGGCAGTGGAACTTTTGCAGATGAAAATATTGCTTTCGAGGAGAGGATAAGTCAGCGTTATTTTGATACAAAAATAGCGTTTCTATTGTGTTTGCCAATATTACAACGTTAAATTATACGTTGATATAAAATAAAATATTTATATTCCTATATTAAAGTTATTTATCTTTTATAAATGGGCAGTATAGTAGTATGTAAGAGATGTTTTTCAAAGCATAGATTTTATCTTAATCTAACTCTCTGACGAATCAAGTTCTTTGTCAATCATTCTCTCCAGTTCTTCATCAGATATTTCAGAAATACCGTAAAAATCGTCCGTATCTATTTCTACATTTTCAATAATTATATCTGAGAAATCACTTATTCCCAAATGTACATACGCCGTGCAAGTAAAAGGAAAATTCTCCTCATTCACCCATCCATCACCTCTTCTTAAATCTCCTGAAGACCCATATTGTAGGTTGACATCTATTGTGCCGTTTATATGAGTTGTGATTTGATCTTTTTCAATTTTTTGTATGGAAATTTTATCCACATTGACATTTTCCAGATATTGGTAAGTCGATAAGCAATTAATTTCATTTATAGCTTCATATATAACCGTTTCATACACCTCATCTGTAATTATTTTTTCAGTATCATTGAACAATTTGGTTTTGTACTTATTAAGTAGCCATACGAGATTTATGAATGTTTGAAATATTTCTTGAGCCTTATTCTCCCTATCTTTATCCTTAAGGCCAAGTGTTTTATCAGTAATGTGAGTATATTTATTCAATAAGGAGAAAGATGATAAAAATTCGGTTTGAATATCTTCAATATCAGATAAAGGTATAATGTTGATATCAACAAAATTATCAGTTAAAGGTCCTTGTACAATATATTTTATTCTTTGCTTACGACTAGGTTCAGTTTTGTCACTAACCTTATTTTTTATATAGGCATCCTTAGCATTATACCAGTCGCATTTGATAATCTCGTCGTCTGGTGCCAATGACTTTAGAAAATCAATCATTAACTCTCTCATGCTATACGCAAAATTATTAAAGCATAATGCTTTGGAATCATCAGATAGGTTATCTATAACAGCTTCCAATAAAGCTTTCTGAAATTTAGTCTTTAGAAGTTTTTCAATTACTTTCTTATTTTTTTCGTATTTAGTCATTATAACGATTACATTTAATTCTAGTTCTTAGATGCAAACTTAAATAAAAAAGTCGAGATTTTATACACGAGCAAATAAAAATCAAGGCCACAGCGTTCTATAAGTAATTAACGTGCTCTAGGCACAAAGTTTAATTTAAAAACATAACATTATGAGAACAGTCTGCGGCCTTGACATCCACAAAGATAGCATATTCATGTGTATTCTGGACGAACAGGGCAAAAAAAGTGAAAGGAAGTTTGGAGTTTCCACCCGTGAGATTAAAGGGTTGTGCAATACGCTCAAGTCCCATTACGTGAGTGAAGTTTGCATGGAGAGTACCGGCATTTACTGGAAACCGGTCTGGCATTTGCTCGAGAAGGATTTCCGGATGTACCTTGTCAATCCCCAGTTCCTCAAACAACTTCCCGGGCGCAAGAGCGATGTGAAGGATGCCCAATGGATTGCCACGGCCCTGTTGAAAGGACTGGTGCGGAACAGTTTTGTCCCTGACTCGATGATCCAGCAACTACGCCTGTACGGTCGCCGCATTAACGAGTTAAACAAGGATATCATACGCTGTGAACAACGCGTCGACATGATCCTTCAAAGCTGTAATATCCGCATCAGCAACTATGTCTCCAACATAGACGGCAAAAGTTACCAAAAAGTCGTGGGCGCCCTGCTCGAAGGGGAACGCTCGGCAGATAAGCTGGTCAAGCTCATACACGGCAGGACCCTGAACAAGCATGGCCGCGACACGGTGCGTGATTCCCTCGAAGGTTACGTCCAACAGGCCGATATCGATTTGCTCAAACAATACATGGAGGCTTTAAAGATGCACCAGGCACAGAAACAGACATGCCTTATTGAAATGGTCAAGTTATGCAAAAAGCATTATGACAGGGCATTCACGCTGTTGCAAAGCATCCCGGCCATCAAGGAGCAGTCGGCCGCCATCATCATCTCCGAGATAGGAACCGACATGACCCTGTTCGCCACTGCGGCCGCCCTGGTTTCATGGGCGGGGCTCAGGCCCCGCAACGATGAAAGTGCGGGAAAGATCAAAAGCCGGAAAATCACGCACGGAAACAAATATCTGCGTAAAGCTTTAATGGAAGCGGCATGGGGAGCATCAAGGACACGGGGATCAATATTCTACAACAAGTTCTGGCGGTTGAGGCAACGGGGCAAGAAGCAGCAGAAGTGTACCGTAGCCATAGCACGCCACCTGCTGGTCATTATCTGGTCACTGCTCTCCAGGGATGAATATTTTGACAAGGAATACATGCAGAAACTCAGCACTGGAGTTGCCTGAATAACTGTCACAAAGAAATAACGGGTTCCTTGTAAAGTCCCTATATTTGTGGTGGATACATTACCCCGTTTTGCAAACTGACTCTCGCAGGGAATCACTTTTGGACACGAGCAAGAGACCTAAGAGTTCGAAGAGGAAATTAATGTTTTTGATGGAAGCCCCAAAGCATTCATCCCGATTGGTATGCTCTTAATCAACAAATATATACCTTCTCAAGACACTTCCGCATACTTTTTTATTCGATTTATAGAGGAAATATATAAAATATTTATTGAGACTCTCTAAACACCTCAAATAATAAATTCGCTTGCTGCTCGGCAGACTTTCCTAAGATCTCACCAGCTTGCTTATAAATTTATTTGAAAATATTCTTTATATTTGCAGAAAAGCTTTTAAATGAAAGAAAAATTTATTGGTTATTATGATCCTACAGACGACGAAATTGATAATGCATGGGAGAATGGAATATTTGCCTTTGATGCAAATACTCTCTTAAATCTTTATCGATATACTGAAGAAACCCGAAAGGATTTTCTTGAAGCTCTTATTTTTTTGAAAGATCGATTATTCCTTCCGTACCAATCTGCATATGAGTATCATAATAATCGATTAGATGTTATAAATAATCTTGAAAATGCATATACAAAATTATTGAGTATTTTCAGAGATGCATATGACAAACAATTTCAACAATCAGTAAACGAATTTAAGCGACATCCTACAATAAATATAGATAAAGTTAAGAGTTTATATAGCGATTTTTTGAAAACTCTTGAGGATGAAATGAATTCACAAAATGCTAACCATCCAGATTTTAAGGCTAAAGATTATGTCCAAGAGAAAATTTCTGAAATATTTAAAAATTCTGTAGGAGACGATTTTTCATCGGAAGACTTGTCGAAAATTTATGAAGAGGGAGCGGATAGGTATCGAAATGAAGTTCCTCCTGGTTATAAAGATACTAGCAATAAATCGGGAACAAGAAATGTTTATGGCGATTTTATAATTTGGAAAGAACTATTGAGGCATATTAAAGCTAACAAAAAAGCAATAATATTTGTTACCGACGATCTAAAAGAAGATTGGTGGACAAGGCGACATGGTAAAACGATACGCCCTCGTGAGGAGTTAATCAAAGAATTTTATGATCACACCGGTGAAAGAATATTGATATATAATGCAGATAATTTTTTGACTTTGATAAGAGATAGAGAATTACGGCTACAATTAAAAGATGAAACAATAAAAGAAATAAAAGGAATTAGAGAGGCTGACGAAGTGTTTAGTTTTTTATCAAATTTGAAAGGAAGAGAGGATTTAATGAATCTGAAAAAAAATTATGACCTGCATTCTGATCGCTTCAAAGATTCTTTAGAATCTTTAAGGGCTTTAGAATATAATAATGAGATAAGTGGATTTAACTATTCAACCGTCTTGCCCATTTCTAATCGAGTAAATGAATCTTTAAGTACCTTGAATGTTATTGCTCCAATAGATTCATTATTACAGGAGAAAAGTGACAATAATAAACAATCAGTTCAAAAGAAAAAAGTTGAGGCGAAAAAAACTGATAATAATAATAATTCAAATGAAGAAAATGATATTTGATTTTATTTGTATTCTTAATAACAATAATAAAATCTCTTTTAAATAAATAAGGATAGCTGGATTAGTTTCAGATTTAATCTGACAATGAAAGGGCAAATAAAACAAATCGTAATGCTAAAACAAGGCCAATTTTAGCTCTTTATAACTGTCAGAAATGAATGTATTTAGATGACAAACATAGTTAAAACTTGAATGATCAAAATTAGAAAGGACGCCAAAACAATAGGGTATTTATTCCTGATGAATCACTGAAAAAGTGTGTTTTTTCTCTTATTCAAATATCAAATCAAGAGACACAATCGGTTCTGAACAGGGGGGATTTTAGCCCCATTTTACCTATCTTTGAAATTGGGTTTAGCTGTAAAATACAGCCAAACCCAATTTCATTTACATACAATTTTGGATATTATCACTTTCTTCGCTCAATTAACGATTCGTATATTATATAACGTATATATTCACTAGCTTCAATATCATTTTCTGTTACTAATTCTAATTTTTTAAATAGAGTCAACAACTGAATCATATTTTCGACTAAGTGGGATTCTATAATCTGTTGTATTTTAGTTCGATGTTTCTTAAAGCTCTCATCCTTTGCTCTTTCGACCTTTCCTTTTACTAAAAACAATATTTCTTGAGGTTTCCTTATTTTTGATATTTCATTTATCAACTCAAATAATTCGTCATGTATTTTTATAGAATTATCTACTTCTGCTAATTTTTCAACAAATTTTTTGGGGCTCAAACTATGAGCAATTGCTAATATATTAGTTTTGACTTTTGGGTTATGAGAGAATGAAGGTTGAATCATTATTTCTCGAGTAATATGTTCCGAGTCAACAAATTCTATACTTCCTATTGCATCAAATTTCAGAGCTTCTCGTTTTACTTCATCATTAGAAACCGCAATAATATTCTTCACAAATCCCAAACCTTTCAACTCCCTTTTGCCCTCTTCTTCAAAAAAAATTCTAATATATGATTCATTATATTCAATGCGATTTAAGTTATAAACCAATTCTAATTCTTGCATTTTTTTATGCAGAGATAGTAATGCAGCAACTATAGTAATATTATTGTCATAATTATTATACCTATCTAAAGATATAATTGCACGAACATAGAACTGTTGGGTAGTTAGGTCTTGAAGTATCCGATATTTACGTCCTTTACTTCCTATTTCTTCTTGTCTTAACAAGTCTAAGTTATATAGCAAAATACTACTTAATCCATTGTTCATTAGTGTTTTCGCATACTTGTCCATTCCATACAGCCAAGAGAAAAAATCACTCTTTGATGAATATTTAGGAATTGTGTCTATAGAAGACAATTTTAATTGGGATAAATTTTCACTTTTGCTTAAATCCGTAAAGCAAAATGTTAACTTATTGTCATCATCGTGTACAACAATATTATTTAATGAACTTTCCAAATCTTCTTTATGAAATTTTTCATTGATTTCTTTTTGGATAGATACTAGTTTATTAGCACCAGAAATTTTGATAAAGTCATCTTTTAAGTTGTCAATTTTTAATGCCTTTAGAAAGGCTTTAGTTAAGTCGTCATCTTCATTGAGTAACTTCAGTAACTCTTTGACAGTTATCCCTTTGTCTGTTAATTTGGATTTTGAAACATTATTAATTGTGAAGTCAGTCATATTAATTTAATTTTATTCTTTTGGAAAGAAATCGTACATTGCCATAATTATTTTTATTGTTCATACTATAATTCTCTCCATAGATTATTAACTAAGGATGCTCTTCCGGGCAATCTTCCGGGCAATTTCTATTGCTTTTCGTTGGTCTTGAGTATTTCAGTATTCTTACTATTACTCTCACCTTTTATAGGCCACTTTCTAGAAGCAGGCACTTCATGATAATTTTCTTCCTAAACCATCATTGGATTAATAAATAAGAATTCTTCTTATCGGCGAAGAGATTTGCCGGAGGGTTGTGAAGCGAAGTTAAAAATAGAAATAAGAATTTGTTATTTTACAAAATTCATCTACTTTTGCGGTTCAACTTAATTCATAAACTTGAAGATGACTATTTTTCAAGTTGTGGTCTCCAACCAAAAGACAAATGGATTTCAGAAGATAGTAGCTTCGCAGTTTACTATCTTCTTTGTTTATAGTCGTTTTCTATTTTAACTTTTCATATAATCTAAATTATTTAATTACTTATGTATATCGAAAAATCCGAGTATCTCTTATGGGGATTCATTGGCCATCTCGCAAAGTTTTTCTGCATTTCTTATCGCTTTTTGTATATTTCCATTTTCTATAGATTATTATATCTGAAATATTTTTTGCCTTTGAGTATCTATGCATAAATTTTCTTAACTCTGGCAATAAATAACTAGACTAACGATATGTCTTTGGGGGAGACTTCACTATTCTGCGCTATTCGTGCTGTTATTCTCTATCTTTTAATAGCTTCTCTAGTATTTTAATTTTTTCCTGTTCTTTTTCCAGCAATTTTTCGCAAAGTTCTACAATCTTGTCAGCAGGGTCGAAATGGTTTATACTATTATCAATCGCTACATATCCTTTACCGTGATTAGTATCTATACTATTATTCTTAATGATCACCGTCACCGGATCTTCTTCCAGTTCCTTAATCAATTCGGGGGCAACGTTCAGCGCTTTGGCGAATTTTTCGACCATGTCATCCTCAATGACTTTCTTCTTTTCGTAAAAAGATACCAGTGTCTGACTGATTCCCATATCAGCGGCCAAAGCTTCCTGTTTAATGCCTAATGCATGGCGATATCGCCTAATGGCGTGCCCGTGGTGGGTGTTCTTTATTGTTTGTTCCTTTGTTTCCATTTGTAGAAAGTATTTTATTACCCGCAAATATAGACAATAAACTGGATAGATTCATAATTATCAATGGGAAATTGATAAATAGCAATCGGTTTCCTAACATATATTTCGTAAAAACTTATTTACTTTGGGGCTCAAACAAAAAATAGATCAACTTAAAAAACAAAATGCTATGGGTCCATAACAAAATCTAAAAATGAATGATTATCTTTGCACCGTTAAACTACGGTACAAAATAATATAGCGCTTTTTTGATCTTCATAACGAATCCGCAAAATTCTAAGCAAAAGATCGAGAATGGAAGCGCCCTTAGCAATAAGGGCGTGGACATTGTTCTATTCTTTTGCGAAGGCCCTTGCGGAGCCCGTTATGGGGAATAGCGACAATCGTCCGCGCCTCTTTTTTATATCCGCGCATATACTTTAGAGTCCGTATGGAATAAGATTTTAGAAGCACGATTATCCGCAGTCTTATTCCTTAACCGATAGAATACCGATTCTTCGCCTGAACGATTGCCCTCTTGCCTCAGAGGATTTCAGCTACTTGCTAACTCCCCTTACTTTATCCGACGTTAGCCGGAAACATCCGTTTGATTCTTCTGTAATCCGTCCATTGAATGAGTTATATCTCACTCTTATTTAGCGATATAATCGGGTTGAAGAGTCGTGACGGGTCTTTTAATTCATGAAGGTAGTGTATAATAATATCTAATAATTGATCCATCAATTTAAAAACAAAATCTATAAAATGAAAGAAGTGATTTTAAGTTTAAGGAAAGGAATGATGTTCCTGTTAATGTGGGCATTTTCCATCTGTTTATTCGCTCAGGCCGTCAACGTAAGAGGGACGGTTACCGATGCCAAAGGAGAGCCTTTGATAGGCGTATCGGTGAGAATACAAGGACGCGGAGCCGGCACGGTGACCGATTCCCAAGGCAACTTTACGTTACCCAACGTATCGCCCGATGCGGTATTGGAGATTTCGTATGTAGGAATGCTTTCTCAAACCGTGGCACTTGACGGCAAAACAACCGTGAATATTGTTTTGCAAGAGGATGCGGAAGCATTGGAGGAAGTGGTGGTGATTGGGTATGGTACCGCACGTAAGATCGACCTGACGGGCTCTACCTCTTCCTTGGGTGGGGATAGACTCCGATTGAAGAGTACACCGCAGCTTTCCAGCCAAATGCAAGGACAAATGGCCGGTGTACAAATCACACGTTCGAGCGGTGATCCATCAGCAGGAGCGACTATCCGTGTGCGTGGTGTTACGACCATGTCGACCAACGATCCGTTGGTAATCGTGGATGGCATACCGGGTACCCTTACAGATATTGCTCCTGAAGATGTAAAAGACATTCAGGTGCTGAAGGATGCAGCATCTGCCGCCATCTACGGTTCACGTGCGGCTGCCGGTGTTATCTTAGTCACGACAAAACGTGCCCAAAATAACGAATTTCACCTGTCATACAATGGGGAATACGGCATGGATGCACCAACGACCAAGCCAAAATTCACCAATGCCGTACAATGGATGCGCGGTCTTAACGAATTGGCTTTCAGCGATGGTGCTTCTTCTCCTTCGTCACTTTACTCGGAAGATTTAATCAATAATTACACCCAACTGCGGGATGATGATCCTGACCGCTATGCCGACACTGACTTCATGAACCTGGGCTTAAAGAGTAGTACCCATCACCAACGTCATTCACTCTCTCTTAGCGGCGGAACTGCTAACCTGAAAACAAACTTCAGTTTTAACTACTTTGATTCGGAAGCTCTTATAAATAAAAAAGACTATGAGCGTTTTAACATCCGTACCAACAATGACTATACGATCAACAACTGGATATCTGCAAATGTAGACTTGAACCTGCTCTATTCTAACGCGAATGAACCACATCTCTCCATCGGTGAGCTGATGGAACGTGCACCAATCTACAACGCCTATTGGTCTGATGGACGTTTTGCCGATGGCAAAGATGGTGACAATCCCATTGCGCAACGTGAATTGAGCGGATTAATAAAAAAGCAAAACTATCGGATTGGCGGAAAGTTACAGCTAGTTCTTACTCCTTTAAAAGGATTGGCTTTAACAGCCATCATTGCTCCCCAATACTCTTTCTATAAGGGGAAAGATCATAGAAAAAGATATGAAGTCTACCGAATCACTGGTGATCCTATCCCCGGAGTCGGTTATTCCTCAACCAACCTCAGCGAAACCCGCAACGACAATCATAGTTTAACAAAACAGTTTTATGTAAACTATCAACTGCAACTAAAACGCCACTCTATCGGATTGATGGCCGGTTATGAAGATTATTCTTATAAATGGGAAGAAGAAGGCGCCTCACGTACCAATTACAGTTTGGTAAACTTCCCCTACTTGGATTTAGGGCCTGAGGATTATCAATTCAACAGCGGAAAAGCTGGGCATAATGCGTATCGTTCATTCTTTGGGCGTATTATGTATTCTTGGGCAGACCGTTATATGTTGCAAGCGAATATCCGTTCTGATGGGTCTTCCCGTTTTGCTCAGGGTTATCGTTGGGGTACATTCCCTTCATTCAGTGCCGGTTGGGCTATCTCTGAAGAGCCTTGGTTCAATAAGAGAGTTGTCGATTTTCTGAAGCTACGCGGTTCTATCGGACAGTTGGGTAACGAGCGTATTGGTTCAGAATTCCCATACCAAGCCAAGTTGTCTTTCGGTACAGGTTTTATTCCCAATGCTTCTACCGGTATTTCTGACATTGTGCAGACGGCTTATCAGATGGATTACGCATTCAAAGACTTGACTTGGGAAACAACGACGACCTATGGTATTGGTGCAGACATCACCTTGTTAAAAAACAGGTTGCGTGCTTCGGTTGATTACTATTACAAAAAGACGACGGATATGTTGATGGAGGTAGGATTTCCTTCCTATTTCGGATATAACGCACCGCAAAACAATGCGGCCGACATGAACACGACAGGTTGGGATTTCGAACTTTCGTGGAACGACCAGATCAAAGACTTCCATTACGGCGTAAGTTTCAATTTATCTGATTATCGTTCGAGAATGGGATATATGGCAGACAGACAAAAAATTGATGATAACAGAATCACCGAAGAAGGTTCTTACTATAATGAATGGTATGGCTACAAAAATATGGGAATCATTCTGAACGATGTCGCCATGTTCGACGAGAACGGCGATCCGATTGCAGTCTTGACCAATAACGATAAAGCCGGAAACATCCGCTACCGGGATATCGATGGCGATGGTAAAATCACCGCTTCCAACGATCGTGTACGTTTGGGCAACTCTTTGCCGGAAATGCAATACGGCGGATCTCTTTGGGGTGAATGGAAAGGCGTCGATTTCAACTTATCATTCCAAGGTATCGGACACCAACTTGCTTATTGGTCATGGCCAGGCACACCGTTCAATTATCAAGCCTATGCCTGCCCGGTGAATCTAATCGAAAGCCATTGGAGTCCAACGGCCACAGATGAGGAAAATGCGAAGGTAAAATACCCGAAGTTGACAACCAACAATGCCAATATTTACGCCAAAAGCGACTTCTACCTTTTCAACGGGGCTTATATGCGTATCAAAAATATCACATTGGGATATACCCTTCCGTCCGAAATTACAAAGAATTTATCTGTCAATAAGTTGAGACTTTATTTCAGTGCTAACGACCTGCCCGCTTTCTCAAAATATCCCGAAGGATACGATCCGGAATGGAATCATAGCGGTGATCTCCTCTTGTCTTCTTATATTTTTGGTTTGAATGTTTCATTTTAATTAAAGAATCCAGTTATGAATAAAATACGCAAATATTTACTCGCCGGAATGGTGGCATTTGGTATGGCTGCTTGTGCTAATCTTGATCTGAACCCATTATCGGAAGGATCGAGTGAGAATTGGTATCATGATGAAACCGAAATAGAAATGTCTCTCAACGATTTGTGGAGACCGGATTTTTTCCCGATTGATGCAATTTATTGGGATGACGATTTATTAAACCGTAATGGTTCTAACGAAATCACGTTAGGAACAGTAACCTCTCAATGGGGAACTGCTTCAAGCCGTTGGACCTCATTATATAAATCCATCGCCCGTGCAACAAAAGTTATCGATGCGTTGGATAATGGGGTGGCAGCAGGAATAAGCGAAAGTAAAGTTAATCAATACAAAGGAGAAGCCTATTTTATGATAGGATTCGCTTATTGCGAATTGACGGCCTATTATGGAGATTGTGTATTAAATAAAGGTATGACCTTAGACGAAGCCTATGTGGCAACCCGTTCGCCCAAAAATGAAGTGTTGGCCTATGCCTATAACTGTTTAGATAAGGCGGCCGAATATTTGCCAGACTCCTATAAAGCCCAACAACGGCCGACCAAAGGGGCAGCCCTTGGTTTTAAAGCCCGTTTCGCGCTCTTCCACGGAGACTGGCAAACGGCAGTGGATGCCGCAGATAAGTGTATGAAGTTGGGTGTTTACCAATTGCACGACAACTATCGCGAAATGTTCAAAGCAAACAGTTCTCCTGAATTCATGTTCTATTTCAAAGGTGATTTGACGCTAAAGAAAGGATATGGTTTCATGTCGAATGTTCAGGGTTTTGTCATTCGTAAAGTCGGTGGTCACTGTAACCAAAGCCCGTCGTTGGAGTTGCTTTGCTCTTACACCTGCACGGATGGCTTGCCTATCGATCAATCCCCACTCTATAATCCGAAAGATCCGTTTGGCAACCGCGACCCGCGTTTAGCGATGACAATCCAACCGTTCAAAACGAAGTACTCTTCTGATTATGCAGAGTATGAAGCATCTAAAAAAGATGGTACATTCCCTGAAAAATATCAGGATTACATCACTCTGGGTTATGAATTCAACCCCAGTCCTTATGCCAATAAAGTATATGAAGTGGCTACTGGCAACATGGTGGTTAATACTGATGCGAAAGCTTCGAACCAACACTCGGCGTACAACGGATTGATCATTCGTAAATTCGTGAAAGATGATTGGAAAGATTTCAATAATTACGGTTTAGTGGCAGACAACTGCTATCCTTACTTGCGTTATGCCGAAGTCCTAATGACCTATATCGAAGCTAAGAATGAGATGGGACAATGTACGCAAGAAGATTTGGACAAAACCATCAACCTGTTGCGTGAACGTGCTTATCGGGGGACCGGTATTGCTTACCCACGTGTAGAAGTAGCTTCGCAGGCTGCTTTACGTAAGATCATCCGCATGGATCGCCGTTCGGAATTTGCATTCGAAGGGGTACGCTATCGTGACTTGTTGCGTTGGCGTATCGCTGAAAAATCGCATAACAAATCGATGTACTACTTGTCCCGTGCTTGGTCCAATTCTGCCAACTGGAATGGTTTGACCGGCAGTGAATCAAACATTGAGCTGTCTAAAGATTTCATGACCTTACTGAAGAACTGGGACGAAGGTAATTACCCCATCGGTGGCGTACCTACAATCGACGAAAATGGCTTACCTGACCTTTCCCCGATGGAAACAGCCGGATATATCACCACATTCTATAAAATGTCGTTCGACGCAAAGAAAAACTATCTGTGGCCCATCCCCGCGAACGATATTCTAGTCAATAGCAATTTAACGCAGAATGAAGGTTATTAATATTATCTGATATTTACCCCAGTTGTAGAACTTGTTTATCCCGGGAATTTTCAGATTACAACTGGGGTGTTTTTATGTGTATGTTAGCTCTGTGGCAATCAGGATGATATAGGAGAAGAAGTCCTCCGCCGAGATTGCCAACGGTCTGCAAGGCTATTACGCGCATTATGCAACGGGAATATAAAAAAATAAATAATATACTAAAATGAACTCGATATTAAAAGAAAAAAATTATGATTTCAAAAAAAATTGTTCAAATACTAAGCATGAGTTTTGTTTTATTGATACTGAATTATTCAGGAATATCAGGACAAAATAAAGAATATGATGTGGTCATTTACGGTGGCACTTCTGCCGGAATTGCATCGGCCATCCAAACATCGAGAATGGGGAAATCCGTCGTGATCATTGAGCCGACTCACCGCATAGGAGGATTGACAACCGGAGGATTAGGACAGACCGATATCGGAAATAAACAGGTGATTGGAGGAATATCCCGTGAATTTTATCAAAATATCCGAAAATACTACGACGATCCAAAAAATTGGAAATGGCAGGATAGAAGTGAATATATAGATGGAGGACAAACAAGAACAAAAAAGGGCGAAGAAGCCATGTGGACATTCGAACCTTCCGCCGCTTTAAAAGTATACCATCAAATGATTTCCGAAGAAAAAATTGATATTGTGTATGGCGAAAGATTAAACAGAAAGAGCGGTATTCGTAAAAAAGGCAACAAAATTGAATCGATTGAAATGGAGAACGGTTCACAATATACCGGAAAAATGTTTATAGACGCAACCTATGAAGGAGACCTGATGGCAGCTGTGGATGTCAGCTATAGGGTGGGGCGGGAGTCCAACCGTGAATACGGAGAAACATTAAACGGTGTGCAGGCTAATAAAATCAGCGCCACACTCAAATGGACGCTTTCCCGAAACGCTTATAATCACAATTTTGTGGACAGAGTCGATCCTTATATTATCAAAGGATATCCGGAAAGCGGTTTTCTCCCGTACCTCACTGAAGGTACTCCTGGCGTGGATGGGGAGGGTGACGATAAAGTGCAGGCTTACTGCTTCCGGATGACACTGACCGACCACCCTGACAACCGGATACCTTTCAAGAAACCTGAAAACTATGACGAGCGGAATTATGAACTGCTTTTCAGAAACTATGAAGCGGACAGCGGATCGGAGATGAATCAGATGCCTTGGATCAATTCGCCAATGCCGAACAGGAAAACCGACACGAATAACAGAAGAGGATTTTCTACGGATTTTATCGGGCAGAATTACGATTATCCGGATGCATCTTATGAAGAACGCGAAAAGATTATCCGGGCCCATAGGGATTATCAACAGGGGTTGATGTGGACATTGGCCTATCATCCGCGTATTCCGCAGAAAATAAGGGCTGAAATATCCAGATGGGGTACTTGTAAAGATGAATATGAGAAAGGCAGTGAAGGATGGCAGGAACAACTCTACATCAGGGAAGCGCGGCGGATGGTCAGCGACTATGTGATGACACAAAAAAATTGCGAACGGAGCGAAATTGTAAATGATCCCGTCGCAATGGGGGCCTACGGAATGGACTCGCATCACACACAGAGATATGTAGATGCAAACGGATTCGTGCAGAATGAAGGAAATGTAGAAGCACACGTACCCTATGCCTATCCGATCAGCTATAGATCCATTGTGCCCAAGAAAGAAGAATGTGAAAATTTACTAGTCCCTGTTTGTGTAAGCGCGACACATATAGCTTTCGGATCCATCCGTATGGAACCGGTGTTTATGGTGTTGGGACAATCTGCAGCCACCGCTGCATGTCAGGCTATAGAGGAAGGTGTGGCGGTACAGGATATCAATTATCCGGCTTTACAAAACACTTTATTAAAAGATAAACAGATTCTGGAAGTTCAAATCAATAAATAAATATGTGATAATGCATTTCACCAACATAAAATAACGTTATGAAACGAGCATCTAAAATATTTATACTCTTACTAATACTTGCGTTTTCTTTTTTATCCTGCAACAAGGATAAAAATACATTTAACGCAGATGTAATCATTTACGGAGGCACTTCGGCTGCGGTAATCTCAGCCGTGGAGACCCCACAATCAGGAAAAAGTGTGGTGATCGTTTCCCCGGATAAACATCTGGGGGGATTGTCTTCCAGCGGATTGGGATTTACCGATACTGGGAATAAGGAAGCTATCGGCGGATTGGCGCGCGATTTTTATCACCGTATCTGGCTTCACTATAACGATTCCCCGGCATGGAAATGGCAAAAACATTCGGAATACGGGAACAAGGGGCAGGGAACGCCGGCCCTAGACGGTGAAAACCGTACGATGTGGATTTTCGAACCGCACGTGGCCGAACAGGTCTTTGAAGATTTTATCAAGGAAAATAACATAACGGTATACCGCGACGAGTGGCTGGATCGCAAAAAAGAAGCCGTTATAAAGGACAAAAAAATCGTTTCATTCACCACCTTGTCGGGCAAAACATTTAAGGGAAAGGTCTTTATCGATGCCACTTACGAAGGTGATCTGATGGCCGCAGCGGGAGTATCGTATACGGTGGGACGGGAAGCCTGTTCGCAATACGATGAACAGTGGAATGGAGTCCAAGCCGGTGTGTTCCACCACGGACATTATTTCAAAACCGCGATCGACCCGTATGTGATACCGGGAGATTCTACCAGCGGATTATTGCCTTACATCTCTGGCGACCCCATCCAGCCCAATTGTTCGGGGGACCATAAAATACAGGCTTACTGCTTCCGCCTGTGCATGAGCAACCACCTCGACAACCGTGTACCATTTGAAAAACCGGCCGGCTACGATCCGAAGCGATACGAATTGTTGGGACGCGTATTTGAGTCGGGATGGAACGAGTGGTTCGATAAGTTCGATGTGATTCCCAATCGGAAAACAGATACCAACAATCACGGACCTTTCAGCAGCGATTACATCGGCATGAATTATGATTATCCGGAAGCATCGTACACACACAGGAAGGAAATTCTGGAAGAGCATAAAAACTATCAGAAAGGATTGCTTTATTTTGCATCCACCGATCCCAGAGTACTTCGGCAGGTGCGGGATGGGATGCAACAGTGGGGGTTGGCAAAAGACGAGTTTCCCGACAACGGTAACTGGCCGTACCAACTCTATATCCGTGAGGCCCGAAGAATGATCGGAGAATATGTGATGACCGAAAACGATGTGTTGGGAAAGCGTCCTGTGCCTGATCCGGTAGGAATGGGCTCTTATACGTTGGATTCACACAATTCACAACGCTATGTCACATCGGAAGGGCATGTTCAGAACGAAGGAGATGTCGGTGTTCATCCTCCGAGGCCTTATCAAATTGCTTACCAATCACTTGTTCCGAAAGAAGAAGAATGTACCAATCTCCTTGTCCCCATATGCCTTTCATCCAGCCATATTGCTTACGGATCCATCCGGATGGAACCGGTGTTTATGGTGCTGGGACAGTCAGTTGCTGCGGCAGCATGTCTGGCTCTCGATGAGAGAACGTCTGTTCAGAAAGTCGATTATTCCAATCTAAGCCGCAAACTGAAAGAAAAAGGACAAGTAACGGAAATAAGCAAGGATATGGTTAATTAGCATAAAAATACGATTATCCTCTATAAAGAGTATCACCGAATGAGCGTTTATTCGAGAATTAAAGTAAGTTTCCGATAAAATCACCCTTAATGTTCTCTATCAGTTTTTTATCGACACCCAATTCCTTGGCATAATTCTCAAAATTAGCAATTGCATTCTTCACCGTATCAAGTAGTATTTTGTAATCCTGTATATCACCTTGACTACATTTGTTTCCATCGACTACTTCTTATATTGTTTTTTAAACAAAGCCCGCGGACTTTCCGGTAACTCCGGTAATAACTTCTCCATTTCATCCAAAAGATCGATTGCCCGCAACAATTTGATGAACGAAGCCAGGGTAATACCGGTGGAAGATCCGTTTTCCCAACTCACGGATGATATCGCTTCCGGAATATCTTAGTCCATAAACTTATGAAAAGCTTCTTTGAATTTGGTATCTTGTTCCGCAATTGATTTATTGAAGAATGGTAATCCCCAAATGTTATATTCGCGTCCTTGCCAAAGTTGTTCTATTTTAGCAAGTTTTCGGATTTGGAGCAAAAAGTCTTGTTTCCATTCGTCTTGTAAAATTAAATGCGCGCCTTTTGGTTCTATGAAAATTTGATATTGGCAAATTAGATTTTCTTTTTTGCAAAATAAGAATAGAACGAAATCGGGCTCAAAAGGACGACCATCATCAAAAGTAAAGATTTTGAAGTGGCGTTCGTTTCTTACAAGATAGATGTCATCGTATAACTGTCTGAGATTTTCATAGATGCTATCAATATACTGAATGAGTGCTTTTTCTTCTGATGTTCCGAAACAGTCTGTTTGGGCGTACCAATCGCGTGAAGTTAAATCGAGCGGATAATTGGTCTCGGTTGCATTCAGCATTGAACGTCCTGTTTCTTTATCGGAAATGTCATCGTCCAAAGCAAAGTTTAAGGTTTTGTTTTTGATAATATCTTTCATCATAAATGGTTTAAATTCTTTCGTGCCTTTAAATTCTACTTTATCAGAACCAATGGTTAAAGAAACGCTATCCAAAACGTCTATCGCAATATCCAGTTTTTGTTGCGGCGTCAGATTCTCAATTTCGGATTTAATGCCTTTGACATTGATTTTAATTTTTGCAAGATAATTCTCGGAATTGATAAATTCTTTGATTGACTGCAAGTTCGGCAGGTGTTTTTGAAGATTGTTGAATCTGTAAAAATCAAGTTTATTAAGTGCTTTCCGAATAATGCGCTCGCCAAAATCAAGAAGCTGATATTCTTTGTTCTTAGTCTCAACTTTTGTTTCAGAAATAGGTTCATCTTCAAAAGCCTTCTTTTGCTTCACGATGCCTGTCTGTAATTTTACTTCGTGCGTATGTTCTATGATAGAACGATTAAGAGAAAAAATATCTTCCCGGTTATATTTCTTTTGTTCGTTTTTGAATATAAATCCACTTTTGTAAAAGTTTGTCTGAGCAAAACTGTGTTTAATGTTTAATTCTCTTTGAACTGTTTTGGGTGGTTTAATGCCAATTTCAATCAATGCGGTATTCAATTCTTGAATATAGCGTGGATTGTATGAGGCGTGATAATAAAGTTCTTCGCAGATACGCATTTCATTTGCTTCGTCTTTATCGAATTTACGCCTATAAAGCGGTTGGCTCTCGTCTAACTGAAACGGACAGTAACGAGCACCGCGTCCGATTAATTGAGCTTCCTGCATGGTGGTTTTACCCGGAATGCTTTTTTTTGCGTCGCGAATATTGTATAAGCGGACAATATCAAACAGGTTAAGTACGTCCCAACCTTCATTTAATTTATCCACTGCAAAAATGGCTCGATATGGGTTGTCTTCGTCTTCCAGCGTGTTAATGGCAATTTGTTTTGTTTCGCTTTCATCCTTACTGTTTACGGAAATTTGTTTATCTTCGTCGAAATCAACTTTTATTTCTTCAATTAAGTTGTCGAGCGATATGTTGTTTAGCGTGCAGTAATCAAAAACTTTTTTGATAATCGTGTTCGTATTATGTTGTTTCAGACGTTCCAACGTATCAACCGATAGCGTTTTCAACTGTTTGGTAAATTCTTCTTGAAAAACGTTGCTATCTTTGATTGTTTTTGATTTGAACAGAATAACAGGCTTAATGAACAACCCCTGTTTCTCAAATAATTTACGTCGATATTGACTAAGAAGGATGGCTTGCAAGGCTCTATCGAAAGACGGCAAGTCTGCCTGCAATGTTTGAACATCTTTTGAATAACCATCGGCACGGAATTGGCGCAAGGGGTAATCGAACAACAATTTGTGGTCGTATTTCCGGGCGATATCGGGGTTGCTTAAATCGGCCGTTGCCGTAAATTCCAACATTACGTTTTCGGGATTCGCATTGAAAATGCGCGTAATGGTTGCTTCCCAACTGGCGATGTTTTCAATATCGTCGGTCGAAAGGTCTTTGCCTTTTTTGGTTTCGGCATTGATGTGGTGGGCTTCGTCGGAAATAAGCACCATTTTATTGCTTTCAAAATCATCGTAAGTGAGGGCGTTTTCACGAGGCGTATTTAATTTTGAATGCAATCCCTGTACGGTATTGAATGAAATATTTATATCGTCCGATAGGGCGTTTTGGAAATTTTCGACTTCCCGAATTGAAACTTGGTTATCGGAAAAAGAGATATTTTCGGCAAAAAGGTATTTGCTACTGAGTGTATTTAAAAAATTGTCTTTCGTTTTTTCGATGATGTTTGTGCTATTGACAAAAAACAAAAAATGGCGGTAGCCTTTTTCATATAAATAGAGAATGAGTCCAGCCATAATGAGGGTTTTTCCACTGCCGGTAGCCATATGGTAAAGTAACTGCGTGGGTACTCCCTTGGGACGATTGGCGTATTGCTCCCAATAAAAAATGAAACGTCCGAAAGCGTCTTGCTGATAGGGGCGTATATCGAATGACCGTTTTAGGTTTGAAACAAGACTATTCGGAACAAGATTTCTGTAAAAGTCTTGTCCGTAGATGTCAAGGACAGCGTCGAATGTTTTATTGAGACTATTCATTCTAAAGTTTATTTATAAGGTCTATAAGCTGGGGTAATGTAAAAGACTTGTTTATGGGACAATGCCAATAAATCCTATTAGTCCAACTGAATGTCCAAGTATTGGGGCTTAGGGTCTTGGCAAAATGTATGATATTTTTCTTTGTATTACAACCAAAAAATAGAGGGCTATTATATTTAAGACTGTCGATGATGTCGTGAATTTTTGAATTATCACGATTTAAAACATCTGAGAGTTCATCAAAATTATTATACCCTTTTTTATAAGATTTGGCATAAAAATATATTTGTACGTGAATGTCGCTTTCAATATCTTCAACTGGTATCCAAGTACGCCCTTTATCGTGACTGGCCGTTATTTTTATATCCCTTTTATCTATTATAGATTGATAATCTTCCCCATTCGGCGGAGTTGAAGACTTGACTTCAACTTTCACTTTTCGATTGCCAACTAAAAAATCCCAGCCCGGATCAGGATTTTCAAATCCATCAGTTCTACTTTCATCGTAATCTATTAGATCAACACGACATTGAGTTTTCAGATACGAGAAAAGGGCATTTTTTGCGAGATCTCCCATATACAGATTGTCCAAAAGCTCTATAGGAGTGCGATTATACATTAGAGATTTAGAAGTGAAATTATATTTCTTAATTGTATTTACGGCTGTTTTATTTTTTATCGAATTATCCAAAGGCAAAGTAAATACATCACTGACCGTCATCATTTGTGTCTGTTTTATAAGTCGTATAATATATTATTAAGTTCAACAGTATGAGGGTCTACCGGATAAGAGCTGTCTTTTATCTCTGAGAGCGGTACATATAATTGATTTTTGTCGATAATTTCTAAAATAATCTTTTGTTTTTCCGGAAATGTCAGGCTATGAAAGTCGGCATCGCTAATACTGCTGACAGAATATTTCATGATGTCTGAATGCGATATGGAAAAAAACAACTTTGTTAATTCGCTTTCGTTCATATTTTTAATGTCAAGCAAATGGAAGGGCGATGATTCTAACATTTCCATATACATAAAACTTCCACCCCCATTCCAGTTTACCTCTGTAGATATACCTCCCTTTTCACCATCAATGACTTTTTTCAATCTTTCAACGATAACAGTTTCTATATAATTCATTTGCTCTATACCGATATATCTTCTATTCATTTTATGGGCGACAGCAACGGTTGTTCCGCTACCGGAAAAGAAATCAAGAACGATATCATTTTCTTTTGTAGATAACTCGATAATACGTTTCATCAACTTTTCCGGTTTAGGTGTTGCAAAAAGAAAATCTCCAAATAATTTGACTATTTCACTTCTTGAAATCTGATTGTGTCCAACTTCATCATAAGTCCAAATGCTTTTAGCAACCACACCTTGCTGAACTTCAGAAAGAAATTGTTTAAGCTGAGGCTTACTGTCGCCGTTTGGTCCGAAATAGATTCGATTATCATTTAATTTTTTAAAATAATTTTCTTTCGATGTTTGCCAACAACTACCTTTGGGAGGATAAACAATCTTTCCTGATGGCGTTTCGATAGGATAATCGTAATCTTTCGAATACGTTTTTACAGAAAAACCACCCGGTTTCCAAGCGCCTCTATAGTCATTATCTGGATTTGAATAACGTTTATTCATTTCTTCTGTTCTCGGTAACAAATTGGGAACAAAAGATTTTTTATCCTTTGCAAAAACTAAAATATGATCGTGGGTATCGCTAAACCATTTGGCATCATTTGCCGGGGAATATTTTTTTTGCCAAATAAAATTTATCACAAAATTATCGATACCGAAAATTTCATCACAAAGGACTTTTAAATAATGGCTCATTTTGTCATCTATATTTATCCACAAAGAACCATCCTTTGAGAGTAGCTCTTTTGCTATACTTATTCTATTGTTCATAAAAGTAAGCCAAGAGGAATAATTAAAGGAGTCGTTGTAGTTAAATCCGTCATTACCGGTATTGTATGGCGGATCGATATAAATGAGTTTGATCTTTCCTTTGAATGCTTTGATATGAGCGAGGGAATGGAGGGCTAACAGGTTATTGCCTTTGATGATGTAGTTTTCAGTATCTGAAAGGGCGTTAACTTCTTCTTCCCCGTTTTTTGTGTAACGTTTGAAATTGGTAAAAACCTTAGGCGATAGAAGGCGGTCAATTTCATCTGGGGCAAGAGTTTCGTTCCAAAAGATTTCAGAATATTTTTGGTCTTCTTTGGTTTGTCCTCCTTCAAGGACGCAATCTTTATACGGCCAAGATAAAACAACTTCTTTTTTGTCGGAAATGAAGTCCCCGCCCGAGGTTAATCCAATTTTGTTTTTGAATGCCGTGTATGAGTCGGGCAAAAATTGCTTGTTCGACACAAACTTTTGAAATTTGATTTTATCGAAAACAAGGAAGTCGCCGACTTGTTGGAAAAAGTGTTTTTTTATTGTTTCGTTCTGTAACAATAGTTTCAGCAAATCGGGATCGAGATTTAAAGAACTCTCAATAATTTTGTTTTTAAGCAGTTTACCGTCTATAACAAAACGTTGGTCTTTTGCTAAAAGTGTCGCGAGGTCATCTAAAAGATTCTGCATATATTATGTAATGAATAATTTTTTGTTAAAAGTTCTATTTGCGATTTCGAAAACATCTGATGTCTGATCAGCGTCAGTTTATAAAACTTCAACAACTTTGTCGGCAAGCTATAATGCTAACAGTTTATTTTCATCAGCATCGAGAAATTGAACAATTAAAAGTACTTGCTCTCGCTCCGCCTGATGATCTACTATACATAGGGATGTCAATAACTAAAGCAGCGGCTAATTGTCTTTGAAACATTTTCGATTCTTCTCGTAATTATTTTATTCGTTTACAAAATAACCTATAAACTAATTTTGGAGAGTTGTCAATATTAAATAGTCCAATTATGGACAAATATACATAAAAGTATACACATATACACAGACCCATAAAAATTGAGTGTTCTGTTTGAGTCCGTTTGGGCCGGTTTTACACATTGATTTGAAATAAGCCACAACTTTCTCTATATTTGAAGATCATTAACCACTAAAATATTCAATAATGAAAAAAGTATGTGGCTTAGATGTGCACAAAGATAATATATTCTGTGCAATCTACAATGGAGAGAGTCATTCTCAAGTGAAAGAATATGCAACGCTGACCCCTGCAATCTATTCGATGGGTGAGTACCTGCAGTCGGAAGAGGTGGAGGAGGTGGCCCTGGAAAGCACGGGTATCTACTGGATTGCCGTGTGGGACATATTCTACGAGATGGGGTTCAAGTTGACGCTTGTCAACCCGTACCTGATCAAACAGATGCCGGGTCGTAAGAGCGACATCAAGGATGCCCAGTGGATAGCCAGCCTGTTGCACAAGGGCATGATGCGCGGCAGTTTCGTTCCTGCTCCCCTGATACAGGAGTTGCGGGTCTATTCCCGCAAATACGGCAAGCTCAGGCAGCAGGTGACCCGTGTGCTGACGTGTATGGACGCCATCCTGGTAAAGGCAGGTATCCGGGCGAGCAGTTGCCTGAGCAGTATCAGCACGAAAAGTTTCATGGGTATCGTCGAGGCGCTGATAGCCGGATGGACAGACCCGGGCTATCTTGTAAGCCTGGTGTACGGGAACAGGAAAAACAAGCAGAGCGGGAAATTAAAGGAGGCCCTTAGGGGCAATATCAGGGCGCACCACCGCCAGGAATTGTCCTGGGCGAAACAGGAGTATGACATATACCAGTTGCAGATATCGGAATGTCTGTCACAAATGGAGCGGATATGTGGCCTACATTTTGCGTTGCCGGTAAATCTTTTACAAACCATTCCGGGAATAAGCCGGATAGCGGCGATGACCATAATAGCCGAAACGGGTGGGGATATGAGTGTCTTTGAAAATAGCGGCAAGATTGTCGGATGGGCGGGATTGCGCCCGAGGAATGATGAAAGCGCCGGCAAATACAAGAGCACCGCTACCACCAAAGGCAACAAGTACCTGCGTTCGATCCTGGTACAGGTCTCCTGGGCGGCTTCCCGGTCGAAGGGTTCGTTTTTCAAGGAAAAGTTCCAACGCATGACCATGCGCAAGCCAAGGAAAAAGGCTCTGGTCGCCATAGCAAGGAAACTGCTCGTTGTCATATGGAACGTGCTCAAGCACACCAGGCAATACGATCCCCGGCTGGCCCCTGTTTACGATCCGGTGAAGATGAAAGCCCGGCTCGCATATTACAAGAAGGAGTACGAAAAAACAGCGAACATACTGAATATTAAGCTATAAGACAAGCGTAAAGGCCGGGTAACTTTGTGGTGGCTCAAGACCCCGTTTACAAATAGGCCAATGTCACAGTCGTCCCTGAAACGACCTCAAGAACACAGACCGGGGTTAATGCTGCTCCCAATAAGAGAAGACAAGCCCGCAGAAGAAAATCGCATATCGGAAGGCGTCACCGCGTCTTTGCCTGCAACCTTGTGGGTAGGGTGATTTATGCCTGTATCCAAACATCTTTCTCTATTTAGCTCCATTTTTCTTTGAATATGGGGGGAATTTATAGAAGAAAGATACAAATTTTATTACATTCAGAATGAAATTCCGGTGTTTAAATGGGGGAGGGGAATAGCCCTTTTCCTTCATATGGCATACCCGGATAGGAATTGACTTAAGAAATATAATATTTTGAAATTGAAAGAAGTAGACAGCCGACAAACGGAATTCGGAGAAAAAGAATAGAAATTATTCCACAGGAGATCAGAGGAGTGTTGCTTTTAATATTAATTATAGGTGACGACACACCGCCTATCCACTAATTTACTAATTTTGTGACGTAAGATTAACAGAACAACAAACTATTAAAAATTGAGTTGAAATGAAAAAACTATTTTTACAACTTCTACCCTTAATGGGAATCATTGTCTTATTCTCTTGTAAAGGGAATTCAAAATCAAATCAAACGACCGAATCGCAAGCTCTGGTACAGGAGCTTGATGCTAAGGACGAAATCACAAAATGGAAACAAGAATTGCTCGATGCCAAACAGATCGGACAGCCTTGCACGGGAGATCTCGCAAGCTGGAGCAATCAGAATCCGAATCAGGAAAACGGCTTGCCTGCCGATGAAAATGCTTACGGATCGCAAAAGGCTGATGTCAATGGCGATGGCAAACAAGACCTTTTAATTTATTTTATGAGTGAAAATTGCAGCGGCCATAATGGAGGAACTCCAACTTATGCCCGATTGGTTTATTCTGACGGAGACTCATATAAAATAAATGACGCATTGACGACTGAAGTAAAAAATGCAATTTTAGCCGAATACAACAAGTTGAAAGAATCCGACAAGACATTCAAATCGGTTTCGAACAATTTTCTGGACGAAACAACCACCATTACCGGATATGAAAACGGTGTGAAAGGCGCTTACAGTCTTTATGCCGAAGATGATGCCCATTGCTGCCCGTCCTATTCCGGAACGTATGTCTATGACGTGAACTCAAAAAGTATAACGATCGACAACAAAGTAAACGGAAAATAAAAGATTCTCGATATTCAAAAAATGAAGCCGCCATTTTCTATAAAAGGCGGCTTTGTTTTTTTGTATCTTCAAGAAAGGCCTTGATTTTTCAAACCCGAAATCAACGCTTCGGGGATTGTGGGTTCCAACAGACGTTTCAACTGATCCCGAACAGTGCCAAAATTATGACGGATCGGATAGGTTTTGTCGTTTCCACATTCTTTTAATATCCATTGATTGGGCGAAAACGGCGAAACGCAAGCGACGGGTCAAGGAGGAGGCTGTTGCCGGCGCAAGCGTTGCTCAATCGAAATCAATTTTTTATCTTAGCAAAAAGTACCACGAATCCGACTACGCAGCACAAGAAAAATTCAATTCCAATAGTGAGAATCGTTCCGTCCATCATAAGACTGGAAATAAGCGTACAGACAAAAGCGGTTGCAATTTGGATTGCCCCGAACAACGATGATGCCGTACCGCTACTGCCGGAGAATGGAGTTATTGCTAAATCTGTTGTGGTCGGGAATAAAATACCGATAGAAAAGACGATCGTAAAAAGATAAATAAAAAATACACTCAAAATTAGGCTCTTGGAAATATCCATAGATATTATTATTAGCATTACCACGCTGGCAAGAGTCATGATAAAGAGGGTGTATTTTACTATTTTTTTTGGGACAATATATTTCTGCAAGAAGCTTATTATGGATGAACCAATCATCAACCCAACCGCATTTATAGCGAAGATCAAACTGAACATATCTTTGGAAAGACCCGCTATTTCCAATATTAAAAAAGGTCCGGTGGAGGTATAAATCATTAAAATCCCATTTGCGATACCTGCAACCAATGAATAAATAAAGAATTTCCGTACTTTCAGGATATTTAAATAGCCTTTTAGGACGTTAGTCTCTGACTTTACAGGATTTTTATTTGTTTCAGGCAAGAAAAATAACGTAAGTACAAAGAACAATGCCCCAAAGATAGCCAATATTCCAAATAAGCCTCTCCAACTCAGGAATTTTAAAATAATATTGCCCAATGATGGAGCTATAATGGGAGCAATCCCCATTATCATCGCTAATATGCTAAACATCTTTAAGGTCTGATCTTTCTTAAAATAATCGGTTATAATGGAACGGGAAATTACCACTCCTCCACATCCTCCGATAGCCTGGATAAAGCGTACGCCCCATAATTGTTCTATTGTCTTAACATGAGCGCACGCCAGGGAAGCAAGGATAAAAATAAGAAGAGAGAGGAAGATCGGCTTTTTTCTTCCAAACCTGTCGGCCAAAGGTCCCCAAAATAATTGACCAAGCGCAAACCCTCCCAGAAATGTTGACAGTGATATCTGGACGGAGGCAACAGAAACATTAAAGGTTTCCGAAATAGCTATAAAACCAGGTAAATACAAATCGGTACTCAGCGGTTCCAAAGCTGTAAGAAAAGATAAAATAATGATTATGCCCCATTGTGATAAACCTAAACCTTTCATTTTTTTTTCGCGCAAAGGTAGAGCGTTCAACAGGCATAGCGCTTATACTTTTCGTCCGATTAGTTGGATAAAAAAACAGAGAGGCCTTCTATAAATTCTTTTGGAGACATGGATGTTTGTTGTTTAAAAAAACGGGTAAAATACGACGGTTCACTAAATCCTAAATCAAATGATATTTCTTTCAGATTCTTTTTTCCTCGAATAATCTCTTCTTTTATTTCCAAAATAAGACGTTTTTCCAGGAACTGCTTAGAAGTCAGTCCTGTTATCGTTTTTACCAGTTCGTTTAGCTTTTTTGGCGTTACCGACAATTCTTGCGCATAAAAATTCACTTCACGCTTATTAATAAAGTATTTATCGCTTAATTGGATGAAATGAGCAAAGAGAAGATCATTTTTATTTCGGGCAAGAGTATCTTCCTTTAAAAAGGAGGAGAGATGAAATAAAAACGATTGCAGATAACTTTCCATTAATACGACTCTATTTAATCCTTTATATTCCTGTAAAATCAGAATTATCAAAAATTCCAATATCCTCTTTTCCTGATTGTTCAGAGATATAAATACATTTGAGAAATATCCATTCAGGTAATCGGAATTTATGTTTTGATTTATACTGAAAAAGATATCGTTATGTATGGCAAATAGAAATCCCTTCTTGCCATGAATATCCATTTTAGTCATCTGTCCGGGAAATATTACAACAATCCGGTCCTCTTTTATCGTAAATTCATTAAAATCTATAAAGAAAGAGTTGTTTCCACTACTTTCCGTAAACCATATTACTTGATGAAAATCATATCGTTTGTGGTTTTGAAAGAGTGATTCATTCATATCTTCCAATTTGAATAGTTCGATTGTGAATTTATCCAAATTATGATTCTCAAAAATTTCTTTATCGGGCTTCATATTTACACCTATCATAAACGGGGGGCAAAAATACGAAAGATTGACCAGTTCTATGGATAGAAAAAAGAGTTTATCTGTAATAAATGCAAAAGCCGTCCGCTACGGATAGCTTTTCAGAACACAATTTTTGATGTTTACGGGCACTATTTCAAAAGCTTATACCTATTTGTCTAAAACATGCCAGATAAAGTCTATTTTGTATAAGCTATGCGGGTTTATAAGTCCGTAAATTTGTATTCGCTATAATAATAGGTCTATTTTTATGAAGAAGTATTTTTGTATTTATAAAACAAGCGTGTTTTTTCTCTTTATATCGTAATCGGTATGTGCACTTTATGTCAATTATACATTTGATGTGCTGTAATTATTTTGTTTTTAAATAGATACATTATAAAAGTCTTTCCCGACTTATATTAAAAGAATCATAGTTTTTATTTCAATAAATATCTATTACAGAGTCAGCTATGAATTTGGAATATTTACACATATTAAAAAATCTGACCGAAGCTCAGGTATGGAAGCTTTCCGAAGAAGATGTTTTTAATATTATTGAATTATTCAGAACCGGAATTGTTTCCAAGGTGGAACAATCGAGATATTCAAAAATTCTTGAGAACGTATTTGAGGTCCGGACAATTAGTTTCAGACAAGAACTTACAGAGACACATCTGCGAAAATTGGGTTTTGTTTTTTTCAACGCTACGAGCAATGATAGTTTGTTGATAGGGATACATAAACGTAAAAAATAATATGATTATTACCATCAGCCGCGAGTTTGGCAGCGGAGGACGTGAACTTGGCAAACGTTTGGCTGAGATACTCGGAATTGCCTATTATGATCAGGAGATTATCGCCGGGATCGCCCAAAGAAGCGGCCTGGCGGAAGAATATGTGAACAGCATCATAGAAAAGCGTCCTGTTACCTACTATCCGATTACTATCGGCCAAACACTTACGGCTGCTTTCACTCCTCAACTTGACTTCAGTTTGAAGGCCTATATTGAACAAAGTAATATTATTAAAGAACTGGCGTCAAAAAGCGATTGTGTGATCATTGGCCGCGGAGCCGACTATATTCTCCGGGAATATAATTCATTCAACATATTTGTGTATGCAGACATGGATTCCCGACTGCAACGCTGCCGTCAAAGAGCGCCGGAGAACGAACAGTTATCCGATGCCAGAATGAAAGCCCGCATTAAAGCCATCGATAATGATAGAGGCCGATACTACCAATTCTTCACAAACCGGAAATGGGGAGAAAAAGAGAATTATACCCTTTGCATAAATACCTCGAAGACTGTAATTAAAGATATTGCCATTCCGGTATCGGGGCTGCTCAAATCGATGTCGCATACGCTAAGCGGTAAGTGAGTTATAGAGAGCGTGTGAGGATTATGGACTATAAAGTTTTATACGAAAAAACCTCGATGGCTAAATTATTTACCATCGTCGCGGTTCCTGGCGTTATCAGTATGCTGGTATCGGCGCTCTATCAAATCATTGATGGAGCCATCGTCGGGAAAGTTTTGGGATCCGCTGCCTTTGCTGCGGTGAATCTTGTTATGCCGCTTGTCATTATCAACTTTTCAATCGCCGATCTGGTCGGTGTTGGGTCATCGGTGCCGATCGCCATTAAGTTGGGAGAGAAAGATGAAAAAACAGCCAGCGAGATTTTTTCGAGCGCCTGCCTGCTCATCGTGGGATTGGGGACTATTCTCGGCGGAGTCTTGTTTTTTTCCGCTGAACATTTAGTGCGTCTTATGGGCGCTGACGAAGAAATCGTGGCCATGTCTGCACAGTATTTGCGCATTTACTCCGTTTGTTCTCCGGTTACAACCATTATGTTTGCGGTAGACAATTACCTGCGCATCTGTGGCAGAGTAAAGTATAGCATGTTTCTTAATATACTGCTGTCGTTCGTCAGCGCCGGATTGGAAATCGTGTTTCTATTGGTTTTCAAGATGGGCATCGAAGGCGCATCCCTTTCAACCTGCATCGGGTTGCTCCTTTGCGTTGTTCTTGCATTTAAGCCATTCCTGCGAGGTAAAATGCAGCTTCGATTTGTAAAGCCCCGGTTTGACCGTACAATACTGATGAGCATTTTTGCAAATGGTGCCCCTACTTTTCTCAATAATATTGCCGGACGGGTTACTTCGATTATCATTAATGTGTTCTTGTTGCGCTTAGGTGGAGCCACCGCCATATCGGCTTATGGTGTGCTGATGTATACGGATAGTTTGGTGCTGCCGATCCTTTATGGGCTTTGTGATTCTTTGCAGCCGGCGATCGGATACAATTACGGAGCTCAAAATTACAGTCGTATCTGGCAGATAGAGCGCAGATGCTTTGCTATTTGCGGCGTTTTATCGATAGTGATGACAGCCATTATACTTTTACTAAGAGAGCCTATCGTCGGTATTTTTGTGAAATCGGATGACACTGCGCTGATTGCCCTGTCGGTGCACGCATTGTCATTGTTTGTCTTCGCCTATCTGACGCGTTGGATATCTTTGGCTACGCAAAGCTATCTGTCGGCAATAGGAATGGCCGGTTATGCAACGATTATATCCCTTAGCATAGCGTTGGTTTTTCCTCTCATCGTTCTTTTTTCTCTCCGTTCCCTCGGACTGGACGGACTTTGGCTCAATTTACCGGTTGCGTCTCTGATGGCGGCAATTTTGGCGGCGATTCTTTTGCTTGTTCATTCCAAACAGTGGCGGCGGCTGAAAGAGAATATATAGAAAGATTATGGATGCATTTTATTTAGAATCCGAAATAAAATCACTAATTTTGTATCGAGTCGTTTTGAGGAAATACAGTGTAAAATGCAGAAATAGGTGCGGTTGCCAATTCTTTGCTTCTATCGCTGAAAAAATCCTCTTACAGCATTTTATTCAAAAGGTTATTCCTGAAAGATGATTTTAAAATAAAAATATGTATATAGTATATCGTGATATTAAAGCGGAAAAAGATGTTTCAAATCTTGTTATCGACATGTTTTCGGAACCATCTTTAATGGAAAGTGCAAACGGGTTTATTCGTACAGAAATATTGTTAGATAAATCGGATAGATATTTTGACAAAATAAAGGTGGTCAGTTATTGGGAAAATAAGGAGTCTTTAAAAAAATGGCAGACGAGTAAGGCGCATTTGGAAATGCATAAGTCTTTTAGAAACACAAAGTATAGCTCATTGGATTTTACGTCGATTGAGCAAACGTTTGAAGAGTACGAACTTTTTAAAGTGATCAATTATATACATCCCTAATTCGCAAAAAGACGGATTGATTTTTATCCGGGAATGTCAGGATGCAATTTGTAGTCTCATAGGGATTAATCGTTGTCTCTATGAAATGAATTTCTGAACTCTTCCGGTGTTTTTCCACTTTTGATTTTAAAAAAACGAGTAAAATAAGATGCTTCTTTAAAACCTAATTCGTAGGCTATTTCTTGGAAAGATAGTTCATCGGAAACTATTTTCCGCTGCGCTTCCAGAAATATACGTTCTTGTATAATTTGTTTTATCGTTTGTCCTATATATTTGGTGCAAAGCCTATTTAATGTCTTTTGACTTACACCCAGTTGGTGAGCATAGAAATCTACATTCTGAGATGTTTTATAAGAATCTTCAATCAAATTAAATAAAAGATAGATTCGCTCATCGTATTCTCCTTTGTAATACAAATGTTTACCTGATATTTCCAATATTAAAATAAGAGAATTGAGGAAAGAGTAAAGCAATCTCTCTCTTTTTTTATGCATATATTCATAATACATTAGTTCAATAAGCCGGATCGCCAGATTCATCTCTTCCTTATCGTCATTATAAGTTATTACATTGGGGAATATTTCCGAAGTAAATAACTTAAAGTCTGAAGAAGTAAAGAAATCAGGAGATATTGCTATCAGGAAGCCTTTCTGGTGGTTATAATTCAATTTATAGGCTTGCCCCGGCTTCAATATGTAAAAAGTATGAATGGACAGAGGATACTCTACAAAATCGATTGAATGAGTATCATTTTCGGAAATTTCCGTAAAAAACAGAATTTCATAAAAATTATGTCGATGCAATCCTTCAAAATTAAGGGTATCGCATTGCTCCATTTTCTCGATAGCCAGTATATTCAGACTCTCTAATTGATGTATAGGTATATTCTTTTGAAACATATCTTTTTAGATCTATGTATTTCGTTTAAAAATTGAAAGCCCGGACAAATAAATGCCCGGGCTTTTAGTTATGGATTTTTATCTATATTGTTATCCTTTCATCGACGTAACTCATACTTATAACTTTCCGGACACATTGTTCGCTCGTAATATGTACGGAAAAAAGGAACACGTAGTATGTTATTTAAATGCTTCATTCCGGCACAAAATTAAACATTCTTTTTTACATGCAACTTATTATTCTGAATTATTCGTGGGTAAATATGCCTCATTAAATGGTCGTGTATTATTTGTGTAAGAATGTTTTTGATGATTGTTGTACAGGCTTATTTTTAAGTTGAGTATCTCGTATTTTATGGAAAGACCTGACTTTTTCAATAGGAAGAAGTCTTAATACTTTTATCGAAAGGAGTGGGGGTGGAGAATATCGGACTCGAACCGACGACCTTTTGGATGCGAACCAAACGCTCTAGCCAACTGAGCTAATTCCCCAAATGATGGTGCAAAAGTAAATGAAAAGCGTGAGTTCTCCAAATTGATTTTGCTTATGATAAAACCGGCATCTTCACTAAATGTTTTCCATTCATAGCATTAACACTTATGCCAAAAGTTTGTATCTTTGGTGTCGAGAGTAAAGCAGAGGTAAAAATAGAGGCGGAAAAATGAGTGAAAAGCAATATATAATTACTGAAAGGGCGCATTTCATGTGTCCCAACATGCACTTTGGAATTAAGGCAAAGATAGCTGTAGGATATAATTTTTCTAAAGTGAGACGGACATTAGATTTTCTTGCAAATGCACATCCTTTTTTGAAAAGTCTCATTAAAACAGAGCACACAACAAGAAAATTATTCTACGAATATTTTTCGGAAATGCAAGTTCCAATTATTGAAAAACAGGATTGTAACTTATGGGACAATGATTATCAGGCGCTCACAGAAGGTGGGTGGAATGTTTTTCAGGAGTGTTTATTAAAGGTCGTTGTTTTTCCGGCGAAAAATGATTTTGAGATTTTATTTATCGCTCATCACCTGTTGGGGGACGGGCGGAGTATTCTTGGACTTATGTGCGAATTTACCGATTGCTACGTTTCGGGAAATGCGCCCAACTATATAGGTGTACAGTTGATTGGTTCCATACATGATTTACCGGTGGGCAGCGATTTGCCACTGATAAGTAAAATGATTATCAACAAAGCGAATCATTATTGGCAGAAGGAGAAACATACGGTAAATTATACCGAATATCAGCGTTTTGAGAAAGATTTTATTCATAATAACCCTATAACGTATGAAACTGAAACATGGGAAAAGGAAAAGGTCAACGGGTTATTGAGCCTCTGTCGGAAACACGGTATTTCGCTCAATGATTATCTTGTGGCTGAAATGATGTGTAAAGAGCAAATTGACCGGGTGGTTATTGCTGTTGACATTCGGGAACAGGTTAGTGGTTATCACAAGGGGGCTCTTGGTAATTATGCGACAGCAATAAGTATTAAAGATGCTTCTAAATCGAAGACCCTAATACAAAAAGCGGAAATGGTTGCAAAGAAGATTAAGCGAAACTTAAATAATAAGCAAAGACAGATGATGATACTTGCCTGCTATTTTCGCCTTCATCCCGGATTGATTGATGCCGCTGCTATTTCTACAATGGGGAATTTTAAAAGCAAAGCGGGAAAATTTGTCGGGTCACTCATACTCGGCTATGCAAAAAGAAACGGATATAGTGTTACCAATCTCGGAAACGTGAACAATCCATATATAGTAGAAGGCCTGTTTATCCCTCCCGCTTCTCCCGCAAACAAAAAAACAATGGGGGTACTGTCTGTCAATCATCGGATGAAAAAATGTACGGTTTGCTATGAAAATGTACAAACTTTTGAAAACAAATCGAAACATACAATGACGAACTTCGTGAATCCTGAATCTTTAGGTTGAGCCTCCCTAATGGATAATAAAAAAGGGACTTCCTAATGAAATAGCAATAATAGCCGTCTCTCTTAAGAAATCCCTCGTGTAATTAATGTACTGTGACTCAGGTTGTGGAGAATATCGGAATCGAACCGATGACCTTTTGACTGCCAGTCAAACGCTCTAGCCAACTGAGCTAATCCCCCGTTTGGTGGTGCAAAGATAGAGATTTTGTTTATATTTGCAAATCGAAATGTTACAGAATAATTAAAAAAATCCCAGTATGATTGTTTTTAATACAACCTTTCACGTCGAAGAGGAGGTTCATGAAGATTTTATCGAGTATATGCTACAGATATTTATTCCTCATTCCACCCGCAGCGGACTGCTCACATCGCCTCGCCTGGCACGTGTCATGGGAAAAGAAGAGGATGAGGGGTATTCTTATGCGATGGAGTTTACGGCTTCGGGTATCGCTGAGCTCGATCGCTGGAACGCAGAGGAAAGCACTTTTATTTATACTCCCTTATTGCATAAATTCAAAGAGAAAATAGCCGGGTTCTCTACTGTTATGTTAACTGTCGATTATTAGTCGTAAATGGTCAAGGAACGGATTATCATGGGGGTGGATCCCGGAACGCAGGTCATGGGATATGGCATTCTGAAAGTGCTGGACAATAAGCCTTCGCTGGAAGCCATGGGGGTCATTAATCTCAATAAGTATGACGACCATTACCTGCGTTTGGCTAAAATTTATGCACGGATTCTCAGTTTGATTGAAGAATATTTGCCCGATGAATTGGCTATTGAAGCTCCTTTCTATGGAAAGAACGTACAGAGTATGCTCAAGCTGGGGCGTGCGCAAGGGGTGGCCATGGCGGCTGCCATTTCGCGCGATATTCCTATTTTTGAATATGCGCCGTTGAAGATTAAGATGGCGATCACGGGAAACGGCCGCGCGGCTAAAGAACAGGTGGCGTATATGTTGCAGAAAATTTTGCATATTCCCGATGAAAACATGCTTCCTCAACTCGATGCCACCGATGGCTTGGCTGCTGCATTGTGTCATTTTTATCAATCGAATGTCGCTTCGAAGGACGATTCGTATAAAAGTTGGAAGGATTTTATCCATAAAAACGAAGGACGGGTGAGAAGATGAAGTATGAGGTATGAAGGACAATGAATTATTTTTGGAAGATTTTGTCGTTTGAGAGAGGATATTTTTTTATCTTTGCCACATGAAGGATTTGATTTCCCATATTGAATTCCTACTGCATACGTACGATTGTGTAGTGGTCCCCGGATTCGGGGGATTTGTCGTGAACGCTGTGCCCGTCCAAAAAGACGGCATTGCGGCTTTTCGCGCACCTGCTTATGAGTTGGTATTCAATCGTAATCTTTCTTACAATGACGGGTTGCTTGCCGAATCATATCGCCGGATCAAAGGGGTGTCATTCGAAAAAGCTACACGTATGATTGAAGAGGATGTGCAACGCTTAAAGCAGGAAATAAGGCAATACAAACGGTTAAAAATGGCGGCTCTGGGCGAATTCGTACTGAACGAAGAAGGACGACTTTTGTATTTGGCGCCTCCCTTTGTCCGTCCCGATATTTTCGGATTGACGGATGTTGCGTTGAAGCCGGTGATTCAAATGAAGCCTGTGAGTGCTTCCATACAATCGGTAAAGAAGCCTGTGATGCGGAATATCGGTATGGGAGCTGCTGCTGCGGCCGTTGTCGCTTTATTGTTGACCATATTACCTGCCGGTGATACGTCAACAATTCATCAAAATGCCCAATTGTTTAATGAAAGCGGGCTTTTCCAACGGTATGAGCCTTCAAAGGGCATCTCGAATGCTGCGCCTGTCGCAGATATTTTTACAGGAACAAAAAACCGAACGGTTTCAACGGCTCCAAGCGAAGCCCTCTCGCACTCCGAAACAGTAAACCCTTCTTCGGCGGTAAACAGTACAGTCGGCAACGAAAGCCAAATAGCCGATGCGAAGAGGTATTATATCGTAACCGGCGTGTATAAAATGCCGGATGTTGCACAGAAAGCGATACAGACTTTAAAAACAAAAGGATTTCGCGACGTGTCGCAACTCAAACGGTCGGGACGTACCGATGTGTGCATCGCCTCTTTTCCCGACAAAGCCGATGCGGAAGTCTATTTGCGACAAGTACATGCACAACATCCTTCGCTACATGACGCATGGATACTGCATTATTAATTAAGATTATATAGTCAAGTGTAAATGAAACGGACTTATTTTTATATTATTATTCAAATTCTATTTTTCCGAATGCGTAGGTTACAGATATCCTAGAAGAACGATTTCTGTTTCTTAGAAGAAGAAACAAAGATGAACCGTTTGAGTAAAACGGTTTTTATTTTTAAATTTATCTGTTATACTTTTGCATAAAAAATTAGAAAATGAATTATTCAAGTTACGAAGCATCATTATTATCTACGCCTTATTCTAAACAAGACGCTTACCGATCGTTATCGATCCCAGTTTATAACACTGCCGCATTCGAGTTCGAAACAGCCGCCGATATGGAAGCTGCCTTTTGCGGCCACAATCAGGAGCATGTATATTCGCGCATTACGAATCCTACGGTCCAATATTTTGAAGACCGCGTGAAGGCGATTACCGGAGCCCCGGAAGCGACTGCTCTTAATTCGGGGATGGCGGCGATCTGCAATACGATCTTATTATTGGCCTATAACGGCGCAAATATCGTCACGACACGGCATTTATTCGGAAACACTTTTTCCTTTTTGGCCAATACGTTGAAGCCTTACGGAGTAGAAGTGCGCTTTTGTGATGTGACCGATGTGGAAGATGTCAATAGGAATATCGACCAAAATACGTGTGCGGTGTTTCTCGAAATTATCAGCAATCCGCAGATGGAAGTCGCCGATCTGAAAGCTTTGAGCCGCATTACCCGAGAAAAGAATGTCCCGCTGATTGCCGATACGACGATCATCCCGTTCTCTGTTTTCCGCGCTGCGGATTTCGGAGTGAATATCGAAATCGTCTCCAGCACGAAATATGTCTCCGGAGGGGCAACCAGTCTGGGAGGATTGATTATCGATCATGATAATTTTGATTGGCATCATACCCCTAAGTTGAAGGACTGGGCCGAACAGTTCGGAAATGCCGCCTTTCGTGTCAAGCTACGCAAGGAAATCCACCGCAATCTGGGAGCATATATGACTCCCCAGACAGCTTATATGCAATCGTTGGGACTGGAAACATTGAACTTGCGTTATGAAAAGCAAAGCAGCTCTTGCTGTAAACTTGCTGCCAAACTGCAAGAATTACCTCAAATAGAATCGGTCAATTATCCGGGACTGAAAGATAATCCCTACTACGACATCAGCAAGGAACAGTTCGGACTGAATCCTGGAGCGATGTTGACATTCGATATGGCTTCCAAAAAAGAGAGCTTCGATCTTATCGACCGGGTGAAGTTGATTCGCCGTGCCACCAATTTGTTCGATAATAAAAGTCTTATTATTCATCCGGCAACGACTATTTTCGGTACTTTTAGTCCCGCTCAGCGCGATGAAATGAATATATCGGATAAAACCATCCGTCTATCAGTAGGCCTCGAAGAGGTCGAGGATTTATTTGAAGATATTCAACAGGCGATCGGGTAAATACATAACTCCTAAAAATGTTTCTTTTACTCTTTTAATGATGCCTTTTGATGCATCCTCAACTAAGAAACTGTTTAAATTTCTTACGAAAGGCGGAAATTTAAACAGTTTCTTAGTGGATAGTATCTTTTTATTTCTTTTCTTCTTCCTTCGGACTTCCGCCCCGGTCGATGATGATGCGGGCGTTCTTGTAATCCCTGTAAAAGTCGGTGCCGGCGAACATGGTCATCAGACTGTCGAGCTTGTAAAGGCTTTGGCGTTGTTCTTTCTTTACTTCGGGGATGGTCTGGTTATGGCGTTTGCGTTCCAAGGTCAGATTACGGGGTTTGTCCGTCAGCGCCTTATATGAAGCCATCAATGTTTTTAGACCGGTCATTTTCGTTTCGTCAACGTCATAATCCGCCAGCAACGGCACCAACGGCAACACGCGATTGTAAATGTCTTCCACTTTGTGGTAAGCCGTTTCTTCTCCCATATTCACGAGGGACCCGCGGCTGACCCGCAGTTGGTCGTGCAATCCGTAGTCGCCGGTATCGAGGGCATAGATCGAGACCCTCCGGGCGATGGCGGCCGCCTCCGTATACATTTCGAGGGCTACGGCATCCTTATTATCCGTGAAACCTTTGGTTACGATAAGCGAGCCTATCGCATGCGGCTCCATTTTTTCCACAGCTGAGTCAAATATGCCTACTTCCGTAGCTACTCTTGGTTTTTCCTTCCAAACCGGTTCGTATTGGTGGAGGACTGCCTTCACGTTACGAGCCATTCTTTGTGAATTTGAATCTCTCGTATTCATAATGAATTTAGTTTTATATGTTCAAATTTAAAAACGCCGTAAGTTAGTGCCTATTTTCAACCTAAACGAATATTCTGAATTAATTGAAGTTAAATTATCTTTCATTTTGGCTTTTTCACAGTTAATAATATGAAATCGGCTATAAATTCAGACGTTATACACGATGCCAAGGCTGGTTACAAGAAGATAAAACCATTAGGAAGGATTTGTCCGACTACGGAATTATCGAAAAAATGAACGTGAAAATTCACTTTTGGTGCATCGCTGATACGCAGCATGGGAACTTTTTCACGGGTCATAAAACTCCTTACCGGCAACCACCAATCTTGTTTTATCCGGAAACAGAACTCAACGCCCTTGCTCCTGAGCAGATAAAAAAAGTAAATGGATTTGGGACAGCCGACAAATGATTCTTCATCAATTAATCCTGATATGTTTGTTAATAATTCTGTTCTATAATCGCTCGTTAACTAAATGACATTGATAGAAAGAGGGAAAAACAAGTTTTGTTCTCTCTAAAAGAAATAATCCGCTTTTTTTGCGGAAAAGAAAAAAGCAGTACCTTTACACTGTTTGGGAAACGAACGTGGAAATAAAGTTTGAAAAAGAGTATTTGCGGGAACTGTACGAGATTGGAAAGACAACGGATAAAAAACACCGTTTCCAACCGCAAGTTGTTTCAAAATACAAAAAAACGGTCATAATTTTGAAATCCGGGAGGTCGAAGACCTTTTCCGATACAAAGGCTTGCATTACGAAGCATTGCACGGTGACAAAGAGGGTTTGGAATCCGTCCGCGTGAACGACCAATACCGTATCGAGTTCAAAATAACAAAAGTAGTTTCCGAAACCGTTGTAACGATATGTAATATTTTAGAATTGTCGAACCATTATAAATAAAACGATTATGGGTAATTTAGGATATGGGTACACCCCCACACACCCCGGCGAAGTATTGAAAGACGAAATTAAATACCGCGGTATTTCTCAAACCGCTTTGGCAAAACGAATGGGAATGTCATACAAGGTTTTGAACGACATATTGAACGAACGCCGACCGCTTACTATCCAGACAGCAATGATGTTTGAAGCTGCTTTGGATGTTCCCGCATACTCGTTGATTAACATTCAAACCGAATACAATATGCAAATGGCGCAATCAGACAGCAAATTAAACAAACGCCTTGCCCAAATACGCAAGCTCGCCGCCGTGATGTAATGTTCTGTTAGGCGAGGTTTTCACACATCGGGTGCGACGGAATGCGTTTCCTTGCCGTAAGCATGACAAAAACGGCTGCAAGAATAACAAAAACGAACGTCTGCATGATAAAAACGACTGTAAGGACGACATAATGGCCTGTCAGCAGTAGAAAAACAGATGTAAAAGGGACGCAACGGCATGTAAGCAACACAAAACGCGCTGTCAATGCGACAAAAAGGAATGTTACTCGTACATAAATCGTCGTCGAGGGTACAAAAATCAATATCCATGCAACGAAAACCGGCTTCCGCATCGCATAAACGACTTGCAAGACGATGGCCGCACGATACATACCGATGTTATATTATCCGGCAGGAACTTCTCCATCGCCACCTCCCTTGAAGAAGTTGAACCGGTAAATAAAATGAAACATAAAATAGCCGGTGAGGGTGTTTGTGGTCGTATCGGTGATATAATTTGAGGATACCATCCGCTGGATATTACTTCGTTGCTGGAGGATATCGTATATTTTAAAACGGATGGTGCCGTTTTTCTTGCGCAATATTTGCTTCTCAATGGCCGCATCCCACCATAATTCATTTTGTTTAAATCCGTCGGAGTATCCCGAATTGGATGAATAGCGTATGTCGGTCTGCAATTTTATGTCGTATGGCAATTCGAGGAGGGCATTTGTCGAGCCGCCATAGTTCACATATTGCCGGTCGTTTTGTCCACCTATACTATTTTTGACATCGTTATAAGAAATGTTTCCATTAAGGGTGACAGAGACTTTCTCGGAACGGTAATTGAAACTCAGGTTTTCGGAAAGGTTGATTTGGCGGCTGATATTTTGTTCATTATTGGAAAAGCCGGCCGTTTCGTTGTATCCTCCGTAGGTTGATGAGTTAAAGCTGAATTTCTTGTTTATGAAGGGCTGATTGGTTATAAAGCTCAGGTCGACATTCCAGTTTCCGTTGACATTTTTATAGGTGTTTTCGTTGCGCCCGGTTGCCGGATCGGTGTATCGTGATGATACAATTGCATTTTGTGTAAGATTGAAGTTTCCATACAACATATAAAAGCGATTCTTTTCGTGTTCTGCATGTTGGTATTGCACGTCCATGCGATGACGGAACGAGGGTCTCAGGTGAGGGTTGCCATACGTTATGTTTAAAGGGTCGGAAATGTCGACTACCGATGACAATTGATCCACGGAGGGCTGTTGTGTATTGCCGCGATAGTTGAAGCGGATGCTTTTTTGTCGTGACCAGTTGTAGAAGAACTGGGCATTCGGGGAGAAGTTGGTTGCCGGTTGCTCAATGTCGTTTGCCAGCGAATCTCCGATAAATGTTTTTCTTTTGGAGGTGGAAGGGTATAGGCTTAGTCCGGCCGAGTAGGTATATTTCTCTTTGCGCGCGCGGAAAGTGAGAGACAGATCCTGATTGTTATTGTTGTTTACATATCGTTTACTGTATTGTTTGTCAAAGACGGTATATTGTCCCAATGAGTCGGCGGTGCGGGTATCCCTGTCCGATTCGGAGCCGTTTTGACGATATTGATAGGTTAGTTGCAGAAAATACGCTTTGCCTAACGGTTCCATGTACGATAAGAAGGTGCCGAAAGAGGAACTGTTGTTGTTATTGGTAATGCGCTGATCGATGCGGTCACTGGGTTTTGTGCCGTTGTAATGCGTATCGGAACGGTTTTCGGCTTTGTTGCGTGTTTCATTTTCCGAGATGTTCACACTGAAATGGATATTTCTGCCCGGCTTACGGAAACGACGGCTTATATTGAGATTGGCTCCGAAGTTGTTATTATTGCCTTCGGAAGAGTAATCGGAATTGCCCTGATTAATGGTATCGTTTCTTTCGGCTGAGGCTGTAACAAAGGTGCCGCTCCGCGTTCCTCGATTTTGAGATAAGGAAAGATTGGGGCGGAAGTTGATGGACGTCAAAGTGTCGGGGCGCCATTCCAGTTGCAGGTCGAAGTTTATATGGTGGCTTTGCTCAAAAGAACGGTCGTTTTTGTCTTCGTTGGTATTACCCGAACTTAAGAGGTTTTGAGTATGCGTTTTCGAAAGTTCCTCACTATTCGAAGCATCATAGTTGACGCTTCCTCCCAAATCGAATTTATCGGAAAAGGTTTTATTGAAATTGGATCCTGCGTTGCCGGACCTGCCCACACCGCCGCTTGCTCCGGAATACATACCGCCTCCTCCGCCTATAAATCCCATACTCATAGTATTGCCATAACCGCCCATGAGTCCGCCATTGTTGGTGTTATTCAATCCGCCGATAAATGTCATTTGGTCTTCACCGATCATCGAATTCACCATTGCACTGGTTTCGTAACGGTTTTTACTGCCGTATCCGGCATTGAGATTTCCGAAGGCTCCCCGTTTCATCGATGGCTTTACGGTGAGGTTGATGACCATTTGTTCTTCGCCGTCATCGAAGCCGGTAGTCTTTTCGCTTTCCGATTTTTTATCTACCACTTGCACCTTATCGATCATTTTAGCGGGCAAATTTTTGGAGGCAACCTTCGGATCGGAACTGAAAAACTCCTTTCCTTCCAATAATATTTCTTTGATTTCCTTTCCGTTGACTTTTATTTTTCCGTCTGCTCCTACTTCCACTCCCGATAACTTTTTGAGCAGATCTTCTACCATCGCCGATTCGCTCAGTTTATGGCGTCCCGCATCGTATTCCAGCGTGTCTCCTTTCAGGATTATTTCCGGTGCAACGGCCGTGAAGACCATTTCATTAAGAAGAATATCCTGTTCATGTAATGCGATGGTATCCAGTTCAGCAAAAGGGCTTTCGGAAGAAATGTTCACCTGTTGTATGACGTCGGCATATCCGATGTATGAAATACGGGTGAAATAAGCGCCTTTGGGGGCATACATCGAAAAAGAACCGTTTTCCTGCGATAAGGTTCCGGTTATGAGAGTGCTGTCGCTTTTTTGTAGAAGCCGAATGGTGACTCCGGGTAATGCTTCGCGGTTTTGCGCGTCGATAACCGTTCCGGTTATGTTGGCGTAAGGATGTCGGTTTTGCGCATGTGATAGAGCGACCGATATGCAAAGGAAAAGGAAAAAGAAAGCGGTTTTTTTCATTCGAATGTTGTTTTCTAATCTAAATGCTGTCGCGCATAGTCAAAAGGATCTCTACACGGCGGCATGTCAACAACGACAAAAATAAGAATATTCTCGCGAATAGTCGGTTATTTCATTTCCAAAATCGTATTCTTTGTGTCCATAGATAAATAGACGAGCAGAAAATGTAGACTAAAAATGAGATGAAAAATAGTTTCTGAAAAAGATTATTCAGATAGATACTTTTTTCGAAAGACTCAGCCATCGAAAATATCCACAAGGCATTAGACACGATAGCGAACACCCATCCCCACGATTTCATATGGAGCAAACCGATAATGCTGAGCGCCGAAGCTACGGAAAGCCAGATGAAACTGATTTGACTCATTTCTTTACCGGCTGCAAGAAAAATTTGGGATGATATCGAATAGATACGGGGAGATTCTGATGTTTCACCCTGCAAATGAGAACCGATCTTGATCCCTAAAAAAATCATCCATCCGATAAATTGCAGGAAGACGATTATCGTAATTGCCGACGACCTCTTTATCCGGGGTTTGTGCCGAATGGAAATGACTTTCATTTTATCGGTCGGCATAAATAATGAGCGGCTGAAATTTTCCATCGAATATAAAAACAACTTCTTAATCTAAATGCAAAAGTAAATCATAACTATTGAATTCAAAAACCTTTTTGGTTAAGTTTTTGTGAACATTTTAGGACGTAAAAAAAGAAATCACCGTCTTATCCCATCGGATATGATTTTCCAAACCGCTTCCACCCAAACGGGGGTGTCGTTAAGAGACGGGATGAATACGAACTTCTCCCCGCCTGCTTCCATAAACAATTGGCGGGCCTCCCAATCCACATCGTAGAGAGTTTCCATGTTATCGGAAAGGAATCCAGGCGTTATTGCGGCTACTTTTTTCCATCCCTGCCGTGGAAGGTCGGTTATATCTTTATCTAAAAAGGGTCTGAGCCAATTTTTACCGCGTTGAGAGGAGTAGAATAAAAAAGTGTCGTGAAGCGATATACCCACGTTCTCGCAAAACAAGCGGTTGGTTTCTTTCAATTGATACACATAATCGAAATCTTTCCCTTTTTCCCAACCGACTTTGACTTGTTTTACCGGAAGGCTGTGATAGCTGAACACGAGCCGGTCGACATCATCCAAGTAGGGACGGGCATTCATTGCCAATGCCTGAATATATGCGGGATGATTGTAGAATGGTTCTACAAACTTCAACCGGAAAGAATGCGCACGTCGGTAAAATATGCGGCCTACTTCGTTGACGACTGTCTGCGTGGTCGATTGGGCATAATGGGGAAACATCGGGAAAACAATCAGTTCATGCATCAGCGGACATTTTTCTTCTAATCGTTTAAAAGCATTTTCTATAGATGGTTCTCCATAACGCATGGCTATCTCCGTGGGGATATTTTTCGTTTTTTCCAATTGATTTGCCAGATTGCGCATATGGTAAAGGATAGGTGAAATTTCAGGAGTCTCTTTTCTCCATATCAATTTGTATTTTTCTTTCGATTGGGAAGCGGATAGAGGCGCTATGAGGTTATGTGCCAAAAACGCCGATAACCATTCGCTATACCCTAATAATAAAGGATCCGACAACATGTCGCCGATGAATTGTTGCACATCCGCTTTGTGAGTGGTTGCAGGCGTACCTACATTTACTAATAAAAGCCCTTGCATATCCGATTGTCGTTTTGTTTATGACGGGTACACCCTATGTCGGCGTACCCTTCTATGATTATATATTCAATTTTTTAAGCCCTCGTTTTTCCGTTTCCAACTTCTAATCTCCAACCTCCGACTTCTAGTCTCTTATTTAATAAATGTTTCAAGAAGCTTCAAGGCGCCTTGTGGGTGGATATCGATGTTTTGTGTGTCGGCCGGAATAAGCACCGATTCTCCTTGACGGATGGACACTTTGTTCCCTTTATGGTCGGTTATGTGCCCACTCCCTTCTATACCTATATATATAATGAACGAATCGAGGTTGGAGTAATCTTGTGATAAAGGAGCGTTCAGTTCCAATAGCGAGGTCGTAAAATACGGACACGATACGAGTTCCACAGGACGATTTTGTTCCGGCGTATAATCGGTTTTGTACGAGTCGTGCATACCATAGTCGATGGCATCCTTCGCCAGATCGATATGCAGTTCGCGAGTATTGCCTTGTGCGTCCTTGCGATTGTAATCGTATATGCGGTAAGTAATATCCGACGTCTGCTGTATTTCGGCAACGAAGCAACCGGCGCCGATAGCATGTACGCGGCCAGCCGGCAGGAAGAACACGTCGCCGGGTTGTACGCTGTATTTTTTAAGGGAGTCGGTAAACGTGTTGTCTTTGACTTTCTCTACATATAATTCCGGATTCATCGGTTTGGCAAAACCGGTATATAGGAACGCGTCGGGAGTGGCATTTACTACATACCACATCTCGGTTTTACCGAACGAGCCGTGTCGTTTGGCGCTTAGTTCGTCATTCGGATGCACTTGGATAGACAGGTCGTCGCGTGCATCGATAAACTTGATCAGCAGCGGAAAGGTTTTGCCGAATTTGTCGTATACTTTTTTTCCTACAAGTCGGGTCGTGTTGCCGGCTAACAGTTCGTCGAGCGATTGCCCCTCCAGAGGGCCGTCGGCCACCACCGACACATTATTCTTTACGCCCGATACCTCCCAGCTTTCGCCGATGCCGTCTTGCGGTTCGAGATGTTTGAATTTACAAATATCGGATCCTCCCCAGATAACGGGTTTGAGGATCGGTTTGAATTTGAATGGATATAAGTTCATTTTATTTTTGTTGATTAAGTAATTTTAAAACCAGGCCTGTGCGTGCCGGAAGATACGCTTTGAGCCAACCCTTGCCGTGCGGTGCGTAGAGCGGATCATGTTGGGTGAAATGATGGATACGGTCGTCATTCAGGCCGAAACCGCCGAACGGAAGAGCATCCGTATTCAACACGATTTCATATTCGCCTTCCGGAGCCAGTATGCCGTAATCGCTGTAAGACTTCTGCGGATGAAAATTGTAGATGAATAGCAATTTGTCGCGCATATAGGCCAGGATATTGTCTTCGTCTTTATCCCATATCTTGTTAATGGGAGTTGTCTGAAAGTCGGGAACCGACCGTATTAATCGGATCATCGCCTTATCGAAATCGCCCAGATAATGATACTTCAGGTTCGTATCGTCCGCCAAGTGCCATTGTCGCCGAGCGTATTTGTGCGACCATCCGTTGCCTTCGCGGGGAAAATCGATCCATTCCGGGTGCCCGAATTCGTTGCCCATAAATGTCAGATAACCGCCGTTTATCGTTGTCGCCGTCACCAGCCGGATCATCTTATGGAGAGCGATACCCCGGTCCACGCGATAAGAACTCTGCATCAACTTCGACATAAACCAATACATGTCCGAGTCGATAAGCCTGAAAATGATTGTCTTGTCGCCTACCAGCGCTTGGTCGTGGCTTTCCACATACGAAATAGTCTTTTCGTCCGCCCGACGGTTGGTCGTTTCCCACCAGATAGCCGTTGGATGCCAATCTTCGTCTTGCTTTTCTTTGATCGTTTTAATCCAGAAATCGGGGATATTCATGGCCATACGATAGTCGAAGCCATAGCCGCCTTTCTCAATTTTGAGGGCCAGCCCGGGCATTCCGCTGACCTCTTCGGCGATAGTCACGGCGTTCGGATTTACCTCATGGATAAGTTTGTTGGCGAGGGTAAGATAACAGATAGCGTCCGGATCCTGCCTGCCGTTGTAGTAATCGGCATATGTCGAGAAGTTTTCGCCGAGTCCGTGGCTGTAATATAACATGGACGTGACTCCGTCGAAGCGGAATCCGTCGAAATGGAATTCTTCCAGCCAATATTTGCAGTTCGAAAGAAGAAAGTGCAGCACTTCGTTTTTTCCGTAATCAAAGCAAAGCGAGTCCCATGCCTGATGATAGCGCCGTTGCGGGTCACTCGGGAAGTACAGGTCGTATGATCCGTCTATACGGGCGATCCCTTCCGCTTCGTTTTTAACCGCATGCGAATGTACGATATCCATAATCACCGCAATGCCCATTTCGTGGGCTTCGTCTATCAGCGCTTTGAGTTCGTCGGGCGTGCCGTTTCGTGAAGAAGGAGCGAAAAAGCTCGACACGTGATATCCGAACGATCCGTAATAAGGATGCTCTTGAATAGCCATAACCTGTATGGCATTATAGCCGTTTTCTTTGACACGCGGCAGCACTTGTTGCCGAAATTCGTTGTATGTGCCGATACGTTCCTCTTCGGTAGCCATGCCCACGTGGCATTCGTAAATCAGCAGCGGAGAGGTATCCGGCTTAAAACCGGTATTCCTGAAAGTGTAATAATGTTCCGGATCCCAAACCTGGGCGCTGAAAATCAATGTATCCGGATCTTGAACGACTCTCTTGCACCATGCCGGAATGCGCTCGCCATTGCCTCCGTCCCAACGGACAAAGAGTTTATAAAGGTCGAGATGATGGATCCGTTCGAGCGGAATTTTTACTTCCCATACGCCGTTGCCTTTATTTTTCAGTCGGTATGACTCCAAACGCTGCCAACGATTAAATGTTCCGGCCAGAAAGATTTCCGTTGCTCCCGGAGCCCATTCGCGGAGCACCCATTCTTTATCGGTCTTTTGTAGTCCGAAATATAAATAGCCGGTAGCAAAATCCGATAACGAATCGCGCCCGTTTTGGGTGAGTTCTTTTTCTTTATCGATATTATGGCGGTGTTGTGCTTCGATTATCTCCGAATACGGTTCCAGCCAAGGATCGTTTTTTATCATGTCTAACATATCCATACACGAATTAATGTATTAAACGACGGGGACTTTCACAATGATTTTTTTTATCTGTCCTTCTCCGATAAGTGGTGCATGGGCATCCTCAGGAAAGAAAATGACAAATTCTTCCGGGGACACGGTCACATACGTCGAGGGAGCATCAGTATAGAATTCGATATCATTGCTTTCGTCATAAGCATTATCTGCCGGATATAATTTTCCGGCAGTCTTCCATCCGAAAGTTTCGGCATGAGTAAGAGGAATTTGTATGTCAATGAATTTGCGGTGTGTTTCCAATTTGGCATCTTTTTTTTCACGCAGGGTTGTTTCCACTGTCGAAGCTTTTAGTCCTGTTTCGTTCAATAAAATGGTACCGGTATGGATTTCAACTTCCTCCGTTGCCTTAACGTGTGAAAACACTTGTTCGAAAAGCGGATGTAAGTGGAAATAACGTGTGGCGTTGATTAGGCTGTCTATGATCATAATCCTGTTTCTTTATAATAAATCTGGTGCTACAAAGATAAAAGAAAAAAAACATTTATCTTTGCCTTTTGGTAAGAACTTATACGTTATAGATGTAAATATTGGAAGAATGAAACGAATCAAATATACCTTTTTATTATTCGCTTTGGCAATTACCTCCGTCGCTCAATCGGTTTCACAGTCATGTGATTTAGGTTTCACATTCGAAATCAGTAATAATCCCAATTGGGGGCAAAATGAGCCTGTAATTATCGGTGTTACACCCGGTTCGCCTGCTGAAAGGGCAGGCCTTTCGATTAATGATATTATTTTGGAAGTGAATGGAAATGGAACGTATTTGAAACCTCGTCAAACAATTATGTCTTGGTTTGGAATGGATGATCAATCGATGACCATTTCTATCCGTAATCTTACCACTACTTTTAAAACCCTTACTGTTTCGAAGCATTGCCGGAATCAAAATGCGATTAGCGAAGCCCAACTCGCGCCGGTCTTTGCCTTTTATAGTCTCGAAGATGTGCAGGACCGTCGTTTTGTTATTCCTATAGAGGTATCTTTTCATTCCGAAGCGAGCTTTTCCAATTACCGGACATTCGATTTTGCGACTCCCGACGAGAGTACTCTTCAAATGGACGAGCGCATCAATGCCATTTTTGTCCGGGCATTAGCTGAAAAAGGGCTGGTGCGCAACACCGAAGATCCCGATTTTATTATTCAAACTTTTTATAGCTATCAAAGTAATCCTCTGTTTAAAGCGAATTCGGCAACCGCTGAAAGCTATAAAGCGGCTTGGCGATTTGATATGCGTAATAAACGGATGCTGAAAATTCCTGTTTATGATCCTACGGAGCCTGTTCGGATAGATGATATCGCTTATAATTTGGAATTCGGATTTCGCTTTTACGATCGAAAGTACATACAACCGGGCGAAGTTGTCTTGATTTGGGAAAGCGAGGTGAAAGAACGCCTCAGTGCAAATTATGGACTCATCGATTATCTGGAGTTAAACTTGCCTCTGATGTTGTTGAAATTCCCTTATCCTCGAAATGCGGCTTCCGGAACGTTCGAGGTAAAGCATTTGAAATATAATTATACGGGAATCGGCTATAATATCGATGATTTAAAAACAGTGGCTTCGGTCGATCCCGGCTCCCCTGCCGAAAGAGCGGGTATTCGCCCCGGAGATGTTGTTTTACGCATACAAGGACAAAAATTTAATTACGATCCTCAAGCATTAACGGAAGGGTATCGTCGTTTTATTGCAGAAACGATGAATTTTCGAGATAAGAATACCCGGTATACCGATTCGAATGGCTTTAAAGAGTGTATGTTTTGGAATATTACCCATTATAATAGCATTGCTGAAGCGATCGATAATAAAAGGTATCGCGCGGCATTCTCTTATCTATTCAATTTTAATCAATATATAGATTGGAATACGCCTTCGACTTTGCAAGTGGAGGTGAATCGGTCGGGAGAAAAAATTCTGTTCGATATCATTCCTCAAATAGAGAGGAGTTCTCATATATTACCTTTATAGATTGATGGCTGAATTGATTCGCGTATTTTTCGTTTCGATATAATCTTTATTGATAGTGTTTTATAGATTTGTGCCGATTTTTTTGAAAAATAACCGCTGAAAAAGTTGCATCATATGTTCTAATCTGCTACCTTTGCAAACCCTTTCAGATAAAAGGGGCATTTGACTGGAGAGTTAATGAGAAAATAATTTCTTATTGTTGTTGTAATCGAAGCTTTTTATCTGCTGAAAAGATTATTCAAATATTTTTTTAAAAAAAAAAGTTCAAATAATTTTGCTGATAAAAATAAAGTGCTTATCTTTGCACCCGCTTTTGAGAACAACAGGAAGTTTAAGTCAAAAGGAAACGATCTTTAGCATATTTACATACATAGTAAAATAAAAGACAAGCAATATAACGATTGCTCTTCGGGAAGAAGGAATTTTGAAAGAAGAGCAGTTGGTACCCGTTAAAAAAATAACAGGATAAGAAAACAGTAAGTCGAAGAAAAAGAGCCAGCATTTAGGGATGCTCAACGTTAGTAGAAGATAGTGGCGTGCCGGTTGAAAAGACAGGTTACGTTCATAACAACAAATTATACAACGAAGAGTTTGATCCTGGCTCAGGATGAACGCTAGCGATAGGCCTAACACATGCAAGTCGAGGGGCAGCGCGTTGTAGCAATACGATGGCGGCGACCGGCGCACGGGTGAGTAACACGTATGCAACCTACCTTTAACAAGGGGATAACCCGTTGAAAGACGGACTAATACCCTATAAAACAGGGATTCCGCATGGGAATATTTGTTAAAGATTAATCGGTTAGAGATGGGCATGCGTTCCATTAGCCAGTTGGTGAGGTAACGGCTCACCAAAGCAACGATGGATAGGGGAACTGAGAGGTTTATCCCCCACACTGGAACTGAGACACGGTCCAGACTCCTACGGGAGGCAGCAGTGAGGAATATTGGTCAATGGACGGAAGTCTGAACCAGCCAAGTCGCGTGAAGGATGACGGCCCTATGGGTTGTAAACTTCTTTTGTAAGGGAATAAAAAAGGATACGCGTATCCTATTGTCTGTACCTTACGAATAAGGATCGGCTAACTCCGTGCCAGCAGCCGCGGTAATACGGAGGATCCGAGCGTTATCCGGATTTATTGGGTTTAAAGGGTGCGCAGGCTGTATGGTAAGTCGGCGGTGAAATTTTGCAGCTCAACTGTAAAAGTGCCTTCGAAACTGTCATACTTGAGTATAGATGAAGTAGGCGGAATTTGTGGTGTAGCGGTGAAATGCATAGATATCACAAGGAACTCCGATTGCGCAGGCAGCTTACTAAACTATAACTGACGCTCAAGCACGAAGGCGTGGGTATCAAACAGGATTAGATACCCTGGTAGTCCACGCAGTAAACGATGATTACTAGCTGTTTGCGATATAATGTAAGCGGCTGAGCGAAAGCGTTAAGTAATCCACCTGGGGAGTACGTTCGCAAGAATGAAACTCAAAGGAATTGACGGGGGCCCGCACAAGCGGAGGAACATGTGGTTTAATTCGATGATACGCGAGGAACCTTACCCGGGCTTGAAATGCATTTGACGGTATTCGAAAGGATACTTCCCTTCGGGGCAGATGTGTAGGTGCTGCATGGTTGTCGTCAGCTCGTGCCGTGAGGTGTCGGCTTAAGTGCCATAACGAGCGCAACCCCTATCATTAGTTGCCATCAGGTAAAGCTGGGGACTCTAATGAGACTGCCATCGTAAGATGTGAGGAGGGTGGGGATGACGTCAAATCAGCACGGCCCTTACGTCCGGGGCGACACACGTGTTACAATGGATGGTACAAAGGGCAGCTACCGTGCGAGCGGATGCTAATCTCTAAAACCATTCTCAGTTCGGATCGGAGTCTGCAACTCGACTCCGTGAAGCTGGATTCGCTAGTAATCGCGCATCAGCCACGGCGCGGTGAATACGTTCCCGGGCCTTGTACACACCGCCCGTCAAGCCATGGAAGCTGGGGGTACCTGAAGTTCGTAACCGTAAGGAGCGACCTAGGGTAAAACCGGTGACTGGGGCTAAGTCGTAACAAGGTAGCCGTACCGGAAGGTGCGGCTGGAACATCTCCTTTCTGGAGGACGAGCCGGTTTATCGGCCGGAGCAGCCGTTATCGGATAACGGAGTATTCCTTGAATAACGGCTCTTTTCTCGATTTATTTATTTATTCTTTATCGATTGTTATAAAAAAAAGAGGTATCGACAAAATCAGTTATTGCGATTGTCCGAATTAAATATGTATGTTAAGATATAACTCCCGCCTCATACGGGGTACGTATCCCTTATCATCCTCCAGTCCCTTATCGCAAGAGCGGGGCCGGCAGCAGAGCGTAGGGATGCCGACAAACCAGCCAGTCCTATAGCTCAGTTGGTTAGAGCGCTACACTGATAATGTAGAGGTCGGCAGTTCAACTCTGCCTGGGACTACGGGGTTCTATATTTAAAAATTCCATATTCAAAATTATAATCTTGAATTTTCAATAAGGAATCTTGAATTGAAAGAACGGGGGATTAGCTCAGCTGGCTAGAGCATCTGCCTTGCACGCAGAGGGTCAACGGTTCGAATCCGTTATTCTCCACAAGTTCAGGCAATATGTATGTGTGCCGGTAAGCAAAAAAAAATAAAAAAGAAGAGGAAATCCAGCGGGATTTGCGGTAAAGCGAGAGAGAAAAAATAAGCGGTAAGTGTGTTCACTTATTGATTGGTTTGAGAAGGCCGCATGGGCGGCATAAAATAAAACGGTTCGACTCCGACTCAGACAACTATCGATATTAATATCGAAGCGATCTTTGACATGATGAAAAGGTAACAAGAGCAAAAAGTAAAATTAAGAATCAAACGCTAAGTATTTATCAAACCCAAAGGCATTTATGTAAATAAGTGTCACTGAGGTCGGCGAAAAGAAAGTAATTAAGGGCACATGGGGGATGCCTAGGCTCTGGAAGGCGAAGAAGGACGTGATAAGCTGCGAAAAGCTGCGGGGATTGGCAAATACGAATTGATCCGCAGATATCCGAATGGGGCAACCCGGTACGAGAAGATTGTACCATTCCGTTTAAGACGGAAGGCGAACGTGGGGAACTGAAACATCTCAGTACCCATAGGAAAAGAAAACAAAAGTGATTCCCGAAGTAGTGGCGAGCGAACCGGGAAAAGCCCAAACCTGTATTGTTTCGGCAATAGAGGGGTTGTAGGACCGCACAAGCGAAAAGACAAAGAAGTGGAATAAACTGGAAAGTTTAATCGTAGAGGGTGATAATCCCGTACACGTACCATTGTCCGGAGTGGCGGTATCCTGAGTAATACGGGACACGAGAAATCCTGTGTGAAACAAGCGGGACCATCCGCTAAGGCTAAATACTTCCCAGAGACCGATAGTGAACCAGTACCGTGAGGGAAAGGTGAAAAGAACCTCGAACAGAGGAGTGAAATAGACCCTGAAACCATGTGCTTACAAGCGGTCGGAGTCCCTTTCGGGGGATGACGGCGTGCCTTTTGCATAATGAACCTACGAGTTACTCTTGCCTGGCAAGGTTAAGTGCGATAACGCATGTCAGCCGCAGCGAAAGCGAGTCTTCACAGGGCGTATAGTCAGCAGGAGTAGACGCGAAACCAAGTGATCTACCCTTGAGCAGGTTGAAGTTTTGGTAACACAACATGGAGGACCGAACCGGTAAACGTTGAAAAGTTTTCGGATGACTTGAGGGTAGGGGTGAAAGGCTAATCAAACTTGGAGATAGCTCGTACTCCCCGAAATGCATTTAGGTGCAGCCTCGGACAAAGAGCTTGCATGAGGTAGAGCTACTGATTGGATGCGAGGGCTTCGCCGCCTATCAAGTCCAGACAAACTCCGAATGCGTGCAAGTGCTCACCGGGAGTGAGGGCGCGGGTGCTAAGGTCCGTGTCCGAGAGAGGAACAACTCAGACCATCAGCTAAGGTCCCGAAATATATGCTAAGTTGCATTTAACGAAGTTTTGCCGCTATAACAGCTAGGATGTTGGCTTGGAAGCAGCCATTCATTTAAAGAGTGCGTAACAGCTCACTAGTCGAGTGGCAAAGCATGGATAATAATCGGGCATAAGCATATTACCGAAGCTATGGAATTGGCAACAATTGGTAGGGGAGCATTCCAGTCAGCGTAGAAGGCGTATCGTCAGGTACTCTGGAGCGTCTGGAAAAGCAAATGTAGGTATAAGTAACGACAAAGGGGGTGAGAAACCCCCTCGCCGAAAGACTCAGGGTTCCTGATCAACGCTAATCGGATCAGGGTTAGTCGGGTCCTAAGGATAAGCCTAGAGGCGAGTCCGATGGATGAAACGGTTAATATTCCGTTACTGGGATAATAAGTTAAGCGGGGACGCAGGAGTGACACCACTGCCATCTGACGGAATAGATGGTTAAAGGGGGTAGACGAAGAAGGGTGTAGGGAAAACCGCATCCGGAGTTGAACCTGAAAGTATGGCAAGTCTTCGGATGAGCCAATAATGTGGGTAATCAGACTGCCTAGAAAAACCGCTACACATTCAATTATTATTTCACCCGTACCGCAAACCGACACAGGTAGTTGGGTTGAGCATACTGAGGCGCTCGAGTGATTCACGGTTAAGGAACTAGGCAAAATAGTCCTGTAACTTCGGGAGAAAGGACGCTCCGCTTTACGGCGGAGCCGCAGAGAAATGATTCAGGCGACTGTTTAACAAAAACACATGGCTATGCGAATTCGAAAGAAGCGGTATATAGCCTGACACCTGCCCGGTGCTGGAAGGTTAAGAGGAGATGTCATCTGTCAAAGGAGAAGCATTGAATTGAAGCCCCAGTAAACGGCGGCCGTAACTATAACGGTCCTAAGGTAGCGAAATTCCTTGTCGGGTAAGTTCCGACCTGCACGAATGGTGTAACGATCTGAATACTGTCTCGACCGTGAGCTCGGTGAAATTGTAGTATCGGTGAAGATGCCGATTACCCGCGATGGGACGAAAAGACCCCGTGAACCTTTACTATAGCTTTACATTGATGTTGGGCACTGGATGTGTAGGATAGGCCGGAGGCAGCGAAGCGGTGACGCTAGTCATCGTGGAGCCGACGTTGAAATACGGCCCTTCTCGTGTTTGACCTCTAACTCCTGAGTAAGGAGGACATTGTATGGTGGGTAGTTTGACTGGGGTGGTCGCCTCCAAAAAAGTAACGGAGGCTTCTAAAGGTGCGCTCAGGCCGATTGGTAACCGGTCATTTAGAGTATAATGGCATAAGCGCGCTTGACTGGGAGACTCACAAGTCGATCAGGTAGGAAACTAGAGCATAGTGATCCGGTGGTTTCAGTATGGAATGGCCATCGCTCAAAGGATAAAAGGTACTCCGGGGATAACAGGCTGATCATTCCCAAGAGCTCATATCGACGGAATGGTTTGGCACCTCGATGTCGGCTCGTCACATCCTGGGGCTGGAGAAGGTCCCAAGGGTTGGGCTGTTCGCCCATTAAAGTGGCACGCGAGCTGGGTTCAGAACGTCGTGAGACAGTTCGGTCTCTATCTATCGTGGGCGTTAGAGATTTGCGAGGCACCGACACTAGTACGAGAGGACCGTGTTGGACAGACCTCTGGTTTACCGGTTGTTTCGCCAGAAGCATAGCCGGGTAGCTAAGTTTGGGCAGGGATAAGCGCTGAAAGCATCTAAGCGCGAAGCCTACCTCAAGATGAGATCTCTTTTAAGGGTGGTTGTAGACGACGACCTTGATAGGCTGCAGGTGTAAAGGCGGTGACGTCAAAGCCGAGCAGTACTAATTACCCGTACGCTTTCTTTTTAGTCAGATGTATCTGACGGGTTTGACAAATATACAAGATTTGTGGATTGATTGAGTGAGTATGCTTTTTTTACCTTCATCATGTTATTTTACACGCTTACCGGATAAGTAAGCAGCGATAATTCAGGTGGTTATAGCGTTGGGGATCCACCTCTTCCCATTCCGAACAGAGAAGTTAAGCCCGATAGCGCCGATGGTACTGCACAATCATGTGGGAGAGTAGGTAGCCGCCCTCTTTTAAAGTAGAGCCTCCGTAATGTATGTTACGGGGGCTCTTTTGTGTGTATGGATAAATGGGTAAATGGATCAACGGAAGGAGAGCCTGGAAGAGGAGGGGATATGGGGTTCGGGCGGGGGCGAATGCTCCCCTCAGGGCACACCGACACAAAAAAACTCCCGTCCCGCGAACGGGAGGGAGTCAAATTAGTACTTTCTATTATCTTGGAAGTTTATTCGTTTACCGGCTCTAAATATTGAGCATAGGAATAACCTTCCTCGCCATCCTTATCGAGTACAAACCACCATTGATCATTATATTTGCTGACCAATGTAATAACATCCCCATGCGCTGCTTTTCCTACAATGGGTTGATCCGTTCCGGGGCCTTTTCGAATGTTTAAATTACTTTGTTGAGTTACTACTTTTACTTTGCTGCCAACCGGGGCATTGACTTTCACATTCAATATCACATCGGCACTTTTAAAATTCGGATCCAATTTTCCGTATATTTCCCATAATTTATTTTTCGCCTCTGCGGAAGAAACGGTTCCTTCGAATTTTAATCCGTTAGCTGTTTCATTTACGGAAACGCCGTATTGATTTGCGGCGTCTATCAATTCCTTATACTTCTCTTTTAAACTCATTCTATTTAGCTTATTTTACAGTTGCGTTATTAACTATTTGAACCGGGCTTAAAGAAGATAGCTTTTGCATTAAAGTGGGAAGATCACGTTCTCTGATTTCTCCTTCGATCGTAATAACTCCGTTGTTAACGGTAGCTGTCACTGTTTTGTGATCTTTCAGAGCAGCTGCCAACCCTTCGGTAATACTTGCGTCTAAAGCGGTGTAATCCGGAGCAGGCGGTACAACTTCTAAGTTATTCACAACTGATTTCACATTTTTAATTGCTGCTACAGCGCTCTCGATGTTTGATTTGATTGTGTCATCTTGTACGGTTCCCGCAAGGGTTGCCACTTGTTCGCTAACGGTTACCGTTACATTGGCTGCGTCGGGATTAGTGGTTAGTGCCGTTTGAATAGTGCTTTGTAAATCAGCATCACTTACTTTTTTACACGAAGTCGCGCTCATTCCAAGCGCTAAAATCAATGTTACCATTGATACTAAACGAAATGTCTTCATAATTTTTTCTTTTAAATGAAACTTCTATTTTTCTTTTATATTTAAAACTTTACCCAGATATAACGTATAATCGTTTTGAAATGTTTTATGAATACCCTTTTTATTGTTCGTTCTGTTCAGGCGATACTAAAATATTTTAGTATACTTGTGACAATAAGGTTGTGCATTTTTATGTTCGTAATATTGTTGATGATAGTCTTCAGCTTTCCAAAATACCGAGGCCGGGCGAAGCATCGTCGCGACTTTATATCCCTTTTCAAAAAGAATTTGAATGTACTTTTCTGCGATCTCTTTTTCCAAAGGACTGGAATAAAAAATACAGGAAAGATATTGTGGACCGATATCGGGGCCTTGTCCATTCGTTTGAGTGAAATCGTGCGTTTCAAAAAAGAGTTTAACCAACTGTTCATAGTCCGTTTTTTCCGGATCGTACACGACTTCCGTTGTTTCAAGATGTCCGGTATTTTTTTGACAAACTTGTTCGTATGTGGGGTTTTCAACATGCCCTCCCATGAAGCCTACATTTGTTTCAATCACCCCGGGAGCCTTCATAAAGAAATATTCCGTACCCCAAAAACATCCCGAAGCAAAGTATGAAGTTTGCAAGCTCTGTTTGTCCGGAATGAACTTTAAAGAGACCGAGTTTACGCAATGACGGGTTTGCTTGAGTGTAAATCCTTCATTCAGAAAAACGTGTCCCAGATGGGCATCGCAATTGGAGCAAACAATCTCCGTACGTAATCCATCCCTGTCGGGAATCCGTTTTACGGCACCTTCTATTTCATCATCGAAAGAGGGCCATCCGCAATGCGAATCGAACTTATCGGAAGACCTGTAAAGAGGGGTATCGCATCTTTTACATACATATGTTCCCGATTGCTTATTATTCAGATATTCCCCGGTAAAAGGACGTTCGGTCCCTTTCTGCAAGATTACTCTTTCTTCTTCCGCTGTTAATGAATTGTATCTCATATCACTTGTTGAATTTGTCTTCTTAGGGTTACCTCCCATACACATAGGAAGAACCAAGAATGTTGAGATTATATATAATAATGTCCAGTGCATACTCCTTATAAAACAAATAAAAGACTTTATAGATTGCTTCCCTGTTCCTTTTTCAGAAACTTTATGAAATTCCAAAGCGGACGGCGCTGCAAATAATCCATCGATTGATCGTATGCGTAAGCTTCCCGTTCAAAACAAATATTCCGATAGGCAAGTGAAGGATTTTTATATTGCATCCATCGTATCAACCATTCGATAATATACCATACATAAAAACCGATGATCAAGGTTTCGAGTATCTGACGGGTATGAATAGCCTCATGGCGTAATACATCCTTTTTTATGGGATAGAACTCTCTTCGGGCAAAAACAAAACCGAATAGATTAATTGCTTTGAATCCTTTTACCGGTAGATGTTTCGTATAAAATACTTTCATTTTTGATTCGCTAATTGTCCTCGCCAAAGTTAGTGAAGATCCTTCAAATATCGTATCTTTGTATTCTTAATTAACGACATTCATCATATAAAAAGTCATCAATGCATACAAATTTTTCTTCAGAATTAACGTATAAAGTAGCGGATATTTCGCTTGCCGATTTTGGGCGCAAAGAAATAGAAATAGCCGAGCATGAAATGCCGGGTTTGATAGTTGTGCGTAAAAAATATGCTTCATCGAAGCCTTTAAAAGGAGCGAGGATAACCGGTTCTTTGCACATGACCATTCAAACGGCCGTGCTTATTGAGACGCTCGTTGAATTAGGAGCCGATGTGCGCTGGGCAAGTTGTAATATTTTTTCCACACAAGATCATGCTGCCGCTGCTATAGCCGCCGCAGGAGTGCCGGTGTTTGCATGGAAAGGCGAAACGTTAGAGGAGTATTGGTGGTGTACCGAAATGGCCTTACGTTTCCCCGGCGGAAAAGGCCCTCATTTGATTGTCGACGATGGAGGCGACGCGTCCTTATTAATACATCTCGGATATCAGGCTGAAAAAGATGCTTCATCTATTGATCGAAAGGGAAGTAATAAAGAAGAACAAACGATTCTGGATACACTGCACCGGATTTTGAAAGAAGATAATAAACGTTGGCACCGTACCGTTTCGGAGTTAAAGGGTATTTCGGAAGAGACGACCACCGGCGTACACCGGTTGTATCAAATGATGGAACGGGGAGAATTGCTTGTGCCGGCGATAAATGTAAATGATTCCGTCACAAAATCCAAATTTGATAATTTGTACGGTTGCCGGGAATCGCTTGCCGACGGTATTAAACGCGCCACCGATGTGATGATCGCAGGAAAGGTGGTTGTAGTTCTTGGTTATGGCGATGTAGGAAAAGGTTGTGCGAAATCGATGCGTGCGTACGGAGCTCGGGTGATTGTTACGGAAATCGATCCTATTTGCGCCTTACAAGCCGCGATGGAAGGCTTTGAAGTTACTACAATGGAAGAAGCCGTGAAAGAAGGAAATATCTTTGTAACGACTACGGGAAATTGTGATGTGATCACAATTGAGCATATGCAGCAAATGAAGGATCAATCGATCGTTTGTAATATCGGCCATTTCGATAATGAAATTCAAGTGGACAAACTAACGGAGTTTCCGGGAATCAGGCATGTCAATATCAAGCCTCAGGTAGACCAATATACTTTTCCCGGAGGAAACACCCTGTTTTTATTAGCGGAAGGGCGTTTGGTGAATTTGGGATGTGCCACCGGCCATCCGTCGTTCGTCATGAGCAATTCGTTTACGAATCAGGTCCTCGCACAAATGGATCTTTGGGAAAATAAGTATGAAGTAGGTGTATATCGCTTGCCGAAGCATTTGGACGAAGAAGTAGCGCGACTGCATCTTGATCATATTGGAGTTAAACTTACAATATTAACTCAAAAGCAAGCCGATTATATCGGTGTCTCGGTGGACGGACCTTACAAAGCAGATCACTATCGCTACTAACGGAAAATGACAAAAAACATTTGGAAAAAAGCATTTTTGTTAGCATCTCAGTTGCATATTTAAAATAAAGGTTATATCTTTGCACTCGCTTTTGAAAGAAAGCATTTAGGTCGATTCGCTAGCTCAGCAGGTAGAGCACATCCCTTTTAAGGATGGGGTCCTGGGTTCGAGCCCCAGGCGGATCACTGGAAACATTTTTCGAGTTTCGTTTTAGTATTCGGAAAACGAGTTTCATAGGAATAAAACGCCGTAAAATTCAAGATTTTACGGCGTTTTTTCTGTTTGTACGCGACCTTATAACTACATGTTCGTAGCTGTTAGTATTCAGAAATATTTCAGTTTTTGGCTACAATTTGGCTACAGAAAAAAATACTGAAAAAAAAGTGTAGCCAAAAACACCGGATGGATACCATTTGAATACTTGTAAATCATTCAATATTAAATTTATATGTTGAACTTTGTGGATGCTAAATCCACATTAAAAATGATGATTTATGAGATTAGTATTCAAAATTTCGTATTACTTACGAAGTAACTACCTAAACAAAGAAGGTAAGAGCCCAGTAATGATTCGTATTTCCCTTAACGGAAAAAGATGTATTCTTGGAACTTCCGGTCTGGTCGTTAAACCTGAAAAGTGGGACGGTAGAATTGGACGGATGAAATCAAAATCCGCAGAAGCGCTCCAGTTTAACTATCAATTGGACAACATTTATGACACAATATAGCATCAACCCAAAAAGTTGTGGAGAGATTCTAAATACATTCCTTTTGTACCATGAAAACAGGATACGAGCTATTGTTGGATCAACCCGGAATCTGATTGCCGAAATGGGGGAACACTTTCCTATCGATTACGAAACGATGAAAAAAAGAAAATTGAAAGGCTAATTCGAGCAATGCGGCATGAACTGGATAATACCCGGCGCAAAGGGACTATCTACAAAAGTATTGTGCACAAAGAACCGTAGCGCAAGTGCTCTGCCGGAAAAATCGTCGCTGCCCGGAACGGCTTTGTCTGTATAGGGCGGAGGAGGGCGGCGATCTGTTTTTATATGCTCATATGATGCCGAAAAAGAGCAAAACTTTTTCTTTCGGGCGTAAATATGTAAGGTTATTATTACCTTTGCATCAGGCATGCCGGGGCCCGGCTATCTTACGATAGCCGAAGGGCCGTAATGCTTTCCATCATCTTTTTAAAGAATTCGAATATGAAAAAATTTATTGTTATTTGTATGGCATTGATAGCTACTTTCAGCGTTTTCCCGCACGATGACGACCGGTATACGCATCATGATTTGCTGGCTTCGTTGAAAGACGGAGAAAAAGCCGCCGTGCTGATGATTCATTTCGGCACGACGCACGATGATACCCGTGCGGTGACGATTGATGCGCTTAACCGCCGCATTCAGGAGGCTTATCCGCAGGTAGAAGTGCGTGAAGCGTATTCGTCGCGTATCGTTATCAACCGTTTGCGTCAACGAGGCGTGGAGAAGTTAAATCCGTTGGAGGCGCTCGAAAAGTTGCATGCTGATGGTTTTACGCATGTGCTCATTCAGTCGTCGAACGTGATCGACGGAGTGGAAATGGATGCGATGGAAAAGAATGTAGCGGAGGTACGTTCCCTATTTAAGGAGATTCGTACCGGCGATCCGCTATTGTATCATCCTGAGGATTATTCGACGGTGATCGATATCCTGACGGTTTCTAACGATGCGCACACGGCCTATGTTTGGGTCGGCCACGGCACGTATACGCCTACTACGGCTCAATATGCCATGCTTGATTACATGCTCAAAGACAAAGGCCATCACAATTGTTTTGTGGGCACAGTGGAGGGCTACCCCGAATATGAGCAAGTGTTGTCGCAATTGAAAAAGAGCGGCTTGAAGAAAGTCGTGTTGGTACCCTTTATGTTTGTCGCGGGTGATCATGCCAAAAACGATATCGCCACCGATTGGAAGGAGGCGCTCGAGAAAGAGGGCTTTGAGGTGGAAGTCCTGATGAAAGGATTGGGACAGTATCCGGCCATTCGCGACCTGTATCTGGCGCATTTGCAGTTTGCCGCGACTCATCGCGTGGAAGGGATCACGGAACGTAAGGCTCGCTATCAGGGATCGAAAGAAGATTGATGGGAGATTGGTGTAGATTGAGGAAAGATTGATGTAGATTGATGTAGATTGATGGAAGAAGGACGGATTATTGTCGCCGGCATCGGACCCGGCGGAAAGGAAGATATTACCCCTGCGGTGTCGGATGCGCTTCGGCAAGCCGATGTGGTGGTCGGTTATCACTATTATTTCCGGTTTGTGGAAGAATTCATCCGGCCGGGTGTGCCGTGTATCGATACGGGAATGAAAAAGGAGCGGGAACGTGCCGAAGAGGCTTTCCGTCATGCGACGGAAGGCAAGACGGTTTGCCTTATCAGTTCGGGCGATGCCGGCATTTACGGTATGGCGCCATTGGTGTATGAGATGAAGGAAGAGAAAAACAGTCCCGTCTCGGTGGAGGTATTGCCCGGCATCAGCGCTTTTCAAAAGGCGGCCGCCCTGCTGGGATGCCCCATGGGGCATGACTTCTGCGTGGTGTCGCTCTCCGACCTGATGACGCCTTGGGCGCTCATCGAAAAACGTATCGTCGCGGCGGCTTCGGCCGATTTTGTGACGGCGATCTATAATCCGAAGAGCAAAGGGCGTTACTGGCAACTGTACCGTTTTGTGGAACTGTTCCTTCAGGAGCGTTCGCCTGACACGCCGGTGGGGCATGTACGGCAGGCAGGCCGTTCCGAACAGGAAATCCGCGTGACGACTTTAGGAGCGTTCGATCCGGAAGAAGCCGATATGTTTTCGCTCATTATCATCGGGAACTCGCAGACGTATTTTTCCACGGAGAAAAAAATCATCACCCCCCGCGGATATTATCGCGATGAGGTTTCGCAAGGAGGGAAAAACCTCGGACAGGACATTATGATCCGCAGTTTCCGGACCATCGAAAAGGAACTTCGTCATCCCGATATCCCGTTGGATAAGAAATGGGCGTTGCTGCATGCCATCCATACGACCGCCGACTTCGAAATGGAACGGATTTTTCATGCCGATGAGCACGCTGTCGAAAAACTTTACGAGTTGTTCGCCTCGGGACAAATAAAGACGGTGGTGACCGATGTGACGATGGTCGCCTCGGGTATCCGGAAGGGAGCGCTGGAGCGGATGGGCGTGGAAGCTGTCTGTTGCCTGCACGATCCGCGGGTAGCGGAAATGGCGCAATCGAAAAATAGTACGCGTACGCAAGCCGGTATCCGTTTGGCGGTAGAAGAGCATCCCGATGCCTTGTTCGCTTTCGGAAACGCACCGACGGCCTTGATGGAATTGTGCGACTTGATTCGCAAGGGGAAAGCTCATCCGGCGGGCATCATCGCCGCTCCTGTGGGATTTGTCAATGTATGCGAGTCAAAGCAGATGGTGAAGCCGTTCCGGTCTATTCCCAAACTGATTGTGGAGGGACGTAAGGGCGGAAGTAACTTGGCGGCCACGCTCGTCAATGCCATCCTTACTTTCGACGACGCCGGGCAGTTGAGACCCGGCAGGGATGTGTAAGGGGAGCGATCTTATAAAAAATAAAAACAATGAATTTCCATGTGATAGGTATTGATGATAACCGCGAGCAATCTTTTTCGGAAGAGGTAGCGTCGCTCATCACTTCGCATACCGTTTTTTCGGGAGGCGTGCGGCATCATGAAATCATGCGTCCCTATTTGCCGGCAGGCTATGAGTGGATCGATATTACCGTTCCGCTGGATGATGTTTTCCGCCGGTATGAAGCGTATGATGACGTGGTTGTTTTCGCTTCCGGCGATCCGTTGTTTTTCGGTTTCGCCAATACCATCCGGCGCAAAATGCCGGATGCCGGTTTGCGCGTTTATCCCTTTTTCAATTCCCTGCAATTGCTTGCCCATCGCTTGTTATCGCCCTATCACGATATGCACGTCGTTTCGCTCACCGGCCGTTCGTGGAACGCGTTCGACGAGGCGCTCATTCTCGGCTACGGCACCATCGGGCTGTTGACCGACAAGAAGCAGCACACGCCGCGCGACATTGCCGCCCGGATGCTCGAATACGGATACGACAATTATACGATGTCGATCGGGGAGTTACTCGGAAACAAAGAGCAAGAGCGGGTTATCACCCTGAGCATACAGGAAGCCGCACAGCAGTCGTTTGCGTTTCCCAATTGCCTCATGCTGCGGCAGACCGCCCGGCGTGCGCGTCCTTTCGGTATTGCCGATGCGGAGTTTCATTTGCTGAACGGCAGGGCGAAGATGATTACGAAAATGCCGGTACGCCTGGTAACGTTACATGCGCTTGACTTGCGCGACCGGAATGTCTTTTGGGATATCGGTTTTTGCACCGGTTCCGTCTCTATCGAGGCGCGGATGCAGTTCCCGCATCTGAAAGTCTATGCATTTGAAAAGCGTACCGAAGGTGCGGAGTTGATGGCAAAGAACAGTCGCCGCTTCGGTGTTCCGGGGATAGAAACGTTTATCGGGGATTTTACCGAAATCGACATCTCGATGTTGCCGCCGCCCGATACCGTGTTTATCGGCGGGCATGGAGGCCAGATGAAGGAGATTATCGGTCGACTGGAAGCGAAGATGCCGCGCGGGGCGGTCGTCGTGTTTAATTCCGTATCGGAGGCAAGCCGGGCCTTGTTTCTCGAATCGTTGGATAAGGAACGATGGACTACCGTCGAAAGCATTGCCGTCCGCGTCGATGACTTCAACCGGATAGAGGTGATGAGATGTAAGAGAAAATAGAGATTGGAGGATAGAGATTGGAGATTGAAAACAGAGCAACAATGAAAAAAACAGCAGTTATTGTGATATCGGCTCAGGGGCTACCGGTTGCGCAACGTATCCGCAAAGAGTGGCCGGATTGTGAGATTTATGCGAAACAAGGAGCCGGCGAAGGGGTAAATGAATGGGTATCGCTTGATGAAACCGTAAAGAAGTTGTTCTTTGCGTCCGAAGCATTGATTTTTATCGGCGCTATGGGGATATGTGTGCGTACCATTGCGCCTTATGTACGCGATAAACATACCGATCCGGCCGTTATCAATATCGACAGCACGGGACGGTTTGTCGTATCGGTGTTGTCGGGACATATCGGCGGCGCCAACGAAAGGACATTGCAATTGGCTCGTATCCTCGGCGCTCAACCGGTGGTGACCACTCAAAGCGATGCGACAGGACTTTGGGCGTTGGATGTACTGCCTGCGAAATACCATTGGCAGGTATCGACTGATGCCGATAATTTCAATGAGCCTCTCACGCTTTTCGTCAACCGGAAGAAAACGGCTTTGCTGCTCGAATGCAAAGATGAGGGCACGGCTTATCTGGAACGGACGAAGCCTGCTTTCGTCGATGTGTTTTATCGTTTTGCCGATATCGACCTTTCGCAATATAAACTGTTGATCGGCGTTACGCCTTTTGTTCATCCGCCGATATCGGTTCCGTCCATTTGGTACCGCCCGCCGGTATTGCATCTTGGCGTGGGATGTCGGAAGAACTGCCGCCCGGACGCTGTTCCCGCTTATATCCTCTCCGCGATGGAAAAAGTGGGGTTGGCGTGGTCATCCGTCAAAGACCTTTCGACCATCGATTTAAAAAAAGACGAACCGTTGCTGCCCGCTTTACAGGAAGCGTTTCACCACATCCCCGTCCGAATCTATACCGCCGAAGAATTGAAAGATATACCGGTAGCGAATCCTTCTGAAAAAGTGGAACAGGTGACCTCGGTGCCAGGTGTATCGGAGGCGGCAGCCATTCTCAGTGCAGGCGGCGGCGAACTCGTGTTGGAGAAGCAAAAGGGAAAGTTAAGCGAAGGGAACGATTTCACTTTCGCGGTTGCGATAAATAAAGAATCCATGCGCCTCGGGCATATCGAGATTGTCGGCGCTGGACCGGGCGATCCCGAATTGATTTCGGTAAAGGGAAAGAACTTTCTCGAAGCCGCCGACCTGATTTTATATGCCGGCAGCCTCGTGCCTGTCGAGCTAACGTATTATTCGAAAGAAGGAGCCACCGTTCGCAGTTCGGCGTCGATGGCGCTCGAAGAGCAATTCGCCCTGATGAAATCGTTTTATGATGCGGGCAAGCTCGTGGTGCGCCTGCATACGGGCGACCCGTGTATCTATGGCGCCATTCAGGAACAGATGGCGTATTTCGACAGTCACGGAATGTCGTATCACATTACTCCCGGCATCTCGTCATTTCAGGCGGCCGCGGCGGCATTGCGTTCGCAATTTACCATCCCCGAAAAGGTACAGACCATCATTCTGACCCGTGGCGAAGGGCGTACCCCGATGCCCGAAAAAGAAAAATTGAGCTTACTGGCGCGTTCGCAAAGTACGATGTGTATTTTCCTCAGCGCCGCCATTGTGGAGGATGTGCAACGCGAGTTGTTGGAGCACTATCCGCCCGATACGCCCGTGGCGGCTTGTTATAAACTGACGTGGAAGGACGAGCGCATCTATCGGGGGGAGTTGAAAGACTTGGCGCGCATTGTAAAAGACAATCAGTTGACCTTGACCACCATGATTGTAGTCGGCGAGGCCATTGACAACCGCGCAGGGTTGTCTAAACTGTATTCGTCCCATTTCAGCCATTTGTTTCGTAAATAAGATACCTTTAATTTAACTACATGAAACATTTTGCGATCTTTGTCGAACAGCTATAAAAACATTTTGCGATTCCTGACAAATCATTAACTTTGTAGACAATTGAGCCGGGTAAAAGAGGAAAGAAGAGCCAAATGGCAACTATACGTTAAAAGATTTAGAAAATGGACAATAGAATATTTCGACGAAAATTGTATGACCGGATGCTTAAATGGAAACAGGAGCAGAATGGTAAAACGGCGCTGTTAATCAAAGGAGCGAGGCGTGTCGGGAAATCTACAATAGCGGAAGAATTTGCACGAAAGGAATATGCCTCCTACATCTTAATCGATTTTTCCATTGCACCAAAAGAAGTCAACGAATTGTTTCGCGATTTGTCCGATTTAAATTACTTTTTCCTGTGCCTTCAAGTTATCTATAAAACAAGTTTACAAGAACGTAATTCAGTAATCATCTTCGATGAAGTTCAAACACAACCATTGGCTCGCCAGGCAATTAAGCATTTGGTAAAAGATCATCGATATGATTATATAGAAACAGGTTCTCTGTTATCCATAAAAAAGAATATCCGTGATATCGTTATTCCAAGTGAAGAAACGAGAGTAAACTTGTATCCAATGGATTATGAAGAATTCCGATGGGCATTGGGGGATACTGTAACAATACCGTTCATCAAGACAGCTTATGATAATAAAAAACCGTTGGGAGACGATCTGAACAGACGCTTGATGCGGGACTTTCGCTTGTATATGTTAGTGGGCGGAATGCCGCAAGCCGTGGATGAATATTTGGAAACTAACAATTTAAGTTCAGTCGATCAGATCAAAAGGAATATTTTGGAACTCTATGAGGAGGACTTCCGAAAGATCGACCCGACAGGCAAGGCTTCGTTGCTTTTTGACGCTATCCCCGCCGAACTGAATAAGAACAGTTCAAGTTATCAGGTTTCCAGTGTGATAGAAAATGGGAGAAATGACAGGGTTGGCGAAATTATCGCAGATATGCAGGATTCTATGACCATTTCGTTAGCGTATCATGCTGACGACCCAAGTGCCGGGTTGTCGTTGCACAAAGACCTAAAACGTTATAAAATGTTTTTGAGCGATACTGGATTATTCACCACCTTGGCATTCAAAGACAGAGACTTTACGGAAAACATCATTTACCAAAAGCTATTAAACGATAACTTAAACACCGATTTGGGATATCTTTATGAGAATGTAATCGCACAAATGCTACGTGCATCAGGCAATGAACTATTTTACTACACTTTTCCCAAAGAAAGGGGCAATCATAACTACGAAATTGATTTTTTACTGGCAAGGAAAAACAAAATTTGTCCTATAGAGGTGAAATCATCGGGTTATAAGGCTCATGCATCTTTAGACGCGTTTAACGCCAAATATTCCGATAGAATCCTGAACAGATATTTGTTATACACCAAAGACTTGCGTAAAGAGCGCGACTTGATATGCTTACCGGTTTATATGGCACAATTTCTTTAACCGAGTTGAGAAGTGCCGTCCTTTACAACTTTCAGATAACGGATTGTATCTTCATCTTCAAGACGTGCGAGCCATTCTATGAGTTCTATTTTTAATGCATCTTGTCCCATAATTTTGCTGCTTTATTTATTAAACCTCTTGAGTGTACTCCGAAAAGTCCGAATGAAAGTTTCACAGAGTTACATAGAGGTTTCACAGAGAACACAGAGAAAAAAGAGATTTACATTTGCAGTTGAAAATGAATATATTGCTTCGGAAGTTTGCATCAGCAAGAGAAAAATCTCTGAGAACTCCGTGTGGCGTCTCTGTGAATTCTCCGTGTAATAATCCTTTTCGGAGCGGACTCACCTCTTTCAATCTTCGCGTATTGTATTTGATTTCTGTAAATCCGTTCCGGCAACGGCAGTAAAAAAATCATTTGTTTTTCAATGTCTTAATTTCTTCTCTCAGCCAACGGATTTCTTCATTTTTGGTAGCAATAAGTTCTTTTACCATCTCTTTTAAAACGCAGTTGTTGCAGATAGCCTTGAGCATCTCGCAAACATCTATTCTTTCTCTTTTTTTAAAGACTCAAACCTTTCTCTTTCTTTCTCCAACTGTTTCTCATAGAACTCAACGATCTTCTCTATGGGAGAATGGTTAAATGTATGATTATTACCTACACCATTTGTTGAGACACAACAGTTTTCGTAAGAGTTATTCGTATTATAAAATACTGTTTCTTCGTTGTATTTCTTCAATCCTTCTACGGTTACACCTAATGCCGAAGCAATTTCTTCAAGGCGTTTGTCATCAAATTTGTCTGTTTGCTCTATTTTCGAGACAGCTTGCTTTGTTATTCCCAATCGCTCACCTAATTCTGTTTGCGTCATGCCCCGAAGGTGGCGCACCCGTTCAATTTTCCTCCCAAGGTGAACTGCATTGTCGTGATTTATCGTTTCCATTTTTTTACGTATTTATGTATGGTTTATATTAAAAGCAAAGGTAATAAGAATCATTTATTTTTCAACAACTCGTTCTTCTCCTTCTCACTTTGCAATAAACGTTCGTACAACTCTATTATTTTATCTATCGGATTAAATTGTTGAGCAATGGATGTAGAACCTTCTTCGAAAGTATTATCTCTGATATTATTAATATTATAAATGGCCTTTTCTGAGTCAAAATCTTTGATTACCTCCGGAGAAACGCCCAAAACGCCGGCAATTTGGGATAATAATCCTTCCTCTATTTCATCCTGATTTTCGATCTTCGACACTTCCGACTGGCTAATACCAAGATCGGCAGCCAAAACCTCCTGCTTGATCCCAAAATACGTGCGAACCCTTTGCACATTTCGCCCGATATGCTTTCTGCTTATTTTTTCTCTTGACTCAGCAATCATTTATTAAATTTTTCAAAGTGAATACGTTTCAGCAAAGGTAATAAAAATCAAGCGATTCAAAATAAATGTCAAACTGTTTTTTTTGGCGTCGGAGTCGGGAACATCTAATTTTGCCTGTATGAAGATACACCGACATTTATTCGATCTATGAACTTATCCGTGTACCATTCTACTAGTAAAACAAGCCCGTAAAGTTTGCTTATACTAATATCTCGTAAATAATCAATCAATTTAAAACAAAATCTAAGAATGAAAGAAGTGATTTTAAATTTAACGAAAGGAATGATGCTCCTCTTGATGTGGACATTTTCCGTATGTTTGTTTGCACAGGCCGTTACCGTGAAAGGAACGGTTACAGATGCAAAAGGAGAGCCTTTGATAGGCGTATCGGTGAAAATACAGGAAACAGGAGCCGGCACTGTTACCGATGCCGAAGGCGACTTTATTTTACCGAATGTATCGCCCAATGCCGTATTGGAGGTTTCGTATGTCGGAATGCTTTCGCAAACCATTGCTCTTAACGGTAAAACAACCGTAAATATCGTGTTGCAAGAAGATACGGAAGCGTTAGAAGAAGTGGTGGTCGTTGGATATGGAAGCATGAAAAAAAGTGATCTGACAGGAGCTTTAAGCCAGGTGTCGGGAGACGATCTGAAAAATTTACCTGTTAGGAGTATCGCAGATGCTTTACAAGGTAAAACAGCGGGAGTTACCGTCACTTCAACCGGAGGAAGCCCCGGCACACCTCCTACCGTAAGGGTGCGCGGAGTAGGTACCGTGAATAATAATAATCCGTTGTATATCGTAGATGGATTGCCTCAAACAGATATAGGATGGCTGAATCCGAATAATATTGCATCAATGGAAATATTAAAAGATGCTTCTGCAACGGCTATTTACGGATCCCGGGCAGCCAATGGGGTAATTATTATCTCTACAAACAGAGGGGAGAGCGGTGAAAGTAAAACTCGAATCACATTGGATGCCTATTATGGCGTGCAAAATCCTATAAAGACTTATGACGTCATGAATGCTTCGGAATTTATCGATTATAAAAATCTGGCGAATACAAATGCCGGAAATGCTCCCTTTTATACCGATGATCAAAAGAACAAAATCTTACAGTTTTTGAAAGAGAATACCGGAAGTGAAGAGGGAACGAATTGGTGGAAAGAAATCAATCATAAAAATGCTCCCGTTCAGAATTATGATTTATCCATTTCGGGAAGTGCTAATAACTTGGCATATCACACCAATCTGGGATATATGAAACAAGATGGCATCATAAACGGCTCGGATTTCGATAGAATTTCGTGGTTGACAAATATCGATCACCAAATGTATAAATGGTTGAAAATGGCTGGGAATATAGGGGTGATTAAACAATCCAGAAGAAATGTGACAGAAAATTCTCCCGGCTTTAATACTTCTTTTATTGCATTCACAGCCGATCCGATCTCTCCGGTATATAGAAAAGGATTAAAAAACATTCCTGATTTTTTGGAGTCAAGTTTTTTTATGGATCAAGTAGATCCGAATGATCGCTATTCATGGTATTCCCCTATACTGTTGACCAATAAGGAAAATCCGGTTGCTCAGACGGATATTCGTAAAGATAATGTATGGAACGATCTGTCTTTAAAAGGCGGCCTGAATTTTGAAGCGAGCTTAACTTCTTGGCTAAAATTTAAAACAAGCGTAGGTGTCGATTTATATAGAGGAGGATCCGATGGTTTTAATCCTAAATTTTATCTGGACGGAGATCAATTCGCAAATGATGCAACCGTGAGCAAAAATTATTCAAACTCCGATTATTGGGTGTGGGATAATACCTTGACTTTTAATAAAACCTTCGGCGAACATACTCTCTTAGCCATGATCGGCACTTCCGCCGAAGAAACAAAATCGGAAGCGACGTCAGCCTCACGTCAAGGATTGGTAAGTAATGATGAGGCTCAAAGAATATTAGATGCAGCTTCAAAAAACCCTGCTGCAAGTGGTTGGAAATCCGAATCGGCATTACAGTCATTATTTACGCGTCTGTTTTATTCTTATAAAGACCGGTATTTATTCACTGCTAATATCCGTCGAGACGGTTCTTCGAATTTCGGACCCGGATATAAATGGGGAACCTTCCCTTCTTTCTCCGCAGGATGGAATTTCTCGGAAGAATCATTTTTGAATAATCTGGATTGGCTTTCAAATGGAAAATTACGTGCAAGCTGGGGACAAATTGGTAATCAGGCTATTTATGACATCAACGACGCAAGTAACAGAGGCGGAGCTTATCAGTCGACCTTTACGGGAAATTGGGGATATTATTTGTTTGGAAGTAATTTTAATTCTCAATTAATGGGAGGAAATAACTTAATGGGTAATTCGAATGTAAAATGGGAAACCACCGAACAGTTTGATATAGGACTCGATTTAGGATTCTTCAAGAACACGTTGAACCTCAATATAGACTATTTCCAGAAAAAGACAAAAGATATGCTTTTGAAAGTTCCGCTACCATCTTATCTGGGATTTCCTAATAATCCATGGGTAAATGCAGGAAGCATTCGGAATAAAGGATGGGAAATAGATGTAAAATATAGAAATTCCATTCAAGATTTTAATTATTCGTTGGGAGCTAATCTGTTTACTTTCAATAATGAGGTTTTGAGTTTGGGCGGGGGCGAACCCTTGTATGGTGGAGGATGGATAACGGTTACTACCACTAAAACAGAAGAAGGAAAACCGATTGGTTACTTTTATGGACTGAAAACGGATGGTATTTTTCAAAATGAAGCTGAGATAAAAGCCTATAAAAACAAAGAGGGTGGATTAATTCAGTCAACGGCCCGCCCTGGAGATTTGAAATTTTTAGATTTGAATGGCGATGGCGCCATTAATGCAAATGACAGGACAAATATCGGTAATCCTTTCCCGAAAATGAGTTATGGATTTAATATAGCAGCCGATTACAAGGGTTTTGACCTATCGCTTCTATTCCAAGGCACTTATGGAAATAAGATAATGAATGCAAAAAAGATCGACATGAATTCCGGTGTGGGATGGTATAATGCTCCTAAAGATTTAATGAAAAAAGCGTGGTCTCCGACAAATTCGACCAACGAACAGTTTCAAATAAATACGGACAACACCAATAATCTTCAGGTCTCGGATTGGTTGGTAGAGGACGGATCTTATTTGAGATTAAAGAATATTCAATTAGGATATTCTTTACCGCAAAGCATATTATCTCATTATAATATTGCCAGTATTAGAATATGGGTAGGTGCATATAACTTACTCACCTTTACAAAATATACCGGATTGGATCCTGAAATTGGTAATAGCAACCCGCTTAATAATGGCGTTGACGATGGTTATTATCCTCAGTCCGCTACTTATATGATGGGAATAAATTTGGCTTTTTAATCATGAATAAAATTAGAAATGCAATGAAAAAATATGTATATATACTTTTGTTGAGCTGCCTGTGCCTTTTAATATCCTGCAGTGATTCTTTTCTTAATCGGGATCCCAGGGGGCGTTTGGATGAATCTGCGTATATGAATACGGATGATGCGGCTTTTAAATTGGTGACTTCCTGCTATGCTCCTTTACATGATGGCTTTGCGTACTCCATTAATAGAGTCGCAATTGGAAGTGAAAGTGTGGATGACGCCGATGGAGGCGGATCGGATGCCGGTGACCGGCCTCAAACGACCGAATTGGGGAAGGGATATCCGCTTTCCAGTAATCCTTTGTTACAGGAAGCCTGGACACAGCGCTATACAGGTATCGGGCGCTGTAATGTCGGTATCGCGCAATTAAGTAAGGAAGATCTGTCTTTAACAAGCGGAGGGGAACCTATTAGCAAGGAAACTATTTCTCGTTATATTTCCGAAATGAAGTTTCTTCGGGCGTGGTATTATTTTGATTTAGTCAATACGTTTGAAAGCGTTCCTCTAATAACAACGGTTCAATCGCCTTCCGATAGACTCGAAAAGGCATCAGTAGAGGAAATAAGGGTTCAGTTATATAAGGATTTGGATGATGCCATAAATGACCCGAATTTACCTTGGAGAAAGAATTTTGATTTGTCTACTGAGTTGGGGCGGGTATCTAAAGACGCTGTCTATACGTTCAAAGGACGTATTGCATTATTCTTTGCCGGACTGATGGAACAAAACAAAATGCAGGGAAATGCACAAGAAGAATATACGATAGCGAAAAATGCGGCGAAAGAGGTGATATCTAACGGTGGACTGGCATTGGCGACCGACTTTCAGGATTTATACGGAGGAGACTATGACAAAGGATTTGCTTCTTCTGAATCTCTATTTACATGTTTGAGCAAATATGTCCCTGAAACCGGATATTTGACGGATTCTTATGCTATCATGAATGTCGGAAGGAATAATGTGGGAGGATGGGGAGGCAATGTTCCCACAACTGATTTGGCGATGTCTTATGATACTCAAGATCCCAGAAAATTATTTACAATTATCAGCGATGGGGATATTTTCAAAAAAGGGAATGATCAAGAAATCCATAATTATAAGGGATACTATAATTTTAGTTTATTGCAAAATCGTAAGGCTTTTGTACCCTATGATTATAGGGTAGATGGTAATTTGCAACGAAGTAAATGGGCTCCCTATTGGATAAGATATGCAGAAACATTATTGATTTATGCTGAGTCCGTATTAAAAACGGAGGGAAGTAAAGATGAAGTAGTGAAATATCTCAATATGGTTAGGCATAGAGCTTTTGTTTCTACATCAAAGAAAGATCAATTTGCCATCCAACGTAAATTTGAAGGAACGTTAACAGATATCAATGAGCCGATATTTGAATCCCGGTTTGCTGTAAAAATAACGGATAATTTGGAACAAGTTATCAAGAATGAACGAAGAGCAGAATTCGCATTGGAAGGCCTTCGTTTATATGATTTAATTCGTTGGGGAGATTACGTTAAAACAATGCAAGCATTTTCCGCTAAATACAATTATGCCGGAAAAGGAAGTGAAGCATCGGATAGAAGTTGGCCGTTCCCGATTCCTCAGGCTGAAATAGACCGTTCCAACGGAGTTTTGACTCAAAATGAAAACTATAAATAATATGACAACGTATTCACGTAGAAAATTTTTAAAGACGGCGGCTTTAGGGGCTGCCGGTCTTACCATTGTTCCCAACACGATATTGGGAAAGGCACGGGGGTATACCTCCCCGAGTGATAAACTGAACATTGCCGGTATCGGTATCGGGGGGATGGGTCGCCGCAACCTGGCAAACATGAAAACCGAAAACATCATCGCCTTATGCGATGTGGACTGGAGATACGCCTCGAAAACATTCAACGATTTCCCCAAAGCCAAACGCTATAAGGACTGGCGGGTTATGTTCGAGGAAATGGGTAACTCCATCGATGCCGTCCTGGTGGCCACTCCCGACCATACCCATGCGGGGGTGGCGGCCCATGCCATCACCCTGGGAAAACATACCTATGTGCAAAAACCGCTGACGCACTCCGTCTATGAGTCAAGGCTGCTTACAAAACTGTCGCAGAAATACAAAGTCGCCACTCAAATGGGCAACCAGGGCAACTCCTTCGACTGGTGCCGGCAGGTAGCCGAATGGGTGAAATCGGGAATCATCGGCGACGTATACGAAGCCCATTGCTGGACGGACCGGCCCATCTGGCCGCAAGGATTGCCCGAACCCAAAGGAGGCGTGCCGGTTCCTTCGACACTGGATTGGGATTTGTTTGTGGGGCCGGCCAAAAAACGCCCGTACGATCCGGCCTACACACCGTGGAACTGGCGCGGCTTTTGGGATTTCGGTACCGGCGCGCTGGGGGATATGGCCTGCCATATCATGGATCCCCTGTATTGGGCCCTGGACTTGAAATACCCGGTCGGCGTATCGGCCAGTTCAACGTTGTCCAACCTGTATTCCCCGCCCCAGGCACAAATCGTAAAGTACCGGTTCCCTGCACGCCCGGCCGCCGGAAAGGTGAACATGCCGGAATTGACGGTTTACTGGTATGACGGGGGATTGCTTCCCGACCGCCCGGAAGAATTGAAAGACGGGGAGATGATGGGTGATTCCAACGGAGGTATTATTTTGGTAGGAACGAAAGGGAAGATCATGACCGGTTGCTATGGAATGAATCCGACCTTATTGCCTACATCAAAGATGGACGGTTTTAAACAGCCGGAAGCTACCCTGGCGCGTGTCAAGGGCGGCAACGGGAATATCTGGGACACCAATGCCCATGAACAGGATTGGATAAGGGCTTGCAAGGAATCGCCGGCAAACAGGCGGGAAGCTTCGTCGAACTTCGGATTTTCGGGGCCTTTCAACGAAATGGTGGTTATGGGCGTACTGGCCGTACGGCTTTCGGGATTGCACCGGGAGTTGAAATGGGACGGGGAGAACATGCGTTTCACCAATATATCCCCGAACGATACGATCAAAATCGTAACCGTGGATGAATATGCGGTGATTGACGGCGATCCGAAATTCGACCGGCGGTTTGCCGACTTCAATGCGTTGGAGATGGCAAACGAATGGATCCGGCATACCTATGAGAACGGGTTTTCGCTTCCCGATATGCCTAAATAGGATATACGCCCCTGACGAAAATTCAGAGATTCGTCAGGGGTACCAGTAAGAATAAATACAAAATATTTTACTGAAAATAAAGTCAAAAGAGTTCTTTGACATATTGGTTTACACGTTTATCCGTTTTCGGCAGTCGGCGGGTTGTACAATTTTGTGCCTTTCCAGCGAACTCCCCGCTTCTGAATTTTTTATTCCCGGCTTCTTTATTTTCATTTTTGCTTTCTTCTGAAAATTATTTGTAACTTTGCGTGTTATTGATTTTGCAAACAAAGAGTAAGGAGAAACAATGATGGATACAACAAAGAAAACAGAAAGAAAGAAGAAACCTTGGAAGACTGCGGCTGACGTAATTAGGGAAGAACAAGGGGTGAAGGAATCGGAAGACAGGCCGAAATCAAAAGTGGAATTATTCTGGGAAAAATATCCTCACGGCATTTTAGAGATTGTAGATATGGACGCTATCTTGGAATAATCGCATGCGGTATTATTTGGATACGAATATATTAATCTTTCTTTTAGGAAAGCAATTCGAAGAGATGGATGTCAATGTATGGACCAAACTCAAAGATTATTCGTCTATTTTGTATGCCAGTAATTTTGCCGTGCAGGAGCTTCTTTTTTTGTTTCGCATCGGAAAATTGAAGTATAAGAAGTTCGACAGCCATTACAAGTGTGAGAACGATATACTAAAATCGCTTATAGAAGACAACGGTTTGGAGATTGTCTATTTTAATGCCTGTCATTTCAAGGCATATAAATCGTTGCAAATTGCGGAAGACCATAAAGACATGAATGACCATGCTATCATTGCTCAGGCTATTGCCGACCGGATACCGCTCATTTCTTCCGACCACGAGTTTCAGAATTACACCGAGCAGGGTTTGGATTTTATCTTAAACAGGAGGTGAGAAGTGAGTAAATAAGAGAATAAAAATAGGGAGCATCCGGAACCCGGATAATTACAAAAAAAACGTGTAAACCAATTGATTTGAGTTTGCACGTTTTTTTTGAGGCACTATAAATAATAGTGCCTTCGATGATGTCGCTCTTTGATTGGAATACAATAAAATTTTAAACAATATGAAAACAACAAAAACTTTAATAATCGTTCTGGCGTGCCTTTTATCGGGTACGGCCTGTGCGCAGCACAAGAATCAAACAAAGGCGGATAAACAGGGGTGGCACCTTTCCATGCAATCGTATACTTTCCATTTGTTTTCAGTCATGGAATCATTGGATAAAACGCAGGATTTGGGAATCCGCTTTATCGAAATCTATCCCGGACAAAAACTCGGAAACGGCTTCGGGGACGATGTTTTCGGCTACCAGTTGAATGACGGGCAACAAAAAAAGCTCAGGCAGGAAGCAAAGAAAAGGAATATCCGGATCGTTTCTTCAGGGGTTTGGGTCGCTAACCGGGAAGAATGGGAGGCTGTATTTTCTTTTGCCAAAAAGATGAAGATGGAGTTTATCAGCGCCGAGCCTGCCCGTGAAGATTGGGACGTGGTGGAAGCCCTGGCTAAGAAATACCGCATAAAAGTCGCGACCCATAATCATCCGAATGAAAATTCGTATTGGAAGCCGGAGATATTGCTGAAGAACATCGGTCAAAGAGCTCCGTTGTTAGGCGCTTGTGCCGATGTAGGGCATTACAAAAGGATGGACATAGAGCCGGTATCGGCCCTCAAACAATTGGAAGGACGAATCGTTTCGTTGCATTTTAAGGATATTGCCCCTAAAGGAGAGGACGGGATCCTGGAAGATGTGGTATGGGGGACGGGTGTCCTGAATGTAAAGGATATGATGCAGGAGCTCAAGCGGCAACACTTCAAGGGCTATTTCACGATAGAATATGAAGCCGACTGGGAAAACAATTTACCGCAGATAAAGCAATCGATCGAGTATTTCAATCAGGTTGTAAACGAAATCTTATAAGAAAAAAATGAAACGCAGGAACTTTTTAAAGGCTGTATCGGCGGGAGGAGCGCTGATGATCGCCTCGCCCGAACTAAAAAGCATGTCACAGATAAATGCTTCGGGACGGGTATCCGTTTTAAGTCATGAAGAGGTTTTAAAGGCGGATATCGTTGTTATCGGAGGCGGATTGGGCGGCGTGGCTTCGGCTCTTTCGGCGGTGAAAAACGGGAAAAAAGTAATTCTTACCGAAGAAACCGATTGGCTTGGAGGGCAACTCACGCAACAGGGAGTGCCACCGGATGAAAATCGATGGATAGAACATACGGGAGCTACAAAAATGTACCGGGATTTTCGGAATAGAATAAGAGAATATTATAAGAAAAACTATCCGCTAAAAGAGGAGGTAAGGAACAATCCCTATTTTAATCCGGGAAATGCATCCGTTTCGCGCCTTTGTCATGAGCCAAAAGTAGCACTGAGTATCCTCCATGAAATGCTGGCTCCTTATGTGAGTTCGGGAAGGTTGACGGTATTATATCATTATAAGGCCGTGAAAAGTTCCGTGCAGCAAGACCGGGTTGAAGATGTAACAGTAAAAAACAGTATAACAGGAGAAGTGAAAATACTGACGGCTCCTTATTTCATTGATGCCACCGAATTAGGCGATTTGCTTCCGTTAACCGGTACCGAATTTGTCACGGGTATGGAATCAAAGAAAGAAACCGGAGAGCTGCATGCTCCGGAGGTCGGGGATGCGGATAATGTGCAAGCATTCACGATGTGTTTTGCAGTCGATTATTTGCCGAATGAAAAGCATATCATCAGCAAACCTCGCGATTATGACTTTTGGCGAAGCTATACTCCTTCCTTAAAGCAGCCCTGGTCGGGGAGGCTCCTGGATCTCCATTACTCGAATCCCCGGACATTGGAGAAAAAAGCGCTATGCGTTGATCCTACAGATAAAGGATGTGGAGATATTTTTAATCTATGGACTTATCGGCGGATTATCGATAAAAACAATTTCGAAAAGGGTTTTTATCAAAGTGATATTTCTTTGGTCAACTGGCCGCAAAATGATTATTTCTTGGGAAACCTGATTGGAGCATCGGAGAAGGATTTTCAAAAGTATGTCGAAGGAGGAAAGCAGTTAAGCCTTTCTTTGTTATATTGGTTACAAACAGAGGCCCTACGTCCGGATGGAGGGACAGGTTGGCCGGGATTACGGTTGCGTAAAGATATCCTCGGGACTTCGGACGGATTGGCAAAATATCCGTATGTCCGTGAATCGAGACGGATAAAAGCGGTGTTTACGGTGAAGGAAGAGCATGTCGGGCGTGACAATCGCGCGTTGGTGGCCTTGCTGGATAAGGAGAAAGCGGCTTTCTTTCAGGATAGCGTCGGTATAGGGTATTATCCGATCGATTTGCACCCCACAACCGGCATGCAAAACTATATCGACATGGATGCGTTAAGGTTTCAAATTCCGTTGGGAGCCTTACTTCCGGTAAGGATGAAGAATTTGATTCCGGTAAACAAAAACATAGGTACCACCCATATTACCAATGGATGTTACCGCTTGCATCCTGTGGAATGGAATATCGGCGAAGCAACCGGATTGTTATTGTCTTTTTCCTTAGATAACAATTATACTCCTCATCAGGTACGGGCAGAGAAAAGGATTTTGAATGATTTTCAATCAGTGCTCCGTTCGCAGGGAGTGGAAACCGGATGGCCTTCGGAAGAAGAATTAAATAAGATCAGATAAAAAAATGATGAAAAAAATTATACTTTTTACTGCAAGTATTCTGACTTTTATATTGTTTTGTTCCTGTAATACAAAACAAAAAGACACATTAGGCCAAAAGTCGGAAACAAAGGCTAAATTAATGTGGGTAGATGCTACGGCAAATATTCACCGGTTCAATAATAAAGACACGATCGATTTTTATTTACATAAACTGAATGAATTGGGTTTTACAGATGTTGTGGTCGATATCCGTCCGATTTCGGGACATGTGCTTTACGACAGCAAGTATGCACCGAAACTGACAGAGTGGAATGGAAAGTCGATCCTATATACATTCGATTATTTGGGATATTTCATTGAGAAAGCGCATAAAGAAGGAATGCGGGTGCAAGCTTCGATGAATACTTTTGTTGCAGGGCATAATTATGTAAACCGGGGAATTATTTATGAAGATAATAAATCCGACTGGGCATCGGTTGTATATCCTCCTTCCGAAGACAGAAAATTTATTCCCATCACAGAGGAAAAACAGAAGTATTCCGCTATGGTGAATCCCGTAAATGAGGAGTTTCAAGAATATATATTGAATTTATTTGCAGAAGTTGCGGAGAAATATCCCAAATTAGACGGGATTATTTTAGATCGTGTCCGTTATGATGGTTTTACCGCCGATTTCTCCGAATTATCCCGTCAAAAATTTGAAGAATATATAGGAAAGAAGCTTGATAAATATCCCGATGATATTTATCTTTGGAAAAAAGATACGCAAGGCAATTTTTATCCTGAAAGAGGAAAATACTTTTTGCAGTGGGTGGAATGGCGTTCTCAGGTCATTCATGATTTTATGGTAAAGGCCCGCAACAAAATAAAATCGGTGAATCCGGATCTTTCGTTCGGAGACTATACGGGGGCGTGGTATCCTACTTATTTCGAAGTAGGGGTGAATTTTGCGAGTAAGGATTATGATCCGTCGAAAGAATACGACTGGGCGACTCCGACTTATAAAAATACGGGCTATGCCGAATTGATCGATTTGTTTACGGTCGGAAATTATTATACGACGATCACGATTGAGGATTATCTGGAAAAGAATCCTGCTGTAAAGAATGAAACGGACATGCATGCCCAAAGCAGTTTATGGTATTGTGTAGAAGGTTCCTGTCAGAATCTTAGAAACATCATGGGCGAGAATAAATTCATTGGAGGAATTCTTGCTGATCAGTTCTATGACAATCCGGAAGGATTAACGGAATCCATTAAAATGAATCTTCAGGAATCGGATGGGGTGATGATTTTCGATATCGTGCATATCATCGATAAAAATCTTTGGGATTATGTGGAAAAAGGCATGCTCCATGCTTCAGACAATCCATAATCTGTTTTAATCGATTCAAAAAATGGGATATCACATCAGAAAATGCAGATGTCATCAAAAATATCAAGAAGAAAATTTATTTATACCGGAGCGACCGCTGCTGTCGGATTGACGGTTGTACCTTCAACGGTGTTAGGTAAGACATTGGGCCATACCGCTCCCAGCGACAAATTAAATATTGCGGGAGTAGGGGTAGGGGGAAGAGGCTTCGCCGTACTTAAGCAGATGGAAAGCCAGAATATCGTAGCGTTGGCGGATGTGGATTGGAAATATAGCAAACGGGTTTTCGACTATTTTCCAAAGGCGAAAAAATACTTCGATTATCGTAAAATGTACGAGGAACTGGGCAAAAGTATAGATGCTGTGATGATTGCAACTCCCGATCATACCCACGCTGTTATAGCCGCGGATGCAATCACGATGGGTAAACATGTATATGTTGAAAAGCCTTTAGCCCACAGTGTATATGAATCCCGGTTATTAACGAACTTGGCAAAGAAATATCGAGTAGCGACCCAAATGGGAAATGGCGGAGCTTCCTCCCCCGGAGTCCGGCAAATCATCGATTGGATTTGGGATGGACAAATTGGGGAAGTCACCGAAGTAGAAGCATTTACCGACCGCCCTTTTTGGCCTCAGGGATTGGCCCGGCCGAAAGAGGTAGAAGCTATTCCAAAAACATTGGATTGGAATTTATTTGTAGGGCCCGCTCCCATGAGGCCGTATAACCGTATTTATACTCCGTGGAACTGGCGGGGATGGTGGGATTTCGGCACGGGCGCTTTAGGCGATATGGCGTGTCATATTCTTCATCCGGTATTTAAGAGTTTGAAATTGCATTATCCTCAAAAAGTACAAGGTTCATCCACCCTGTTGATGTCGGAAAGTTGCCCGAACGCTCAAATGTTCAAATATGTTTTCCCTGCTCGCAACAATTTACCGAAGGTTGGAATGCCTGAAGTAGAAATCACCTGGTATGATGGAGGGTTGAAACCTTTCCGTCCGAAAGGCATGCCTGAGGGAAAGGATTTGAATGTCGGAGGCGGGGCTGTTATTTTCCATGGCAGCAAAGACACGCTTATATGTGGAAGTTCCGGTAGTCAACCTTGGTTGATATCCGGTAGGATACCGGCATCTCCAAAAACGCAACGTGAAATAACGCTGTCACATCAAATGGATTGGGTCCGCGCCTGCAAGGAAAGTGCAGAAACGCGAATAGAAGCGGCATCCGATTTTTCCATTGCCGGCCCTTTGAATGAAATGGTCGTTATGGGAGTCTTGGCCGTTAGATTACAAAATCTCAATCAAATCTTAGAATGGAATGGGGAGAATATGCAATTCATCAATATTCCTAAAGAGGCTACGATAAAATCAATTATAGAGGACGGTTTTAAGATTGCCGACGGTAATCCCACATTCAATAAAACGTGGACGGAACCTGTTAATGCGCAAGCTTTTGCTCAAGAAATGATTCACCACACCTATCATAACGGATGGAAATTGCCGGATATGCCATAAGCGAACAAACTTCATATTACGTAATAAAATAGCATTAGATGAAGCATCTTATTGGAATCGACATCGGCGGAACAACCATTAAAGGAGGTTTGGTGAAAGATAGAGACTTAATCAAACAAACCGTGAGGGATACGGAAGCCGACAAAGGGGGAGAAATCACCCTTATGATATTGGAAGAGATAATCGACCGGTTGAAAACGGTTGAAACAACCGGTATCGGCATTGGCGTACTGAGTGTCGTAGACAGTGCTCAAGGCATTGTGTATCATGTCCAAAATATTCGGAACTGGGAAGAAGTGCATCTGAAATCGATTTTGGAAGAGAAATTCGGATTGCCTGTTTTTATCAATAATGATGCCAACTGCTTCGCCATGGGAGAACGTATTTACGGGTTAGGCCGGCAGTTTGAGAATTTTGTGGGAATAACTTTAGGAACCGGGGTAGGGGGCGGAATTATTCAGAGAGGCAGATTACTGGCAGATGCGAATTGCGGCTCAGGGGAATATGGGGAAATGCCTTATCACGGAGGAAAATTGGAGGAATATTGCGGCAGTTTTTTCTTTACGAAGAAAAATACGACCGGTCGTGAAATTGCTTTCAAGGCGGAGAAAGGAGATCAGGCAGCTATCGAAATAATGAATGAGTACGGCAAACATGTCGCCGCGTTGGTTAAGATGGTTGTCTTATCCGTCGATCCGCAAGCCATCATTTTCGGTGGCGCAATTTCCAATTCACTGCACTTGTTTAAAGAGGCAATGTATCGCAATTTAACGGATTTTCCTTTTCCCAATTCTATTAAAAAGCTAAGCATCTTGAAATCGGAATTGCAAAATATAGGTATATTGGGGGCTGCTGCACTATGTTATGAATTATGAGGGATAATTTATCTCGAATAGAGAATCAAAATAGATTAATTTAAAATGAGACTTATGAAATATTTAATCGTTATTCTTTCTTTTATGCTTCCTTTTGGTCTTGTTTACAGTCAAGATAAAAAGATAAATGTAATTGTAATAGGAGCGCATCCTGACGATGCGGACGGAACGGCAGGAGGAACGGCTATTAAATTTGCCCGGCTTGGACATAATGTGCTTTTTGTTTCGTTGACTAACGGCGATGCGGGGCACCAGAACAGCGGGGGAGGCGAGTTGGCTAAAAGGCGCCGTGCAGAAGCTGAAGAAGCCGCAAAACGCTTTGGTGTAACCTATAAGGTTTTGGATAACCACGATGGGGAATTGTTGGCAACGCTGGACGTAAGAAAAGAAGTAATCAGACTAATCAGGCAATGGAATGCGGATATTGTGATAGGGCCAAGGCCGTATGATTATCATCCCGATCACAGAAATACGGCGACTCTTGTTCAGGATGCCGCTTATATGGTGATTGTTCCGAATGTGGCATCCGATACGCCGCCGTTAAAGAAAAATCCTGTTTTCCTGTATGTACAGGATAAATTTCAGAAACCATATCCTTTTTCTCCCGATATCGCGATCGATATATCGGATGTTTTCGATCAGAAAATAGATGCCATGTCGGCCCATGAATCGCAATATTTCGAATGGTTGCCTTGGACAGAATCCCAACAAGTGCCTGCAGATAAAGAGGAAAGGTTGAAAAGGCTGAAGTCGAATCGCAAAAGGCCCATTATTCCGGCAGTGAGGGAATGTCTTATAAAGTGGTACGGAGAGGAAAAAGGACAGGCTGTGACGGACGCGGAGGCTTTTGAAATTTGTGAATACGGACGTCAACCGACGGAAAGAGAAATCAGGGAATTATTTCCGATGTTGACAAATCGATAACCAGTTATATAGATCCCGATTGCTATTGGAATCCATGAGACCTCAGTCGTTCTTCGTGTAACAATTTTTTCGGAAGAGGCCTTTAATTTAAAATAGAAAATCAAAATGAATAGACGTTCTTTTTTACAAACATGTGGCGCAACGATTCTGGCGGGAAGTTTTTCTTCTGAAATTCAAGCTGCATTAGCGGGGAATTCAAGGAAAATAAAGCCTATCGAGGGAGCATGGTTTGAATTCCAACATCATAACGTTGCCGAGGGAAAGTATTGGGATGAAACCCTAAAGACATTTACCGCAAAACAATGGGAAGCGAAGGTCAAAGAAATTGCCGATAGCGGTATTCGTTATTTGGTGTTGCTCGACGTGGCGATTAACGGAAGAACCTTTTATTCTTCTTCATTGCAACCTTCACACGAGATGGGCTGCGACGATCCCTTGGAAACCGTTTTAAATGCGGCGGATGACTGCGGAATACGCTTTTTTATCAGCAATGATTATTTCGGCGACTATAAAAATCCGTACTTTTTAATGACTGATCCGGAGATAGGGAAGTTGCGATTAAAGGGGATGAATGAAATCGCCGAAAAATATGCCCATCATCCCAGCTTTTACGGATGGTATTATCCGAATGAAACAGGAATATCCGGGCATTATGACGATTTTTTTATCGATTATGTAAATACTTGTTCGGAAGAAGCGGCAAAACTGACGCCTAATGCCAAAACGTTGATCGCTCCTTACGGAACAAGAAATGTGAAAGAAGATGCTAAGTATGTGAAACAGATCGAAATGCTGAATGTGAACTATATCGCTTATCAGGATGAAATAGGTGTGGAGAAGACGCAGGTGGATGAAAGCGCCCGATTCTTCGAGCGTTTATATCGTCTTCATCAGAAGGCGTCCAGATCAAGTTTATGGGCTGACGTGGAAATATTCCGGTTTGAAGGTGATGTATATCGGAGCGCATTGTTACCGGCTTCCTCCGAAAGGGTGATCCGGCAATTAGAGGCGGTTTCACCCTTTGTGGAGAAAATACTTGTTTATCAATATACAGGCCTTTTGAATGCTCCGGATAGTTTCGCTTTTGCCGGTCATCCGGACTCGGAGATTCTTTATAGGAAATTAACCGAACGCGGGTATCTAAATAGTTGACATCATCGGTCTCTTTTTATTATCTTTGTAATTCTAATAATAAACAGGTTACAGCTATGTCAAAAGTATCAGGTATAACAATAGAAAAAGACGCCGACGGTATCAGCCGTTATCTTCGTGTGGATTTGCATAAACACGGCAAAGCGTTAAAACCTTTCTTAAAAAAAGTGGGTCTGGAAAATGAAGTGGATAACTACGATCCCGAATTTGTCGCTAAAATTAAAAGAGCAGAGAAAGAAGAGTCTAAAAAAATAGATTTGGAAAAGTATGGAATTTCTCTTTAAAGATACAGCCGAGCGTGATTTAGCTTATTGGACCGGAATAACCCATCTATCATAAAGAAAATAAACGCTCTGCTAGTCGATATGAAACAACATCCTTTCGAAGGCCTCGGAAAACCTGAACCTTTGAAAGGAGATTTAGGAAAATATTGGTCGCGACGTATAAATAAACAACATCGCATTGTTTATACGGTCGAAGACAATAGTATCACGATCTATTCTTTAAAAGGACATTACGAAAAAATAAAATGAACAGAATTATCATTTTCTTCATCGGTCTTTTATTGCTATGCACATCGCGTATGGGTGCACAAACAATTTACTATACGGCCGATCAATTCCCGCTTATAGGCAAAACGTCGGAAGAAACGGAGACCCGGTATGAACGTCTGCCGGCTTATTTAAAAGATATCTGCCGTCCTCCGGTATGGAATCTGGGTAAAAACACCTCCGGACTGGCCGTCCGCTTTCGATCAAACAGTACCTCGATCTCTGCAAAATGGGAAGCTAGCGGAAACAATCAAATGAATCACATGACGGAAACCGGTATAAAAGGACTCGACCTCTATACCTGGATAGGAGACCATTGGCAACCCGTAAAAGCCGCTCTCCCTTCCGGGAAAAAGAATGAACAAACGATTATTTCGAATATGATACCGAGCGAACGCGAGTATCTATTGTATCTGCCGTTGTATGATGGTATTGTTTCTCTTGAGATTGGGATAGATTCTGCGGCATACATACAGAATCCCCGTCTGCCGTATCCTAAGACGGATCATCCGGTGCTTGTGTATGGTACGAGCATCACGCAGGGTGGATGTGCCTCGCGTCCGGGAATGTCTTATACCAATATTCTGGAGAGGAAGTTGAATAGAGAGGTGATTAATTTGGGCTTCAGCGGAAATGGGCAACTCGATTATGAGATCGCCGAGTTGATGGCCTCCCGGAACGATGCTTCCGTATTTGTACTGGATTTTATTCCCAATGTCAATGCGCAGCAAATACGAGATAAAACGGCGCGTTTTTTTGCGATCTTACGGGAGAAGAACCCTCAGATCCCTATTTTATTTGTGGAGTCGGTTCTATTTACTCATATGCCGTATGACAAAACCATGCGCGAGACCGTTCTTGAAAAAAATCGTTTGCTGAAAGAAGAGTATCAAAAAATCAAAAAGCAGGGAGACAAGAATGTCTACTATTTGGAAAGCAGTTCTCTCATCGGGACGGATGGCGAAAGCACGGTTGATGGCATTCATCTGACCGATTTAGGGTTCAGTCGTTTTGCCGTTATATTGGAAGATAAGCTGACAGAAATCGTCTTTAAGAAATAATCCGGATTCTTGAATTTCTCTTCCGTTAAACGGTTCGTAAAAATATATATGTTCACGAAATCGAAATCCGTGAACATATTTTTTTATTAGTTGTTTTAAATGATGTATAAATGAGTGATTTGTGGAATTTTCTGATAATCAGACGATGCTGCTTGCTTACTCTCCTATTAGAGTCTATTTAATTTATAAAATTTGTTTGCTATGAGCGAAGAAAAAAATGTATTGGAATATGATGAAACGGAATCGGTGAAATTCATACAAGAGCATCTGCCGGAAGAAATGAAGAATACGTTTTCGGATGATGAAATCAACTATGTGGTCGATTTAATTTATGAATTTTATGAGGAAAAAGGATTTCTGGATGAAGACGATGACCGGGAAGTCGAAATAGATGAAGATGAGTTGTTGGAATATGTATTAAAGAATGCACATAAAGACAAAATCCGGGAATATACGGATGAACAAATAGAAGCGATTGTCGCCGGGGAATTGGCATACTGCGATTCGCTCAATCTTTTCGATTAATTCTATAGGGAGGATATAATAATCATTATATATAATTTATAAATAACAAAACAAAACGTAACATTGACTATGAAACAATTATCAAAATTATTTGCGATTACATTCATTGGCGGCTCCTTGATTTTATCGGGCTGCGGCAGTATGAATAATACGGCTAAAGGAACAGGTATTGGTGCCGGGAGTGGCGCGGCTGTAGGAGCCGGAATCGGAGCCATTGCCGGAGGTGGTAGAGGCGCTGCCTGGGGAGCAGGTATCGGTGCTGTTGTAGGGGGAGCTGCCGGTGCGCTTATCGGTAACAAAATGGATAAACAGGCTGCTGAACTCGAACAGATTGAAGGCGCTCAAGTGGAAAAAATCAACGATGGTGAAGCCATTAAAGTGACTTTCGAATCGGGTATTTTGTTTGCTACCAATTCGAGCACGGTGAATCAGACATCGCGTACTTCATTGGATAAATTTGCTGCTTCTTTGCAAAACAATCCCGATACGGATGTGAAGATCTATGGACACACCGATAGTACGGGTAGCGATGCGATCAACGATCCGTTGTCGAAACGTCGTGCCGAATCGGTTTACAATTATCTGGTGTCAAAAGGCATTACCGGGGCTCGTATGGTAACGGAAGGCTATGGTTCTCAACAGCCTGTCGCCGATAATAATACGGTAGCGGGTAGAGCTCAAAACCGTCGCGTAGAGGTGTATATTCTGCCTAATACAAAAATGATCCAAGACGCTAAACAACAGGCCAAATAACAAGGATTATTTTTGAGAAGTATAAAATAACTCGCATTAGCGGAAGTGAAATCCGGTAATGCGAGTTTTCTACTGATATTATTTATAAATGAGTAAGGTCGATTTAGATGTTGCCGGAAACAGTTCCAAAAGAGAGCGGTACGAAGTCCTATATGCTTCGATGAAAGCTTTGCTCGAATCCGAAAGGGATGTGATCGCCAATATGGCGAATGTCGCGGCGGTGTTAAAAGAGCATTTCGGATTCTTTTGGGTCGGTTTTTATTTGGTGAAGGATACTGAATTGGTGTTAGGCCCTTTTCAGGGGCCGGTGGCTTGTACGCGCATCGCTTTTGGAAAAGGCGTTTGCGGAACGGCTTGGAAAGAACGGCGGACGGTTGTTGTGCCGGATGTGGAAGCCTTTCCTGGGCATATAGCCTGTAGCGCTCTTTCGCGCTCGGAAGTGGTTATACCCATTATGCACAAGGAAGAGGTCGTTGCCGTTTTGGATATCGATAGTGAGCAGCTTGATTTTTTTGATGAATCGGATGTCTTTTATTTAGAGAAGATGGTTTCTTTGCTTAATTTTTAATCGGAATATTTTGCAATCCCGAAATTCCGAATTATCTTTGTACTCCATTTTTGAGAAATATAGGTGAAAACAACTTAGTCGGTAGAGCATACCCTTGCCCGAAAAGGATATAAAGATAACCTTGGCAAGAGTAGATAATTTTCGATAAAGGAAAAAAGTATTGCGGAAGTAGCTCAGTTGGTAGAGCACGACCTTGCCAAGGTCGGGGTCGCGGGTTCGAGTCCCGTCTTCCGCTCCACAAGTTAAGGTAAGCGACAGAGGTCGCGTTTTTTATGAATTTAGTATTGCCCGGATGGCGGAATTGGTAGACGCGCTAGTTTCAGGGACTAGTGTTGGCAACGACGTGCAGGTTCGAGTCCTGTTCCGGGCACCCTCGTTACGTTTGATAGGCGCAGGTGGTGAAATTGGTATACACGCTACTTTGAGGGGGTAGTGCCGGTTACGGCGTGTGAGTTCGAGTCTCATTCTGCGCACTTTGCAAAAAAAACGACAGATAATCATTAACGAGAAAACGGCTTGGGTTTGAGAATCCGAGCCGCTTGTTTTATCGGACATCCTCGTGTTTTGACGAGGATGAGCGCAACCCGGTGGGTTTTGTCCTATTGAGGGGGAACAGGAATAATGCGCCCGAAGGCCTTCGTCATTCTACTTTTTTTTGTACCTTTGTGGCTTTAAAAATCAAACATACATAATATTCGCAGTACAGTGGCTGATACAAAATACATATTCGTGACAGGCGGTGTGGTTTCCTCTTTGGGGAAAGGAATCATCGCCGCTTCTTTAGGCAAATTACTCCAATCGAGAGGTTATAAAGTAACGATTCAAAAGTTCGATCCTTATATCAATGTCGATCCCGGAACGCTGAATCCGTATGAACACGGGGAATGCTACGTGACGGTTGACGGGCATGAGGCCGACCTCGACCTGGGGCATTATGAACGCTTTCTGAACATACAGACTACCCGGGCCAATAATATCACTACCGGACGGATCTATCAGAGTGTGATTGAGAAAGAGCGGCGAGGTGATTATTTGGGCAAAACCGTGCAGGTGATACCCCATATTACCGATGAGATAAAGCGAAATGTAAAACAACTCGGCATTAAAAACAAGTTCGATTTCGTGATTACCGAAATAGGCGGAACCGTGGGTGATATCGAATCGACTCCCTTTCTCGAAGCGGTTCGTCAGTTGCGGTGGGAGTTGGGACGCAGTTGCTTTTGCGTGCATCTCACTTACGTTCCCTACATTGCTGCGGCCGGAGAAGTCAAAACCAAACCCACGCAACATTCCGTAAAAGAATTGCAATCCCTCGGTATTCAGCCCGATATGCTTGTGTTGCGTACCGAGAGAAGACTGAACAACGAACTATTGCATAAAGTCGCATTGTTTTGTAATGTGGAGCTTTCTGCGGTCATGCAGTCGGTGGATGTATCGACTATCTACGAAGTACCCATCATGATGCAAAAGCAAGGCATGGACGAGGTGGTGCTTCGGAAAATGAATATGCCCGTCGGCAGCGACTCTGATATGGAACAATGGAATGCTTTTTTGCAGAAACGCAAAGAAGCCAAGAAAGAAGTCTGCATAAAGTTAGTAGGAAAGTATGCCGAATTGCCCGATGCGTATAAATCAATTACCGAGGCATTGTCGCAAGCAGCGATTTATAATAACCGCAAGTTGGTGTTGGATGTCTGCCATTCCGAAAAATTAGATGAAAATAATGTGGTCGATACGCTGAAGGATGCGGATGGCATAGTTATTGCACCGGGATTCGGGCAGCGGGGCATTGAGGGCAAGTTTGTCGCATTGAAATATGCACGCGAACAGGATATCCCGACATTCGGTATCTGCTTGGGGATGCAGTGTATGGTGATTGAATATGCTCGCGACGTACTGGGCCTTACCGGTGCGAACTCCACCGAAATGGATCCGTTGGCCGAAGATAAGGTCATCGATTTGATGGAAGAACAAAAACATATCACCAATATGGGCGGTTCTATGCGTCTGGGGGCGTATGAGTGTACGTTGAAAAAAGGTTCTTTGGCCTATAAAGCCTATGGAAAGATAAAGATAGAGGAACGTCATCGCCATCGTTATGAGTTTAATAATGAATATAAAGGCCGGCTTGAAGATGCCGGAATGAAATGTACCGGTATCAATCCCGAGTCGGAATTGGTGGAAATCGTAGAAGTCCCGGCACTTCGCTGGTTCCTCGGAACGCAATTCCATCCCGAATACAATAGTACGGTGTTGTCTCCCAATCCATTGTTTATGAGTTTTATGGAGGCCGCATCTCACACAAAAGATAAATAATACGAAAGTAGTTTGAAATACTAAGAGGGTGGTCTTGCTCTCTATCATGTTGAAAGAATGGATAAAAATACAATTATTGGATTACTCCTTATTGCCGCCGTTGTCATCGTTTTTTCTATTTACAATAGGCCTGATCAGGAACAACTCGCACAACAGCGTAGGATACAGGACTCGATTGCGCGTGTAGATGCACAGCGGACAGCGCTCGAGGCGGAACAGAACCGTTCTCTCGATACCCTCGAAGAGAACACGCCCCGGCAAGATAATGTGCGAAGTTTTTTCAGCGCCGCTACACCGCAGGGGGCTTCAGCCGATACGTTGGCCGCCGTGAACGTCGCGGCACAGGAAAGTCCCTCCGATAGTCTTGCGGAGACTTCTTTCGATGCGGTCTCAAAGGATTTTGTGACGCTCGAAAATGATAAGATACGATTGCAGATTAATCCCAAAGGGGGAGCGATCGAGTCGGTGCAAATGAAAGAGCATAAGAAATACGACAAGACCGATCTCTTTCTGTTTGAAGGAGATGAAGCGCGTTTCAACCTCGAGCTCTATAACCGCCAAAGTATAAGGCTTTCCACGGAAGATCAGGTGTTTACGCCTTTGGTTGCAGCCGATGGAAAATCGGTCACGATGCGATTGGCGTATTCTTCGAAGCAATATCTCGATTTCGTATACTCGCTTTCGGATGACGATTATATGATGAATTTCGATATCCGCCTGGTGGGTATGAGCGGCGGATTGCATTCCGAGAGTCTGTCGAATTTCAAATTGAATTGGGAGCAAAAAATGCGTCAACAGGAGCGGGGACGGACATTCGAAGAACGTTTTGCGCGTATTCACTATAAGTATTACAAACAGGATGTCGTCCGGATGAGCGAATCGAAAAAAGAGGAAAAAGAGATTTCCGAACCTCTGAAATGGTTTGCTTTTAAAGATCAGTTCTTCTCGTCGGTCATCATCGCCGATCAACCGTTCAGCAATGCAATCCTCTCGTCCCAAGTCCTTTCCGACCCCGATTATATCAAAGATTATAAGGCCGAAGTGTTGGTGCCGGTTACGGCAAGCGCCGACGGCGATGAATTTACGGCCGGATTCCATTACTATTTCGGGCCGGTGCATTACAACACCCTCAAAGGCTATGATAAAGACATAAAAGACAAGGCCGATAAGCTGGAACTGGAAGAGTTGGTATATCTCGGATACCGATGGTTGAGTTGGGTGAATAAATGGTTTGTCATACCCGTCTTCAACTTCTTCCTGTCGTTGAATTGGAGCATGGGACTTATTATCCTTATCCTCACCCTGATGGTGAAACTCATTACTTCGCCGTTGACGTATAAATCGTACATGTCGTCGGCAAAAATGCGCGTGCTGCGGCCCCAGATACAGGAGCTGGAAAAGAAATATCCCGGTAAAGACCAAGACGTCATGATGAAGCGTCAGCAGGCAACCATGCAACTATACAATCAGGCGGGAGTGAATCCGATGAGCGGCTGTTTGCCCATGCTCATCCAAATGCCGGTGTTGCTGGCCTTGTTTTTCTTTTTCCCTTCGGCTATCGAATTGCGTCAGCAGAGTTTTCTATGGGCCGATGACTTGTCGACCTACGACCATATCATTTCGTGGAGCGGCAATATTCCTTTGATAACGCGCTTCCTGGGAAATCATATCAGTTTGTTTTGTATATTGATGACGGTTACGAATATCATTTATACCCGTTTTAATATGGCGGCTACCGACACGGGTCAACAGCAAATGCCCGGCATGAAAGCGATGCCCTATTTCATGTCCGCCTTCATGTTCTTCTTCTTAAATTCATATCCTTCCGGTTTGAATTACTATTATTTCCTTTCGACGCTGATGACGATTGTCATTACCTTATCTTTCCGTCAATTTATTAACGAAGATAAGTTGTTGGCGCGACTCGAAGCGAACAAGAAAAAGCCGAAAAAGAAATCGGGTTTCATGGCGCGGCTCGAAGAAGCGCAGAAGATGCAGGAAAAGCAGGCGCGCGAGAACGCCAAACAAAACGCCAAACGGAATTATCGCCGTTAATAGAGGATCGCGACACCCTTTTTCCGTCAACCCGTTCGGAGCGGTCAGGCGGGGGAGTTATCGATCGATGCGGAAGGGTGGTTGGGCTTGGAAATCGACTTAACGGGCCCGGAAATAGACTGGATGGGGCTGGAAATAGACTGGAGGAGGCTGGAATTTGATTCGTAAGATTCGGAAATAATATCCTTGAGCTCGGAAATGCGTTCGTTGAGCGGCGGAATCTCTTTACAAAGTGCGGAAATAGACTCATTGGGTGGGGAAATAGGCTCATTGAATTTGGAAAATCAGTCGTCGAGCGTGGAAATAGTCTCGCCGGGTATGGAAATGCGTTCGTCGAGTGTGGAAATTGTCCCGTCGTGGCCGGAAATCGAATCGTCGCGTTTGGAAAACCACTCGTTGTGGCCGGAAAACCAATCTTTGGGAGTGGAAAACCGTTCTTTGAAAGTGGAAGACCGTTGGTCGTAGGCAGAAAACCGTTGGTCTTAGGCGGAAAGCCTTTCGTTGTGGACGGAAAACCCTTTGTCGTGAAAGAATATCAAAAAGCATAGGTTAAAAATCAATTCTCACACCGAAAAAGGAATTCATACCCGTAAATTTGCGTCGATTTAAAAAATCGGGATATCCTGTTTCCTTACGAAACCGATAAAACTTCTTTACACTCGATGACGGCGAAGCCACACGCTTCGTTCAGCAGAGAGTGATAGAAATTGAGAGTTTGGAAGACAGAAGACAATAGACAGCAGACAGAGGGATAAATTTAATGAGAAATGAATTCAAAAATACCGTTTAAAATCATAACTTTGCGGCATACGATTATCTGGTTTGATTCTTTATTTTAAAAAAAAGCATGATACCTAATTTCAGAAAATTGGATGTTTGGAATAAATCGATTGAATGTGTAAGGAACAGATATCGATATGTGCAGTTATCCCCCGCTGGTGAACGATTCGGATTCATTACGCGAATGCAAGGGGCGACTGTTTCTATTCCTGCCGATATCGCGGAGGGTTTTGCAAAGCCGGGCGATAAAGATTTTTGCCGTTTTCTTGAGAGGGCTCTTGTCTACGGTTTTTTGTCTACTGTCTTATTTAAACAAACATTATGTACGATTTATTAATCATTGGAGGAGGGCCGGCCGGATATGTGGCGGCGGAACGTGCCGGACACTCCGGCCTAAAGGTGGCTTTATTCGAAAAAAAAGCGATGGGAGGCGTCTGTCTCAACGAGGGATGCATTCCCACGAAGACCTTGCTATATAGTGCCAAAATATATGAAAGCGCTTTGCATGGCGATAAGTACGGCGTATTTGCCGAAAACGTCCGGTTCGATTTCGGGAGAGTGGTTTCCCGGAAGAAGAAAGTTGTCCGTAAACTTGTTTTAGGGGTGGAAGCCAAGATGAAGGCCAATCACGTAGAGGTTGTCAGAGGCGAAGCCGTGATACAAGGAAGGGGTGCCGGCGGCATAGAGGTCGCTTGCAACGGCGAGAGGTATAGCGGAAAGAACCTGCTGGTCTGCACCGGTTCCGAAGCCGCCGTGCCGCCCATTCCGGGGCTGGAGGAAGCCGGCGATACGGTGCTTACCAACCGTGAAATCCTCGAATTGCCGGCACAACCCGAATCGCTGGTCGTCATCGGCGGGGGCGTGATCGGTATGGAATTCGCCAGTTTTTATAACAGTATCGGAACAAAAGTCACCGTGGTGGAAATGCTGCCCGAAATTCTGGGCGGACTGGATGACGAAATTTCGTCCTTGTTGCGCAATATCTATGCTAAAAAAGGGATTACCTTCCATCTGAATGCGAAGGTCGTTCAGATCGATGGGCATAAGGTGGTTTTTGAGAAAGACGGCGAAACGCACACGGCGGAAGGCGATAAAATTCTGCTGAGTGTCGGCCGCCGGCCCAATGTAAAAGGGTTCGGACTGGAAAGCCTCGGCGTGGAGTTGTATCGGGGTGGAATTAAAACGGACGACCGGATGCGGACGAATGTGCCCGGTGTATATGCCGCGGGCGACGTGACCGGCTTTTCGTTACTGGCGCATACGGCCAGCCGCGAAGGTGAAGTGGTGGTAAACAACCTTACCGGAGGCAATGATCGAATGCGATATAATGCCATTCCCGGCGTTGTGTATACCAATCCCGAAGTCGCCGGTGCAGGAGAGACCGAGGAATCGGCCAAAGCCAAAGGCATTCCCTACCGGGTGTCCAAACTTCCCATGGCGTATGCCGGCCGTTTTGTCGCCGAAAACGAAGGGGGGACGGGCTTGTGCAAGATTCTTACCGGAGAAAAGCATGGTGAGATCATCGGCGTGCATCTGTTGGGCAATCCAAGCAGCGAAATCATTTACGGAGCCTGTATGGCCATCGAGCAGGAGATGACCGTGAAGGAGCTAAAGGAGGTGGTCTTTCCGCATCCCACTGTAAGTGAAATCATCAGGGAGACGTTGTTTGCATGATCGGGCTTTCTTTATCAATCTCAATCATAAACATGATCTATAATAAATAAAAGAATGAAACAGTTAGATGTCAAATTGATGCACCCCGTAGAGCAGATTAATATGATTATGGGGCGAATTTATAAAAGCGGAATGACGACCACTTCGGGAGGAAATATTTCCATCCGAGATAAGAACGGCGATATTTGGATCACTCCTTCGGGCGTCGATAAAGGTTCGCTTACCACAAAGGATATCATGTGTGTAAAAAAGGATGGAACGATTATCGGCTTACATAAACCTTCGTCGGAATATCCGTTTCATAAAGCCATTTATGAAACCCGTCCGGAACTGACCGCCATTATTCATGCACATCCGCCGGCATTGGTTGCTTTCAGCATAGCGCATGTCGTGCCCGATACTAAAATAGTCCCGCAAGCGCATAGCATTTGCGGGGATATCGGTTTTGCACCCTACGGTACGCCCGGAAGCGTAGACTTGGGCGAAAAGATTGCCCGTCAATTTAAAGATAAACGATACAAAGCCGTGATTATGGAAAATCATGGGGTGGTGTTGGGCGGAAGCGATATGATGGATGCTTATCAGCGCTTTGAAACGCTGGAGTTTTGTTGCCGCACCATTGTCAATGCCAAGCGTTTGGGCGAGGTGAACTATTTAACGGATGAACAGGTGTTGAAATATGTGAATCATTTACCTGCCAATGTTCCTCATTTTGTCGATATTGAATATCCTTCCGATGAGCGGGCTTTGCGCACGGAGATGGTCGATATTATCCGTCGCGCCTGTAATCAGGGCTTAATGATATCCACCTATGGAACCGTTTCGGCACGATGGAGAGACAATGATTTTCTGATTACTCCGCACAATGTTGCGCGCATGGATATTGTTCCCGGTGATATTGTACAGGTAAAGAACGGAATGGCGGAAGCCGGCAAAACCCCAAGCCGGTCGATGGCCTTGCACCAACGCATTTATCAGCTCAACCCGCATATCAATTCGATTATTTGCACGCAACCGGTCAATCTCATGGCGCATGCCGTCAGTGGAACCAAGTTTGATGTCCGCACCATACCCGAAAGTTGGATTTTTTTGCAGGATATCCCTTCGATCCCGTTCGGCTTGATCTATAATGATGTCGATCATGTGGCAAAACTTTTTAACGAGAACCGTGTGCTATTAGTCGAAAACGACAGTGTCTTCGTTACCGGCGATAAATTATTGAATACATTCGATTATCTCGAAGTCGCCGAATTTTCAGCCAACTCATTGGTAATGGCGTCGGCTATCGGTCCTTTACAACCGATGGGCGACAAAGAAATCGAGGATTTGCGTATTGCTTTTAATGTGAAATAACTCCTTTTTTGTTACTTTTGCCGTCAATTATGAAGATTCTGTTTTCACCATCGTCGGCAGCGGCATTTAATTTGGCGGCGGAAGAATATTTTTTTTCCGGCAGCGAAGACGATTTTCTGTTTCTCTATGTCAATGAGCCGTGCGTGATTATCGGATCCAATCAGGCGGTGGTGAACGAGGTGGATATGGATTTTTGTATCGAGCACGATATCCGCATTGTCCGTCGATTGTCGGGTGGGGGAGCCGTGTATCATGATAAAGGAAATCTGAATTATTGTTTTATTCACAATCAGCGCGCCGGGCAATCGCCTTTAAGCGGCGGGTTTTTGCTTCCGGTGATGGACGTCTTGAAATCATTTCAAGTTCCCGTGCAAATGTGGAAAAGAAAAGATTTGTGGTTACCCGGGGGATATAAAATATCGGGAACGGCTTCGCATGTTTCCCGTAAGAGGGAGTTGCATCATGGAACATTGCTTTACGATGCCGATATCGAAAAGTTACATCGTGCGTTGACCCCCGAAAACGGGCGTATCCATAAGAGAGCCACCGCTTCGGTTCCCAGTCCGGTAAAAAATATCCGGACATATCTGCATGAAAACGGATTGGAGTATCCGCCGTCCGATATCTTTTTTGACTTGTTTACGAAGGAGATGAAGAAATACTATTCGATAACGGATTTACAGATGCTTGAAAATCACGATGTCGAATACGTAGAAACCCTGCGGAAAAATAAATACTCGCGCCGGGAATGGAATCATAAATTATAAGGACGTTACCGGGCACTTCTGCTCATTCATCGTTCCATTCATCGTTCATCGTTCATCGTTCATAGTTCATCGTTCATCGTTCATAGTTCATCGTTCATAGTTCATCGTTCATCGTTCATCGTTCATCGTTCATAGTTCATCATTCATAGTTCATCATTCATCGTTCATTCTCCATTCTCCGAGAATCTTTTCCCCTGCCATGAATTTCTTTCCTGGAAGCGTTTAATCACCCGCTGAGTGAATTCGTAGTTCTTCAGTCCCCAATCCGGTGCGATAAGCAGGTTTTTGGGAGACTGGGAGGCAAACCGTTCGATATAGAAATCGGGATGAAGCCGTTCGGCGAAGTCGACACACAAATCGGCATATTCGTCTACGCTGTACAGTGGAAACGACTCGGGAAAAAGGCGGTATTCCTTTGCCATCGCCGTGCCGCGAATGATTTGTAATTGGTGCATTTTAAGGGTGGTTAGCGGCAATCCGGACAGCTTACGGGCGTGCGAAAGGATGTCGTCACGGGTTTCACCGGGAAGGCCCAAAATAAGGTGGGCGCCGGTGGGGATGTTCTTTTTTGCCGTCCGGACAATCGTATCCGCCGATTCTTCAAACGTATGCAGGCGGTTTACCCGTTCGAGTGTTTGGTTCAACGTCGATTCCACCCCGTATTCGATAAGGACGAAAGTTTCCTGCGACAATTCCTCGAAGAAATCGAGCAACGCGTCCGGCATGCAGTCCGGTCGTGTGCTTACCACCAGTCCTTTTACTTGAGGATGGGCGAGCGCTTCACGATACATCGAGATGAGTTTGTCTATGGAGTCATACGTATTCGTATACGACTGAAAGTAGGCGAGATAGTGCATCTCGGGATATTTATGCGCAAAAAAGGCGATGCCGTCTTTCAACTGATTCGCGACACTCTTTTCCGGCTTTCCGTAGCCGGGACTGAAACTTTGATTATTGCAGTACGTGCAGCCTCCGCGCCCTTTGCTTCCGTCGCGGTTGGGACAGGTAAAACCGGCATTGATCGATATCTTCTGCACTTTATACGGAAAATGCAGCGATAAGAATTCGGAAAAGTCGCGATAGGGTTTATTTGTTGAGTTCACGTTGTCATTATCTTTTTTCAAGCACAAAGATAGGCAAAATCCCCTCAGCTTTTTAGGGGCTGTTTGGAATAAAAGGTCCAAAACAACCGCGGTTATTTTGTCCGTTATCAAGGTGCATATTGCCGCGAATAGCGGTGCTGTCAGTATAGGTTATTCCTTAACAGGCTCTTAGGTTAAGGCTGATGGTCGCCAAAAAAACGGGAGCGTGGCAACAACGCTCCCGGAAACAATGGTTTATTAAAAAAAGTAGAGTTATAAAAATAGAGAGTTATTTCTTTTCGTTTTTAGGAATGTATGCGCTCCAAATAACCATTACGGTGTCGGAATTTAAAATGAGTGTTACTTTATCCGCTCTCTTGTTGGTTATCCTGTAATATTTAGCGACTTTATTGTCTTTACCGGTCCTCACATAAGAGGTGTTTTCGAATTTATCCGCTTCCAAAGCTTGATTTATCTCTTTCTTAAATATTTCTGCAAAAGATTTATCTTTAGTATTCAATGTGAGCATTTTTCGCCCATCGCTGACCATGGAAGAGTATATTTTTTCGTTACTGCTATCTCCATAATCATCATAGCGATCATATTTATTCTCTTTTTTTTGATAAATATATTGGAACCGTTCGTCTTCCTGATATTTTTCGAAGATCTTTTCAATTTGTTGTGCGGAGACGGTTGCCGCCAACATACAAAATATCGCTGTAAGAGAGATCAATTTTTTCATATTCGTTGTTTTTTAAAAGTTATTTTTCTTGCGTTTGTCTATCGGTTATACTTTTGTGTACTCCTTCAAAAATTTTATCCGCATCCATGTTTTGCGTAATCTGCCGCGCCCGTATAACGGGGCGGAAACTTTCTTTCATTTCTTTCTCCGCCTCGAAAAACATCCGGTCGGCATAACAGCGCGCCTCCCGTGCATTGGTGATATGGCGTCCGTTGACAATAACTACATAGTCGGGTTTTTGGAAATGGCTGAAGGGGGTTGTGAAAAAAAGGAGCAGTCCGCATGCGGCAACAGCGCCGGATAGGGGTATCCATAATTTTAAATTGAACGGTTTTCTTTTCGATTCCCGCGGCAAGCGGGCCGGCGGCGAAGTCCATTCTCGTTCTTGCGAAAAGGCGGCGAACAGTGTTTTATACATTCGATGTTCCGGTTTCACGCGGTCACTTTCAAAATACTGTTTCAATCGTTTTTCTTCTTCGATTGAAGTCAAGCCTTCGAAATAATCATTGAGTAATTTATCGATTTCGTTCATACTGTTTTTCTTCCGATTGTTGGATTGTTACGATCATATCCCGTAATTTTTTGCGTGCCCGAGACAAGTTTACCGTCACGGCGTTTTCACTCATATAGAGGATTTGCGCAATTTCCCTGATGTCTATTTCCTCCACGTCTTTCATCCGGACGATCGTGCGTTGCAGTTCGGGCAAGCTGTCGATGAGTCTATGGATGTTGTGGAGGGAGTCTTGCTCTTCCAGTTCTTGTTGCGGGTCGGGAGCGCTGGAAACGATATCGGCCGTGAGCCCGCCGTATTCAAGCTTTTTCCGTAATAAATCGACACACAAGTTCCGCATCGATGTAAGGGAAAAAGCTTGCTTATTCTCAATTATGTCCAATTGATCGCGCCGCTCCCATAAGCGCATGACGAGGTCCTGAAACGCATCTTTCGCGCCGCTCTCATCGAGCAATATCGACCGTGCCATCCGGTACATCTTATCGGAGTAGCACAAAATCTGGCGTTGAAACTGTTGAGCATCCATACATCTTTATAGACGGTGAAATGAATTTTTTCTTACATGTCCGGGCCTGTTTTTTTCAGTTCTTTCAGGAAGTGACCATCTCAAAATAGAAAATAGGCCTCTGGAAATTGAATATCTTCGTGATACGCCCTTATGGTAAAGGATACAAAAAAAGCCTCCCTGTTACGGAGAGGCTTTTTTACTATAAATGGGAAAAAGTTATTCATTCGATTCCTTTTCTTCTTCTTCTTTTCCCTCTTCTGCAATGTTTTTTGCTTCAGCGGGAGCGTCGGCAACCGTTTCCGGTTCTTTGTTCGAATCTTCAACAGCTACTTCGGTCGTGACTTCGGCAGCGACTTCGGTTACCGGTTCAACGGCATCAACGGCTTCAACCGTTTCTGCTGCTTCTTTCGTTTCTACCTCTTTCGCCTCTTCTACCTCTTTCTCCGGCTTGGCTGCTTCCTTCTTTTGTTCTTTTTTGGCAACAGCTTTAGCCTTTTGGTTATCTAACTTTTCTTTCAAAGCGGCTAATTCTTCGATATCACCCAACGTCGTCTTTTCTAATGGAGCCGTCGTCAATGGAATATCATGGCCTTCCTCTTTTCTGCCGGAACGTTTTCCTTTTCTTCTCGAATCGCCCGATCCGCCATCTTGCTTATCTTCCCATACTCTGCTGTGCGAAACAATAATACGTTTAGCGTCTTTATTGAATTCAATCACTTTGAAGTCGAGTTTTTCATCGATTTGAGCTTGAGAATTGTCTTCTTTAATAAGATGTTTCGATGTTGCAAAACCTTCCACGCCGTAAGTCAGTGAAATTACCGCGCCTTTATCGGTCAATTCGATAACCGTCCCCTCGTGTACCGATCCGGGAGTAAAGATGGTTTCGAATACATCCCAAGGATTTTCTTCGAGTTGCTTGTGTCCAAGGCTCAAGCGACGGTTTTCCTTGTCGATGTCGAGTACTTGTACTTCGATAGGAGCGCCGATTTCGGTCACTTCGCTCGGGTGTTTGATTTTCTTCGTCCAGGAAAGATCGGAGATATGGATTAATCCTTCTACGCCTTCTTCGATTTCCACGAAAGCGCCGAAGTTGGTGAAGTTGCGGACAATAGCGGTATGCGAACTACCCACCGGATATTTTATTTCGATATTTTCCCAAGGATCCGGTTTGAGTTGTTTTACGCCCAGTGACATTTTCCGTTCTTCGCGGTCGAGCGAGAGAATAACCGCATCCACTTCGTCGTTGACTTTCATGAAGTCTTGTGCGCTGTGTAAATGCTGTGTCCAGCTCATTTCGGAAACGTGGATAAGTCCTTCTACGCCCGGAGCGATTTCTACAAACGCACCGTAATCGGCCACAACAACGACTTTACCCTTCACGATGTCGCCTACTTTCAGGTTTTCATCCAAAGCATCCCATGGATGCGGGGTGAGTTGTTTCAAGCCGAGAGCGATTCTTTTCTTTTCGTCGTCGAAATCGAGGATGACCACATTGATTTTGTCGTCCAGTTTAACGACTTCATCGGGATGTTGAATGCGTCCCCATGAGAGATCGGTAATATGAATCAAACCGTCGACGCCGCCCAAGTCAACAAACACACCGTAAGAAGTAATGTTCTTCACGACGCCTTCGAGAACTTGTCCTTTTTCGAGTTTCGAGATGATTTCTTTCTTTTGTTGTTCCAATTCTTCTTCGATCAAGGCCTTGTGCGAAACCACCACGTTTTTGTATTCGGGGTTTATTTTCACGACTTTGAATTCCATGGTCTTATCGACAAACAAGTCGTAATCGCGGATCGGCTTCACGTCGATCTGAGATCCCGGAAGGAATGCTTCGATGCCGAAAACATCGACAATCATACCGCCTTTCGTGCGGCATTTGATATATCCCTTGATAACTTCATTGTTTTCCAATGCCGCGTTGACACGTTCCCAGGAACGCGATGCGCGCGCTTTTTTGTGAGAAAGGATCAATTGTCCTTTTTTGTCTTCTTGACTTTCAATATAGACTTCTACTTCGTCGCCTATTTTCAAGTCCGGATTGTAACGGAATTCGTTCATCGATACGACTCCGTCCGATTTGTATCCGATGTTTACAACCACTTCGCGTTTGTTCATGGAGGTGACGATGCCCGTTACGACTTCATTATCGGTGATTTTACTCAGCGTATTGTCGTAGTTTTCGGTCAGTTTTTCCCTGCTCTCCTTATTGTAGATTTCACCTTCGGCATAAGCGTTCCAGTCGAACTCTTCCAGTGGAGCCACGTTTTTTAAGTTTTCTGTCATGTGATGCTAATAAATTTTTTGTAATTAATAAGTTAGACTTTATATTGTTTAAAAACAGTGCAAAGGTAATTGGTTTTTTGTTTATAACCAACTCTTTGCACCTTAATTTTTATCGTGAAGGGTCTTTTTTCGAGAGCCAACAGCTAAAAGCGGGCCATGAGACAGAAGACTGAATAAGGCCGCCTGATAGCTGACGGTTTAGCGCAAGCTACAGCAGAAGGCCTTCTTGTACCTCTTGGCGGGTAGCTATTCCGGCAATTTTTTCAACGAGATCCAAGGCGAAGTCGAAGACCAATCCGGGGCCTTTACCGGTAATAATTTTCCCATCGGTAACCACGGGTTTATCGGTTATTTTCGCCCCAATCAGTTCGGGTTCGAATCCGGGATAGCATGTGGCTTTTTTCCCGTCCAGCAAATTCAAGCCGCCCAAAACCATCGGCGCGGCGCAAATGGCGGCGATATATTTGTCTTGAGCCGCAAAATCTTTTAAAACACGCTTAACCCCCTCGTGCTCATTGAGGTTTTTTGCCCCCGGCATTCCTCCCGGCAACACCAGGACATCTACTTGCGAGAAATCCACCTCTTCAAAAACCTTTTCCGCCGTAACTTGTATTTGATGGGCTCCCGTTACTTCACGATGAGAGTGAATGGAAACGGTTTGTACTTGAATTTCCGCTCTTCTCAGGATGTCGATGGTTCCTAAGGCTTCGATTTCTTCAAAACCATTGGCTAATAATACAGATACTTTTTTCATAATGGATAATTTAAATAATTCCTTAATTGAGATTGAATCTATAGGTGATGGTTCCCTGCTGATTATTGGTTGAGTTGATGAGATTAAAACGCGTGCTTCTGGCTGCACGGAGCGCTTCATTCCGTAAAGTGGCGCTGGGGGTATTCGTTCCCTTGCCAATCTCTGCGCGAATCACTTTTCCCGAAGGATCCACCGTGATGTTTACCACCACCGTGCCGTAATCATCTACCGTATACTTCGGTTGTACCAATCCTCCGCTGCCGACACTTCTTCCGCCTAAATCGTACGTTCCTATACCCCCGATACCGGAGGCGGCCCCTTGCGTGGCATTTCCGGTAGGCACGCCTTGTACTCCCGTACCGTGCGTATTGCCTCTGCTCCCGCCGGGAGTATCGCCGAAGAGCCCCGACATTTGTTGATTGATTTCACGCTTGCGGGTTTCTTCTTGCGCCTGACGCTTTTCGGCCGCGGAAACTTCCGGGCTTTTTTCTTCTTTCACCACTTCTTTTTGTTCGGGTATCTTGATAGACGATTCCGTGTTCTGCGTCATGAACGATTGTTCCTGATCTTCCTTTGCCGGAACCGGCGGTGCGGCCGCCTCGGTGTCGTTGAAAGACATGCCGTACATCGGAGGTTCACTCGTGCCGAAGGCGTCTTCTACAAAACCGAACATCACCGGAATACCTTCCAATCCTTGCGGGGAAGACAATGCGATGGTAAATTTCGAAAACAAGAGAACAAACAAGAGCAATACTGAAAAAACGATTGTTCCTATAATTCCGCCTATTTTTTCTTTTGTCATCATTCTCTACTTATTCACTCCTGTACCGGAGCATGATTTCTTTAAATAACACAGCCGTGGTAGGAGGCGTATAGGAAATAGCATTCGCACCGGCATCGATGACCTGTTGTATCGTCTCGTCGGTTTTACCCCCCGTCGCAATAATCGGAATATCGTTATCGATGTCTCTGATTTTTTTTACAATATCGGCCGTGCTTGCGGCGCCCGATACATTGAAAATATCTACTCCGGCTTTTAATCGTCCATTAATATCATCTTTTTCCGAGACAATGGTTATGACAATGGGGATATCTATTTTCTGTTTCATCTTCTTGATGATATCGTTTGGAGCCGGTTTGTTTAATATGACTCCCAATGCTCCCTGAAATTCAGCATCGAGAGCTAATTCGATGCATCTTTTTCCGGAGGTAATACCGCCGCCGACTCCGCAAAATACCGGTTTGTCGGAAGCTCCTATCAGCGCATGCGAAATGAGCGGTTGGGGGGTGAATGGATATACGGCGATAATGGCATCGGCATTGGTGTTGCGAATAATCGCCACATCGGTGCTGAACAAAAACGATTTTAATAATTGCCCGAAAATCCGTATTCCCGAACAGTTGTCTATGACGTCCGGAACGGTTACGATCTTTGTTCTGAAACGGCTTGTGAAAACAGGAGGTTTCCTCATATATTTCTAAACGAATAAAATTTTTATAGACATTTTACGAAAACTATTCGGCCGGATGACTTAGAAATTCGATAAACTCGACTCTCTTTTCCGTCAGTTTGCCGGTCGCCGTACGAAGGCTGTTTTTGAGATGAAAGTATCCGCAAAGGCCTACGATTCCCACAATGAGGCCTCCTATTACAGAAGTCGCCGGCAAGTAGAAGGCGGACGCTAAAGAAGCTATCGAAGCGCTTGAACCGGCATACGCCACCGTCATCAAATGTTGGGTTACCCCCACGGTGGTAATAAGCAGTCCCAGCAGCGGAGCCACCAGAGATAGGGCGGCCAACAAAGGCATTCCTTTATTCAGCCGGATGATTTCCACGTCTTGTTGGGTTTTCATCACATCGGCTATTTCCGGGACAGGCCTCCCTAAAAGGTCGATGCCTTTTTGCAAAATAGCCGAGGCGGGCGTGTTATTCTTACGGCAAAGCGCAACCGCAGCCTCCGTTTTTTCTTCCAAAATATAATCTTTGATCCGATTCATGAAAGAGTCTTCTTCTTTCGCAGCTCGCTGGATGACCAGCGCTCTTTCAATGAAAATATAAATGACTGACAGGAAAAGCAGTAATAAAACAATCATAAACCAACCGTTATTGAACGCGAGGTCGATGATGGTTTGTGACGGTTCGGAAGAGGTGAGCACATTCGTAACCTCTTGTTGTACCTGCTGCTGTATTTGTTGTAAGCTGTCGCTTGCCGGCGGAACGATTTGTAAGATATTCATTTCATCATCTGTTTTTAAGCAGGTAAAGATAACGATATTCTATGTTAAAATCGTACTTTCCGGTGGGTTTAAACAATTTTTATACGCTTTTATTGTTTTTTCCAACCCCATGTAGAGTGCATCACTGATGAGTGAATGCCCGATAGACACTTCCTTTAACCATGGAATGCATGAAAAAAGATAATTCAGATTGTCGAGATTCAGGTCGTGTCCGGCATTTACACCCAGCCCGAGATCTTTTGCCAACCGAGCTGCCGCGATAAAGGGCACCATCGCCTGCTCTCTGTCTTTCGGATAATCCTGGGCATAGGGGCCCGTGTATAATTCAACCCGGTCCGCACCGATTTGCGAAGCTCCGCGAATCATTTCTTCATCGGCATTCACGAAAATCGACGTGCGTATCCCCAATGATTGGAATTCGTTGACGACATCCGTTAGAAAAGACACCTGTGTAACGGTGTTCCATCCCGTGTTGGAGGTCAGGGCATCGGGCGCGTCGGGAACCAGCGTTACTTGCGTCGGCCTGATTTTTTTTATTAACGTGATAAATTCGGGAGTGGGGTTCCCTTCAATGTTGAATTCCGTATATACTTTGGATTGAAGGTCAAAGACATCTTCAAAACGAATATGCCGTTGATCGGGACGGGGGTGTACGGTAATCCCGTCGGCTCCGTACTGTTGACAATCTAACGCCACTTGCACAACGTTGGGAATATTCCCGCCGCGGGAATTACGCAGGGTCGCTATTTTATTAATGTTTACACTTAGTTTTGTCATTTTACCTATTTAACTATCCCTAAATGGAAAACGAAAAACATCGCTTGCATTCGGGAAAGAAAATAAAAAATGTCTTTTCAGACACGTATAATACGCGATTTTTTATGATCTTTGTAAATCAAATACAAAAGTAATACGAAATAACTGTTTTGCGTCATGTCAACAAAAGAAATTATCAAAAAAGAGGTTGAAAAGTTTACCGCTGCGATGACTCCCGATGATTTTACGGAATTGACGGAGATGGAAAATTCATTGATTATATTGGAGGTGCCTTTTAAAGATTATACGCTGACCGATATCGCCCGCATTGTTGAGAGTAACAATGCCCGTGTGGTGAATCTTTCGGTGTTGCCCATCTCCGATGGTTTGTCGGTATGGATATCATTGAAGTTGAATATCTCCGACCCTAGTTCCGTCCTCAGGAGTTTCGAACGCTTTAATTATAAGGTGGTGTATTACTATATGAAAGAGGGAGAAATCAATGACACGCACAAAGAACGGTTAAACGAACTATTATATTATTTGGATATGTAAGTTCGGGAATCAAAAATTAGCAAATTAGCAAATTAGCAGATTAGCGGATTAGCGGATTAGCGGATTAGTAATTAGTAATTTGTAATTAGTAATTATCATTATGAAATTAGCCCTATTCGGGAGTACTTTTACCGACCGGACGGCCAAAGCCGAAGAACAAATTTATGCGGTATGCAGAGCTATCAAGCAATATCCTTATGAATTGTTTTTGCCGTCTGTGTTTTATCATTCATTGCCTCAACGCATCCGGGATATGATACGGCCGCTTTGCGAGTTGTTTGAAAAACTTCCGTGTGTGGATATGGCTGTAAGTGTGGGGGGCGACGGCACATTCTTGCGGACGGCCGGCGCTGTCGGAGCTTTCGGCATTCCCGTATTGGGTATTAATACGGGGCGATTAGGCTTTTTAGCGGCTATCAATTTCGGAGATGTGGAGGAAACCCTGAAAGAAATCATGTCGGGCCGCTACCGGATAGAAAACCGTACGCTGCTGGAAATGACTGCCGAAGATAATCCCACGCCTTTCGGTTATAGTATCCAAGCCTTGAATGAAGTGGCTATTCTTAAACAGGATACGGCCTCGATGCTTACCATCCATGCTTACATCAATGACGATTATCTTACCTCTTATCAGGCCGATGGATTGGTCATCGCTACGCCTACTGGTTCGACGGCTTATTCGTTGAGCATCGGCGGAGCCATTTTATCGCCGACCACGCCGAGCTTGATTTTGTCGGCCATTGCGCCGCACAACTTAACGTCGCGCTCATTGGTGGTCGATGACAATAGTAAAATACGGTTGAAGGTGGAAAGCCGGAGCCGTAATTTCTTGGTATCCCTCGACGGACAATCGCAGGTTTTTCATGAGGATACGGCCTTGGAAGTACGAAAGGCCGATTATATGCTAAAGGTGGTGAAACGCATCAGTCACAGTTTCTATGCTACACTACGGGATAAATTGATGTGGGGAAAGGATGTAAGAAAACAGAACGGATAGGTTGGGGATAATTACAAATTACTAATTACAAATTACTAATTACAAATTACTAATTACTAATTACTAATGACAAATGAAGTCAAGGGGCTGAAGACTGTAAACTGAGGAGAATGCTGCGATGAAGATATTATCGGCAGAACAAATACGCGAGATCGATGCAAAAACCGTTACTTACGACGCGGTTTCTTCGCTCGAACTCATGAAAAGAGCCGCAAAGGCTTTTTACTATTGGTTTATTGAAAAATATCAAGACAAGCAGGCCTCGATATTGATTCTATCCGGAACGGGGAATAACGGGGGGGATGGGATTGTCGTCGCCCGTTTGTTGTCGTCGTCGGGGTATTCGGTGAAAGTGTGTAACGTGGAATATAGCAAGAGGCGGTCGGAAGATTGCGCTCATAATATCCGGCGGGCAAAAGCGGAAAATGTTCCTTTGCTGTTTGTCTCGAAAGCGGAAGAAATTCCCGATTTTTCCGATTACGCTATTTTAATCGATGCGCTCTTCGGTACGGGATTGAACCGTGACGTGTCCGGTATTGCCCACGATGTGATCCTCCGCATGAATGAGAGTGGAAAAACCATTATCAGTATCGATGTGCCGAGCGGTTTGTTTATGGATAAGCATACGGATTTTGCCGTACAGGCCGCACACACGGTGACTTTTCAGATTCCGAAAGCGGCCTTGTTTTTGCCGGATAACGCCCCGTTTACGGGCGAAGTGACGCTCGTGGATATCGGGTTAAGCCGGAAAGCGATATGCGAAGCGGAAACGAATTGGTTTTTCCAGGTAAAAGAGGATATTGCTGCATTGTTGAAGCCGTTATCGCGATTCGCCCATAAAGGCACGCAGGGGCATGCGTTGATAATTGGCGGAAGCGGGGGGAAGACCGGTTCGGTCTGTTTAGCGGCTAAAGCGGCCTTGAAAACCGGTTGCGGATTGGTGACGGCGTATGGCCCGAAAGGCCTTTCGGCGGTATTGGGCAGTTGGTTTCCGGAAGCAATGGTGATAGAAGATGCTGATTCGGACTATCTTTCGGATATTGCCTTCGATATCCGTCCCGATGCCATAGGCGTCGGGATCGGATTGGGGACGGAGCCCGCTACACAAAAGGCTTTCTATCGGTTCTTGTCAGGAAATAAACAGTCGTTGGTCGTTGATGCGGACGGATTGAACATCTTGTCGCAACATAAAGAATGGCTCAGCTTGCTTCCTGTTGGAACGATATTGACTCCGCATCCCAAAGAGCTCTCACGCTTAATCGGTTCCTGGGAAAACGATTATGATAAAATGGATAAAATCCATGTTTTTGTCAAAAAATATCCGGTTATTCTTATTTTGAAAGGCGCTTATTCGATGATTGTCAATAATGAAACCGTTTATATAAACAGTTCGGGAACACCCGCGTTGGCGACCGCCGGAAGCGGGGATGTGTTGACAGGGATGATCGCGGGGTTGCTTGCCCAAGGGTATCCGGCTATCGATGCCGCGCGCATGGCGGTATATATGCATGGACGAACGGCAGACAGAACGCAGTCGGTTATACATCCGAGGAGTTTTGTGGCTTCGGATATTATTGACCAAATCGGGAATGTGTATTTTGAGTTGGATAACGAATTGTCTATCCATTGATTGAAGCTCCTGGCCGATTAACGAATAAAAAGAGGGGGAAATAGCATTTGCAGTGAGCCAAAAAAGTTTCTTACAATACAAAAAGACCTCATTGGTCTTGTCATATGAAAACCCCTGAACAGATGCATAAACAAAAAAGTGTAAAAATTAGAACGTATAAAAAATCAGAGAGAAACAAGGTTAACCTTGTTTCTCTCTGATAAATCATTTAATTTTGTCCAATAAACTGTAACGCTTATTTAGGAATAGTCAATTTTCATTATACACCGAAAAAATAATTTACTTTTTTGGTTTTTGAATGATAGTTACAGTATCAAAAAAATTAGAATTTTGTAGAGTCACTATTATTTCTCGCGACTCGGAGTTCGTATTGTCCGAAACATTAATATTAAGTTTTTTACCATTCTTTTCAATAGTAACCCATGAGGCTTTTATTCCGACAACTGTTTCGTATTCACCCTTAATAAATGCATAGTTTTTATCATTTGATGGGATATCAACTCCATTCACACGAAGATTAGATATCCACCATGTATCAACCTTTGTGGATAAACTTCTATTTCCACCTTCATAAGTAAATTCTACAACTTGTGCAGAAAGGCCTATGTCCTCCGTATTTTCAGAATTGGAACACGATATACAAAACATAACTGAAATAAACAATAATAGTATTTTTTTCATTTTTTCGCTCTTTTAATTATTTAATCTGGATCTTTACTCGATAAAGCACAGTATATTATTCCATAATTATAGTTTACGTTAGATGGTGCTTCGGACGATATACCGCCGCTTAGATATGAAAAAGTATTTATAAAATTATAAACTTGTTCTAAATAATAACCATCATAGGTACCGCCATATCCCCAATTACAATGGTATAAATCTAAATTTTTTTCAGTAGTAGAATTGCTTTTATAACATTTTATACCATCCACTACCCAAAAATGACCTGCTCCATTTATGTTTCTTCCTCCCATAACAATAATACCTCTCGTGCTTCTAAGACAATTATAGAAATTAGTAACAGACAAATCAGTCCTATATTGCCTAAAACCTGTTTTAAATTTAATATCTAATGTTTGAAGATATTCCGAAGCTTTGGCATCAGTAGCATAGCTAGTTTTGCCATAATTCATATTGACGTTTCTTCCTATTTCTCTTAATAATCTATCTACTTGGTTGCGACCTACTGCATTTGCTAATAAGTCATCTTTTGTTTTCATTTGCTGTATAACATCCCAATCAATCGGATAGCCATTAATAGATTCAATAGCTGAAAAATGAGCGGTCGCATATCCTAAAGCAACAGCAACACATCCAACGACACTGTTGCCACCACTTGGTAATGATGGACAGTAATCATTAAAAGGTGCATCTTGATTCCATGACCATATTAGCTTAGGGGCCGTTTTTCTATTCAAATACCATTGACCGGTCGGGTCGTCCTGTCCAAGTTCGGTTTCGCTACCAATTCTTGTTTGTGGGGTATTTATTGTATGGATGAAATATTCTTCGGAATATTTGATAAACATTTTAAAGCTTTCATTATGAATTAATTCATCATCTTCTTTGCTGTAATTCCCATTGTCAACCAATGCAAAAATAGGTTCGGTACGTTTGTCCGCGGACATTAGAGCAAAGCCGCCTTCATTATTCAAATTAATTATGTACATCATCGTGTCAGGCACTTGTGACAAATCATAACTTGAACTTCTTAGTTGACTTTGATTTTTTGTTATAGCCTCAATATTCTTCACACTAACTGGTGACCCTATTGACCTAGTACTGTTTTCTTCATTTAATCCTATAAAGTAGTTTAATGTATTAACAGCTTCATCTGGAGAAATCCTGTTTGGATTTTGGGTTGCGGTAAATGCTTCGCTCTCATCATCATTGTAAGAGGTTTCTATATTATTTTCACTTTCACAAGAGTTGAAAATGAATACCCCTAAAACTAAAGATAAATGTAATAATAAAAAAAATCTTTTTTCATTGTTTTACTAAATGTTAAATGTTTGTTTATATAGTCTTTATATTACTTATAGGTAAAAACTATATAATATAACAGAACAAAAAAGGAAATGTTTTTGTATTTGAAGATAAAAAACAAAAGAATATTTGGTGTTTACCGAAAAGATTGGTATTTTTGCACCTCATTTTGCCAATAGGCCCGATAAGAAGCCGTGAAAACGGTTCGCCTCAGGCATGTAACGTAAAAGTTATTTTTATATGTACGTCATAGTAGACATTCAAGGTCAGCAGTTTAAAGTAACGCAAGACCAAAAATTATTCGTACACCGCTTGAATGCAGATCGTGGTGCCGATGTAGAGTTTGAAAACGTATTGCTCGTTGATAACGACGGCGATGTGAAAGTGGGTACGCCTTCGATTGAAGGAGCCAAGGTGGTCGTCGAAGTATTGTCTCATGTAAAAGGAGACAAAGTTCTTGTTTTCAAAAAGAAAAGAAGAAAAGGATATCAGAAGTTGAACGGTCACCGTCAACAATTCTCGGAAGTAAAGGTAAAAGAAATTATTGCTTAATCAGTGAAGGAGAAAAAGAAATGGCACATAAAAAAGGTGTAGGTAGTTCAAAGAACGGTCGCGAATCGGAAAGTAAGCGATTAGGCGTAAAAGTATTCGGAGGTGAAGCGGCAAAAGCCGGCAATATTTTGGTAAGACAGCGTGGCACGGTTCATCATCCCGGTGAAAATGTAGGTATCGGTAAAGATCACACATTGTTCGCTTTAATTGACGGTGTGGTCGTTTTCCGCAAAAGAAGAAATAACCGTTCGTTTGTATCGGTGTTTCCCAGCTCGGAAGCACAGGCCTGAATGTTGTATTAAAACGGTTAAAATAGACTTTAAACCATAAAGTTATCGTTTTTTAGTTGATAAAATGAAAACAACCGGCTTTTTATAAGTCCGGTTGTTTTTCTTTATTTTAGCGCGAGCCGTTTCCTATAAATACTTTTGAAAACGCATTTATACAATCATTATTTTCTTTATCTTTACATCGTTTTCAACATTCATTCTTATTATCTACCTGTATATATGTTGCAAAAGCGCAAGATTATTAACGATCCCGTATTCGGGTTTATCAACATCCCGAACGATTTTATCTATGCAATTATTCAGCATCCTTACCTGCAACGGTTAAACCGCATCCGTCAATTGGGAGTAGCGGCTTTCGTATATCCCGGGGCGCAACATACGCGTTTCCATCACTCTATCGGCGCGATGTATTTGATGAATGAAGCGCTATCGAATTTGAAAATGAAGGGGCTTCACATATCGGAAGAGGAATCCGACGGCGCTTTAGCGGCTATTTTGTTGCATGATGTCGGTCATGGCCCTTTCTCGCATGTGTTGGAACAAACCTTGGTGCAAGATGTACGGCATGAAAAGATCTCTCTTTTGATGATGCAGAAATTGAATGCGTTATGGAACGGGAAATTGACTACCGCCATCGAAATATTTAAAGATACGTATCCCAAACGCTTTCTTCACCAGTTGGTGAGCGGACAGTTGGATGTGGACAGACTGGATTACTTGCGGCGCGACAGTTTTTTTACGGGTGTCGTAGAAGGGAATATCGGGTCGGCGCGCATTATTAAGATGCTCGATGTGAAGAATGATAAGTTGGTGGTCGAGTCGAAGGGCATTTACTCTCTGGAGAATTTTTTGTTGGCGCGCCGTTTGATGTATTGGCAGGTTTATCTGCATAAAACCGCGGTGGGAGCGGAAAAAATGCTCATCAATACGCTGAAGAGAGCGAAAGAATTATCGCACGATGGGCATCGTTTGTTTGCTTCTCCAGCTCTGGAATATTTTTTGCGCAATGATATTTCGATAGATAACTTTGAAGAGAGTAACGAAGCGTTTGATTCTTTTATTTCTCTTGATGATAATGATATATGGGTATCGTTAAAAGCTTGGTGTACCTATCCGGATGTGGTCTTATCGGCTTTGAGCAGGGGATTGGTCGACCGGAATTTGTTTAAGATTGAAATTAGCCCCGAACCACCGGATGAGGCCAAAAAAGAATTGTTATTAGAGGAATATTGCCGCAAATATGGTATTTCGGCCCATGAGGCGTCGTACTTTATCGCTTCGGAGATGCTGGTTACCGATATGTATAATGAAAATGACGACAGTATCGATATCCTGTATAAAGACGGATCGGTGAAGGATATTGCCGTCGCTTCGGATATGTTTAATATTGAACTGCTTTCGAAGAAAATCGAAAAGTACTATTTTGCCTATTTGAGGGATTGACAAAAGAGGATACGGATTTATGATTTTTCCGGATGGTCATCGATGGCCGTCGGAACGATAAACCATACGACCAGCGAGCCGATTAGGCCGAGTGAAAGGATGGCAACGCGAATAGAAATAATTTGAATGACCACGAAGGAAGAGAACAGTACCATAGCCGTCATAAAAGCGATCACCCCCATTTTTCCTTTTCGTGTAATGCCTTTGCGGCGTTGATAATTTTTTATGCGCGGGCCCAATATTTTATTATTTAGCAGCCATCTGTAGAGCTTTTCAGAACTCCGGGCATACAATGCGGCCGATAAAAGGGCAAAGGGTGTTACCGGCAGCCCGGGTACAAAAATACCCAAAATCGCTAAGATGAGCGCCACCGTACCTCCTATGGAATACAAAGCTCTTACAATTTTGTTCTTTTTGATCTGCAACTCCATTTCTTCCGCCCGGGAAATAGTGACTTCTTTGCTGATCGAGAGGTTATTCTGCCGCGGTTTATTGATCATATATAAATTTTTTTCTGTGGATGGAAGTGTAAAGATAATCAAAATAGTAACGGATTCCACCGAAAGCTACGAAAAATATCCTTGTACTTCTCCGAAAGTGTGCCTGAAACCCCTGCATGTCGTCGTATTGGTACGATGGGTTGCCACAAACCCGGGGACGTCATCGTATTAGTACGAAAGGTTGCCACAAACCCGGGGACGCCGTCGTATTGGTACGACGGGCTGCCACAAACCCGGGGATGGCGTCGTATTAGTACGACGGGTTGCCACAAACCCGGGGACGTCGTCGTATTGGTACGACGGGTTGCCGCAAACCCGGGGATGGCGTCGTATTAGTACGACGGGTTGCCACAAACCCGGGGATGCTGTCGTATTAGTACGACGGGTTCCCACAAACCCGGGCATGGCGTCGTACTTGTACGACGGGTTGCCGCAAAATCACGGAAAGCCGCTGTCAATCTTCGCAATAGTCCCTAAAGATATGGGTTTGGCAATGGTTTTGTCGAAGGGTCTGAATCCATTAGACGGGGGTAGGGAGTATCGTATTCTCTCAATCCAGTTTGAGTACGGCAAGGAAAGCTTTTTGAGGGATTTCTACGTTTCCGATCTGCTTCATGCGCTTTTTCCCTTCCTTTTGTTTTTCGAGCAATTTTCGTTTACGTGAAATATCGCCCCCATAACACTTCGCCGTCACATCTTTCCGGACGGCTTTGATGGTTTCGCGCGCAATAATTTTGGCTCCGATAGCTGCCTGTATGGCGATATCGAATTGTTGGCGCGGAATCAATTCTTTTAGTTTTTCGCACATCCGGCGTCCGAAAGATTGAGCGTTGTCGAAATGCGTCAAGGTGGAAAGCGCGTCTACCGGTTCGGCGTTGAGTAGTATATCGAGCTTTACCAGTTTTGAAGGCCTGAAATCATGCAAATGATAGTCAAACGAAGCATATCCTTTCGAAACGCTTTTCAGTTTGTCGTAAAAGTCGATGACAATCTCGCCCAAAGGAAGGTCGAAAATAATCTCCACTCGATCGCCCGATATATAGTTTTGCGTTACCAGTACGCCGCGTTTCCCGAGGCAAAGTGTCATAATGGGCCCCAAATATGTCGTGCTTGTGATGACCGACGCGCGTATAAAGGGCTCCTCGATCCGCTCGATAAGCGTGGCGTCGGGCAATCCTGCCGGATTATGCACTTCTTTCATGCTCCCTTTTTTGTCATACACCCGGTAAGATACGTTGGGGACGGTGGTGATGACATCCATATTGAATTCACGCTCCAAGCGTTCCTGGACGATTTCCATGTGAAGCAAGCCCAAGAATCCGCAACGGAATCCAAAACCCAGCGCAACCGACGATTCGGGCTGGAAGGTGAGCGACGCATCGTTCAGTTGCAACTTCTCAAGGGACGAGCGCAAGTTCTCGAAGTCCTCGCTTTCAATAGGATATACGCCGGCGAAGACCATCGGTTTCACTTCTTCGAATCCATCGATAGCTTTGTCGCATGGACGCTTCACATGCGTGATCGTATCGCCTACTTTGACTTCTGTAGCCGTCTTGATGCCTGAAATGATATATCCTACATCGCCGCATTCCACGCGCTCTTTGGGGATCATATCCAAGCGCAGGATCCCTACTTCATCGGCTTCGTATTCTTTTTCGGTAGCGACGAATTTTACTTGTTCGCCTTTAGCGATACTGCCGTTTAAAATTTTGTAATAGGCGATGATTCCTCGAAAGGAATTGAATACCGAGTCGAATATCAGGGCTTGCAAAGGTGCATCGGGATCTCCTCCCGGTGCGGGGACTCTTTCGACAATCGCTTTGAGTATTTCGGGGATGCCGATACCGGTTTTTCCGCTCGCACGGATAATATCCTTCCGCGGAATTCCCAAGAGGTCTACAATCTGGTCCTCCACTTCATCGGGCATGGCGCTGTCCAAATCGACTTTGTTCAATACCGGAATGATTTCCAAATCTTGTTCGATAGCCATGTAGAGATTCGATATTGTTTGCGCCTGAATGCCTTGAGCGGCATCCACCACCAACAAGGCCCCTTCGCATGCGGCGATGGAACGCGAAACCTCATACGAAAAATCTACGTGCCCCGGCGTATCGATCAGATTCAACGTGTATTTTTCTCCTTCATACTCATAGATCATCTGGATGGCATGGCTTTTGATCGTGATACCCCGTTCACGTTCCAAATCCATATCGTCGAGCAATTGATTTTGGAGCTTTTTACCGTCAAGCGTATGAGTGAACTCGAGCAATCTATCGGCCAGCGTGCTTTTTCCGTGATCGATATGAGCAATAATGCAGAAATTACGTATATTCTTCATTCGCGAATGATATAATCAAAAACAATCAATATCTACTAATTGACAATTAGTAATTAGTAATTAGTAATTTGTAATTAGTATTGGTAATTTATTTAAAACTCCGCGTTATTAGGAGTCCGGGGGAAAGGAATCACGTCACGGATATTGGTCATGCCCGTCACAAAAAGCATTAAGCGCTCAAATCCCAATCCGAAGCCTGCATGTGGAGCGGTACCGAATTTACGCGTTTCGATATACCACCATATCGGGTCGATATTCATGCCGGTTTCCTTCACCCGTTGCATCAGTTTGTCGTAATTTTCCTCGCGTTCCGATCCTCCGATAATTTCTCCGATCTTCGGAAAGAGCACGTCCATGGCGCGGACCGTCTTTCCATCGTCATTTTGTTTCATATAGAAAGACTTGATTTCCTTCGGATAATCGGTCAGGATAACCGGACGCTTGAAATGCTTTTCCACCAGATAACGTTCATGTTCCGACTGTAAGTCCGTCCCCCAATGTACCGGGAATTCGAATGTATGTCCTGATTCTTCCAATATTTTGACACCCTCGCCATAGCTTAGGCGTACAAAATCATTCTCCACCACAAATTTTAACCGGTCGGGAAGTTCTTCGTCATACATCTTTGCGAGGAATTCGATATCGTCTTTACAGTGTTCCAACGCATAGCGGATGAGGTATTTCAAGAAATCCTCCGCCAAATCCATATTGTCGTGGATATCATAAAAAGCCACTTCCGGTTCGATCATCCAGAATTCCGCCAAATGACGGGGTGTGTTGGAATTTTCGGCTCGGAACGTCGGTCCGAACGTATAAATCGCTCCGAGAGACATGGCGCCCAATTCTCCCTCGAGCTGCCCGGAAACGGTGAGGTTGGTCTGCCGGCCGAAAAAATCTTTTGAGTAATCGATGCTCCCATCCTCTGTTTTAGGCACATTGTTCAAATTAAAGGAGGTCACTTCGAACATTGCTCCGGCGCCCTCGGCATCCGAACCGGTGATGATAGGAGTATGGAAATAATAAAATCCGCGGTCGTTGAAATACTGATGGATGGCGAACGACATGTGGTGGCGCATCCTGAATATTGCTCCGAACGTATTTGTCCGCGGGCGCAGATATGCAATTTCCCGTAAAAACTCCAGCGAGTGCCCTTTCTTTTGCAAAGGGTAAGTTGCCGGATCGGCGGTTCCGTAAATTTCCATCTCTTCCGCCTGAACCTCTACGGTTTGTCCCTTTCCTTGCGAGGCGACCAGTTTTCCGTTTACACTTAATGACGCTCCGGTAGTAATGGGCTTGAGGAAATCTTCTCCGAATTTTTCCATCTCGATTACTACTTGTAGGTTGTGGATAGTAGAGCCGTCGTTTATTGCGACGAAACTTACGTTTTTATTTCCCCTACGGGTGCGCACCCATCCTTTTATATTAATTTCTTCACCTATTTTTTCCGGTGATAAAGCATCAGCGATTTTTGTCCGTTTTCGTTGTTTCATCTAATCTTTAATCAATCTCCCTCATCAATCTTTTTTCAATCTTGCATCGATCTCTAATCGAAAGCCCCCATACGAAGCATATTGACTTCTTGTTCGGTCAGATAACGCCATCTGCCGCGCGAGAGACCTTTTTTGGTTAAACCGGCGAAATAAACCCTGTCCAGTTTCAGTACGCGGTAACCCAGTTTTTCGAACATACGACGGACTACACGGTTTCTTCCCGAATGGATTTCTACACCGACTTGAGCTAAATCTTCTTCACTGACATAACTGATAGCATCGGCATGAATTTCCCCGTCCTCCAGGTCTATTCCGTCGGCCATAGCTTGCATGTGCTCCATTGCCACCGGTTTATCGAGCCAAACCTGATAGATTTTACGTTTTTCGTATTTCGGATGGGTTAGTTTCGACGCCAGGTCTCCGTCGTTGGTAAGAAGCAATACGCCGGTGGTCGCCCTGTCGAGTCTACCTACCGGATAAATCCGTTCCGAGCAGGCGCTTTTAACCAGTTCCATTACGGTTTTCCGGTTTTCCGGATCATCGGTGGTCGTGACGAACCCTTTCGGTTTGTTTAAAAGGACGTATACCTTACTCTCCAATCTGATCGGTTGATCATGGAACATTACCTCATCGGCACGCGTAATTTTAGTACCCAATTCGGTAATCACTTCTCCATTTACTTTTACCACACCCGCCTGGATAAATTCATCGGCTTCACGACGAGAGCAAACTCCCGCATTCGCCAAATATTTATTTAAGCGGATCGGAGCGTTCGGATCGGCATTCTCCTTATATTTAACCTGTTTGAAAGGCTTTTTCTTTTTGATTTTCTTCTTTTTTTGATTATTGCCACCCATACCGCTTTTGTTACGCGGATCGTACCCTTTACCATCGTGTCTTTTACCGCCTCCGTATGGTCCGGAGCCCGATTGTGCAATGCGATCGCCAACGCGCGGACGGCGTTTTCTGGGAGCATGCATACCGCTTCCGTTTTCTGTGTTGTCTTGTGATTCCCTGAAAGATGATTGTGACGGCCTTTCAGCATAATCATTACTGTCTTGTGGTAATCGTCTTTCATTACCATAACTTCTGTTAGAAGAAGAGTGTCTCTCATTGTTCGCGTTGCCGTATATGTTTTTTTCGCGCGAATCTTCGTTGTTTGTTCCCATTTTCCTTCGTTCTTTTTAATTTTCTACTATAACCTCACGGTTGTTATTAATCGAATATTTAACCTAAAACATTACGATAGAGCCCTTTTTATAGGGTTATCAGAATTGATCTTCTCTTTAAAGTATATATAAATAAGCCTGTTTAAATTCCAATATAATTTTCCGGAGTAATTGCCCTTAATTTTTCTTTTATAGGTTCCTCCACATTTAACGTATCGATAAATGTTTCAATACTCTCTTTAGTTATATGTTTATTGGTGCGGGTCAATGCTTTGAGTGCTTCATACGGATGAGGGTATCCCTCCCGCCTCAATATTGTTTGAATTCCCTCTGCAATAACCGCCCAATTATTATCCAAATCTTTTCGAATCGTTTCTTGATTCAATAACAATTTATTCAGTCCTTTTGTTGTACTTTTTATGGCAATTAATCCATGTGCCAAAGGGATGCCGATATTCCGAATGACTGTCGAGTCGGTCAAATCGCGTTGCAAACGCGAGACCGGTAATTTTGCCGATAAATGTTCCAACACAGCATTTGCCAATCCCAGATTGCCTTCCGCATTTTCAAAATCGATCGGATTTACCTTGTGTGGCATAGCCGAAGAGCCCACTTCTCCCGGTTTAATGTTTTGTTTAAAATATTCCAGAGAAATGTATTGCCACATATCGCGGTTTAAATCGATCAAGATGGTGTGGATACGCTTTATGGCGTCGAATCCTTCCGATAACGTATCGTAATTCGAGATCTGAGTCGTCCATTGCTCGCGTTCCAATCCTAATTTTTCTTGAAGAAAACGGTCAGCAAAGTGTTTCCAGTCCACATCGGGATAGGCCGCATAATGTGCATTGAAATTACCGGTGGCGCCACCGAATTTGCCTTTTACCGGAATACTCTTTAAGGAGTCTATCTGGTTGCGTAGACGATAGGCGAACACCTTTATTTCTTTGCCCAAGCGGGTGGGAGAGGCGGGCTGTCCGTGTGTGCGAGCGAGCATAGGGATATCTTTCCATTCCTGCGAATAGGTATCCAATAATGCGCACAATTCCTCCAGTTGGGGAATATAAATCGATTCCAAAGCGTTTTTCCACATTAATGGAGTAGCCGTATTGTTGATATCTTGAGAAGTTAATCCGAAATGGATAAATTCTTTATAGTCGGATAATCCGATGTTATCGAATTTTTCTTTCAGAAAATATTCCACCGCTTTGACATCGTGGTTGATTTCCTTTTCAATATCCTTGATACGAAAAGCATCTTCTTCGGAGAAACGGGTAAGAATCCCTTCCAGTCTATCAAGTTTATCTTTGTCTATATTGTTCAAAGGAGGAATTTCGGATTCGCAAAGAAAGAGGAAATACGCAATTTCGACCTGGGTGCGATATTTTATTAAAGCATATTCCGAAAAATAAAATGCCAGTTCCTTTGTTTTATTTCGATATCTTCCATCAATAGGAGAAATAGCTGTAAGTTCGTCAAGTTTCATTTCGAGAGTATCGTTCTTTTTAAATAAATGGAGAATTGTAGAAAATCACTTTTCTATCAATTTCTCATAATCATGTGCTTATTTCAGAATTTGTTTTGTTCATCAAAGAGTCTTTCAGGAATCTTAGATTCCCATCTTTGAAATTTGAACAATTTGTGACTTCTTTTTCAAATGTTTATAACCTGCACTTGATTTTCCAATCGGATGTACAAAAGTAAGGATAATTCTAGTATCCTGAAAATTTTCAGAAAAAAAATATCAAATATTTTGCACGTAAAGAAAAAGGGTGTATCTTTGCACCGCTTTTGAAAACAAAAGGTACAATAAAGGGCGTTTAGCTCAGCTGGTTCAGAGCATCTGCCTTACAAGCAGAGGGTCGGGGGTTCGAATCCCTCAACGCCCACTTTAAAAATCAAGCACTTGTCGATATTTTCGGTGAGTGCTTTATTCTTATGCACACAAAATTCACACAAAGACAGGATCAACCCAAAAAGTTGTGGATAGATTCTAAATACATTACTTTTGTACCATGAAAACAGGATACGAGCTATTATTGCCGGAATAAGCCTGTTTTTGACGAATAACCTTGCAAATTCCTTGTAAATTTTGCGTTTAAAAACTACGGTACTTATCCGCTCAAGTTAGTCAGTAGATAATTGACCTAATTGTTTCAATATTAGATGCCGTAAACGTTCCTGATGTTCATCTCCCCATTGTCCTAACACAGAAAGAACAGGGATTAATGTCTCTCCGAATTCGGTTAGGCTATATTCTACTTTGGGAGGAACTACCGGATAAATCTTTTTTGTGATTAATTCGTGTTCTTCCAATTCCTTCAACTGTATGTTCAGGACTCTGCGGGAAGCATCGGGTATTTTACGTTGTAACTCACTTGGGCGTTTATACCCCTCATGGATAAACCACAATAAACGGATTTTCCATTTGCCATAAAGGACCACCCCAATTAAGTCAAGACCACAATTCAAACTTAATGGAATCTTTCTTTCATACATAGTGCAAATATACCCATATATTCAAAATTGCACAATAGGGGAATAATTTATCCCTATCTGAATCGTTTTTCCGTACTTGCATGAACTTGGTATATAACCTAACTTTGCATCAAAAGACTGAGATATGGAACAAAGATTTAGTTTTGATAATGAACTATCCGGCAAAATAGCATTGGTTACAGGTGGAACAAAAGGAGCCGGAAAAGCAATTGCGGAACGATTGCTAAAGGCAGGGGCAACCGTTGTTATTACAGCGAGAAATGAACCGAAAGAGAAAAATTCGAACCTGCATTTCATTCCGGCAGATTTAAGTAAAGCGAAAGGAACTCAAAAAGTAGTAGATGCGATTTTAATGAAATTCGGGAAGCTCGATATTTTAGTAAATAACCTTGGTGCTTCTGAGACACAGGGTGGGGGCTTTGCTGTACTGACGGATGAAGATTGGGAAACGACGATTAAAACCAACTTACTTGCACCTGTCCGTTTAGACAGAGGATTTTTACCGCAAATGATAGAACGAGGTAACGGCGTTATTATTCATATTGCATCCATTCAGGGAAGATTGCCTTTGTATGATTCGACCTTGCCTTATGCCGCAGCCAAAGCGGGATTGATTAATTACAGCAAAGGTCTATCCAAAGAGGTTTCTCCTAAAGGAATTCGTGTATTGACTGTTTCACCCGGCTGGATTATGACTGATTCTGCTATCCGGATGATGCAACGAATTGCAGAAAGTTCAAATATCACGGTAGAGCAAGCTTCACAAAGGGTGATGGATGCATTGGGCGGAATACCTATCGGAAGACCAGCCCAACCTGAAGATGTTGCGGAACTTGTCGGCTTTTTAGTCTCGCCCCGAGCCGGATACCTGACAGGAACAGAATACATAATTGATGGCGGGACTATTCCCACAATATAACAACTTAAAATAAAAACAATGGAATTAAAATTACCGAAAGTCGTTTTAGACTTGTTGACAGCACAGAAGAATTATGACAGTGATGCCTATGCCGACTGTTTCTCAGAAACAGCACTTGTCATTGACGAAGAAAAAGAGTATAAAGGTAAAAAGGCAATAAGGGATTGGATTGAAAATGCCAATCAACAATTCAACACAACAATGGAGCCAACTAAATATTCAGAAACCGATTCAAAGGCTATTATTACCGCGGTTGTCTCAGGAGATTTTGACGGAAGCCCGGTCGCTTTGGATTATCATCTGGAAACTGAGGATAATAAGATTGCCCGTTTAGAAATTACGCTCAGCAATGCTGAATAAATGAAAAGAAGAAGGACTGATACAATATACCTAATTCATATTGCTCAATCCTTTTTCTATATTCTATATTGTTGAATACCTAAAAATTCAGACAGGTAGATAGATAATGAAAAGGAATAAGGTTTTTAATCATCGCCCTTGCATTCTTGATTATTTCTTGCCGCGAGCTTTGTGTTGCCCTTGTCGAAACTTTGTAATTTCAACTTGCATAAATGTTTTTTCGGCTTGTTGAGCCTTATAGAGTTTCTCCGGTGAAAGTACCTTCTCAAATTTTTCGGAGTATTCTTTGTCTAACTCAGCCTCTCTTAGTTTTACCTCTACGTCATTTTCTAATAACGCTCTGTATTGCTCGTCCGACATATTGGCATTCTCTCTTTTCATCTTTTGTATTTTATCGCGGTGTTGCTTGTAAAGTTCCAGCTTCTTTTTCGATAATTCGCCATTCAAAGGGAAATATTTTTCGGATTCGGTTTGAGAGAGGGCTGCCTCTTTACGGATATACTCCATTTTCCGTTTCTCGAATTCGGCGACATTCATTTTTTTCGTGTCTTGTGCCGAAACAACGAAGAAAACAAACCACAAAACAAATAAGCTACATCCCGGCAATATATATTTTTTTCTCATAATTTTGATCTTTCGTATGCTATCGTAATTCTTAAACTCAATTTAAAGTACCGCTATAGATATATTCGTAATAACCGTCGTTTATCATTTGATCTTCTAAATATTGAAAGAACTCTTCTTCGGATATTTGCACGGACGACCAGAACTTGTCGCTCTCATGTGCTGCTACCGACGGCATATCCGAGGATGAGGGCGGTAGCAAAGGATTAACGAACTTATCGGAGAATAATTGTATGGAAAAAAACAAAATGATACATGCGGCAGCTACATATAACCAGGTTTTTATCCTATTGGAGCGAACGACCGGAACGCTTGGAGAAAGGACGTCGTTTTCTTGAAGAGGTAATTTTTTCATTATCTCATCATTAAATTGATGAAAATAATTATTGGGAATTTTGAAAGGATTTTTTGATTTATCGAACTCTTCCAGCTTGTTAAATTTTGTTTCCATATCTTTTGTTTTTGCGCCGCACTGTTAAATGGACTAAGAGCATAAACGAAGGTTTAATGAACGTTGGATAAAAATGCCTCAATTTTTTTGACTGCATGGTGATAAGAGGCTTTTAATGCGCCGACCGAAGTTCCGAGGATATCGGACATTGTCTCATATTTCATTTCTTCAAAATATTTCATTTGAAAAACCAACCGTTGTTTATCGGGGAGAGTGAGTATGGCTTTTTGCAACAGCTTTTGGGCTTCATCTCCATCAAAATATTCATCTCCTTCTAACGTATTCAACAGGAAAGAGTCTTCTTCATCTACCGAGATGTTATTTTGCGCCCGTTTCTTATTAATAAAGGTAATGCTTTCATTTATTGCAATGCGATAAAGCCATGTGGAGAGCTTGGAATCACCTCTGAAATTGTTGATATTCGTCCATGCCTTAATGAATACGTCTTGAAGAATGTCATTGGTGTCATCATGAGAAATTACCATCTTCCGAATCTGCCAATAAAGACGTTCGCTAAATTCTTTAACAAGTTTGGCAAAAGCCTGTTGTTGAGTCTTTGGGTTTCGTAACTCATTGAGTAATCTCTCTTGGTCAAATTTTTCCATATATTATTGAACTTGGAAAGCAAAGATACTTAAGTTTCCGAACTTATGTATCGGGATTGTCGCCTTTTTCAAACCAACGAATAAAATTGCGGGCTTTATTAGGATTGTTTTTCCACCAAGCTAAAGATTCGGGGAAATAAGAAGAGCTGATATACCGGCAATAAATGTCATAATATTCGGAATTGGCAATATAAGAAAAGAAGGGGACATAGAAATTCCAGAATATCCCTTCTTTAGAACTGTTATTTTCTTTCTCCAAGACTTTAAGTATGGCTTCATTCACCTCTTTAAAGCAGATATATAAGTTCTCATTTTCGGAAATTTGTGTAAGGGAGTCTAATGTGTGGGTAATGGCACTATAAACAAAATTACGATTTAACCCGTCGACAATGCTAAGCGGAGGAATTTCGCTTGCATTCTGATTGTTTTCTCCTTGATTGCGCATCAGTTGCTGTTGTATGAAAGAGCGTTCCACCGGTTTATCGGAAGCCGGTTTTACCCGCATCGTTTGGAGCATTTCTTCGAAAGCATTTTTCGATCGTTGGCTGTCGGGTTCGAGCAAAAGAAACATTTGAAAAGAAAAAATACTTTGAACCCAATATTTTTTACTGTTTAAGGTGTAAGCGTACAGCAAGTAAGCGCCACTATGTGTTTTATCCAGATCGATAGCTCTTTTGACATGCGTTAAGGCGTTATCGAGATCCCTTTTTTTGTAATAATTCAAGGCCAAGTTAAAATGAAGCAGATATTCATCTCCGTTTCTTTGTAATCCGTCCTTCAAAAGCTGTATGGCTTCGTCAATCATATCCATCTCTGCCAATGCTTCACTCTTCACGGCATACGCTCCGACCGATAGTTCCTTATTGTTGGAATTAATTACCTTGGTACTGTATTCCGATGCCTTTTTATAGTCTTTGAGTTGAAGATAAGACAACGACATTTCGTAGACGGCCTGATTCGACTTCGGATCGATTTTCAAAGCTTCTTGATATTTTTCAATTGCTTTTTTATACTCTGCCGCATCGTGCAACTCAACACCCTGTTGAATAATTTCCTGAACGTTGTTATTCTGCGCATTTAGAAGAGAAAAGACGAAAATTGAAAAGAATAGAGATAAAACAATCGTTTTCATTATCTGTTTTTTTGATTGGATAAAAATAAAACAAAAAAAGGAATCTTCCGGTGCTATCTGCAAAAAGATGCTCGTTTGTAACAATTGTAAACAATTAAACCGGAAAATAAATACGTTTTTACATATTTTGCGACGATTAAATGCTACTTTTGTCCTTTCAATTAAACAAATGAAATATATTCAAGCAGTTTTTGAGTGTGACCCAAACACCGAAGTGGTGAGGGATATATTAGCAGATGCTTTGGCTAAAACCGGTTTTGAGAGTTTTCTTTCTTCGGACAACGGGTTGGATGCGTTTGCTCCGTTTCCTTCTTATTCAAAAGAATCGGTGGAGCGTATCATCAATGATTTTATCATTCCCGCGAATATACAGTATACCGTAAGGGAATTGGAAGACAGGAATTGGAACGAGGAGTGGGAGAAAAACTACTTTGAGCCGATTGTTATCGGAAATAGTTGCATTATTTACAGTTCTTTCCATCACCCGCAAGGCGAATATCGATATCGTATCTTGATCGATCCCAAGATGGCATTCGGTACCGGACACCATCAAACGACTTCACTTGTTTTGGAGCAGTTGTTAACGATGGAACTGCTCGATAAATCCGTTCTCGATATGGGATGCGGTACCGGGGTGTTGGCTATTTTGGCATCCATGCGGGGAGCGCGCCGGGTGACGGCCATCGATATTGATGACTGGGCCTATGAGAATGCCTTGGAAAATATACGCCTTAATGGAATTCATTCTATAAACGTATATCAGGGTGGGGCGGAATTATTAGGGGCTGAAACCTATGAGGTGATTCTGGCCAATATTAATAAGAATATCCTTCTGCAAGATATTCCCGTTTATTCCTCCGTATTAAACAAGGATGGTCTTCTTATTACCAGTGGCTTTTATGAAGAAGACATACCGGAAATTCTCAAAATCTGCGAAACAAATAATCTGACTTTTATCGGTTTTTCCGAAAAAGATCATTGGGTGTGTATGTGTTGTCGGAAAATATAAATATTTAACGTCAAAATCGATTCTTTCCAATAGCCCGCTATTTGTTGCGAAACGAAAGCCCGGATCCATCAAAAAAGGACTAAAAAACACCGCATAAAAAAATTCAAAACAGTTTCTAAGTGTTGTTTTAAATTTTATTAATAGTATCTTTGCAACCATTTTGCTTAATCAACAGTATTTTGTCTTGATGTTTATATATGGAATGGTTGTATGATTTGATTTTTGGGAGCGGCATTGCTCACTCTATTCTTATTCTGGCTTTGGTTATTTCCAGCGGGCTTTTATTAGGAAAGATAAAGGTTTTCGGAATCTCACTCGGAAGTACCTGGATTCTTTTTTTCGGAATCTTTCTAGGACATTTTGGATTACAGCTTGAGCATGAGGTGTTGCATTTTATGAAAGAGTTCGGGCTTATTCTGTTTGTATATTCCATAGGAATGCAAGTAGGTCCCAGCTTCTTTTCTTCTTTCAAAGAGGGTGGAATTACACTCAATCTGCTAGCTACGGGTGTCGTTTTTTGTGGTGTTATAACAGCATACATTATTCACTTAATAACCGACGTGCCTATCGTTACCATGGTGGGTATTTTATCCGGTGCTGTAACAAATACGCCGGGGTTAGGAGCCGCCGAACAGACTTTTTACGATATTACAGGTGCCACCGATGATTCTATTGCGACTGCGTATGCGGTAGCCTATCCGTTAGGGGTGGTCGGGATTATCCTGATGTTGATATTCTTCCGCTACATTTTTAAAATTAACATAGATAAGGAAGCTTCCGATTTGGATGATCGGAATGACTCTAAAATGATAGAGGCGCAACGGTTTTCTTTACAAGTTAATAATCCGGCGATTTTCGGGAAAAAGATCTGCGATATTAAAAGACTCATAGAACGGGAATTTGTTATTTCGCGCGTATTGCGTGTCGAAACCGGAATGTTGACGGTTCCGCAGAATATGACACCGCTGTATGAAAATGACCGGGTGTTGGTTGTGTCGAATCTTAAAAATATAAATATGATCGAAGCCCTTATAGGGCCTCGGATTGAGATGGATAAGAGCGAATGGAATAAGTTCGATTCGCAGTTGGTTTCCCGCAGAATAGCGATCACCAAAGCGGAGATAAACGGGCGTTCTCTCGGAGATTTGAAACTCAGAAATCTTTATGGTATCAATATTACCCGTGTAAACCGGGCAGGTGTCGATTTGCTTGCCGATTCGAGACTTCAACTTCAACTGGGAGACCGGGTTACTGTCGTAGGAGCCGAAGAAGATATTGTAAACGTTCAGAAGTTCTTGGGAGATTCTCTAAAAAGATTGAGAGAGCCGAATTTGATTTCCATCTTTATCGGAATTGCTTTAGGTGTCTTTTTCGGAAGCATTCCTTTTATGATACCGGGAATTCCCCAACCCGTCAAGCTCGGCCTTGCCGGAGGACCTCTTATCGTTGCGATCCTTATCAGTAAATTCGGGCCCCGTTTAAAAATGGTCACGTATACTACCATGAGCGCTAATCTCATGTTACGTGAAATAGGGATCGCTATTTTTCTGGCTTGTGTGGGTCTTGGAGCCGGTGAGGGATTTGTCGATACACTAATGAATGGAGGTTATCAATGGATCGGTTATGGCATTATCATCACGATCGTGCCGTTGTTGATCATGGGGGTGTTGGGACGAAAGATATTCAAAATAAATTATCTGACCCTTATGGGGGTACTGTCGGGAAGCATGACCGACCCTCCCGCTCTGTCTTATGCGAACTTGATTGCGGGGAACGATGTGCCGGCGGTCAGCTATGCAACCGTATATCCCCTTACGATGTTTTTACGCGTCATCACGGCTCAACTAATGATTCTTATTTTTGTATAATGTCGGTCACTGTTTGAGGAGAATGACTCCTTTTCGGAAAGAGCAATCGTTTGCATGGCGCTTTCAGTATTTGAACGTTGCTAGGCGACCGTTTTATTTACGAAAGATTGTAGTTTTGCCTTGCGTGGAAATGGACTATCAGCTATTAGCCGTCAAGTAGCATGAGATGACAGAACGGACACTTAATAATGAAGATTAAATGATTTTTCTTACTTTTCAACTGAGTTATCATACGTTGTGGGGGCAGCAAGTATGTGTATGCGGTTCGACACCCGAACTGGGAAGTTTTGATGAAAGCAAAGCTCTCGTTTTAAATAATGACGGCGATTTGTGGAATATTCAGCTCTCTGTTCATCATGTCGGGAACATCGATTATTATTATTTTATAAAGGAAGGGGGGCATACAATACGCCGTGAATGGGGCGAAAACCGCCGATTATTTGTCGAGAATAATAAGACCTTTTATTTGCAAGACTTATGGAAGACGGAGCCGTATCATCGTTATTTGTATTCTTCCGTTTTTACGGAAAGCGTTTTCGCTCACACTAAAAAGACGTTTTCCGGAGAATATTATTCTCAAAGCATTTTGTTAAATGTCATTTGTCCGTATGTTCGCAAAGATCAAAAGCTCGTCATTAGCGGAGACAATGAAAAAATCGGAAACTGGAATTTAGAGAAAGCGCTTCCTTTGGATTGTGTCCGCAACGGGGAGTGGCAGATTGTGTTGGATGCCGCCTTTTTTTCTGGGGATGTTCATTATAAATTCGTTATTGTCGATGCCGGGTCGCTTAAGGCGATCCATTGGGAAGACGGAGGAAATAGAACATTATATGTCGATAAAGTCCGGCGCGTAAATTGTGTGTTGGTTGAAATGGGATTGGTCTTCCATTATCATTCTTTTGCTTATAAAGGGACGGGTACGGCAATCCCGGTGTTTTCGCTTCGTTCGGAAGATAGTTTCGGTATCGGCGATTTCCTCGATTTGCGAAAAATGATTGATTGGGCGGTACTGACCCGTCAACAGCTCATACAGGTATTGCCGCTCAACGATACGACAACGACGCATACCTGGAAAGATTCTTATCCGTATAGCGCCATTTCGATTTATGCCTTAAACCCGATGTATTTGGGATACGGAACGTTGCCGTTGAACGATAAGAAGAAACAGAATGCCTATATAAACCGGGCAAAGGAGCTGAATAAACTGCCTCAACTGGATTATGAAAAGGTATTGAGACTCAAAACGGATTACGGTAAGGATTTGTTTGCTCAAAACGGGAACGAGGTGTTGGCTTCGGATGAATACCGGACTTTCTATCGTCAGAATGAATCGTGGTTGTTCCCTTATGCTTGTTATTGCTATTTGCGCGACAGCCTGGGTACGGCCGAGTTCTCCCAATGGGGCGAGTTTTCGGTTTTTCGCTACGATCAGTTGGAGCATCTGCTGAAAACAAATCCGGAAGCGAAACAAGTCGCCGATTATTATTGTTTCCTGCAGTTCCTTCTGCATCAACAATTGTATGAAACGAAAGAATATGCCCATCAAAAAGGGGTTGTTCTGAAAGGGGATATTCCTATCGGGATCAATCGTAGCAGTATCGATGCATGGACGACTCCTTATCTGTTTAATATGAATACGCAAACGGGCGCCCCCCCCGACGATTTCTCTATTTACGGACAAAACTGGAGTTTTCCGACCTATAATTGGCACGCCATGGCGCAGGAGGATTTTACCTGGTGGAAGAATCGCTTCAAAAAGATGGCCGATTATTTTGATGCGTATCGTATCGATCATATCTTGGGCTTTTTCCGTATTTGGGAAATACCGTTGGATGCCGTACAGGGACTGTTAGGCCACTTTAGTCCGGCGTTACCTTACAGCGTTCATGAGATAAACGGGGCGGGGATGTTTTTCGATGAAGAACGGCTGCTGCGACCCTTTATTCATGAACATTTTCTCTATGATTTCTTCGGCCCGGATGCCGGACAGGTTATGCAAACGTATCTGGATGTTTCCGGATGGCAGCGCTTCCGGTTGAAATCTTTTTGTAACACGCAGCAAAAAATACGACACCTTTTCGAAGGCGAAATCGATCTGGAAAAACTTCGTATTCGGGACGTATTATATGCTTTGTGTACGGAGGTGTTGTTTGTGCGTGATCCGTATCAACCGGATCGTTTTCATCCGCGGATAGCCGCTCAATATACGCATTCATACCGCTATCTGGATGATGCCGCGAAGAACGCATTTAATCGGCTGTATGATGCCTTTTTCTACCATCGGCATAATGCTTTTTGGCGCGAACAGGCTATAAGGAAACTGCCTCAGCTTGTTTCTTCGACATCGATGCTGCCCTGCGGGGAAGATTTAGGTATGGTTCCGGCATGTGTCCCGGCTGTCATGGACGAACTGCAAATATTAAGTCTTGAAATACAACGAATGCCCAAAGATCCGAATAGGCTTTTTGCCGATCTGTCTTCGTTGCCCTACCTTTCCGTATGTACAACCTCCACCCATGATATGTCGCCTGTACGGGCATGGTGGCGGGAGGATCGGGATATCACGCAGCAATTTTATAATGAGGTGCTGCATCACGAGGGGGAAGCGCCTCCGGATTGTTCCCCGGAATTATGCCGGGAAATCCTGGAGTTGCATTTGCAGGCTTCATCCATGTGGGTTATACTGCCATGGCAAGATTGGATGTCTATCGATGGCCGGCTTTCGTCTTCCGATCCTGAAGGCGACCGGATCAATATTCCGGCCAATCCGGAACATTACTGGCGTTATCGTATGCATCTTTCTTTAGATGCGTTGTTGCAAGAGACGGATTTTAATGATACGGTAAGGCGATTGGCGGAAAGGTAAATCCGTCTAACGGATGTATTCCGTTTGACGGATAATATTTATTTTTATTTGTTCGATTGCCTGAAAAAAGATACCTTTGGGACAAATATTTTAGAGGGAATGAAAATTTTACAAGTGCCTTTTTTGAGCATCCCTTTGGAAGCGGAAATGCTTAATAAGATGAAGATACTTCATGAAGCGGGTTCGGAGGCTTTCATCAATCAAGTAAACTGGAAAACCGATTTTCCGGATAAAATGCCTGTTTCGGTTCGCGCGGCGCATGACGGCGACCGTCTTTACTTGCATTATTCGGTATCGGGAGAAGCTGTCCGAGCCGTTACGACCGAAGATTTCGGGGCGGTGTGGAAAGACAGTTGTGTCGAGTTTTTTATGCAACGTGAAGGAGATACGATCTATCGGAACTTCGAGTGTAATGTCCTCGGCGCCCTGTTAGCCGCAAAGCGCATCAATCGGGAGTCTGCCGAAAAACTGACGGAGGATGCGGCTTCGATTGTTCGATTGACCACTATCCGGCCTTATTATCAAAACGGCCGGCAAGTCACGGACTGGTCATTATGGTTGGAGATTCCCAAAAAGGCAATGGGGTTCGACACGCATGAAACGTTATCGGGACAAAAAATCCGGGCGAACTTTTATAAATGTGGCGATGAAACGCCGCTGCCCCACTATTTGAGTTGGAGTCCGATCGATACCCCGTCACCCGATTTTCATGTTCCTCAATTTTTCGGATTATTACAATTAGATTGATCAATAATAAACAAAATCAGATCATTCGGAAAATTCAAAATAGTTTCTTAAAACAAGTATATAATATGGAAGACTTCAATAAACGCAAAGAAATCGTTTTTCAATTTCTCGATCGAGACGATAGGGTGGAAATAAAGCCCTTGGGCGCCGGTCATATCAACGACTCTTTTAAAGTGAAAACTTCGGATAACGAATATGTGTTGCAACGCATCAATCATTCCATTTTTAAGAATGTGGCGCAGTTGCAGGATAATATCCGGAGAGTCACGGCTCATATCCGTACGAAGCTCGAAGAACGCGGTACAAAAGATATCGATCGAAAAGTCCTGACGCTTGTCCCTCGTAAAGACGGAGCTCTTTTTTATCAGGATGCCAGGGGAAATTACTGGCGTATGATGTATTTCATCAAAGACAGTAAGAGTTATGACGATATTAATCCGGAGCTGGCTTACCGGGCAGGACTGGCTTTCGGTGATTTTCAGAAGATGCTGGCCGACCTTCCGGGAGGACCTCTTTTTGAAACGATTCCGGACTTTCACAATATGGAAGCGCGACTCAAAACTTTTCGGGAATCGGTGAACAACAATAAGGCAGGCCGTTTGTCGGAGGTCAACACCCTGGTAAAAGAAATCGAAGACAGGGCCGAAGAAATGTGCAAAGCGGAGAGGCTACATCGCGAAGGAAAACTGCCTAAACGCGTCAATCACTGCGATACCAAAGTCAATAATATTCTTTTCGATGAAAACGATCAGGTCTTATGCGTCGTGGATTTGGATACCGTCATGCCCGGATACGTCCTTTCGGATTTCGGCGATTTTATTCGTACAGGAGCCAATACGGGTGCGGAGGATGCTAAAGATCTCGACACTGTTTCTGTGGATATGGATATTTTCGAAGCCTATGCCAAAGGCTATTTGCAAAATGCCGCCTCGTTTCTTACCGAAACCGAAGTGAAGAATCTTGCTTTCGGAGCGAAGTTGTTAACATATATGCAGGCGGTACGTTTTTTTAGCGATTATTTGGATGGCGACACCTATTATAAAATAGACTATCCGGAGCATAATCTGGTGCGTACGAAAGCTCAATTTAAGCTTTTGACGAGTTTGGAAGAAAATTTCGAAAAAATGCAGGAGGTAATCAATCGATTGATGAAGATCGATTGAGATTGATGAAGATTGAAACGGCACCTCGGGAGGTTCGCAGGTGCGAGAGTTAGACAAGAAGATAAAAAATACATAAAATGCAACCGGGTGTAAAGAAAAAATACTATCTTTGCACCGCTTTATTTTGAGGATACAACGTGGCTAAATTCAGCTTATATAATATTTCCTTAAAAAACCTCTCAGAAGGGGTTCATCCCTACGAGTATGATTTAGATAGGAAATTTTTCGATGCGATCGATAGCGAGGAAGTTCGTAAGGGGAATGTACATGTGACGCTTGCGGTAAAAAAAGTTTCCTCTGCTTATGAGTTCGATTTTGAGTTAAAAGGAAATGTACAAGTTCCTTGTGCTCGTTGTTTGGACGAGATGGACTTGGAGGTTTACTCAAAGAACCATTTGATCGTTAAACTGGGCAAAGAGTATTTGGAGGAAAGTGATGAAATAATCATTATTCCCGAAGAGGAAGGAGCAATCAATATTGCATGGTTCCTTTATGAATTTATCGCTTTGGCGATTCCTATAAAGCCGGTGCACCCTAAAGGGGAGTGCAATCGGACCATGTCTTCCAAACTCAAAAAACATCGCGCCGTAAGTCGTGACGATGATGACAGCGAAGATACGGACGAGATAGAGGATGATATGGATGATGATGTAGAAGATGCGTCGGATGTTCAAACACCCGATCCCCGATGGGAGGCCTTAAAAGGACTCAACTTAGAAGAATAAAAACAATAATAAAAAGTAATATAAAATGGCACATCCAAAACGCAGACAGTCTTCAGCAAGACAAGGAAAAAGAAGAACTCACGACAAAGCGAAAGTTCCTACGTTAGCAATTTGTCCCGCAACCGGCGAGTATCATGTATATCATCGTGCTCATTGGCATGAAGGGAAGTTATACTACAAAGGCAAAGTGGTTATCGATAGCGAAGAATAGGATTTAATAACGTAAGAAATAGAATGCCCTGAAAGAAGAATGATTTTTTCAGGGCGTTTTTTTATAGAAATTATGAGGATAAACAACCTAAACGCCGTCATTACAGGGATCGCTGCCGGTGTGCCGGATTATGTTCTTACCAACGAAGAGTTATCGCGTATGGTCGATACCAGTGATGAGTGGATCACGACTCGTGTCGGCATTAAGGAGCGCCGCATATTGAAAGGCGAGGCGCAGGGAGTCTCGGTTTTGGGAAGCCGGGCTGTGGCCGATTTGTTGAGGAAAATGCGTACGCAGCCTCAAGACGTGGATGCGGTTATTTTCGCCACAAGCACCCCCGATCATCTCTTTCCTTCGTCCGCCTCTATTGTGGCGGAAGAAAACGGTATTAAGAATGCTTTCTGTTTTGATATGGAAGTGGCTTGTTCGGGCTTTGTATATGGCCTGGAAATTTGCAACGGATTGATCAAGACCGGCAAGTATAATAAGATTATACTACTTGGGGGAGATAAAATGTCTTCCATAACCAATTATAAAGACCGTACCACTTGTCCGCTGTTTGGCGACGGGGTGGGGGCCGTCATGATCGAGCCTACCGCCGAAGAAACAGGAATTATGGACGTGATATTGCATTCCGACGGGGTAGGGTATGAACCGTTGCAAATGAAGGCCGGCGGCAGTAAATATCCGGCATCGCATGAAACCGTCGACAACGCCGGGCATACCGTACATCAAGATGGAAAAGTGGTCTATAAATATGCCGTGTCGCGTATGGCCGACGTAGCGGGCGATATTATGGAGCGGAATAATCTCACGGCCGGCGATGTTGACTGGCTTGTTCCTCATCAGGCTAATTTACGGATTATTAATGCCGCCGTTACCCGTTCCGGCATTCCGCCCGAAAAGGTGATGGTCAACATCGAGCGCTATGGCAATACGAGTGCCGGTACGATCCCCATCTGTTTATGGGAATGGGAAGATCAATTACGCAAAGGCGATACGATTATATTGGTTGCCTTCGGAGCCGGATTCAGTTGGGGAGCCGTTTACCTGAAATGGGGATACGACGGCAACACGATCAGATAAAAAAATGACAGATACAAATTGGATAAAGAAAATTACCTGGTTTTTAGCAAGCCAGACGATTTCTTTATTCGGTACATCGCTGGTGCAATATGCCATTATGTGGCATATTACGTTGAAAACCCAGTCGGGAATCATGATGACGATTGCCATTCTGTGTGGTTTTCTGCCCATCTTTTTTCTGTCGCCCTTTGCCGGTGTTTGGGCCGATCGTTACGATAGGAAGAAGTTGATTATTGCCGCCGACTCGTTCATCGCCTTGGCAACGTTGGTGCTCGTTGTTTTTTTTCATTTAGGTTATGGCTCTTTGTGGATGCTCTTTGCCGTATCCGCGATAAGGGCGTTCGGTTCCGCCGTTCAAACACCTGCGGTCAATTCGTTTATTCCTCAGTTGGTACCTGTCGATAAACTAACGAAAGTCAATGCGACCAATACCAGCATACAATCGATGGTGAACCTTTTATCGCCCATGATTAGCGGAGCTTTGCTTTCGCTTATCAGCATAGAATATATTTTTCTGATAGACGTCATTACGGCAGCCATCGGTATTTTCATCCTTGCATTTTTCCTGCATACGCCGCCGCATGCCAAAGCGATGAAGAAATCGGAGAATAGCTATTTAGCCGACATGCAAGCCGGGTTAACCTATATCCGGACGCATCTTTTTCTGAAAAAGTATTTTATTTATTTAGCCGTCTTTTTTGTGTTAATGGCGCCCGCCGCTTTCCTGACGCCTCTACAGGTGGCGCGGAGTTTTGGCGATGATGTATGGCGATTGACGGTATTGGAGGTCGTTTTTTCGATCGGGATGATTTTAGGCGGCGCCTTAATGGCTTTCTGGGGCGGATTTAAAAACCGGGTTCACACCATGGGTATGGCATCTCTCTTTATGGGCTGTTTTACTGTCGCATTGGGCATTGTTCCCGACTTCTGGGTCTATATCTTTTTTATGGGGTTGTTCGGTTGTGTGATGCCGTTATTCAATACTCCGGGAATGGTCCTTTTGCAAGAAACGGTGGAGCCGGATTTTATGGGGCGCGTATTTAGCGTGATGGGGATGATATCGAGTATCATGCTTCCTCTCGGAATGATCGGGTTCGGACCTTTGGCCGATGTGGTAAAGATTGAATGGCTTTTACTTTTTACGGGTATCCTAATTATGGGCGTCACGTATTTCTTTATTTCTGATAAAGTCCTTGTGCGGGCAGGTATCCCTTTAACTCCCAAGTCCCCGCAACAAGAATAAACAAAATCAGCTCATTCGGAAAATTCAAAACCGTTTCTACGCCGGAGTAATTTTTTTATTTCCTGTTTCGAAAAAGATTATTTAGCTTTGCAACTTGTTTTGTATTCTTCATGAATTTATGGATAAATTAAAATTAAACACAATGCAAAAGAGTTTGAAATTGAAGTTCTTTAGTGTATTAATGTCCGGTGCCGTATTATTTGCCAGTTGTTCCAGTTCCACATTAATAGAGACCAATCCGGTCGGAGCAAAGTTGTATCTTGACGGCGAACCGGTGGGCACGACTCCTTACACCCACAGTGATACTAAAATAGTGGGTAGTTCCACCAATATCCGGTTGGAAAAAGCGGGATATGAGCCGTTGAATGTCGCGATGTCTAGAAATGAACAGGTGGATGTCGGCGCTATTATCGGCGGACTTTTTGTGTGGGTGCCTTTCTTATGGATTATGAAGTACAAACCGGTACATCGATACGAAATGGTTCCTTTGTCCGGAAATGCTTCTTATCAACAAGAAAGGGCGATCACGTTAACGGGTTCGAAAGCGGATAAGCTGAAAGAACTGAAAGAATTGTTGGATCAGAATATTCTGACTAAGGAAGAATTTGAAACCGAAAAAGCTAAAGTGTTGGCTGAATAATCTCCTCCAGTAAAGTGATAAGTTCACGAATCGATTGAATAAGACAAGGGTTCCGCCGCATGGGATCCTTGTCTTATTGCATACTTTGCACAGGTGCCGGTTTTTCTTTGCACGCAATGGGGACGGTTCCTGAAACGGTCTTTCTCATTTTATATACGTGGTTTGCGGATGATTATTCTTTTTGTCGGGTAGCGAGGTGTTCTTGTCGGATGCTCTCTTCCTTTTTTAATTTGCGGCGCGCAATAGCGGTGACGATCATCAATTGGAACGCATGATAAAACATGATGGGAAGCAAAATAACGCCGACACCGGCAAATCCCGAAAAAATGACTTTCGACATGGCGGTGCCGTGTACCAGCGACTTTTTAGAGCCGCAGAACTGTGCGGTAACCGTATCGGCATAATTGAACTTCAGGAGTTTGGTCATGAACGAAACAAATGTGTATACGATGAAAAATAAGGCAATCATCCCTATGCCGGTAAATAGTAAGGTCGAAGCCGGAAGCCCATCGAATATCCGTTCGTGAAACGATTCGCAAAAGGACGTATAGATAATCAGCAGGATCACGGTCTGATCGAACAGCCGGAGTTGCTTATTATGCCGCTCGGCGAACTTACCCCACTTCCGGTTCAGGAACATGCCCAGTGCTACGGGCAGCAAAATTTGAAGCGAGAGTTTAACAATGATAGACGTCAGCTCGTTGGGTTCCATACCGCTCGATCCGGATAATACCAGACCCATCCAAAGGGGCGTGAGAAAGACGCCCATAAGGCTCGAAATGCTGGCATTGAAAATGGCTGCCGGGATGTTGCCCTGGGCAAGCGAAACCATCACTACCGACGAGGAAACCGTTGAAGGGAGCGCTGCCAGATAAAAAATGCCGAGCCACAGGAGTTCATTTTCATCGCCCGTAAAGAAGGGTTTCACCGCTAAAACCACCAAAGGAAAAATAATAAAGGTGGTTACATGAATTAAAATGTGCAGCCACGGGTTGGATAACCCGACCCGGAATTTCTCTTTGCTCAATTTTAATCCGTAAAAGAAAAAGATGACCGAAATGGCGTAATTTGCGATGGACGATAGCGAGTAAGGACCGGTTCCCGATCCGATTTCGGGTTTTAACCAAGCCGCGAATACGGCTAAAATCAGGAGAGAAAGAAAACGGTCTATTCCTATTCTCGATAACGCATCGTTAAAGCGTGAAAAATTCATATTGTTCTTTTAATCTGCTTGCTGTAAAAGCGACCCAAAGGTAAGGCAATTCTAAAACGAGGGCAAGAAAAGGGCTGGATTTTAAAGATTTTTGACGGTTTCACTCTTTCTGCCGGCGCTGCGGGTCGGCAAGCAAAAGAAAAACAAACCAAGGAAAAAGTGTTTTTTATCCGTTTTGCTTGCAGGGATTTTACGGATGCGGCATCTATGGAAGAAAAGACATATGAACAAGCTAATTATTTTAAGTGCGGTATGTTTGTTGTTTTCCGTTACGCCTCGGGCCGTTGCGCAACGTTATACCGTCAGCGGGTACGTCACCGACCGCGCAAACGGCGAGACCTTGCTGTCGGCTGCGGTTTTCGATGCCGTTTCGTCGCAAGGCAGCGTCACAAACAATTACGGATACTATTCGCTGACCCTTCCTGCCGGGGAGGTGTCGCTCGAATATTCGTATGTCGGCTATCGGGCCGAAAAACATACCTTCTCGCTCCGGAGCGACACGGTACTGAATATTCGTCTCGAACTCGATAATGAGTTGCAGGAAATCACCGTCGTCGGCAACCGTTCCGAAACGGGAGTCCGCGGCTCGCAAATGAGCGCCGTGGAAGTGCCGATCACGCAAATCAAAAATATCCCCACGCTCTTCGGCGAGAACGACCTCATCAAGGCCTTGCAACTGCTGCCGGGCGTGCAATCGGGCACCGAGGGGTCGGCCGGTATGTATGTCCGCGGCGGCGGTCCCGACGAAAACCTGCTCTTGCTCGACGGAGTGCCGTTATATAATGTAAACCACATGCTTGGCTTCTTTTCGGTGTTCAATAGCGATGCGTTGAAGAATGTAACGCTATACAAGGGCAGCTTTCCGGCGCGTTTCGGCGGAAGGCTCTCTTCCATCGTAGATGTGCGCATGAAAGACGGTGACGACAAAAAAATTCGCGGCACGGCAAGCATCGGGCTTATTGCGTCGAAAATCCAGTTGGAAGGCCCCATCATCAAAGAAAAAACCACCTTCAATATATCCGCCCGCCGTACTTATATCGATGTGCTCGCGCAGCCGGCGCTATGGTTGCTGTCGAGTGAGGAAGATACGAAAGTTAGCGGTGCGGGCTATTTCTTTTACGATGTGAATGCAAAGTTTACGCATAAGATTTCGGAACGCGATAAGTTATACCTGAGTACTTATTTGGGTGATGATGTCATCTATCTGAAGGCCAAAACCAGAGATTCGTATACCGCTTATTCCGGCGATTCGTCCGATCCGTACGCAAATCAGGGTATAGAGGAGTCGAAACAATATATGAAGGTCGATTGGGATTGGGGCAATGCGATTGCCGCCCTTCGATGGAATCATATCGTGAACAATAAGCTGTTTATGAATGCGACCGCTTCGTTTACGCGTTACCGCTCGTCGTTGGGATTATCGCAGGAAGAAGTCGTGAAAAATGATGCTAAGCCCGATGCCGGTCAGAAGAACGAATCGGGGCTGAAGTATAATTCGGGTATCCGCGACTGGACATTGAAAGCCGATTTCGATTATACGCCCAATACCCACCACGATGTTAAGTTCGGAGCGGCATACACCTATCACACGTTTACGCCGGATGTCACTGCCGTAAAGATAAAAGATGATGAATTTGTAGACGAAAATATCGATACGGTAGTGGGAAGCCCTCGGGTATATGCCCACGAAACGGCTGCCTATGCCGAGGATAATGTGTCGTTGGGACGCCGGTTGAAGGCTAATCTCGGTTTGCATTTCTCCTCGTTTCATGTGCAAAAACGACATTACTACTCGTTGCAGCCGAGAGTAGGGATGCGCGTGCTGCTCAATGATAACCTGTCGGTAAAAGCCGGATATGCGTATATGAACCAGTATATTCACATGCTGTCGAATAACACCGTCAGTTTTCCCACGGATTTATGGGTGCCGGCAACCGATAAAATCCGCCCCATGCGTTCGCATCAGTATTCGGCCGGTGTGTTCTATGCATTGAAAAACATCGCCGACTTTTCGGTCGAAGGCTATTACAAGACGATGGAAAATCTGCTCGAATACAAAGACGGAGCCTCGTTTATGGGGGCTTCGACCAATTGGGAAGAAAAGGTGAGCATGGGGCGCGGCATTGCTTACGGCGTGGAGCTGTTGGCCCAGCGCTCGTTTGGGAACACCACGGGTTGGATCGGCTATACGTGGTCGAAAGCCGACCGTATTTTCGATCAGCCGGGCAATATGCTCAACAACGGGCGCCGCTTTCCGGCCAAGTACGATCGCCGGCACGATATCAACGTGACCGCCATGCACAAGTTCTCCGACAAAATCGACGTGTCGGCTTCATGGGTGTTCAGCACGGGAAATGCCGCCACCTTCGGCTTTCACGAATATGCCGCCGCCGATTCGCCCAGCTACGATTATTCCGGGTACGCTTCAAACAAACACACGTACATCGAGGGCCGCAACAACTTCCGCTATAATAGTTATCACCGCCTCGACTTGGGCGTTAACTTTCATAAAAAGACCCGCCGCGGCCACTTGCGTACATGGAACATCAGCATCTATAATGTGTATAATCAAATGAATCCGTTTTACGTGTACGTGTCGAGCGAGTATGTTTTCGATCCGAAGACGCAACAGTATCGCGATAAAAATGTGTTGAAACAAGCCACGCTATTCCCCATTATACCTTCCGTTAGTTATACGATTAAATTTTAAGAAAATGAAACGAACTGTCATTGCTTTCGTATTTTTATTGACCGCCTTGTGTTGGATATCGTGCGAAAAAGATATCGAATTTAAAGGCGAAATCACCGATCCTTTTTTGGTGATGAACGGATTTTTGAGCTCCGACTCGGCTGTGTCGGTACATCTGTCGCAAAGCCGTTTTGTGTTGAACGGATATTATTCCGATACGCTGGCAGCGGTCGAGAATGCAACGGTCAGCCTGTACGTGAATGAGGTGTTGAAAGAGAAACTCGCGCACGTTTCGCAGGGCATATATCGCGGTTCCTATCTTCCCCGTCCGCTCGACCGCATACGCGTGGAAGCCGAAGCGGCCGGTTTCGATGCGATTCTGGCGGAGACGCTCATTCCCAAAGGCCCCGATGTCACCACCGTCGATTCGGTCATCACGATTACGGAGTCGGAAAAATTCACACCGTATTATGCGTATGGCGGTGAGGAAGGGATGGAGTATGAAACAACCTCTTGGAATGCCAAACTGCAATTAAAATTATCCGATCGGGGCGGTGAAGAGAATTATTATTTTATTAAAGTAAAGAAAAACACCTGTTACCAAGACGGAACGCGTTATTCGTGGCCGGTAAATATCGATTATGAAGAATTGTTGAAAAATAACCCGTCGGGCAATGCCGATTTTCTCGAGGAACTTATATTTGACGGCGATTCGGGGTGGGGCGATAACGTATTTAATGATCTTTTCATCGACGGAAAATCGCTTCTCTTCGATTTCGAATTCTCCGGCGCCATCGAGATGAGAAAATACAAAGACGGAAAACCCGTGGAGGAAGAAGAAACCGACGAAGAGGTCACGGAGGAGTATCAGGTGATCATAGCGGAAGTGTCGAAAGATTTCTATCGATATGTGGTATCGGCGAATAAGGCCGATAATGCCGACGGGAATATACTGGTAGAGCCGGTGCAGATTTATAATAATGTGGAAAACGGCATCGGCATCCTGGCGGGATACCGTTCCCATACGGTTTCGTTACGGTATATGAGAAAGCCGAACATCTATGATGATAACGGCCAGTATGCTTATCCTCCGACTGCTTCTCGTCATTCAACAAGAACGAATACACGCCCGGCAAAGACAAATATGCGTTCCCGCTGACTAATACAGGCTCGACAAGGACTAAAACGCGTCTCCGGCGGCTTCGTATCGGTCTCCGCGTACTTCGAATGATCTCCGGCGACTTTGTATCGGTCTCCGCAGACTTCGAACGCTCTCCGGCGACTTTGTATCGGTCTCCGCAGACTTCGAACGCTCTCCGGCGACTTTGTATCGGTCTCCGCAGACTTCGAACGCTCTCCGGCGACTTTGTATCGGTCTCCGCGTACTTCGAATGATCTCCGGCGACTTTGTATCGGTCTCCGCAGACTTCGAACGCTCTCCGGCGGCTTTGCATCGGTCTCCGCAGACTTCGAACGCTCTCCGGCGACTTTGCATCGGTCTCCGCAGACTTCGAACGATCCCCGGTGACTTTGTATCGGTCTCCGCAGACTTCGAATGACCCTCCGGCGACTTCGCATCGGTCTCCGCGTACTTCGAATGATCTCCGGCGGCTTTGCATCGGTCTCCGCAGACTTCGAATGACCCTCCGGCGACTTTGTATCGGTCTCCGCGCACTTCGAATGATCTCCGGCGACTTTGTATCGGTCTCCGCAGACTTCGAATGACCCTCCGGCGACTTTGCATCGGTCTCCTCACATTTCGAACGACCTCCCTCCCTGAAGCCGCAAAAAAGAATCGTTCCCCTCAACTTAAATCCATGTCTTGTAAAAGTTTCTCTTCTACGAAAAAACTTTTCGACAACTCTTTCAAAACCCGGATTTTTTTCTACCTTTGTGTTCTAATATCAGACAATATCAACTCAATATAACTAAATACGCACTATGTATACTGACAAAGCGGTGCGGTTGGTCCTCGAAAACGGCATGGTTTTTCAAGGACGATCGTTTGGCGCCGAAAAGATGACATCGGGAGAAGTGGTTTTTAATACGGCAATGGTCGGCTATCCCGAAAATTTAACAGACCCGTCTTACGAAGGACAAATCCTCACTCTTACGTATCCCATCATCGGAAATTACGGTGTTCCTGCAAACAATCAGGTCGACGGAATTTCCGATTTTTTTGAGTCGGAGCGCATTCATGTGAACGGGCTCATCGTTCAGGAGTATTCCCGCGAATACTCGCACTGGAATGCCGTCAAAAGTCTCGATGAATGGCTCCGGGAAGAGAATGTCCCCGGAATATACGGTATCGATACGCGTATGCTCACCAAGGTGCTTCGCGAAAAGGGCTCGATGTTGGGCAAAATTGTCTATGACGATGCGGACGATATTCCGTATTACGATCCGGAGAGCGAAAATTTGGTCGATAAAGTATCTTGCAAGCAAATAATCGAATATAAGCAGGGTGAGAAGAAGGTCGTGTTGGTCGATTGCGGTGTGAAACATAATATTATCCGCCAATTGTTGTCGAAAAATCTGCATCTGATCCGCGTGCCGTGGGATTACGACTTTAGCGGCATCGATTACGACGGGTTGTTTATTACGAACGGCCCCGGCAGTCCCGACTATTGCGGTGCCACCGTCGAGCACCTCCGGAAGGCGATGGCGGGCGACAAGCCGATCTTCGGTATCTGCATGGGCAACCAGTTGCTGGCTAAAGCGGCCGGAGCCAAGGTGTACAAACTCAAGTACGGTCATCGCGGCGCGAACCAACCCGTGCGCAAGGCCGGTACCAATACCTGTTATGTGACTTCGCAGAATCATGGTTACGCGGTCGACGATAAAACGCTCGACGGTGACTGGCTTCCTTATTTTGTGAATATGAACGACGCAACCAACGAAGGTATCCGCCATCTATCGAAGCCGTTTTTTTCGGTACAGTTCCATCCGGAAGCGGCCGCCGGGCCTACCGACACGGAGTTTTTCTTTGATGATTTTGTAAAACTGCTCTGAAAAACATTAGACATTAGACATTTAGACATTAGACACAGAAATGAAGAAAGATATAAAAAAAGCGCTCATCCTCGGATCGGGCGCATTGAAGATAGGCGAAGCCGGCGAGTTTGATTATTCCGGTTCGCAGGCATTGAAAGCTTTGCGCGAGGAGGGTGTGGAAACCATTCTGATTAACCCGAATATCGCGACGGTGCAGACATCGGAAGAATCGGCCGACAAAATTTACTTCTTGCCCGTCACGCCTTATTTCGTGGAGAAGGTCATTGCCAAGGAACGTCCCGAAGGCATCCTGTTGGCTTTCGGAGGACAGACGGCGCTCAACTGTGGGGTCCGGTTGCACACTTCGGGAGTACTCGAAAAATATGGCGTGCAGGTGCTTGGTACGCCCGTGCAGGCGATTATGGATACGGAAGACCGCGAACTCTTCGTGAAAAAGCTCGATGAAATAGGGGTGAAAACGATCAGGAGCATGGCGGTCGAAACGCTCGATGATGCCCTGAAAGCGGCCGAAGGATTGAGGTACCCCATCATCGTGCGGGCGGCTTATGCGCTCGGCGGGATGGGATCGGGATTCTGCGATAATCCGGCCGAACTGAAAGTGCTCGCCGAAAAAGCGTTTGCTTATTCGCCTCAGTTGCTGATCGAAAAATCGTTGAAGGGCTGGAAAGAAATCGAATATGAAGTCGTACGTGACGCCTACGACAATTGCATTACGGTGTGTAATATGGAAAACTTCGATCCGCTCGGAATCCATACCGGCGAGAGTATTGTGGTGGCTCCTTCGCAAACATTGACGAATTCCGAGTTTCACAAGCTGCGCCGCCTGTCCATCGCTATCGTCCGGCATATCGGTATTGTAGGGGAATGTAATGTGCAGTTTGCCTTCGATCCCGAATCGGAAGATTACCGTGTAATCGAAGTCAACGCGCGCTTGAGCCGTTCGTCGGCATTAGCTTCGAAAGCTACCGGCTATCCGCTTGCATTTGTCGCCGCCAAGCTCGGATTGGGATACGGGTTGTTCGATCTCAAAAACTCCGTAACCAAGTCCACGAGCGCTTTCTTCGAACCGGCTCTCGACTACATTGTCGTAAAGATTCCCCGCTGGGATCTGGGCAAATTCACCGGCGTATCGAAAGAGATCGGTTCGAGTATGAAATCGGTGGGCGAAATCATGGCGATCGGGCGTACGTTTGAAGAAACCATCCAAAAAGGCTTGCGAATGGTAGGGTTAGGCATGCATGGTTTTGTGGAAAACAAAGAGTTGCAGATCGAAAATATCGATAAAGCGTTGCGCGAGCCCACCGATCAGCGGATATTTGTCGTCAGCAAGGCTTTCCGCAAGGGATATACCGTCGATCAGATTCATGAGTTGACGAAAATCGACAAATGGTTCCTCGAAAAACTCTATAATATCATCGAGACGGCCGAGGCGCTTGAAAAACAGGCTCCCGGATCACTCGATTTTGAAAGCGGGTCGAATCCCGGCTTCGATGAACTGTTGAAAACGGCGAAACAGCAAGGCTTTTCCGATTTCCAAATCGCACGAGCTTTATGGAAGGAGGATGCTGACGAAAACAACCAGGCCGCCGTTCGCGCTTACCGTAAAAAACGGGGTATCGTCCCCGCCGTGAAGCAGATCGACACGCTTGCAGCCGAATATCCGGCGCAGACAAATTACTTGTATCTCACCTATAATGGAGTCGAGAACGATGTCCATTACTTGGGTGACCACCGCTCGGTGATTGTACTCGGATCGGGCGCCTATCGCATCGGTTCGTCGGTCGAATTCGACTGGTGCTCGGTGAATGCTCTGAAAACGGTGCGCAAGGAAGGATACCGGTCGGTGATGATCAACTATAATCCCGAAACGGTTTCGACCGATTATGATATGTGCGACCGTCTTTATTTTGACGAGCTGACGTTTGAGCGGGTGATGGATATTATCGAACTCGAAAATCCGCATGGTATCGTCTTGTCGGTGGGAGGGCAAATTCCCAATAACTTAGCGGTGCGTCTCGACAATGCCCGCGTGAACATTCTCGGCACATCGGCCAAAAGCATCGATAATGCCGAAGACCGCCATCAGTTTTCGAGTATGCTCGACCGTCTGCATATCGATCAGCCTCGTTGGATGGAGTTGACCTCGCTTCAGGAGGTGCACGGTTTTGTCGATAAGGTGGGGTATCCGGTATTGGTGCGCCCGTCGTATGTATTGTCGGGAGCGGCCATGAACGTATGTTCGAACGACGAAGAGTTGAAAAATTTCCTTCAACTGGCGGCCGAAGTATCGCAAAAACATCCGGTTGTGGTGAGTGAGTTTATCGAGAATGCGAAAGAAATCGAGTTTGATGCGGTAGCCGATAAAGGCGAAATCGTGACGTATGCCATTTCGGAACACGTCGAGTTTGCCGGCGTGCACTCAGGCGATGCGACCATCCAGTTCCCGCCTCAGCGATTATATGTCGAAACCGCTCGGAAAATAAAAAAGGTGTCGCGTGAGATTGCTTGTGCATTGAATATTTCCGGACCGTTTAATATCCAGTTTTTGGCGAAGGACAATAAGATACGGGTGATAGAATGCAACCTGCGTGCGTCGCGGTCGTTCCCCTTTGTGTCGAAAGTCCTGAAGATTAATTTTATTGAGCTGGCCACGAAAGTGATGCTCGGACTGAAGGTGGAAAAACCCCACAAAAGCGCTTTCGATTTGGACTATGTAGGAATCAAAGCCTCGCAATTCTCTTTCTCGCGCTTGCAGAAGGCCGACCCCGTGTTAGGCGTCGATATGTCGTCGACGGGCGAAGTGGGATGTCTGGGCGACAACTTTTATGAAGCGTTGCTCACGGCCATGTTGGCGGTAGGATATACCATTCCGAAGAAAAATGTATTGTTCTCGACGGGGCCTGCCCGTTCGAAAGTCGAACTGCTGGAGTCTGCGAGGCTGTTGCATGAAAAAGGATATAACTTATTTGCGACCGGCGGTTCCCAAAAGTTCCTCGAAGAAAACGGCGTGCCGGCTACATTAGTGTATTGGCCGAATGAAGATAAAAGTCCGAATACCATCGAGCTGATTCAGAACAAACAGATCGATTTGGTGGTGAATATTCCCAAAAACCTTTCGCCCGGGGAATTGCGCAACGGCTATTACATCCGGCGGACATCCATCGACTTTAATGTCCCCTTGATTACCAATTCGCGTTTGGCAAGCGCTTTCATCAATGCTTTTTGCAACGTCGATATCGATCAGATCGAAATCAAGGCTTGGAACGAGTACGAATAAAATTACCGGTGATTCTTCCCGTCAAACCGCCCCTGGAGCGGTTAGACGGGAAAGGAACCCCGGCTCATTGAAAAGAGATTCCCGTTATCTCTATTTCCGAATGATTTTCAACAGATTTTTCACCTTCCGTTTGAGGGAGGAAAGGCGAATTGAAAATTCACGGTAAAAAAACATCAGAGATACGGTCCAGATATCATCAGTTTTCGATACTTCCGCGTATGCAGATCCTACAATAGCGTATTTATCTGCCGGTAAACTCAGGCGATACATATTTTTCATCGATTCTCTTAGGGAGTATTCCCCAAAATGAATACGATTATTGTCGATCAGGCAAAAATCATAATCCGATGAGCGCCGTATTACTAATACGTTACTCAGGCTGTAATCCTTATGATACACACCTTTTAAATGAAGGTGATAAGTAAAATGACCGAATGCCCTGAAGAGAGTTTCTGTTTCGGGTATGGGCAATGCCCTAAAATCCGAAACCGACGGATAATTGACGTACAAACAGATAAAGAAACTTTTCTGCAACATCTTATGCCGATAACAATCGATATAAGCGATCGGTGCTGGAGTGCTTATACCTCTGGCGGTTAATTCTAACGCATGGTTATAAGCTCTTTCAGCCTTTGATTTTCGGACGGTCGCATAAATGATTTTATTGGCCAGGGTGATATGCTTATACGCTTTAATCGTTAAGCGAACGCCCATTATTTCCATTACACTGACATCGTTCCGTTTGGAATAAATAATTTTACCCGGCAATGAGGCATTCCCCGGTAAAGCCATTACGAAGTCCGTTAATTGTTTGAAAAACGGATTGGTTACCATTTCTATATCCAGTTTTTTCCCATCATATTCTTTCTGGAAACAGACCTTTTCGTGGGATAAGCTTTCTTTCATTGCTTTTTTACGGTTGTCCCGTCACTTGCTTATATTTTGACTGTTTTATACGGTAATTGGCGAGCGCTTCGGTATGTTGGTCGCGTGCCTGCTGTAAAGAGCTTTGGGCATCTAAAAGATCGGTAAGGACACCTGTTCCGGCCTTATAATAATCCGAGTTCAACCGGACGTTTTCGACCGCCGAATCGATGGCTTTCTCCGACAACCGTACTTGGGCCAAGGCTTCGTTCACTTCGTTCCATAATTGTTGCATCTGTATCAACAATAACTCCTCGGTGTCCTGTTTTTCGCTCTCGGCTATTTTCACCTGCATCTTTTGTTTCTTTATTGCATGTGAGCCACCCCACCAATTGGTAATAGGGATCGAAATGGTCACAAAGCCCATTCCGAAATTATCTTCCATGCCCATGGGCGAGTTTTTATCGATGTTCATATAATTCCACCCCGCGCCTATGGCAACGGTAGGAAGATTTTTGCCTGTTTCCATTTTTACCTGTAACTTATTCGCTTCAATATTCTTATCCAACAACCGGTATTCCGCCCGTTGTTGTAAAGCCGACTCGTGGTCTGCTTTTACAGGGAGCATCGGTTCTTCAGCCATTAAAGATGGATCCTCGACATCGAAATTATCGGAAGTAACGCCGATATATTGCGCCAATACCATTTTCGCAAGTTTCAATCCGTTCGATAATTTCAATTTGTTACTCTCCAATTCATTCTGTTTAAGTTCTACTTTCAGCAATTCATTTTTATTGACCAAGCCTGCTTGGTAAGAATTATTCACATCCTGATAAGCCTGCTGGAGCAATGATTCGGCTTCCGCGATCGTTTTCATCTTTTCTTTCAGCGTTACGATTTGCCAATAATATTGTTCTACGGTGAGCAACAACGCATCTTCACTCATCGATTTTTGCAATTCAGCCACTTCCACTCCTACTTTTGCCAATTTATTACCGTTAACGATTTGTCCTCCGGCAAAAACAGGTTGGGTAGCGCTGACTACTCCTATCATTCCTTTTTTCAACATGTTCAATTCGAATGGCGGCATCTCGGGATTACCCATCAGCGCGCCTATCGGTATTTCGCCTGCCATCATCGGCTTGGTTGCCTTGAATCCTACTCCCATTGCGCTCACCGACGGAAAGTATTTGGTGAAAGCTTCTTTTTTCGATTGACGGGCAACCTCTAATGCCAGTTCGCTCTTTTGAGCTTTTGTATTATTCTGTAACGCTAATTCCTTGCATGTTTGCAATGTATATGTTTCTTGGGCATATATCCCGATAGTCATGAGGGATGCCATGCACATTGCCATTATTTTTCGTATCATATTCTGTCTGCTATTACTTTAACTTTTCTATCCGATTTTTTGTACAATAACCAATAGGCTACGGGTAATACCGTTACGACAAATATCATGGAGATTAATGTGCCGAAAAAGATAACCGTTCCCAACGGCGCCCACATCAGGTCGCCGCTCAATACCATAGGCAATACGCCCATAGAGGCGGCGGCAGAGGTGAGGAATATCGGGCGCATACGTCGCTTTCCTGCCTCAAAAGCGGCTTTTCCTACGGGCAATTTGTATTTTTGCCGGAGTTCGTCGGTGTAATCAAACATGATAATACCGTTCCGTACCACGATTCCCGCAAGGCTCACCAATCCCAACATGGCTGTTACGCTGAAGTCGATACCCATGACCCATACCCCGAAAGCGGCTCCGAAAACGGTAAGCGCCATCGATGAGAAAACCAGAAGCGCCAATTTAAGCCTCTTGAAATGGAATACGAGTATCAGGAATATGATGAATACGGCAATGACCATTGCGTTGATCATATCCGGGATAATCTCGTTGTTCAGTTCTGTTTCGCCCCCGTACTCGACATTTACCCCTTTGGGTAATGCCGGAATAACTTCCGAATCGACATGCTGTCGGACTTTTTTGATGACTTCGGTTGCATTCACATTCCATTTCAGATCGGCCAGGACGCTAATGGTCAGCATGCCGTTACGGCGGACGATTTGCCCTTCCGTCCAGTCGGGTTTTACGGTTCCGACCTGGCGCAACGGTACGATCGAGCCCGGTATAACGCCCGATACATCCACATTCTCAATGCTATTGAAGCCTTCGTTATCTTTGTCGGATTTCAATACGACCGAAAGCGGATAGTCGCCCTCCCACATGGTACTGACAGACATGCCTCCGTAATTGGACGACAAATTCAGTGATGCCAATGCTTTATTGACACCTAAGCGGCCTGCTTCAACCGGATCCAGTACAATCTCGGCTCCCGGAAGCATATCATCGAAATCCGTCCGTACGCGCAGGCATTCATCCAATGTGTTGAGGTAGGAAATCATCTTTTCCGATTGGGTTTTCAATTCCTGTAAGTTTTCTCCCGAAAAACGGATCTCTACAGGCGCCGCCACGGCTTGAAAATCCAATTGTTTAAACCGGATGTACGCTTCGGGAAAATAAAACGCGTATTGATCGGTATATTCCGTCAGTATTTCTTCCGTAGCTTTTGCCGATGTCGTATTGACAATGAACTGTGCATAAGCGGGCGATGGCATGTTAGGCGCATACACCAGATGGAACCGAGGCGAGCTTGCTCCTACAAAGGCTGTTACGGATTCCACCCGCGGGTCGCGGCGCAAAAGATGTTCCATACTGTCGCTTACCGCACCGGTGGCGCCGAGGGGGCTTCCTTGCGGAAGGTACATTTCTACGGCAAACTGATTCCGTTCTACTACCGGCATCATTCTTTGCGGGAGGGTTGCGAACAAATACAATCCTACTCCCACCGAAATAACCGCTATGCCGATGGTTGCCTTGGGATGTTTGAACACTCCGGTCAATAATTTATCATATCCGCCTTGCAAATAATCCAGTATTGTTTTCCTTTCCGGTTTTCCTTGCAACGCCCGTTCCCGCTTAGTGGCCAACAATCCCTTTCTTATAAATACATATTGTATGAACGGAATAACGAATATGGCAACCAATAACGATATGGATAAGGTAATGGTTACGGTCCATGGGAAATATTCCAAAAAGTCGTAAGTCGTTCCCGTCATCGTGATAAGAAAAGGGAAAAAAGTGATGCTGATTGCCAGGGTCGCCGAAAAAATAGACTTCAGATATTCTTTCGCGCTAACGATTGCCGCATGCCATCGCGACATGCCATGATCCAACTTATCCAGATAATTATCGACAATTACCACCGAATTGTCCACAATCATTCCGAGTACCACGATCAGGGCGGCCAGGGTAACCATATTCAACGGAATACCCACTGCATATAATATTGCTATTGAAATAAATATGGTAATCGGAATGGACGTGGCCGCGACTGCCGCAACGCGCAAAGGCAGCAACAGCATGATGACCAATACCACGGCAATAACAGCCATCAGTAATTCCTGCAAAAACGAGCTGATTGAGTTGCCTACGATTTCCGGTTGGTCGGCAATGCGGTGCATTTGTACGCTTTCGGGTAATTCTTCCTCGAAATTTTTCAAGACCTTATCTACTTCCTTACCGAAAGAAACGATATTCGCGCTCTTCTGCACTTCCAACGATAACAGTACGCACTTTTTCCCGTTGTGAGTAATATAACTCTCCGGATCGGGATACTCGCGTACTACCCGTCCGATATCCTTGACACGAATGACATTTCCCTGCGGATCGGAATAGATGATCTGTTCCTCTATCTCTTTTTCGGAGGAAAGCGGATCGGCGATATGGATCGGCACGTGCATTTGATCGTTGTCTATTTTGCCGCTTGTTGTGGTAACCCCTTGGGTAAGCAAATTCAGCAGGAGTGTTTTGGAGCCGATGCCGTAAGCGCTTAATTTATCATTATCCAGATAGATGGATATTTGTTCCTTTTGCGAGCCGTGCCGATTTACATTCGCTACGGAAGGTACCTGGCGGAGGCGGCTTTCAAGGACATCCACGTAGCCGTCCATTTCGCGATAAGTCTTATCTTCCGATTCCATTGCGAGGAGGATGGCGGCGACGTCGCCGAAATTATCATTCGCAATCAAGGCCAGGACGCCACTGGGAAGTTGTGATTTAAAAACCGACAAAGAATGTTTTATCTTCGACCATACGATATCTTTGTCCTTAACATTATCCGCCAGCTCCACATAAAAGTAAACGATGCCGTCTTTCGTATGCGAATACGTTTTTTTACGATTTACTTCGGGAAAGGTAAGCAAATATTTTTCGAGCGGTTTAGTCAGTTGTTGTTCTACAACCGACGAGTTTGCCCCGGGATAAACACCTACCACTACTCCTTGCCGGATGGTAAACGTAGGGTATTCTTGTTTGGGCATCACTGCCAATGCATAAATACCGGCAACAACCAGAATTCCTATCACTAACAGCATTATTTGGTTATGACGCATAACCGAACCGATACTTCCTGAATTCTTTCTCATGAGTCTTTTTTTATTTCACGATGGACACTTGCATTCCCTCGCTTACCTTATTGCTCCCTTCTATAATCACTTGCTCGCCCTCTTTCAGGCCTTCCTCTACGATTACACCATAGTCGGCCAAAGACCCGGTAGTTATAAATCGGCGCTTGGCGACATTGTCTTCCGCCAGCCATACGAAACGTTGTCCGTCGGGAGAAATCCGGACGGATTTATTCGGAATGATTATTTTTTTGTTTCCGTCTTCTTCCAAAGGACTTAAATATACTTTACAAACCATACCGGGAATAATTTCCGATTGCGGATTCCTCAGCTTAACGGTTATTTTATAGGTATGTGAGATGGGATTTGCTTCGATGCCTTTTATATCGACTCTTCCTTCGTATGCCTTCTCCTGTAGAGCCGTTACCTGGACTTTTGCCGGTTGTCCTACCCGTACCGTTCCTATTTCGTTTTCGGGGATAGCTACATTTATATTGACATCGTCGATGGAAACAATCTTGAATGCCGAGAGCCCCGGCATGGCATTTTGTCCTTCTTCCACGGAACGCTCCGCGATGATACCGGACATGGGAGCATCTAGTTTGCAATCGTCAAGGCTTTTCCGGGCGATTGCTTCCATGGCTTTAGCCTGTTCCAATCCCGTTTCGACTTCTATGAATTTTATATCCGGCAAACTCCCCTTTTTATGCAATTCCGACATCCGGGCGTACGCATCCTCAGCTTGTTTGAGTGTCGATTTGGCGACTTCATAGGCATTTTGTACGGTAACCGAGTTTAACTCGGCCAAAAGCTGCCCTTTATTTATTCTTTGTCCTTCCGATACGTACACCCGTTCTACATTTCCCATTCCCGAAAAACTGACGGAAATAGCGGATGAACCTTCTGCCGTCCCCACGTAATTACGCTGGATATGTTCATTAAAAAATTCGACATTCAGCACTTTTACGGGAATAACCTTCTGCGGTTTTTCCGTGTTCTCTTTACCTCCGCACCCGATTACCGATAGGGCGAAGAGGGTTAGATAGATGCTTTTTTGCTTTGTTATGCTAAAGATTGATTTATTCTTTTTCATATATTGCTGATTTTAAGCTTTATAAATGTATCAAACGACTAAAAAAGAAGGAGGAACTTTCGAGTGCTCCTCCATCTTTTACAACAATTATCATCGTTTCGCACGAAATTAAAACCGGTAGCCGAGTCCTAAACTGATAGTTTGAGGTAACATCGTCGCATCGTCTTTTCCGGCATTCAGGGCATCGATCACGCCGATCTTATACCCTGCATTGATTTGGATACCCGCCTCGAATTCATAGCCGATCATGATTCCTGCACCGAAATCAAAACGCTGCAAAGCCGATTTTTTATTGTCGTATTCTTTGTAGAGTTTAAGATCTTCCGCGTTGTCATTATCTGATTTGTAACGGGCATCAAAACCTAAGCCTACATAAGGTCCCACGCCTATATAGCCCGTTCCACTACCTAAGTTCATTTGTCCGACGGCATAAACAGGGATCTCCGCACCGAAATATTGATAATCTTCGAAAGAATTTCCCGCAGGATTATTTTTTATTTCGGATGTTTTGAAATGAAATAGTAGTTCGGGTTGAAGAGCAAAGTGATCGGTGAAATTGATTTTTGCAAATCCTCCGAGACTTGCTCCGAACCCCAGATTGCTTTCCACATTGTCCAAATCACTTAAAATAAAGTTAGACATGTTGGCGTCTGCTTTTACACCCAAATCCACTTTTTGTGCACTTACTTGCGTTGCCGTTCCTAATCCAACCATCAACGCTAATGATAACATGATTTTTTTCATTTCTAAAAATTTAGTTATTAAAATTGTTTTCCTTCTTTTTTGTTTTGAAAACTTGTGCAAAGATAGGATGACCGGGATGGCTCGGCAAGGTCAATAATTCGCTAATTGTGTTCTAAAAGTCGGTTTAAATAGATATTTCACCTGAAATAGTCCTATATTTGTAGCCTAAAAGAGATATTTATGACAAATGACGTCACTCCCGACGAAATAAAATCAATAGAAGATCGGCTTACTCAGGAACTCATTACCAACGACCTTTTCGTATTGGATGACATCAGCAAAATACCTTATTTTGATCGTCCCATTAAGATTGATTATGCTGTAGGCGTTATTTGTCTGGAAGGTTCTGTGGAAGGCAGTATTAATTTGAAGGTTTACAAGTATTCCAAAAATGATTTTTTTATTATGCTTCCGGGACAAATAGCGCAATATTCCTATAAAAGTCCGGACTTTAAAGGCTTGTTTATCATCGTTTCAAAAAACTTTATCGATAATTTTGACCTGAATGCGAAAGAATCGGTACCCGTATTCTTTTATTTAAAAGAGAGTCCGATCATGCATCTAAATTCGGATGACATGAACCTGATGCATGAATATTATTCCTTATTAAAAAGAGTTTTACGGATGGAGAATACCATCCCTCGCATGAAGATTGTCCGTTTGTTGGCACAAGCCTTTTTTTATGGGCTTTACGATGCTCAGCAGTCACAACAAAAAACAAATGATGATAAGCCCAAACAGGAAGTTTTATTCGATGCCTTTTTCAACCTGATTCTTCAGCACTATAAAGATTCGCGCGAAGTAAGGTTTTATGCAGACAAACTTTACTTAACTCCAAAATATCTATCGACTGTAGTCAAACAACTTACAGGAAAAACAGCGTTGGAATGGATTAACGATTATGTAATCCTGGAGGCAAAATCCCTCCTAAAATCTACCAATAAGTCTATTCAACAAATAAGCGAAGAACTGCACTTCCCTTCACAATCCTTCTTCGGAAAGTACTTTAAACGGTTAGTCGGTATTTCTCCCAAAGCATACCGGAATATATAGGCAAAAAAGCCCAATTAATCTTTCTATGAGAGACTGTCATTCATTTATGGGATGGCTGCCCGGTTGATATTTAAATCGCCGGATACTGCGTTTTGGAGTTTTCTCAAACTCCTCGTCCTGCAATACTACTGCTGAGATTTTGCTGTAGGAAGGAAGTTGCGAATTGATTTCCTTGATTGTTTCTTCAAAAAACGATTGGTAGTTTTCCGGGGCGATTCCATCGGCTTTCAACGCATCCGCATCCGGAAAGATCAAAGCGGTGATTTTGCCGTTTTCTTCAATTGCTAATGATTCTGCAATATAGGGCGAATTGTTCAGTTTGTCTTCCACCTCTTCCGGATAGATGTTTTGTCCGGATGCGCCCAATATCAAGTTTTTATTTCGACCTTTAATGAAGATGAAATGATCTTTGTCGATAAGTCCCAAATCTCCGGTTTTCATCCACCCGTCTTTTTGCAATACCTCATCGGTTGCTTCCTGATTTTTATAATACCCGAGCATCACATTGGTTCCTTTCACACGGATTTCGCCGACGATATTTTCCGGATCTTCGGAGTCGATTTTTGCTTGCATACGATCCACAATTTGTCCGCACGACCGTTCCTTAAATTTTGTCCAGTACGAATAAGAGACAAGCGGTCCGCATTCGGTCATTCCGTATCCTACCGTGTAGGGGAACTTTATTTTCCTCAGGAATTTTTCGACATCCGCGTTCAGCGCTGCACCGCCGATGACAACCTCCACTAAGTTTCCTCCGAATACTTCTATCAAGGACTTCCGCACTTTCCGATAAACGATCGCGTTCAATAAGGGGATTTTCTTTAATGTCTTGGCCGCTCCTTGTTCGAGTTTAGGGAATACATTTTTTGTAACGATCTTCTCGATGATCAGCGGAACGGCCAATACTAATTTGGGTTTTATTTCTGCGAATGTCTTAACGAGTACCTGCGGCGAAGGCGTTTTTCCCAAAAAATGGATATGTACGCCCATCGAAATGGAATTCAACACTTCGAATGCCAATCCGTATGTATGGGCCATGGGAAGCATGCATACGATATCGTCACCCGAATGGATAAAAGGTAATTGTTCGTTGGCAAATTTGGTGTTCGACCATAAGCTGCGGTAAGGGAGCATAACCCCTTTGGGACTGCTTGTTGTGCCTGAGGTATAATTGATAACGGCAAGTTCTTCACTACGGTCGTGACGGAAGGCGATGTCATTCACAAAGAAACCGTTTTTATAGTTCTCTTCGAAGAAAGATTCGGCTGAACCGGCAAACGTTTGCAAGTCTTTTGATACGGAATGTAACAAGGACAAATTATCGAGGGAAAAAACCGATTCTACTTTCGGAAGGGCGTTTTTGTCGAGTTCGTTGTAAATGGCTTCATCGGCAAAAATAATTTTCGAATCGGAATGATCGATGATATATTGGATACTTTCTTTGTTAAATTCATGTAAAATACTTACGGCTACGGCTCCGTATGATAACGTAGAGAAAAAGGCGATCGCCCAATGAGCGGAGTTGCGCCCGACGATAGCAATTTTGTCTCCTCGGTGCACATTCGCCGCCTTGAAATAATGATGTATTTTGTCCATTTCACGGGCAAAATCTTTATAATAAAACGTCTTCCCCTGAAAGTCTGTCATTGCCGGTAAATCCCAATGAATCCGGATACTTTGCTCTATTAAATGTAAAAAAGACTGGTCAATCATTTCTTCTAAATTTTTATTACCATACAAACAACTAATTCTATCGGATTGTTTACTTTCACTTTTATCTGGCAAAAGAACAACGAATCAGGGGTTAAACGAAACTCCCGGGAATAATGTTTTGATAGTTGATAAGAAATTCCTGTTTTTACAGATATTTACAATAAGGCTTGATTGCTACGAATCTTATACTCCGGAAATTTTACTGTAAAAATAATTTGTAGTAATTTTACGGCCACTATTCGTTTCCCGCACAATTACGCGAAAGCATAGGAAATCTCGGTTTTATATATAGTTTCAAAATAATGAAGGACATTTACACAAAGTATTCCAAAATGCGATTGTTTTGGTTGGTTTTATTAAGAGTATTAATCGGTTGGTATTTTTTATACGAAGGAACGGCGAAACTTTTTACGCCTAATTGGTCTGCGAGCGCTTACTTGTTGGATTCTAAAGGTCTGTTTGCTCCTCTTTTTACCCTGTTGGCCGAAAACCCTACGTTACTTTCCGTAACGAATTTCATCAATATCTATGGGTTGATTCTTGTCGGATTATCTCTTATTCTTGGACTTTTTAATAAACTAGGGTATTGGGGAGCTATCGTCTTTCTTATATTGTTCTATTTGTCACATCCGCCGATGTTGAATGTCGAGTATTTGCTTCCGGCCGAAGGTTCTTATCTTTGGGTGGACAAAAACCTGGTGATGTTGGGGGCAGTCATGGTGCTGTCGTATTTTCCCACTTCACATCTTATAGGATTTGACAGAATCATTTTCGCAAACAGAAAAAAGCACAACTAACTTATGGATAACGATAAAAATCTTTCTAACGAAAAAGATACAAACAAAGAGGAGCTTCCGCATGAAAACGCTCCTAAACGTCCTGTTTCCGAAGGGCGCCGCGATGCGCTGAAAGCAATCGCTACGGTTCCGGTGTTGGGGGCTATGGCTTACGGTATTTACAAAAAGCGCAGAAATGAAATGAATAATAACCGTGCATCGGAGATGTTTCGGTTTAAGTCGGATGAAAGGCCGATGACTCCGATCGCGTCCGATGAGAATATTGTACGCGTGGGAATTATCGGAGCGGGTATCCGTGGAAGCCAATTGCTCCGCGGGCTGGGTTTCGCAACGCCTGAGTATGTCGAGGAGCTCAAACAGCAATCGCTGAAAGATTCGAAAAACACCCGTTATGCCGATTTCATGGAGCAGGAAGATTTGCGCATACAACTCACCGCGGTGTGCGATGTCTTCGACAATCACGCCTATGACGGTATTAAAGCCGGTGCAAACATTCATCGTGAAGGTGTCAACGGTACTTACGGCCCTGAACCGAAACGGTATTTGAATTATAAAGAGTTGCTTGCGGCCGACGATGTGGATGCGGTGGTGATTGCTTCGCCCGATCATTGGCATGGAACCATGGCTATGGACGCTATCAAGGCCGGTAAGCATGTGTATCTCGAAAAACCGATGACGTGGACGGTGCCCGAAACATATGCCTTGAGGGATATTGTAAAAAGTAGCAATCGGGTGTTTCAACTCGGGCATCAAAATCGTCAGATAGAGGCCTATGAAAGGGCGAGAGAGATTATTGAGAAGGGATTGCTGGGCCCCATAAGCCTTGTCGAAACCGGCACAAACCGCAATGACCCGAATGGGGCGTGGGTATATGCCATTCATCCCGATGGAAACGAAAAGACCATCGATTGGAAGCAATTCGAAGGAGATCCCGACAGGATAAAAGAGTATATGGATTATATGACTTCCGCGGGATTGGCTAAATATGTCGGGCCTGACCCGCGCGATAAATTCAGTCTGGAACGTTTCTTCCGCTGGCGTTGCTGGTGGGATTACAGTACGGGTCTGAGCGGCGATTTGCTTACGCATGAGTATGATGCCATGAATCAAATCCTCAAGTTAGGTATTCCCGATTCTGCGGTTTCTTCGGGAGGGGTATATTTCTTTAAGGATGGACGTACGGTTCCTGATGTGTTGCAAACAGCTTTCGAATATAAAGACCGCGGTACTACGTTTCTCTATTCCGCCACGCTTGCCAGCCAGTATGATCGTCCTCGAAAAATCATGGGGCATGATGCGACGATGGAAGTCGGAAGCACCTTAACCATTACCATTGATCCCCGTTCGGAACAATACAAAGAAAAAATAGAAAAAGGCATTATAAAACCCGGGGAACCGTTTTATCAGTATATTCCCGGACGTAGCGTGGATGCTGTTTCGTCGGCAACCGAACTTTATTTCGCCAAACGGGGTCTGCTGTATTCATATGTAGGCGGAAAAAGGTACGATACTACTTTTTTACATCTGAAGGAGTGGTTAAGTTGCATTCGTCATGGCGGTACGCCGGCGTGCGGTATCGATCAGGCGTTTCAGGAAGCAATTACCGCCCACATGGGAACAAGGGCGTATCTGGAAGGCCGTACGATGTATTGGGATGCCGAGAAGGAGGAAATAACAAGGGGATAGATTAATTAGCGAATTAGTAAATTAGCGAATTAGCAAATTAATGAAAACCGTCAACTTGTCTGTTATCTGTGGGTTGTTATTCAGTATCTTCCCTTTGTTTTCCCAATCTGTGGCAAAGCAACCGGTTGATTATGTAAATCCGTATATCGGGGGCATCAGTCATTTATTGGTTCCGACTTATCCTACCATACATCTTCCGAACAGTATGTTGCGTGTGTATCCGGAGCGGGCTGATTTTACGGGCGATTTGTTGAACGGTTTACCCTTGGTTGTAACCAGTCATCGGGGAAGTTCTGCTTTTAACCTGAGTCCTTTTCAAGGCTCGGTTGACGACTTGCAGCCGGTTATACAATATAGTTATGATCAGGAAAAAATCACGCCCTATTCCTATTCCGTTTATTTAGACGAAGAGGAGGTGGAGGTAAAATATGCCGTGTCGCATCAATCAGGTATTTATGAGTTAGAATTTCTTGGAAATGAAGAAACGGTTTCACTGATAGTCAATTCTCGCCGGGGAGCAATGCGATGGGACGGAAAGGCGGTATCCGGATTTCAGCAGTTGGATAATAACACAAAAGTATATATTTATCTTGAACCGGATGTTTTACCGGTGTCCGTTCGCTCGTTTCACAACGGCATTTGGACAAAGGAACGCCAAACGTCGGGAGACAACGCGGCTGTTGTTCTCCAATATGCCCGGGAAAAGGAGAACCTCACCCTTCGGT